>NZ_AYXC01000067.1:0-207 GCF_000502275.1 Mesorhizobium sp. L103C131B0 | reverse complement strand
GATGCGACAGCGGTTGCCAAGGCCGGTGCGTATGAGAAGAAGAACAATGGTCTTTGGCGCATGCACTGCGCCTTTGAGCTTGAGCGCGAGCAGTTCGACTTCATCGAGATCACCGATCAGAGCGAGGCCGAGTTGATCGACCGCGTGCCGGTGGTGCCGGGCGAGATCCGCATCGGTGACCGCGCCTATCTGCAGGCCGAGCGGATC
>NZ_AYXC01000066.1:0-311 GCF_000502275.1 Mesorhizobium sp. L103C131B0 | reverse complement strand
CGCGCCACCGAAGGCCCGGAAGAAATCGAGGTGTTCGCAAGAGCATGGTCCGAAACCATTCCGCGCGGGCTGCTTTAGTCCAGCAGGAAAGATGCCTGACAATCAGCAGCGGCACCCTGTCGTCGGCGGCTTGAAGAGGATCGCCCGCCAACCAACGCCGTTAACTGACATCGCTAGAGCAGAATCTGATCACTCAGGCTCGTATCCTGCGGCGCAGAAGTAGTTGAGCACTGCTCGCGGTGAAGCGTGGCAAGGCGTCGCGGATTGCGTCCCAAAGCTCGGGGATGTTGCGTGCGGCGGCTTTCCTGAGG
>NZ_AYXC01000065.1:0-319 GCF_000502275.1 Mesorhizobium sp. L103C131B0 | reverse complement strand
TCAGACGTGTGCTCTTCCGATCTCGCTGTTCTGCCATCGTCTTTCGTGCCAACTGGGCCCCATCACCAAGCCTCGGATCCCGCAGCGTCCTTTCGTCCCCTGATCTGGCGCGACGGCGACCAGCGCGCGCCGGACGAGCGGATCGCTGCACAGGACAGGAGCAACCAGCTATCAAGCGAGGAGGTCCTCATCAACCGTGAGCATGATACAGCGGAGTTGAGACCAGCGAAGAGGCAAAGGCCCCTGAACAGTCGTCTGCAGGACGTTGCCACTGAGCCGCAGCTGAGCGAGATCGGCAATTCAGGCGCTCGCGTGCTGA
>NZ_AYXC01000064.1:0-396 GCF_000502275.1 Mesorhizobium sp. L103C131B0 | reverse complement strand
GGAGAACATGGTTGCACCTCGTCACCTTGGTGATCCGGCCATGATCATCATGTCGATTTATCTATCGTTTTGTCTAGGCGCGCAGGCTCTGCTGATCCTGCTGCTGCTTTTCCCAAACCCCTAAGGCTGCTGGGCCGCTGGGGGCTGCGGCTACTTGCCGACGATCCAATCCACCAACGCAGCTCGATCCGCTCGCACCCGGTGAAATCGCGCACCAGGCTCGTAGCCAGTCTCCGCCATTGACACTGAGGCGCTCCGGTTTCCCTGACTAGGCATCGGAATGCTGAGCGGAGAACGTCGGCTTGGAGCGCGGAGACGGCAACGGTAGCCGGATTGGCATCTTCCCAACTTTGCGCCATGTCGTTGCGATGACGTTGACGAAGGCGCTCCAGCAGT
>NZ_AYXC01000062.1:0-510 GCF_000502275.1 Mesorhizobium sp. L103C131B0 | reverse complement strand
AGGGCGAGAGATAGCCGCGGTCGAACTGCATGCCTTCGACGACTTCCAGCTCGGTCTCGGCGGTCTTGGCTTCTTCAACCGTGATGACGCCTTCATTGCCGACCTTCTGCATCGCTTCGGCGATCATGGCGCCGACCGACTCGTCGCCATTGCCGGCGATCGTGCCGACCTGGGCAACTTCCTCGGAGGTCTTGATCTTCTTGGCAGCGTTGCCGAGAGCCGCGACCACTTCGGTCACGGCCAGGTCGATGCCGCGCTTCAGATCCATCGGGTTCATGCCGGCGGCAACCGCCTTGTTACCTTCCTGGACGATCGACTGCGCCAGGACGGTCGCGGTCGTGGTGCCATCACCGGCGATGTCGTTGGTCTTCGAAGCAACTTCGCGGATCATCTGCGCGCCCATGTTTTCGAACTTGTCGGAAAGTTCGATTTCCTTGGCGACGGTGACGCCGTCCTTGGTGATGCGCGGTGCGCCGAACGACTTGTCGATGACGACGTTGCGGCCTTTGG
>NZ_AYXC01000061.1:0-1038 GCF_000502275.1 Mesorhizobium sp. L103C131B0 | reverse complement strand
CAGCCGCGATAGTGGCTGGCGCCGCAGGCTTCGGAGCGGCCGGTGCTTCGGCAGCAGCCGGTGCGGCCGGCTCAGCAGGCTTTGCTTCGGCGGGCTTGGTCTCGGTGGGCTTGGTCTCGGTGGGCTTGGCCTCCGCGGGCGCCACGGCGGCGATCGCTTCGCCGGGTTCGCGCTCGAACGGCACGGCGGCGCGGGCCACGACCTTCACGCCGTCGGCGTCGAGACCGTCGACATGGATGGTGTAGCTGCCGACCGGGATGTCGCGCGTCGCCTCGACCAGGAAATGACCGTCGGGCGAGGTCACCGCATCGCCAAGCAGGATATCATTGGCATAGGCGCGCACCTTGCGGCCGGCGTCAGCCAGACCGGCGACGAAGATCTTGTTGCCGTCGATCTCGACCGCCTCGACGACGATCTTGGGTGCAGCCACGCCTGCCGCCGGCGGCGCTGCAGGTACTGCTGGCGCTGCAGGGGCAGTAGCGGCTTCCACAGCCGGAGCAGCAGGTGCTGTTTCAGCGGCCACGGCAGGCGCAGCCGTAGCAGGCGCCTCAGCGGCTGGGGCAGCGGCCTGATCGCCGGCGGCCGGTGCCGCGGGCTTGGTCTCAGGCGCCGGGACGCTAAGCAGCTCGGCCGGCTTGCCGGGTTCCTCGACCATCGCCAGCACCTGGCCGGCGGCGTCCTTGGGAACCGAAACGACGGCGGTCTGCACGGAAGGGGTAACCACATCGCCGGCCGTCGCGCGCAACCCAATCGTATAGTCGCCGGGCTTCAGCGGATCGTCGAGAACGATGACGAAGGCGCCGTCCGGACCGGCGACAGTCGAGCCAAGTACCGAGGAGCCGTTGAGGATCTCGACCTTCGAATTGGGCGCAGCATTGCCGGCAACGACGATCGAGCCGTTGCTTTCGACGCGCACGACGTCGAAGCTCGGCGCAACCGGGCCGGCCGCGGCCGGCGCTGGGGTTGTTGGGGCAGCAGCGGGCGCGGCAGGTGCCGCCGGAGCCGCAGCTTCGGTCGCGGGAGCCGTTGCGTCGGCAG
>NZ_AYXC01000059.1:0-1307 GCF_000502275.1 Mesorhizobium sp. L103C131B0 | reverse complement strand
CCCGGTAGCTCGTCAGGCTCATAACCTGAAGGTCACAGGTTCAAATCCTGTCCCCGCAACCAACAAAAAAAGCCCGCTTCACGCGGGCTTTTTGCGTTCGGACCGTGATCGATGGCGATTTTAACCTGCACCAGGGGTCGGAAGCAGGCGAAGCCGACCGTGGGACAGAAAAGCCAAATCATGACCCCCAACCGCCCGCAGCTCGCAGGCCTTTTGTATTCGGCACCTTTGCCCACGCGAAGCCGGTTGGCTCCCGGCTCTGTCAGCGCGGCAACCGCCACGCGCCGGCGCGATGGTGACCGGACGCTTTGGATCCTGCAAAACCAGGCGACGAACCATTCTCTCGCCATCAGATCTTGGAAAACGAACCGTGATCGTGCGCTTCCAATCATTGCTATCTATTGTTACCGGGCTTTGATCGGCGCCATAATCTTCCAGGAGGTTGCCGTGCCCGACTACGCTCTGAACGACCACTATGAGAGCTTTACCAGGAAGCAGCTCGAATCAGGCCGCTACAACAATGCCAGTGAGGTTGTTCGCGCCGGCCTGCGTATGCTCGAGGATTTCGAGGCGGAGCGGGAAAGATGGTTGCGCGAGGAGGTTCCGGCGCGCCTGACCGAGCTCCGGCAGGATCCGGCTAAACTAAGGGCATCCCTGTCGAGACAGTTTTTCGCGGCTCGAGGCGCGTCATCACGCGAAGCAGGCGAAAGCCAAATAGGCAATGGAGTACCGCATTGTCTTCCACCCCAAGGCGGAAACTGAACTCGACCAGCTCTATGACGACATAGCCGACCCGTGCGTCGCCGGCGATCGCTTGGAATTTCGTTGTCGGCATCCGCGACCATTGCCTGAGCGTGTCGACTTTTCCACAGTGCGGCACAGAGCGGGTCGAGATCATGCCTGGTCCGCGGATCATCGGCTGGCGACGTGCCGTCAGCATTGCTTTCGCAGTCGATGCCGAACGGGTCTGGTCCTGGGTATTTTTTCGCCGGCCGCAACATCACGGCGGAATTGCTGGAAGGCCGGCTCTGAAGCGCTGCTTAGGCTGGCGTGGGGATCGACACTCGCCAGGAGGCGATTCTCAGGCCGATGGCACGCACCTGCCGCCGCCTAGAGATGGGAGCTTGGTAGAAGAGTGATCCTCAGCGGAACACCACTCACAATTTCAGCCAAGCCAGCTCACGAATTTCCGCCCCGTGGATATCTCCACGAGAAATCGAAAAAACATCGTCAATGACTGTTGACAGTTCTGGTTGGTGGCGACTATATACGCCTCACGAACGAGGGCGGTGCGCCGCTGGCGGCGA
>NZ_AYXC01000058.1:0-1308 GCF_000502275.1 Mesorhizobium sp. L103C131B0 | reverse complement strand
AACGCCAGCAAAACATTGACGCGCGGCATGTAGATCTGGCCCGACTGCCGTTCCGACGTGTGCAGGATTTCGAGGCGCGGCAGCATATTGAGCTGCACCGCCTGCCTGGTCAGCGAGAAGGCGCCCGATATGACCGCCTGGCTGGCGATGACCGTCGCCGCGGTTGCCAATACCACCATCGGGATCAGCGTCCAGCCTTCGTTCATCTCGAAGAATGGATGGCCGACGTGACCGTTCTTCGCCAGCACGAAAGCGCCCTGCCCGGCATAGTTTAGCAGCAGGCAGGGAAACACGATCGCCAGCCAGGCGAGCACGATGGGCTTGCGGCCGAAATGGCCGAGATCGGCATAAAGCGCTTCGGCGCCGGTGACGGCGAGGAAGATGGCGCCGATGGTGACGAAGGCGACATCGGGCGAATTGATCAGGAAGGCGACGATGTAGTGCGGGCTGACCGCCCACAGGATTTCGGGATCGGCGATGATGTGGTTCAAGCCCGAAAGACCGATGGCCAGGAACCAGACCGCCGTGATCGGCCCGAAGATCAGCGCCACGCCGCCGGTGCCGAAGCGCTGCACCGAAAACAGGATCGCCAGGATGACCAGCGTCAGCGGCACGACATAGGGCTGGAAGGTCGGGGTAACGACATTCATGCCTTCAACCGCCGAAAGCACCGAGATTGCCGGCGTGATGACGGCGTCACCGAAGAACAATGACGCGCCGACAACACCGATGGCCAGGATGATCGCCGAGCGGGTCGGGAAACTGCCGCGCGCCAGCGCCATCAGCGACAGCACGCCGCCCTCGCCTCGGTTGTCGGCTCTGAGCACGAACATGATGTATTTGATGGTGACGATAATCGTCAACGACCAGATGATCAGCGACAGCACGCCCAGAATATCGCCGCGCTCGGCGATTTCCCCGCCGGAGGACGCAACAAGCGCTTCCCGGAAGGCGTAGATCGGGCTGGTGCCGATGTCGCCATAGACCACACCGAGCGCGCCCAGCATCAGAACTTTGGTGCTGTGCTGTTCGATTTCGGGATGGCTCGATTGTTCGACGGGTTCTGCCTCAATACCAGCATTGGTAAGGGCCATGGACGACACTCCGATAAGCGCGCGGTGCTCTACGCTTGCTGCGATGCAATATCAAGTGCCGTAACGGTAGGGCTACCATGTTCCCAGCGCAGGGCTTGCCCCGCAATGACCGGTGCGTGGCGTCAAAGGCTGCCGGAAACCTCAGATCGCCACCTGCGTGCCGATCTCGACCACACGTCCGGTCGGGATCTGGAAATACTCCGTCGCATCGGCC
>NZ_AYXC01000057.1:0-1342 GCF_000502275.1 Mesorhizobium sp. L103C131B0 | reverse complement strand
GGTCCTCCGGCGGACAAGAAAACTGTCACCCATGCTATCGGTCCATTCTGTTACCTATCTATCCGGTTCGGACAGCCGAGCCACCTCTCCCCCCTCCGGAGGGAGAGGAAGGGCGCCAAGGTCTCGAACGCTTTGGAGAACGTTCACTCAGCGACCGCATCATGCTAACCACCCTCCATGGCGCAGAAAAAAGGATACGAGGTCGATTCGTGGCTGGCGAAGCCTGACGCGCGCATATCGATCGTCCTGCTTTACGGTCCCGACCGCGGCTTGGTCGCCGAGCGGGCCAAAGCCTTTGCCGCGAAAACCGGCCTGTCGCTCGACGATCCGTTCTCAGTCGTCCGGCTCGATGGCGCGGAGGTCGATCGCGACCAGGGCCGGCTGCTCGACGAAGCCCGCACCGTGCCGATGTTCTCCGACCGGCGGCTTCTGTGGGTGCGAAATGCCAGCGGCCAGAAGGCCCTGGCCGACGACGTCAAGGCGCTGACCGCGGAGCCCGCGCGCGACGCCATCATTCTCATCGAGGCCGGCGACCTGAAAAAGGGCGTCGGACTGCGCGCGATCGTCGAGGCCGCCGACACCGCCATGGCGCTGCCTTGCTACGCCGATGAAGCCCGCGACATCGACAGCGTCATCGACGACGAGTTGCGCAAGGCCGGCATGTCGATGGCGCTCGACGCACGCCAGGCGCTGCGCCGCAATCTCGGCGGCGACCGGTTGGCCTCACGCGGTGAGATCGAAAAACTGGTGCTTTATGCCCACGGCCAGAAGGACATCAGCCTCGACGACGTAAGGGCGATGTCCGGCGACGTCTCCGGCGCCTCCTTCGACGACGCGGTCGATGCTGTGCTGGAGGGCAGGATCGGTGACTTCGACACCGCCTTCACCCGCCACTGCCTGTCCGGCGGCCATCCTTTCCTGGTACTGTCCTCGGCGATGCGGCAGCTGCAGCAGCTTCAGGTCATGCGCGGCCAGATGGACACCGCCGGCCGCAACGCCGCCTCGGCAGTGGCCGGCGCCCGTCCGCCGGTGTTTTTCTCGCGGCGCAAGCTGGTGGAGAAGGCGCTGGAGCGCTGGAACGTCGAGGCGCTCAGCCGCGCGCTGAACCGGCTGCAATCGGCCGTGCTGCAGACCAGGCGCAGGCCGGATTTGTCGGAAGCGCTGGCGCGGCAGGCGCTGCTCGGCATTGCGGTGGAGAGCGCGAGGCTGGCGCAGCGGTGATCTCCCCCACTTGGGCATAGGCGCTAAGATAGGTATTGCCCTGCGGAATCGGGTGTGATTCTACACTGCGATGACACACGAATCGCTTGTTGATGACGGCTGGGCCGAGACGATTGAGCTT
>NZ_AYXC01000056.1:0-1346 GCF_000502275.1 Mesorhizobium sp. L103C131B0 | reverse complement strand
CACCGGAAACTGCGATCAAGGCCGCAGCGGAGCCGAGGAGAAGGCTCTTAATGTTCATTTTCTGACCTCCAGTCAAAAGTTAAAAAACGGGTCTGGGTATTCTTTGCTGAAGGACAGCGTTCCCTGCCCCATCCCCACTACCGAAAAAGATGCGCACCGCGCCGCTCCTTCGAAATCGACATTACCCATGAGGCGGCGGCGTTCAACCACGATCGTACCGGCGAAAGGGCTATGCGGGCGCTATCCCCATGCGTTGTTGCACAAATGACACGATTTGGCCTCAGTCAGAAAGCTCTCATTAACTATCGAAGGGCCCGCAAGCCTTATCCAGCGCCGCGCAATGCGGCCGAATCCGGCGATGGCCGGCCAGAATTGCGGCCATGTCGCCGACTCGCCAGCCAGGGAACTGCCGTAGAATCGCCGCATGCAAAAGGCGCCGCTGCGGCCGAATGCGGATTTTTCAACGATTATCGCGCCGGCTTGTTGATTGTGCCGGCGCTTTTCTCTATCCAGCGGCGCAACGGAGAGGTGGCCGAGTGGTCGAAGGCGCTCCCCTGCTAAGGGAGTAGAGGTCAAAAGCTTCTCGTGGGTTCGAATCCCATCCTCTCCGCCATCCTGCTTCGCTCTTCGAGCTTCGCAGGACAAGCCCAACCCTCAGCGCGAAGCATGCCCTCCGAAGCCTTGGCGTAGGAGGGCCGGACCGTGTGGTGTGCTACCTGCCGTACAGCGTAAGCCCAGAGAATCCCTTGCAAAATTCGATTGGTCCTGCTTCGCCCTTCGAGCTTCGCAGGACAAGCCCACCTCAGCGCGAAGCAGGATGGCGGAGAGGATGCCCTCCGAAGCCCCGGCAAAGGAGAGCAGCTCATGTGGTATGTGTATCTTCTGGAGAGTACGGCTGCGGAAGGCGAACGCTATATCGGCATAACGACGGACCTGAAACGGCGGCTTGTCGAGCACAATGCGGGGAAATCCAGCCATACATCCAAGTTTCTGCCGTGGCGGATCGTCACCTATATGGCCTTTTCGAACCAGGCCAAGGCAGCTTCATTCGAGCGCTATCTCAAATCCGGTTCAGGGCATGCTTTCGCCAACAAGCGCCTGTGGTGATGGCCGCATCACCTGCCGCAGAGGTCCATCTTTTCAATAAACTTCAACAATAACAATTGATTACAGCGAAAACGCTTGTCGCCGGTTTCACTATCTTGTTCGATTCTGACTGGAGGTCAGAAAATGAACATTAAGAGCCTTCTTCTCGGCTCCGCTGCGGCCTTGATCGCAGTTTCCGGTGCGCGCGCCGCCGACGCCGTCGTCGTCGCCGAGCCGGAACCGGCTGAATACGTCAAGAT
>NZ_AYXC01000055.1:0-1363 GCF_000502275.1 Mesorhizobium sp. L103C131B0 | reverse complement strand
GACCTCATCCTCGCCCATGAGCGTGCTGTAGCCGACCACGTCGGCAGCAAGGATCGCGGTAAGCCTTCGCTCCATACCTGCCTGCGCCCTCCTTGGTCGATCAAGCGGCTTCGCGCAGCCTATTCTAGTCCCGCATCGGACGCGAGTGTGTGCGTCCGTTATGACGCGCGTGTGGTTCTACTGAACAACCGTAAAGTGAAACACCTTGCTTGAGTTGACGAAGGAATAGCCGCCGCCTCCATCGTCGCGGCGTTTATAGACGGGTCCACAGTCGGGGCGCCCGAACATATTCTCGCTCAGCTCGCACAATAAGTCGCCATCGACACGGACGGTCTCGGTGACCAGCCGCGTCGTGGAGCGGAAGGCTGCCTTGCCGTCGCTCCCGATCTGGAGGAAGGCTGGTTGGAGACCGGGCTCAAGCTGACCCTGCAGAGTATGGCCCAGCACCAGCGAGGCGATCTCCTTGCCCTTCAAGCGGTTGTGCTCATCGCCGGTGAAACCGAACGGCCATTCGGGCAAGCCCGCCTGCTGCAACGCGTCGACGATGAGAGCCAAATCCTGCGGGTTACGATATTGGGCACCGTTGAGTCGGTATGCGGACAATGAATCGAAACCTGGTGTGGACATGGCACCTAGCCCCTCGGCCACTGCCGCCCTGGCATCCTGCAGGCGGCCGGCGCGGGCGTAGGCGGCACCAAGCGTGATCGTGAAATCTCCGACTGACGGCGCATCGTCGCGGGTGCGTTCGAGGGCCTCGATCGCCCTGTCGTTGCTCCCTTGAATTAGAAAGACCAGACCGGCAATTTGCCGGTTTACAGGTGAAAGGTTGGGATCGAGCCTGAGCGCCGTCTCGACCGCTTCGGCAGCCTCAGCATGACTGCCGGCGAACAGTTGCACGTATCCCAGGGCTATTTGCGTCTCAGCATCGCCGGGGCCGAGTGCGACGGCTCGCTCGACCGAAGCGATGGCTTCCTCGTAGCGGCGATCCACGACCTGCATGATCCCAAGAATAGCATAGGGCGACGAAAGGTCAGGGTCGAGTTGCAAAGCTCGGCTCGCCTTCTCATAGGCTCTCTTTCGTGCTGGCGCGCTCTGCATGATGTCATTGAACGATTCACGCCAGATATACACCGTCGTGCTTGCATCCGCCGCGAAGGCTTCCGCAAAAGCGGGGTCGAGCTGCTCCGCCTTGTCGTAGAGCGTGAGCGCCTCCCGCAGGCCGTCGCGCCGACCGGTCCGTGCTGTCTGCTCGGCACGAAGATAGAAGTCGTAGGCTTCGAGGTTTTCGGTCGGCGGCCGCGCCATGCGCTCGCTTTCCGCTGCCGAAGGTTGCATGCCAAGCGCCTTGGCGATCTCGCCGCTC
>NZ_AYXC01000054.1:0-1792 GCF_000502275.1 Mesorhizobium sp. L103C131B0 | reverse complement strand
CTCCGGCGGACAAGAAAACTGTCACCCATGCTATCGGTCCATTCTGTTACCTATCTATCCGGTTCGGACACCGCCACCTTCTCCCCGTATAGTGACGGGGAGAAGGGAGACACTCTGGCAACACTCACCTTCTTCGGTTAGCTTCGCCAAAATTCCTTGGCGGAAGGATGAACCTTTTTGAACCTATCGGCGACAGAGCAGACAGGAGCCAGGCGGCTCGACCGGCCATGACGGCAGCGACCGAGACTGATCGCGCGCTTGTCGACCGGGTCGCGAAGGGCGACCGTGCCGCTGTTCGGCTGCTGTTCATGCGTCACCACGCGCGGGTCTACCGCTTCGTGGTGCGCCAGACGGGATCGGAAATGATGGCCGACGATATCGCAAACGAGGTCTTTCTCGAGCTGTGGCGCCAGGCGCCCGGTTTCGAAGGGCGCTCGGAAGTCTCGACATGGCTGCTCGGCATCGCCCGGTTCAAGGCGCTGTCGATGCTTCGCAAGAAAAAAGAAGACTGGATCGATGACGACGATGCGGCGCAGGTTCCCGACGGCGCCGACACGCCGGAAGTCGCCACCATGAAGGAAGACAAGGGCGCCGCTTTGCGGCGCTTCGTCGATGCCTTGCCGGAGGAACACCGCTCGGTGATCGACCTTGCCTATTACCATGGACAGTCGGTGACGGAGATTGGCGAGGTGCTCGGCATCCCGGTCGCCACCGTCAAGACCCGAATGTTCTACGCCCGCAAGAAACTCGGCGAAGCCCTCAAGGCCGCCGGTTACGACAGGGGGTGGCCATGAGCAATCCTGAAGACATGAGCGCCGCTGAAAAAATGTCGCGCCGTGACGAAATGGAAACGCTGCTGCCGTTCTACCTGAACGGCTCGCTGGAAGGCTCGGACCTCGAAGCCGTCGAGGAATGGCTGGCGTCCGATCCGGCGGCGACGGCGGCGCTTGGCGAGGCTGAGGCGGAATTCTCCGGCGCCACCGCCGCCAACGAGGCGATCCGGCCACCGGCCGATGCGCTCAGCCGCTTTGCCAGGGCGCTCGACGCCGAAGCCGGACCGGTCCGCGCTCCCGCGGGCCGTTCCTGGCTGGCGCAGGCACTCGGCCGTTTCATGGCGGTGCCGGTCGGTGTCGCCTGGGCGGCAGCGGCGGTGCTGCTGGCGTTGGTCGTGGTGCAGTCCTACGTGCAGACCGGCGGCAAGAGCCATGATTTCGAGGTTGCCGGCGCCGAGGATGATCTGGCGAAACTGCCGTTCGCGCTGGTCAAGTTCAAGCCGGATGCGAAGATGTCCGACATCGCTGTCTTCCTCGACCAGAACGCGCTGAAGATCGCCGGCGGGCCGGCCGCCTCGGGCGTCTTCCGCATTGCCATCCCGGTCAAGACCGGAGCAGACTACACCAGGCTCGTCGGCCTTATTGCCGCCCAGCCGTTCGCGGAGACTGTGATCGAGGGAAGGAAACCGGTTGATGGCAGCTAGGGCGGTCATTCGATTTGCGGCGATCCTGGTGGCGGCGACGACAATCGTCGCCGTGCCGGCGTCGGCGCAGACCAATGATCCCAATGCCGGCCGGGCCGACTGCACCGACGCGGCCGGAGCGGCGGCTGCCGACTGCCCGAAAGACGGCAATGAGGCCAACGTCGGCGGCGAACCAGGCGCAGTTACCCTTCCGGCCCTGATCGTCGACCTGTTTCCCAACCCACCGGCTCCCGTAGCGCCCGTGCCGACGCCGCGGCCGTCAGCGCCGCCTGCCGACACGCAGGCCGGGCCACCCGCCGGCGGGGCGATCGTTTC
>NZ_AYXC01000053.1:0-3121 GCF_000502275.1 Mesorhizobium sp. L103C131B0 | reverse complement strand
CACGTTGACCACGCCGCTGATCAACACAATGCCCCAAATCGCGGAAGTCAGAGGGAAGGGTCTCAAAGCTGATCCTTTAAGGAATGGTTGTCACGTAAGTCTCCGCAGCTGGCGACCCAGCTCCCTATATTGCTCCCCGATCGGCAACCGACTGCATCCGCTCGCTGGTTCAGGATCAGTGCTCCCGCCGAATATGTTTGGTCCCGGCATTTGATGGAGCGGGTCAACAACACCGTCCGGCTGAAGGTTTGGAAGGGATTCATCCTGGTCGGCCGCAAGGGCCCGAACAGGCTTCCGCCTCCACACCTTCAGGAGATTTCGGTCCACGAGCAGCGCGACGCGCAGGGCTTCGTCACTGTACACGCTGACTGCTCCCAGGCGCCCCGGCCCATGGCAAGTAGCGGAAACGGACGGGAAAGCGCCCGCCCGGGGGGGCGGGGCGGGCGCGGTTCCGCATGGGTTTTCTGGATCAAACGAAGGTGAAGTCCGACGCGGTCAGGCCTAGGTCGGCCACGGTGACTACACCGCCCAGGTGGGCGAACTCGTGCGCGCTGCCGTCGGCGGTGACATAGGCCAGAGTTGCAACTCTGTCAGTGTAGCTGCTTTGGTAGACAATGATGTCGCCGGCGTGCTCGCCGGAGATCGCACTCGCCGCCTCATTAGCAGAGTTGAAAGATTCACCAGTGATCACCACGACGTGTTCGCCGTTCGCACCCGACGCCGCACCGCTGTAGAAGCTGCTCACCGGGTAGCCGGACTGTATGCTGGCGTTGTTGACGAAGTTCGCGCCAAAACCGTCGTTGTAGAGGCCTACCGCATCGAAGGCGAACTTGTCCTCCGCCGGGTTGAAATCGGTGATAGTGGTAATGTCCGACGTCGACCCGACAACCCCAGGCACCGGATTGTGGAACTGGAACACGAACGTGTCACTGTCGCTGCCCCCGGTCAACGTGTCCTGGCCGTCACCCACGTAGAGGACATCCTGGCCGGGTCCGCCGCTGAGCCTGTCATTGTCCTCACCGGAGACGCGCGCGTTGAAGCGGCCGTTGTCGCCGGAGAGATCGTCCCAGCCATCTCCGCCGAAGATGCGGTCGTTACCCTCGCCGCCGATGGCTCGGTCACTGCCCGCGCCACCCGAGATCTCGTCGTTGCCGCCACGACCGTCAAGCCAGTCACCGCCCTGGTAACCCTCGATCCAGTCAACACCCTCGGTGCCGAGGAGTGTTTCGGAACCCGGGCCACCTTCGATAATCTTTGCCATTGAAAATACTCCTAATGATGCCCCTGCCTGAGTCGTTCATATTCGTCATCGGACAATTGGAGAAATCGATTGCTTGGATAGGCATACATTTACGAAATGGATGCATTCTCGTTCACTTCGCCCTTCTGCTGAGCAGTTGCGGGCTCGCAGGCGGCGGGGACACGCCCCAGGCAATCGGCCCGAATATTCACACTCAAAGAACGGTCCAGGAAAACTTGGCAACCGGTCGTCCTGGTTGGGCCGCCCTCGGAAGAACGGGCATGGGGCTGTGTTGCCGAGTCGCGCCGGCACTGCCCATTGCGAGCAATGGAACGTTAGGGAGCGCGTTCGCGCGAGCCGAGATCGGAACCGACAGGCGCACCAGGTAGTACGAAATGCCGGGTTCACCAGGATTTCTCCGACCACCCCGCCAGTCGGGTGCTGTATCTTCTCACTAGGAAACGACGACAAAGTGTCCGGACGCTACAACCGCACCGGAGAGATTCGTGAAGGTCGCCCAGGCTCCGGCTCCTCCCACAAAGATCACGCTCGCCAGAAGGCCCGCCACCAGGTGCCGGCGAATGGACTCGAAACGTCATTGTTCTGATGAATGCCGGACACCGGGATCCTCCATGTCAGCGCGCTCTGCCACGTGATCCTGTGTAGACTCGATGGCCTTCAGGACTTTGGAACGCGCACCGAATGATCGCTGCCGTCCACCTTCCATCACCAACACCAAATCGACGGCGCGGATGGCGCTCGGCCGATGGGCGACGACAACCGCAATGCCCTTGCGCTCGCGCACGGAGGCGATCGCATTAACGACTGCAGCTTCGCCTTCCGCGTCGAGATGGGCATTGGGTTCATCCAGCACGACAAGGAAAGGGTCTCGATAAAGGGCCCGGGCAAGACCGATAAGCTGACGCTGCCCGGCGGAAAGTGCCGATCCGGCCTCACCAATCGGAGTTTCGTATCCGTGCTCAAATCGGAGGATCAGTTCGTGCGTGCCCGCTGCTTTCGCCGCGGCGACAATAGCCTCAGGGTCAGGATCATNGCTCAAATCGGAGGATCAGTTCGTGCGTGCCCGCTGCTTTCGCCGCGGCGACAATAGCCTCAGGGTCAGGATCATCTTCAAAACGAGCGATGTTTTCGGCAATGGTGCCATCGAACAATTCAACACCTTGTGGCAGATAGCCGATGTGACGGCCTAGTGCTTCCCGGTCCCATTGATCGAGGCTTGCGCTGTCGATGCGAACCTTCCCGGCGACCGGCGTCCATGCGCCGACGATGGCGCGCGAGAGTGTCGACTTGCCCGAGCCCGACGGGCCGATGACCCCGAGTGCGCTTCCCGCCTGAATGGCAAACGCAAGGCCGGTCACGGTCGGCTTGCTTTCGCCGGGCGGAACGATTGTCACGCTTTCGAGGCGCAGTTCGCGTTCAGGTGCAGGCATTAGCATAACAGGAGCGGTTTCAGGAACCTTTTCCAAGAGGTCCTCCAGCCGCGCCCAACCCTGGCGCGCCATGAGGAAGGGTTTCCAGCTTGAAATGGCGAGGTCGACCGGAGCCAGCGCACGCCCCATCATGATCGAACTGGCAATCATGACCCCGGCCGTAGCCTCTTCCCTGACGACAAGGTACGCACCGACGGCAAGAATGGCCGATTGCAGCAGCACGCGCAGCGACTTTGAAATGGCACCCAGCCCACCTGCCACGTCCCCAGCTTTCCGGTTGGCGGCCAGAAACTTGGCATTGGCCTTTTGCCATCGGGCAGCGATCCGCTTTCCAAGACCGAGAGCTTGCACGACCTCGGCATTGCAACGCGCTGCTTGCAGCAGACCATTGCGTGCCATGTTGTGGGCAACGGTATCGCTTATCGGCCCT
>NZ_AYXC01000052.1:0-3267 GCF_000502275.1 Mesorhizobium sp. L103C131B0 | reverse complement strand
ACGACACCTTCGACGCTGTGCACGGAGGCCAACAGCTTCGCCTGTTCAATGCCCACCATACGAGTACGGCTTCCAGCCGATCGTCGTGTTCGATGGTGCGGGACGGTTCGTCAGCGCGATCCTGCGACCGGCCAAGCGGCCGAGTGGGGCTGAGATCCGCCCCACCTGCGCCGTCTGGTGCGGGCGATCCGGATCAACTGGCCGAACATTCGAATCCTGCTCCGCGGGGATAGCCATTATTGCAACCCAGGTCATCGACTGGTGCTGCGCGTCGACTTCATCTTTGGCCTCGCGCCCACCACGACCCTGCGCAAGCATGTGGCGGATCTGGAGGCCAGCACGACAGCACGCCTGGAAGCGTCGGCCAAGAGAGGCAAGGTCCGCATGTTCAAGGAGCTCATTGACGGCGCCCGCGGCGCGGCCGGGCCGGCAGCACTCAGGCGACTATAACGGGCGCAGAGCCGACCCTGCGGCTTCCAGACATTGTCGTGTACAGCTTCAGACCCTCAAGCCGAGCCCGCATGGCCTCGCTTACCTTTTACGGGGCGGCGGTACGTCCAAGCCGGTTCAACAGTTAAGAATTTCGCAAAGACGATACCCCCGGATCCTCGATCTTCCGCTGCCACTTCCCGCATTCGCCGAGGCGGTCAATGACGCGCCCTTCACAAGGTTATCCGGCAAGCATCTGGATGCGAGAGATAATGTTGCCGGAAGCATCTTTCATGGCTTCTACACCTGCCTGAACGCCAGAACCGCGTTCGTGCCGCCAAAGGCGAAGGAGTTGCTCAGTGCCACGCGCACCTTGCGCTCGCGTGCCACATTGGGCGTGACGTCGAGATCGCAATCGGGGTCCAGCTCACGATAATTGGCAGTCGGCGGGACGACGCTCTCGCGGATAGCCATCACGCAGGCGATCAACTCGAGCGCGCCGGACGCGCCGAGGCAATGCGCGTGCATGGACTTGGTAGAAGAAATGGACATTGAGAAGGCGTGCTGACCGAAGACGCGCTTGATCGCCGCCGTCTCGATCTGGTCGTTGGCCTTGGTGCCGGTGCCGTGCGCGTTGAGATAGTCGACATCCTCGGCGTCCAGCCTGGCATCGGCAAGGCAGGCCCGCATTGCTGCCTCCGGCCCCTCGACAGTCGGCGCGACGATGCCGGACGCATCGGCGGAAAGGCCGACACCGGCAATTTCGGCAAGGATGGTGGCGCCCCGAGCCAAGGCATGCTCGTAGCTTTCCAGCACCGCCATGCCGGCGCCTTCACCAAGCGACAGGCCCTGGCGATCGGCCGAGAATGGCCGGCAAGTATCGGGCGAAAGCACGCGGATCGCTTCCCATGCCTTCAGCACACCCCATATGAGCGGCGCTTCGCTGCCGCCGGCAAGCATCACGTCGGCCCGGCCGAGCCTGATCTGGTCCACCGCGCAGGCAATCGCATGGTTTGCCGAGGAACAGGCGGACGTGACGCCGAAGACCGGCCCGCGCAGGCCGAGACTCATGCTGACCTGGCCGGCAGCGGCACCCGGCATTGCCTTGGGTACAGTCAAGAGAGCGGCACGCTTACCGCCCAGAAGGATGGCGCGGTAGGTTTGCTCGATCGCATCCCACCCGCAGCCGCCAACGCCCACCGTCGCACCGAAGCGATAGCTATTTCCCTCTTTGGAGGAAAGTCCGGCCTGACGCATGGCTTCGCGCGCCGCAAGCACAGCGAGCAGGCTGAAGCGGTCCATGGAGATGAGTTGCTTGCTGTCGATGTCATGCTCCGGCAGGGCCTTGATCTCGGCACCGATCCTGACCCTCAATTCATGGAACTCGGAGTTGACGATTGGGCCAATGGCGGAGCGGCCTTCTCGCATCTCTGTCCAAATGGCGGCGGCGTTGGTTCCAAGCCCGCAAATCCCGCCAATCCCAGTAATCACGACGCGCCTGTCCATTCACACCCCCGTAGGGAGCAAGCTGCGCACGGCTTCCACCATGCCCCCAACATTCTGGAGATCCGACCATGCCTCGGCCGTATTCATCTCGATCTCGATGCCGTAGGCCTGCTCCAGGTCCCAGAGAACGTCCGCCAATCCCAGTGAATCGATACCGAGCGAAGTCAGTCCCGTGGCAGCCGTTATTTCGCCGCCCGTGGCAGGCGCTATGCCGCCCTCCGACGCGGCGCGCTTCTTGATCATTGCGATTATTTCGTTGGCGAGTTGATCTGCCATCTTGTTCCTTTCCAGCTTGCGTTTTCGGCGTCGTTCAAAACCCGAGTCGCGTCGCGTTGCCAAAATTGCCCCTCATAGAGCCTGTGCGCCGACCAAGCCCAATGCCCATAGGAACCGGACGAGTTCCGGCTTCTGCGGCGTCAGCCCGATGACGAAGAAAAGTCGCCGGCCTCCCGCTTTTGCGCCAGCACATCAAGAATCTGCGTGTAAATGGATAGGAACCGTCGTCAAACGTCAGCTAAACGCTGCGACGGTGGGTGCTGTCGGCGTATTCACTCGGCACCTCATATGTAATCGAGATGTTTCATAGCTCCGGACCAGTTGCGATCAACTATGTACCGGTCGCCATTCGTCGGAGAGTTCGACATGATTTGGAGCGCTGCCTCTCATTCCCAGTACAATCTCCACCGCACGCGACAGATTTCCTCTTTCGAGCTCTTCTCAAGGGACTCGCCACGCGATAGAGGCAGTGATCGGCGCACGTGAGGTCCTGCCAGGTCCATGCGACATTCCGGAGAATTGGTAAAATCGTTTGTTTCAATCAAATTCATCCACGCTATGGATAGCTAAGACATGCGTTTCAAAGGGCTCGATCTGAATCTTCTCGTCGTTCTCGACGCGCTGCTTAGCGAGCGCGGCCTCACGGCGGCGGCACGCAGCATCAACCTAACCAAATTCATGGGGGTTGGTGGATGTGGCGCAAGCCCGTTGAAATGACGTAGGATTTGGTTGCTTAAGCCGATCCGAAATTTCCCGGAGACCACACCNATGTGGCGCAAGCCCGTTGAAATGACGTAGGATTTGGTTGCTTAAGCCGATCCGAAATTTCCCGGAGACCACACCTACCATGAACGATCTTGCGCTGCCGCTGAGCGGTTTTTAGTCGGCGGCAAGTCCGTCGTCGCCCGTTTCGACGGCGGCATGCTGTCGTCCACAGCGGCGTTCTGGCCTAGGCCGAGGTGGAAAAGCGGTTGCGGGTGGCCGAGCGTCTGGCGCGTTGCATCGACGATCCGCGCTGCCCGGACCAGGTCGTCCACAGCCTGGCGGACATGATCG
>NZ_AYXC01000051.1:0-4138 GCF_000502275.1 Mesorhizobium sp. L103C131B0 | reverse complement strand
GCCGATGCGACGGAGTATTTCCAGATCCCGACCGGACGTGTGGTCGAGATCGGCACGCAGGTGGCGATCTGAGGGCATGCCGCGGTTGAGAAGAATCGGTGCTGTCACATTGATTGAGCGGGTAAGGAAATTCAGGTAGCAGCGCGCCCGGCACTGTAAGTTTCAGCGGCTTGATGCACGCGATAGCTGGCCGGGACGGCTGTCACGCTGTGGCGACACACGCGATCTTGTTCCAGATTTGCATGGGGGCGTTACGCAGGTCTCGATGTTGAGCCGATGACAGCGCATTGCAGGGAAAGTGAGCAGGTCGGCAATCGGATCATGGATGGAAACGAACCGCTGAAGCTGGCGTGCCGACTTGAAGCGTTTCATGATCCTTTCGCGTCGTCGAGTCGGCTGGTGCGAATTTTCCGCTCGATTATTCAGGCCTGTGTGCGACCGGTGTTCGACGCCGGGCAAGAGGTCGCGCATGGCGGCATCATAGGATCGGAGCTTGTCGGTGATCATGATCCGTGGTGTCCGCCCTTGAGCTTTCAGCAACTTGCGCATCAGACGCTTTGCCGCCTTGGCATTTCGGCGGCTTTGTACCAGCACTTCGAGGACGAAGCCGTCCTGATCGACGGCACGCCAGAGCCACTGCTTCTTGCCACTGATAGCCACGACACATTCGTCGAGATGCCATTTGTCGCCCAGGCAGCCGGCTGATATTGATCTCCTGGGCGAAATGCCGTCCGAATTTCTCCGCGCAGCTTCGAACGGTCTGATGCGTGACGATGATGCCGCGGGCCGCCAGCATGTCCTCAACCATGCGCAGGCTGAGCGGAAAGCGAAAGTAGAGCCATACCGCGTGCGCAATGATCTCGGGGGAAAGCGGTGGCGACCATAGAGCGGACCACGAGCAACTTCTGACATGGCCCAATGTAAGCACATCTTCATAAGCTGTCGGTTGACTTTACGGTGCCGCGCCAAGCGAGCAGCATCCGGCCGGCGGGGCCGACCCCGTCTCCCGGCCGTGAGCAGAACGGCATCACGCAGGGGCCGCTTCATCCTCGACGCGGCCAGCCTGCTTTGCCGTTACCGCCGCCGCCGAAAGCGCCAGGCGTTGCCGCCAGGCGCCGGTCCGCCGGCAGCGGTTCGTCTCCACCGATGATCCGATTGCCAACCAATTCCACTTTCCCCCATACCTGCGTAACGCCGCTATGCAAATCTGGCAAAATCGCGTATGTCGCCGCAGCATGACAGCCGTCCCGACCAGCTATCGCTGCATCAAGACGCTGATATCTTTACAGTGCCCGCACGCCTCTCGCGCGCCAACGGCCAGTCGGTGTCGCGAATTGAGGCGCGCTGAAGCCGTCCGGCTCAGCCGATCATGGCGCTTCGGTTGCCGGGTTCGAGGTCGTGGCCTCTGCCGCTGCGCGATTCTAGCAATTGCGCCTTGGAGAGCTCTGCTTCAGCCTCGGCGAGGCATGGCTCGGCTGCGGTTCTCTGCCGCAGAAGGTCCGATTGCGAATTCTTGACGTTGTCACGACGTAGGCGAGCGGCCTTGGCGAACGTCGGATAAGCGAAATGATTGACATCGGAGATGCCGCCCTTCGTTTCCTCGGCGTTTATCTGGAACTCCAGTTCTCGCGCCATGCGTTCGAAATCGGCAATCATGATGTCTAGCTGGTGCAACTGTCGTCGCTTCTCATTCACCTGAAATTGCTTCAGTCGGACCAGATTACCTCGTGGCTTCATGACTCGGTACTCCGGTACCCATTTCGTCCAATCAAACCGCTCTCTCCCCTTGACGTTAGGCCTACAGCGACTCTCACGTTTTCTGCTGCGAGCGGAAACATATTTTCCAAAATCCTTGGCCGATGGCTATGAGTTCAATGCATCGACAAGCATGCGAGCGGGGGACTTAAGGGGCGGTAAAAAAAGGCGGAATAGGGCGATTTTCACAATGTCTGCATATGAACGCATTGAGACCTGCGGCGGGCTTGACACACAAAGCAATCGTCAAGATTTGCGACATGGACGCCGGGGGGGCATGAATACGCCCGCCGTCAGCTACACGCCCCCCGATTTCCGCCGCCTATTATCGCCCACGCGCTCTGGCTTTATTTCCGGTTTCCGCTGAGCCTGCGCCTGGTTGAGGAAATGCTGCTGGAACGCGGCATCGTGGTTTCGTATGAGACAAGTCGCCGGTGGGGCATCTAAGTTCGGGCTGGACTGCGCTCGCTGCTTGCGCCGCAAGCCGCCGTGCCGGAATGATGTCTGGTACCTGAACGAAGTGGCGTCACCATCGCCCGGCAAAAAGCTTTGGTTGTGGCGCGCCGTCGACCAGGATGGATATGTGCTGGACGAAATCGTGCAAAACCGCCGCAACACCAAGGCCGCCAAGCGCTTGCTGACGCGGCCGTTGAAGAAGCAGGGGCTCGCGCCGAAGCGCATGATCACCGACTAGCTGCGCTCGTATGGAGCGGCAAAGCGACAGGTGATGCCGGACGTCAAGCACCGGTCGCACAAGGGGTTGAACAACGGAGCGGAGAATTCCCATGTGCCGCCGCGAAAACGGGAGCGGATGATGCAGAGGTCCGATCGCCGGGAGGCCTGCAACGCTTCGTCTCGACCTTGTCAGCCCTCCGCAACCTCTTCGTCCCGCCCCAAACGTTCTGCTCTCGCCATACATGTTCATCGCCTCAGCGCGATGGCGCTGGTGATATCACGACGCGTTTGTACCGCTCGACCTACGCCACAGGTGCCGACGCTGTGACGAGCTTCGTCGGTCGCGTGTCGAGTGACGGCACCGGGGACAATTATCGTCGACCGCAGTCCATTGCCCAGACCAAGGCGCTTCTCGGCGTCGGCACGACGGCAAATCGCAGCGTCACGATCTCGGCCGCTGCCCCTTCTGGCGGCGTGGACGGTGATTTCTGGGTGCAGCCGTAATGGCCCTTTACGTCAAAGCCTCCGAGGTCTGGGGGGCGGCTAGCGCCGTATGGGTGAAAATCTCAAGCCTCTGGACCAAGGCTCGACAGGTCTATGTGCGCAGCTCGGGCGTCTGGGAGAAAATGTTCCCGATAGATCTGGTCTTCAATGGCACTCACGAAGACTCGACTGCCACGACCGTTTACACCCACACCAGCATTCCGCTTCTTGTCGCGCCACACGCTAATCGTCGTGTCATCGTGACAACTGAGACCACTGACACCGAAAGTGCAGTGACCGTCAACAGTATGACGATTGGGGGTGTGGCTGCCACCCTTCTCGCTCAGGTGGAAAGCATCTTCAATTCTGGTGTGGTCTATCTGTCAGTGTGGTCGGCCCTCGTGCCAACCGGTACGACGGCAACGATCGTGACCACGTATAGTGAGAGCGTGTCCCGTGACTACATGTCGGTCTATACGACCACCAATTGGGATGGTGTGGTGGGCACTGTTGCCTCTGACAACAATTCAACGGGTGGCCTGACAACGACCGTCAGCATTGGTGCCCTGGGCGCAGCGATCGCAATTGCGGGCAACGCCACCAAGGGGGCATCGGCACTGCGACATGGACCGGGCTGACCCAACAGTTCTCAAACACACCAGTCACGAATAGAAACCACAGCGGAGCAATGGCAATAGCTACCGCCGCCCAAGCTGCCCTCACCGTAACCTGTGCCTACAGCACTACTCCAGCACTTGTCGCACTGCTGGTGGTTCCGCGGTGCGCAACTCCTGACTGGCGACGGCGTCGGCGACATGCCTTACGGACTCGTATTGCCAGAGCTTGTAATCGTCGACAAACCAGCCAAGTCGGCTCTCGATCGCCGTAGCAAGCTCGTTATAGTCGAGGCTGTCGAGGCCGAGATCCCGCATTCTGGTTGTCATCGACACCTCTACTTTTTCGGCAACTAGAGCGTTGAGGGTTTTGAGAACCAGTTGTTCAATTTCAAGTAATGTCATCACTAATACATGCCTTTTGCTTGCAGATTCAGGTAATGCAACCCTGATCGGGGCGCAACCCCCAAAACGAGGTGTGCCGTTGAAACATGTTCTTGTCATTGACGATGATGCCGCAATGCGGCGCCTCATCGCCGATGCATGCCCTGAAGGTAACCGCAGTCCACGATAGCAAGCAGTTTGACTATGTTCTTTCACGTGAGCCAGTC
>NZ_AYXC01000050.1:0-5492 GCF_000502275.1 Mesorhizobium sp. L103C131B0 | reverse complement strand
CGGCGTCCAGGCCGTGCTGGGCATCGCGCCCTGCCTGGCGGGCGTTGCGTTCGGCCTCGCTCGCCTCACGCAGCGCCTGTTCGGCCTGGGCAAGGGCAGCCTCTGCCTCGCGCATCATCTGCGTCGCCTGCACCGCCTCGGCATCGAGCTCGGCCAGCCGGTTCTTCTGCGCCAGCCTCTGCGCCGCCGCGGTCGGTGCATCGGCGCTGGCGGTCAAGCCATCCCAACGCCACAGCGCGCCGTCACGGCTGACCAGCCGCTGGCCGGGGGCAAGCAGCGTCTGCAGGCGTTTGCCGTCCGCCGCATCGACGATGCCGATCTGCGCCAACCGGCGGCCAAGCTGCGAAGGCGCGCGCACCACGCTGGCGAGGCTCTTGAGGCCTTCCGGCAAAGCCGCATCGCCTGGTTGAACCTGGCTTTCGCCCCAATGCACCGGCGCGCTGCGGTCGAGCGGCACGTCGAGATCCTCGCCAAGCGCAGCACCGAGGGCCGTCTCATAGCCGCGTTCGACGCTGAGTTGCTCCAGTACCGACGGGAAAAGATCGCCGCTGGCGGCATTGAGGATCTTGGCCAGCGTGCGGGCTTCGGTCTCGATGCCGGCGAGTTCGGCCCTGGCGTCCTGCAGCGGCGGACGGGCGGCACTCTCGGTGGCGCGCGCCTCGGCGACAGCCTGTTCGGCAGCAATGGCGCCGGCCTCGGCTTCCTCCAACCGGGCGAGCGCGTCCTCGACCAAAGCGCGCTTCTCGGCGGGATCGGGCAGGCCGGCGACTTTCGAGACGATCTCCGATAGCTCGCGGTCGACATCGGCCAGCTGGCGGGCAAAGCGATCGCGGCGTTCGGCGGTGTCGCGCAGCGTGCGCTCGATCTGGTTGCGCGAGGCGGCGGCCTCTGCGCGTTCGGCGGTTAGCGTGGCGAGCTTTGCTTCGCTTGTGACAAGCGTTGCGCCGGCCTGCTCGAAAGCGGCGCGCGTGGTGGCTTCGCGTTCGGCGGCACCGGCATTTTCGGAGTTGAGTGTCGCTTCTTCCTCGCGCAGGCGCTCGAGGATGTCGGCATTGTCGCGCACCATGCGCTCTTCGCGGGCGATGTCGCCGTCGAGCTGCTGCAGCCGGCGCTCGAGTTCGGCCTGGCGGGCGCGGATGCGGCCTGCCTCCTCCTCGATCTGCGCCTTGGCGATCGACAGCCGCTGGAAGGCGGCGGCAGCCGCGGCCTCGGCGTCACGCAGATCCGGCAGCCGGTGGGCGCCGATGCCTTGCTCCCGGGCGGCAGCCATCTGGGCGGCGGCGCGGTCGCCGACCAGAGCTGTGGCAACCGCCAGCGCCGACCGCGCATCGCCCTCCTGGATCTTGGCCAGCGTCCAGCGCAGATGCAAGAGCGTGGCTTCCGCCTTGCGGATATCGGCCGACAGGTTCTTGAAGCGCGATGCCTGGCGCGCCTGGCGCTTAAGGCTTTCGATCTGGCTCTCCAGTTCGCCGACGACATCGTCCAGCCGTTCCAGATTTTGTTCGGCCGCCTTAAGCCGAAGCTCGGCCTCGTGACGGCGCGTGTGCAGGCCGGAAATGCCGGCGGCTTCTTCGAGCAGCGCGCGGCGCGCCTGCGGCTTGGCCTGGATCAGTTCGCCGATGCGGCCCTGTCCGACCATGGATGGCGAGCGCGCGCCGGTCGACTGGTCGGCGAACAGAAGCTGCACGTCCTTGGCGCGGGCTTCCTTGCCGTTGATGCGGTAGAGCGAGCCGGCTTCGCGCTCGATTCGGCGCGACACTTGCAATTCATCGGCGTCGTTGAAGGCGGCGGGCGCGGTCCGGTCGCTATTGTCGAGGAACAGCGTGACTTCGGCGGTGTTGCGGGCCGGGCGCGTTCCCGAGCCGGAAAAGATCACGTCGTCCATGCCGGACGCGCGCATGTTCTTGTATGAGCTTTCGCCCATCACCCAGCGCATCGCCTCGACAAGGTTCGACTTGCCGCAGCCATTCGGCCCGACAATGCCGGTCAGGCCGCGTTCGATGACGAACTCGCCGGGTTCGACGAAGGACTTGAAGCCGAGGAGGCGAAGGCGCGAAAACTTCATTCGCGCCTGCCTGGAAGGCACAAAGGTGCGCTGACGCCAAAGCGCAGTCGCTCCGGCGCCGCCTGGACGTCAGAGCAGAGGGTCGATGATGGCCGATATTTCCTCAATCGACATCGCACCTTTGTAGGTTTTCCCGTTGATGAAGAAGGTCGGTGTCGAGTCGACCTTGAATTCATCGGCGCCGCGCTTCTGGACCGATCTCACATCGTCCAGAAGTTTCTGGTCCGTCAAGCAGGCCTCGAAGGACTCCTGTGTAAAACCGGCGAGCTTGGAGATCTGCAGCAGCGCATCCTTGGTATTGTTGACGCCGACCCAGTTGGCCTGCTGCTTGAACAGCACGTCGACCATCGGGAAATAATTGTCCTTCGAACAGCGCGCCAGCATGAAACCGGCCTCGGCGCTCGGATCGAACGGGAATTCGCGCAGGATGTAACGCGCCTTGCCGGTGTCGATGTATTTGGTCTTCAACTCAGGGAAGGTGGTCGCCGCGAAATGCGCACAATGCGGGCAGGTCATCGAAGCATATTCGACGATGGTGACCTTGGCGTCATCCTTGCCGAGCTGCTTGTCGGGCAAAGCGCCGGGCTTCAGCAGTTCGGCCATGTCGACATTGCCGGAAGACTCCGGGACCTTGACGGCGGCCGGAGTGGCAGGCGTCGAAGCAGGCACCGCGGGAGCCGCAGGCTTCACATCCGCTGCTTTGGCATCCTCGCCTGAATCGCTGCATGCGGCGAGCATAGCCACTGCCGGAATGACGGCCAGCGAAGACAGGAGGTTTCTGCGGGACAAGCTACGGTTCATGCGAATCACCTGACTGTGGTTTGATTTTGCAACGCAAAGGCTAGAAAAGGCGAGAGTTGGCGGGAATTAAGGCATCGCCGTCCCCATTCCAATCGCCAAACTCTACATGCAGGATCACGAATGCGCGAGATAGATGACGCGTTCATGACCGACTGATTTCCAGTTGATTACCTTGGCCGCTTCCTTTGGCCAAGAATTGTGGCGCCAAGACGCTCCAGCGAGGCGCGCAAGCCTTCATCCTCGATCTTGCCGACGGTATCGGACAGTTTGGCCTTTTCGACAGGAGTCAGTGCTCTCGGCGACGGTTTCGGCCGGGCTTTGTCCCTCAGCACCGGCTTTTGCACGATCCGGATCCTGCCGATCGCGTTGAAGCCGAGAAAGGCATTGACGCGGTTGATGATCTCGCCGGTCTCGTGCTGTAGGTGCAGCGCGGCCATGCCCTCGCAGGCGATGACCAGCACCGCCGGCTCGAACGGATCGTCCTCATGCATGCGGCGCGGCCACTGGATTTTTTCGGGGCGCGAATGGCCGGCGAGCCTGGGGCCGGCGATCTCTTCCCATGACTGCACCAGCCCGATCGAAATGCCGGCCCGCTTGCGCAGCACGGGGTCGAGGATCGCGGTCGCGAGATCGCTCACCGGAACGGGATTGCCGTAAGGCGTTCTCCCTGCCATGTACGTTCTCCAGCCACGCTCCTCACCAGCCTAGAGCCAGCCCGCGATCAATGGCACTGCACGAACAGACCCGCAAGGCCGCATCCGGACCAACTCTATCGGGAGAGATCGCCGCGCGTCTGCTTGCCTGGTACGACGCGCACCATCGCGAACTGCCGTGGCGGATCACGCCGCACGCCGCGGCCGGCGGTGCACGGCCGGACCCCTATCGCATCTGGCTGTCGGAAGTGATGCTGCAGCAGACCACGGTCGAAGCGGTAAAATCTTATTTTCGCGCCTTTGTCGAGAAATGGCCTGATGTGAAGGCGCTGGCGGCTGCGCCGGCCGAGGATGTGATGAAGGCTTGGGCCGGGCTCGGCTATTATTCACGGGCGCGCAACCTCAAGGCCTGCGCCGATCTGGTTGCGAGCCAGGGCGGCCGTTTTCCCGACAACGAAACGGGATTGAGGGAATTGCCGGGGATCGGCGCCTATACGGCGGCGGCGATCGCGGCGATCGCCTTCGACCGTCCGGCGGCGGTCGTCGACGGCAATGTCGAACGTGTCATCTCGCGGCTCTATTCGATCGCAACGCCGCTCAGCGAGGCAAAGCCTGAAATCCGCGCGCTCGTCGAAAGACTGGTTCCGCAGACAAGGCCGGGCGACTTCGCCCAGGCGATGATGGACCTCGGCGCTACGATCTGCACGCCAAGACGGCCGCGCTGCATGCTGTGCCCGGTGCGCGAGGATTGCAGCGCCATCCTGTCCGGCGACCCCGAGCGCTTCCCGGTCCGCCTGCCCAAGGTCGACAAACCACTCAGGCGGGGTGCCGCCTTCGTCGCCGAGCGCGGCGACGGCGCCATCCTGTTGCGCAAGCGGCCTGGCAAGGGCCTGCTCGGCGGCATGACCGAGGTGCCGACCACAGGTTGGACAGCACGGATCGACGGTGCAACCACTTCGGAGGCAGCGCCCTTCCCTGCCGACTGGCGGCGCGCTGGAGAGATCGCGCATGTCTTCACCCATTTCGCGCTCGAGCTCGAAGTTTTTCACGCTCAAGTGAAAAGTGATGCGCCGGAAGGGCATTTCTGGTCGCTGGCCCATGACATTTCCGGAGAAGCGCTGCCGACGGTCATGAAAAAGGTCATCGAAGCAGCGATACCGGGCGCAACCAAAAAGCACCGCCCCATTGACTAGCATTCGCTTTGAAAGGCCCGAAATGACTGAAATCCGCCATATCGTGTTCGACATCGGTCGCGTCTTGCTCCACTACGATCCGAACATTCCGTTCAGCCGCCTCATTCCCGATGCCGAAGAGCGCAAGTGGTTCTTCGACAATGTCTGCACGCATGACTGGAACATCGAACAGGACCGTGGCCGGACGTGGGAAGAGGCGGAAGCGCTGCTGATCGCGGATTACCCGGATCATGCTGAAAACATCCGCAATTTCCGACGCTATTGGAACGACATGGTGCCGCATGCCTATGAGGACAGCGTCGCCATCATGCTCGGCCTGATCGAGAGCGGCCACGACGTGACCATGCTGACGAACTTCGCCGCCGACACACTTGCCGAGGCACGACTGCGCTTCGATTTCCTTAGCCGCCCGCGCGGCGTGACCGTGTCGGCCGATATCCGTGAGATCAAGCCCGACCGCGCCATCTACGACCATCACGTCGCCGCGTTCGGTCTCGAACCGTCAGCCACGCTGTTCATCGACGACAGCCCCAGAAATGTCGATGGCGCCAGGGTGGCCGGCTGGAATGCTGTGCTGTTCACAGATGCAAAAACGCTCAAGGCGGACCTTGAGCGGTATGGCATCGCGACCTGAGCTACGCAGAGGGGTCGAAGGTAGCGCTTTATGGCGCCCCCCTCTGCCCTTGTCCAGCCGATAGATGGGTAACACTTTGAACCGGATACATAGGTGACACTTCTCTCCCCCTATGCGTCCGCCGCAGCGCCAAGCGGATTGGTTGG
>NZ_AYXC01000049.1:0-8839 GCF_000502275.1 Mesorhizobium sp. L103C131B0 | reverse complement strand
AAATCCACCAACATGCTGGAGCGGCTCAACGAGGAAATCCGCCGGCGCACCTATGTCGTGCGCATCTTCCCCAATACCGAAAGCTGCCTGCGCCTGGTCAGGGCGCTGGCCGTCGAAACCAACGAAAACTGGATGGAGGCCAACCGCTATATCAACATGGATGATCTGCGCGAGCACAAGAAGCTCGCTCTGCGCCAAGCCGCATGACCAGCATCATGATCGCCCATTTTGCAGAACTTGACGCACACAACCTTGACGTTGCGTCAGGTGGGGTTCGGACTACTCCTTCTTCGCCCGTTTCGCCGCCGCCTTAACCTCAGCCTTCCGACCTAGACCAGACGCCTTCGCAAGGGCCGATCGCTTAGCGGCGTAGTTCGGCGCGACCATTGGGTAATCGTGAGACAAGCCCCACTTCTCACGGTATTCGTCGGGTGTCAGACCAAGTAGGCCAAGGTGGCGTTTCATAGACTGGAATTTCCGACCGTCTTCCAGGCTGATGATGTAATCCGGGAACACAGACTTTTTTGGATTTGCCGCAGGCACAAGCTCTTTCGCAGCCGGTGCGATCTGGCTGCTCAAACCTGACAATGAAGCGTGCACAGATGCAATCNGCTACGTATGCGGAAACGACGTCCGCTGTAAGTTCCGCCAGTTCGACAGCATGGTTGTCTTCGTCAGTCATGTGGTGGTCCCTTGTCTTTGAGACCTCTCTAATGATCCAACTCTACGTGCGCAAGCTCACATGTGCCTGCGGTGAAGTTGCCACATTCCACGCTTGGTCACCGTATGAAATAGCGATATTGATGCGCTTATAGGTATCGCTCGCCCTCGTCGCGGTGCTTCAGGCAGAACCAGTGCGATAGCTGCCTCGGTCGGGCGAAGCCGAAGCCTCCATCCTCACCGCAGCCGGGGTGCCCGCACGCATGATTGTCGACCCGCCGTCGATCGCGCGGGGCCGCTGTCATGCCTCGGCAAGCCGTGTTGGTTCGTCGCTCATAGGGGGTTGATCGGCCCGACCAGGCCGGGATGGTCGTTGGGCAATTTGTAGACGGCGCTGGTGTTCACCTCACGCCCAACGCGGTTGAACTGCAGCTGACCGTCGATGTCGTGGCTGAGAATGTCCTTGAGGCTGTCCTTGGGCGACGCCGGATCCAGCCAGGCGTCATAGTATGCCGGGTCGAGAATGAGAGGCTGCCGATCGTGCAACTGCTTCATCGGGTCTGCGGCAGGCTCTGTGATGATGGTGCAGCTGGTTATGTCGAGATTGGAATTGTAGNTGCAACTGCTTCATCGGGTCTGCGGCAGGCTCTGTGATGATGGTGCAGCTGGTTATGTCGAGATTGGAATTGTAGGCCCAAAGGCCGGCGAAAGAGAATGGCGCGTGGCCCGGCTGGTAGATGTGCCAAGGGTCTTTGTTGCCGCCTGCTGGTTCCGCGGGCCCGACTTGACGCTCACATACCGAGCGTTTGAGTGCTTCCGACAGGTCGAGCGGCCTCAGCGAACAACTCAGCCGCTGCCTGGACCTTATCAGCAGCCTCTTCGACCCGATCGAAGCGCGTCAACACACGACATTGGAGCATCGACAACCGCGCAGCGTGGTAGAGCTCACTCCGCTTGTGACCGTCCGAGTCCAAGGGTTGAAACAGCATCGTCATGGCGAAAGCCTCCCTCCGATGCCCGGCTCCCGTCGAAGTCGAGAGGCCGGGCCGTTAGACCGCGATCAATAGTCGGAGTCATAGTCGCTGTTGTCGTCCTGCTGGATGACAACGTGACGGCGGTGATGCATCGGACGGTTGATCGATCCGGTGACCACAACGTCGCTGGACCGATGATGATGCCGGCCCCAAGCGCGCTCGCCATTGTCGTAAAACGCCTGCTCGCCATGATGGCGGCGATGGAGACGGTGTCCGTTCCGATAGATGACCACACGGTCGTTATTGTTGTCGTCCCAAGAATGGCGGTGGTGGTGTCGGTGGGTCTGGATGACGATGCCTTCTTCTGCGGACGCGACCGCAGGGGCAGCCAAGCAAAGCGCCAATGCGCCCAGGATGATGGTCTTCATTCGAGTTCTCCAAAAACCTAAAACGCCCTTCGGTAGGGAAACTTTGCTCAAGGACTTTGGTTCCGACACCCATCGGGGCGTGCCCATGAGCGGCACGTCAGGCGATCGTCTTGAAAGACCTCGCAACCTCGTCAGACGCGCCGCGCTGGCGCCCGCACCTGTATGGACTCGGCAGGAGGCAAGGAACGCACCATCGAGCAAAGCCATTCACGCATTCGACGGCGCCATGACCTCGATCAATGCACCAGACGCGACTCGTTATGTCCCGCAGGAAGAAATGCGCAGGATGGAAGCTCGCGCCTTGATCGGCCGACATCAGCGCGGCGAGCGCCTCACACCAGACCAGGCAACGAAGGTGAATCGTGCGAGTGCCGGCCGGCAGACGACCTGCGAAGCCTTGATCATGGTCGTGTCCGACGCCACCAAGACGCTAATGGTCCGGGTGATGCTTCGGGTGGAGAACGAGATCTGCCGCAAGCTTTCGAACAACGAGATAGACCTGATCATCTTCGAAGTCGATCGCTGGGTCAAAGCCCGCGAGCCAGTGCTGCACTGATGCCGGGGGGAGAGATCTCAAAAGCTGCATAGAAGGATATGCGGTCTTGCCGCTACGCTCTGCCATGAGGCTCGTATCACCTTCTCGCTTTTCGCCAGCCGGCCGCGACGGCCTCTGCTTCGCTGCAGAACCAGCGCTCGCCGTACTGAGGACTGATCTTCGTCTCCCAGTAATGCTCCTGCCCTGCGACGTGATAAATCCGCTCGCCGGTATTGATGGAAATGTCCCCCTTGACATCGCAGCTCGCCGCGCCGGCCGTGCGGGTTCCACTCAGCCAGCCAGTTGGGATGAGCCCGACGACATTGTCGAGAGCTTGTCGGTTAACGGTGAAAAAAGCGGTCAAGGGAACCATCACCAGCGCCGGCAGTATTGCCATCGCCACAACCGCCGCCGCTTGGCGTTCTTGCGCCAGCGGTCGGCCTGGTTAGCCCCTCCATGACGCTGGACTTTGCCCACGCCCTCTCTCCCCCCGTGCAAAGAACGCGTCCATTCCACGCTTGAGTCCATACATCAGGAGCCGCTAAACTTCGGGTGTTGTTCACGATCCGGGCTAGGCCATGAAAATACTTCGACCGAGATCCAAGCCTAAGAAGGCTTACCCGAACAGCGATAGGTTCGGCGACGACGGGCGGCGAATTTACAGCGCATACGCGGGTGCGGACGGGAAGAAGCCTGCCAATCGGCGCAAACAGCACCGCCGCCATGCTCATAGCCGGGGCATCAGTCGCTGCGGTTCTTAGCGCATTGTTTTACCTGATCGGGGCCGGCTAACCCGAGATCGCCATTCCGAAGCCAACACCCAGGCCTATGGCAGGCCAAGGAACAGCTTGTCGGCAAGATCAAGGGCCGAAGGCGCGGACAGGGCGCCAAGCATCCTGGCGGGGCTCTCTGAGGGCGTTGGCGATGTCATCGAAGATGGTTTCCATCGGTCGAGTCTAGATCGCAACGCCTCTGTGTATCCCCGGTTTGTTCGTCAAAGTCTAAGGATCGGGGAAGCGCAATGGAAAGCACGTGCAGTAACGGTTGATTCAACCATTGCTGGTAAATTGCGGAATGTGGGTGGCGGCTCCGACAGTTCGGGGTGGAACTCGATGCCAGAGCCGCCTGCGCAGCCAAGGTTGGGGTTTGACCGCGCCGTCCTATTCTGGGACAGCGCGGTCAACGATTCGTTAANGGAACTAATTAAGCACGCGCTAATTGACTCGCGGTCTCGGGAGTCAGTGCATGCGTGAAGTTCATTCCTCCGATGGAGCCGATTTTGGCGGGACAAGCCTCCCGAGCGTCCCGTACCGGCCGCCGTCTTCGTCTTCCCTCTTCCTAGAGGTCGGCCATTCGTTGGGCGAGTGGGTTGTTCGCATCATAGGGAGGAACGGTGAAACGTATTCCCGAGCATTCGAAAATGAGGCAGATGCCGTCGCTTTCGCGGGCGATCAGTCTTCTCGTCTAGGATTGGAAGCTCCCCCAAGGCGAGCAACTTGACCGCCCTTCGCTGAACATCGAAAGCGCGGATCTGTGAATCCCCCTTGGAATATCGTCGCCTCGAAACACTTCGGGCGGTCGCACTGTTCCCATATCAGCGTCTTCCCAAAACTGCCCACTACCTCAACGGCTGGTGGGCTTTTTTGTACGTTAGCGGAACCTGAAATTTGGGGGCTTGTTGATAGAACGGCAGCGAGTGGGTGTTCGCTGCTGGTCGAGGTCCCGCAAGACTCGGCCGGGCTCGCATCACCTGCCCCGGTCGGTGCGAGCCCACCGTCGCGCGACCAAGCGAGACTCCCCTGTGTCGGTCCCTATTTGATACTAGGGGACGGCGGTTAATCATCACGATGGTTTATGGCACGTTGTGTCGAACATGCCGAGCGCCGGGCTCGGGCTGCAGCAGGTGCTGGTCGATAGCGGCGGCCTTGAACGCCGCAAATGCTACGGCCGGACTGCAGCTTCCATCCTTGGCCTCCGCNGCTGGTCGATAGCGGCGGCCTTGAACGCCGCAAATGCTACGGCCGGACTGCAGCTTCCATCCTTGGCCTCCGCGATCAATCGGCACGCATCCCTATAGGCCGCCGCACCCTTATTTGGCCACTGCCCCTGGAGCGCTTCCTCGGCCTCACAGATAGAGGAAACCGTCATTGATTTACGGTCTACCAGCTTAACGAACAGCGGTAAAAAGGTGCCCATGGCACAACCTCGCGACCTTTTAGTGCGCCGAACGCAACAAGAGCTTTTTGGTTTCCATGCCTATTTGATTTTGGACCCATTTCAGCACGAGCCAATTGAATCGGCGGTTGGACCCATAGCAATGGCCGGTGCAGCCCCGCCACGTTTCGCCAAAACATGGATTAAAACTCAATTCAGCAGTCGAGCTTTTTGCGTCCTACGCGTCCAGTTCGAGCGGCTCGTGCTGCGGATCGGCATGATAGGTGACTTGGCGAAAATCGCGCATGTGATCTGTTGGCCGCAAACAGGGCAAGGGATGAAATGATCGAGCTCGCTCGCAGGCGGGCCGTCATGTCGGTGACCGATTATTGGTCTGCCGAGATCCGAAAGCCTGGTCATTGTTTCCGCAGCGCCTTGGCTTCCCGCTCCAACGTCTCGCGTTGATTGCCGTGCTTCGCAATCAACTCTTTGACCTGCTGGGGTGTGATGCCGGTCTTTGTTGCGAAATATTCAACTTCATAATCCTCGTCGGCTGAGACACGGTCCCGATCGCGGAAATCCCGCTTGCTCTTGTCATCGGCCATATCGTTTCCTCCTTCGCTCATCCCGCAACGTCGAGTTGACGTGTTTTGTTGCACCAAAAGCCGATTTCCGGTTTCGGAACCATTTCAGCACAAGCTAATTGAATCGCCGGGTGCGGGTGAGTTCATGCGTCTAAAGTTCGTCGAGCCTTTGCTGCCGACCTTGGTCGAGAAGCCTCCCGAAGGCGACGAATGGTTGCAGCAGCAGGGCGACCACCGGCACGATAAAGAACAGCCCGACCAGGAGCAGGGCGCGCCGGCAGCTTGTTGCAGAGCTTGCGCGCTCCACGCCATCCTTTCATGGCGCGGCGAAGTTTCTGTGTCGCGCTCGCAGGACAACAACTCGCCGCTCCCTGGATCCTTGGGGAGCGACGAGCGCGGGTTGCTACCGAACCTTCCGCCGTCGTTGAACTATGCTGGATGAGTCCAGCTACTCCAGATCGATTGCCCGCCGGCTCATGCTGGCGGGCTTTTTGCGTCAGCCGGGAACATTCCCGGTCCAAGGCAGTTCGGTCACACCCGGCTCGTTCTTCAGCGGTCCGGCCGGTGACCAAGATGCGTCCCTCACTCGTCATGGTCGGCCCGCGCAGCCTCGGAAGCAGGCGCGGGCCATCCCCATCACAAAGCCCGCTGATCCGACCGACGGGCTTCTTCAGTTTCACCACGCAAAGAAAGGCCCGGTCGTGAACTGACCCCATAAAGTTGGACGGTTCATTGAGTTGGTAGGTTTAATAGCTGGTTCCTGTATTGCACAGGGGCCAGCCCTTTCAAGCCCAGATTCCAATTTCCGGAACCATTCAGCGCCATGGATACACGCTCTGCGGGGTGGCTGATCAAGAGCCTATCGCGCTCACATCATACTTGACGCATCCTCCCTGGGGGGATACCGGTGGGCATGTCCGAAGGCATCCATAGTTCTCATCCGGCTATCGTGAAGCGCTTAAAGCGCGCACAGGGGCATCTTGCATCCGTGCTTGGCATGTTCGAGGCGCAGCGATCCTGCCTGGACCTGGCGCAGCAACTCCATGCAGTGGAGAGCGCCATCAGCAGCGCAAAGCGAGAACTGATCCACGATCATATCGAACATTGTCTGATCGACACGGAAGCGGGAGGCAACTCGCTGGCAGAGCTCAAGCAACTGGCGAAATACCTATGACCAGTATCGGCGCACGCGTCTTGGATTGGTTCGGCTTCGGGTCACATGATCATGACGCGCATGCTCATGACGATGGCTCGCACGGCCATACGCACGGGGTCATCGACGCAACGATTGCAACCACTGACCGCGGCATCTGGGCCATCAAATGGTCGTTCGTCATCTTGGCCATGACGGCGGCATTGCAGATGGCCGTGGTGTTGGTGTCACGCAGCGTGGCGCTGTTGGCCGATACGATCCACAACATAGGCGACGCCACAACCGCCATTCCGCTCTGGATCGCATTCATGCTGGCACGACGCAAGCCGTCACGGACCTTCAGCTACGGCCTTGGCAGGGTAGAGGATCTGGCCGGTATCATTATCGTGCTGATCATTCTGTTCAGCGCCATCGTCGCCGGGTACCAGGCTATCGAGCGCCTGGTCAGTCCGCAGGCAGTGACTCATCTCGGTTGGCTGACCGCGGCGGGCATTGTCGGCTTCCTCGGGAATGAGGCCGTCGCGGTGTTTCGCATCCGTATCGGCAGGGAAATCAACAGTGCGGCGCTCGTCGCCGACGGCTATCATGCCCGCACCGACGGGCTTACCAGCCTTGCAGTGGTCATCGGCGCCATGGGCGTCTGGCTCGGATTTCCACTGGCCGACCCGATCATCGGGCTTCTCATCACGGTCGCTATATTCGGTATCGTCTGGCAATCGGCGCGCTCAGTGCTCACCCGCATGCTCGACGGCGTCGAGCCGGGCGTGATGGCCGAAATTCAGCATGCCGCTGCGCATGTGCAGGGTGCTCGCGTTGTCGACGCCAAGGCCCGCTGGATTGGCCACAAGTTGCATGCCGACATCGCTATTGCAGCCGACGGAACCTTGCCTCTCTCAGAGGCAAACAAGATCACGGCGGCGCTGGAGAACGAACTGTTCGAACACATGCCGGCGCTCGCAGCTGCCAACATCCGGTTTTCGACCGACCAAGGTGAGCACGAGCATCCGCACTCTCATGATCAGGGCGAACATCACGGCCACCAGCACTGACAACTGCCGGAAACCACTCGCTTTTGCCGGCCTCGGCTGATGTTCCAGGCGCTTGTCGAATTTCAGCGCTCCATATACCTGGCGCTCGCAGATCAGATAAAGCTGCTGTCAGTTGGCGGTGATTGGCTTGCGTTCCTTGCCTTTCTGCCGATGGGCCTCCTGTTCCGTGCGGCACATGCTCTGACGCCCGGCCACAGTAAGGCTGTCTTGGCGACTTACCTTGCAGGTTCGGATGCGAAGGTTTCGCGCGGCCTCCTGGTGTCGATTACGCTGTCCTTCACTCACGTGGCGACAGCGGTGCTGATCGCCGTATTCTCCCTGCCGCTCGTCTCGATTGCATTGGGCAGCGTTGGACGCGCACCACTGCTTGAGGGTGTGAGTCGCGGTCTGCTCGGGCTGATCGGCGTCTGGATGCTTTGGCGTTCGGTGAGCCACGGCCACCATCACAAGCATGAGGGCGAGGCCGTTGGAGTCATGGCCGGTTTGATTCCGTGCCCGCTGACCCTTTTTGTCATGACCTTCGCGATTTCCAGAGGGGTGCCGGGAGCTGGAATTCTGTTCGCAATCACCATGATGGTGGGCGTGGCCCTAACGCTGTCCAGCGTGGCGGTACTGTCGATCTTGTTTCGGGAGCGCCTGGTGCATTTTTTCGACAGCAGGCCACGGCTGTTCGATACCATATCGCGAGCAATCGAAGGCGCAGCGGGCCTTGCCCTCGCCAGCGTAGCGGTCTGGCAACTTACAGCCGGATAGAGCCACAGCTGTCCACAGACCCTCTCCTTTCTTAGGAAAAGGCGATGAGAAGCTGCGGCACGCAAGGCTGCTGGATTTCTGGGAGGATGATGGAAATGGCCGTGCCTAAGAAATAGCGCGCGACCTACGCCTGGATGTACGGCGCCCAAGCGCGCAAGGATGGCAAGGAGCGTGAGGCGCCAGCTTACTGGCAGGAACATGCCGATGCGTGGCTGCAGGGCTTTGACGGTGTGGCGATGGCTGGTTTTGGTAAGACCAAGACCGTCAAAGACGAGATGGAAGCCGAGGTCGACGATGCCGCCGTCGAGCCGCCCGCCGAATAGCCATTTTGCCGTATGCCGTATGGTCGTTTTTGATTGGAGAAGGGTTTCGTTGGGCCTATAAAGATTGCGTTTACCATTGCCTTTTTAGGAAGAATGCGATGGTTGCAACGCCCATAGAAATCGCTCAAGCCGCTACTGCGACTACGGCCACCTTGCTGAAGTGGCAGAAGTCCATGGAGGAACGCGCCACGTTTCGCCAGAACATGGATCAATCGCGCAGGGCGAT
>NZ_AYXC01000048.1:0-8057 GCF_000502275.1 Mesorhizobium sp. L103C131B0 | reverse complement strand
CGTAATCGCAAAGCTGTTCCCGTCGACGCGATCATCACACATCACCAGCCATCTTGAGAGCCTGTCGACTATGTTCATCCGGGCATTGCTGAGCGCGGTGAAGCTTGCCTGGAGGTGAAAGTAGTGAACGTAGCGGAGCAGAAAGGTTCGCAAGGTTGGGCTTGTCAGAAGCGCCTTGGTGAAGAGGCCCGCGTCGATAACAAAGGCTCGGGCTTCTAATTGGACGTAACAATCGTGCGTTGACCGGTCATCGCCCATGACGAGCGCTGAGCCGGTCATGCCCTCACAACCAATGATTCCGATCTCAGCTTCGATACCAGGCCGCAGCTCGCCCACCACTGACCCGAGACCGCTCTCGAAGAAGTACACGGTGCTGATTGGTGACCCCGCCACTTCGAGATGCGTCTTCAGCCCAAGGGAGACGCTTTCGAAATGAGGTTGCAGCAATGCCAAATCTGCCGAGCACATTCGTAGCAGCAGCGAATTGCGATAGATCGAATTTTGGCCGGTGTCGCGTTGCGCGGCAGTGTGAGTTTGTGAACTGGAGTCTGTCATAGCTCCCTCTCCCTATTGGGGCGGAAGCATGTTGATCGCTCACAGCCGACGGACGCCCTTAGAGTTGCCGTCGATGGCACACTGTATGCCTGCCGACCGCGGATGTCCCATTTTTTAATCAATTACGTTAATCGGCCGAGCCAAGCTTTGGCGCACCCGCTCTAACGCGGCATTCAGATGCTCCAGAAATTCGTCATCGCTTTTGGTCGCCAAGCCGACTTGTCGAGCGCGAGTTACAATGCGCTCCTGGAGTGAAACCGCTGTCTCATAGTGGTCCACGATCATCTGAAATGAAGCGCTCATTGGGGCGGATTGAAAGGGCTGTGCCATAGCACAACCCTAGCTCCACGAGGATGAGAGTTCCATGCCGGCCGCCGCTTGGGTAACAATCGTACAATATACCCAAGACTGACCGTGCTCTTTGGTTATCCTCCCAGAAATCCGGTAGCCTTGCGTGGCGCAGCTTCTCTTCGCTCTTCGACCTCCTGACCCGGCCGACCAGTCCCGGCTTCAGCCATTCCGCCTTGTACTTCTTATGCTCCTTCGGGACCGGGACGCCGACCTCGCCCTGCACACGATCCCACAGCGTTTGCCTTTTGTCGGCCTTGACGGCTAACATCGCCCGCCCTTGTAGGACCGCTTTCAGCCATGATCACCTCGGGGGGCTGAACGAAGCGCGTGGTTGTCGACTCTGTCGGTCGTCGCAGACGCTTACGGAGGCCTCACCGCAGAGGGAGATGCGCACTCCGGCTCGACGACGGCTGTCGAAAATCAGACTGATGTGGATGCACTACCATCGATCGGCACTAAGATTCTCGACCTCGGCAATAAGCTCCTCTGTACAGCAAGCGACCTTCCTGCCTCGCAATATCAAAAGTCAAACCCCGCCGCAGATGCATATGCCTGGCAGCACGCGTCGGTCTTTGGCCGCGCATCTGCCAAACCGAAATCAAGTAGCCCGCCATCGCGCGACCCTCAACGCGATCTTGATCATTGCAGTGGGGCAATAACTTATCTCTTTGGAGCTTGGTGGTGATATATAGGCGCCCAAGCCAGCGCTAATATTGCATGGAGCTAAAATGCCCGCTAAGATTTCTTGGGTGTTGGCTGGCGGGTGTTTGATGCGGTTTCATCGTCTAGGCGCGGTCGCTCTGGGTCTGGCGTCCTTCATCAGCAGCGCTCATGGCCAAGAATCCTGCGACCCTAACTACACAGGCGCCTGTGTTCCAATCGCCAGCGATGTCGACTGTTCCTCCGGAAAGGGCAATGGTCCCGCATACGTACACGGGCCGGTCTCTGTCGTGGGCACCGATATCTATGATCTTGACCGAGACGGCGACGGAATAGGTTGCGAAAACGGCTAGAGGAAGCAAGTCGCCCTCCAACTTCATGACGGCACCAGCCCATCCGCTGTTGATGGTAACGGTCACCTCCGAGTTGAGGGTGAGCAACGTTCCCAGCCATTTGCATCAAATATTAGGGCCTCGTAAATGCGACTTATGGCGACTCTGCGGTACGACGGTCGAACACCTTCCACGTCTCAACCGTCTCCTGCCTTACGTTTTGTCAATTGGTAGCTGATTGTAGAATGTGCCAGTAACTGGGATGCTCATCTCGTTCCACATGCGCGAGCCCTGATGCGCGTCAGTTATTTTTACTCTCCGGTCACGATGAGACCACTGGCCCGGGCGATGTTCCCCGAGAAGAACAAAGAGGTAGATGGTGCCGGCATGGTCCCACCAATGCTCTCCCCTTGTGAACGGCATCCAAATTTTTCGGCGGGCTTGAACAGCGGCCACCTTTGGCGGCTGTCGAGGGCTGATGATAGATTCCATTCCAGCTCTTTCTAATGTGTCGTCCGAACAGTGAACGAAAGTAGAACATATAGTTCAAGCGCGAATCGACTGTGAGAGGGATGAGCTCCAATTTGGGTCATGCCTGACGCTGGTGGAAGACGAAATTGCGGTGGCGACTGGAAGCTCAGCGATGCACCAAATGAAACTGGGCAGCTGGTGCTGTCCGCTGCGGCGCTATGACGACAGACGATGGTATCTGCCGAATGACCTGGGGAATCTTCGGGGACGTCGAGGCCGACGTGGTCGGAAGCAAACTGAGTTGCAGGCGGTGCGGCAGGAACGACCATATGCAAGCTGAGACGCCTGTCGCCGTCTCCGCGTTCCAGGCCGACGTTCTCTGCATTCCGAGGCCTGGTGAGCGATACGGGTGCGCCTGAGTGTCAATGGCGCATTTAGCAACGGCCTGGTACACGATTCACCGCGGTGCGAGCTGATCGAAACTGGCTTGGTCGATTGCATCGTAATAGCGCCGCCCACCAGGAAAGATTTTTCTATCGTTTGCGGTTGGGGTCGCATGACGCGATTGTCGGACGCAACAAGCCAGCTTGGCAATAGGCAGAGGCTGTCCACACTGTACTCCCTAATGCCAATCCATACCTAACGAGACCGCCATGCCGTCACCTCCAGATTTCACCGACGATTTTCGCTCCGAGCTGATCACGCTGCTGCGCTGGCGCAGGGATGTGCGGCGCTTCGAGCCGACGGCTCTGCCAGAGGGTACGCTGGAACGCCTGCTCGAGCTCGCCAGCATTGCGCCCTCCGTTGGCCTCAGCCAGCCCTGGCGCTTCGTAGTAGTCGAGAGCCTCAAGCGGCGCACTGCCGTGAGAGACTGCTTCGAGCGCTGCAATGCCGAGGCGCTCACGCGCTTTTCGGGAGAGCGCGCCGCACTCTATGCCCGGCTGAAGCTTGCCGGGCTCGACGAGGCGCCCTGTCAATTCGCGGTCTTCGCCGACCGCACGACCCGACAAGGCCATGGGCTCGGTCGCATGACCATGGCGGCGACCATCGACTATTCGGCCGTCATGGCAGTGCACACACTGTGGGTGGCGGCGCGGGCGGAGGGCATCGGCATGGGCTGGGTGTCGATCCTCGATGCGACCGAGATGGCCGAAATTCTCGACACGCCGCCCGAATGGACGCTGATCGGCTATTTCTGCCTCGGCTATGCCAGCGAGGAGCACGACATGCCGACCTTGGAACGCGAATGCTGGGAACATCGGCGGCCGCCGGTGGTGATCAGGCGATAGTGGGGCTGCTCATCATTCGCCTCTTCCCTGGCGATGAGCTTGACGCAGATCGGGTCGCCCTTCGCCACATTGCCATTCCGACCGAAGCCGAGGTTCGTGTTCTTGCAAAGGCCAGGAAAGAGCAGCATGACAAGCGCGACCGCAGCGAAGATGGCGCTTGCGACAACCGGGCTGAAGCCGGGCATGGAGGTGGTCGACCTCTGTTGCGGGGCGGCTGTGCCGATCGCCACGATCACCCGCCATGTCGTCGCACTACGCCGACCAGCTGGAGGCCGCGCAGCGCCGGCTGACCGGCGCCGGCGCGACCAATTGCGAATTCGTCGCCGGCTACGCGCTACGAACTCGCTACTCTGGTGTCACGCCCCGTGAGTCTTCACGGCCAACGCCTTCGACGGCGTCCCGGACCGACCGCGGCTGGCACGTGCCGTGCGCGAGGCGCTCGCCCCCGGCGGACATTTGTTATCGTCAACTGACACCGGCAGCCGCGCGAGACGACGACGGTCCTGAAGCGAACTCAGGCTGTCGCCAAGACAGACCATCGCCGATGCCCAAGTCGGCGGCACCATGCTCCTAGATGCCGACGGCCTGACAAGGGGCCGCAGGCCCGTCGTCCGTCCACTGTCCAAGGCCTCCTGGCCTTTCCGAGGCCGTGATCCTGCCGCGGGTGTGAGTTTGCGATCCTCATAAGAGCGTCAGGCGCGAATAGAAGTTTGGGTCGTGGCTCCACAGTGGCCAACCTATCCATCGGGTGGATGGTAGTTATCACAACAATCAATTTTACCAATATTATGGAATTCTACTACAAGGCCGCCACTTAAAGCGGCCGGACGGGTATCCGTCTCGCGTGGGCTGGTGCTGCCCGCAAAGATGCGGAGACGAACATGTGCGGGATTGTTGGCATCGTTGGGCAACAGCCGGTGTCGGATCGGTTGATCGGCGCGTTGAAGGGTTTGGAATATCGCGGCTATGATTCCGCCGGCGTTGCGACGATCATCGAGGGTGCCTTGCACCGCCGGCGCGCCGAGGGCAAGCTCGTCAACCTCGAGAGGCGACTGAAGGAAGAGCCGCTGAGCGGCAACGTCGGCATCGGCCACACGCGTTGGGCAACCCACGGGGCCTCGACCGAACGCAATGCGCACCCGCACTTTAGCGACGGTGTCGCCGTAGTCCATAACGGCATCATCGAGAACTTCACCGAGCTGAAGGACGAATTGGCGGCGGATGGCGCCGAGTTCCAGACCGACACCGACACCGAGGTCGTTGGGCATCTCTTGGCAAGATACCGCCGAGAGGGCATGAGGCCGCAAGAGGCCACGCGTGCCATGCTGAAACGCGTCAAGGGCGCCTATGCGCTTGCCATCCTCTTCGAAGATGAACCGTCGACCATCACGGCGGCGCGCAACGGGCCACCGCTCGCGATCGGTCACGGCGACGGCGAGATGTTCCTGGGCTCCGACGCGATCGCCCTTGCTCCCTTCACCAATGAAATTACCTATCTCATCGACGGCGACTGGGCCGTTGTCGGCAATTCGGGCGCCCATATCTTCGATGTCGACGGCCGCCCCGTCGAGCGTCCGCTCCATATCTCCACGGCCGCGGCCGATCTGGCCAACAAGGGCAACCATCGCCACTTCATGGAGAAGGAGATTTACGAGCAGCCCGAGGTCATCGCCCATGCTCTCCGTCATTACATTAACATCATAGACAGTCGCGACATGGTTCCTGGCATTGATTTCGCCAAGGTCCCGAGCTTGGCGATCTCTGCCTGCGGAACCGCCTATTTCGCCGGACTGATCGGAAAATACTGGTTCGAGCGCTATGCGCGCCTGACGGTTGAAATCGACGTTGCGTCCGAATTCCGTTACCGCGAGATCCCGTTGCCGCCGCAGTCGGCAGCTCTTTTCATCTCGCAGTCCGGCGAAACCGCCGATACGCTTGCGTCATTGAGGTACTGCAAGGAGCGTGGGCTGAAAATTGGCGCTATCGTCAATGCCTGCGAATCGACCATCGCTCGCGAGGCCGATACGGTTTTCCCGATCCTTGCCGGACCGGAGATCGGCGTCGCCTCTACCAAGGCTTTTACCTGCCAGCTTGCCGTTCTAGCAGCACTCGCCATCGGCGCCGCCAGAGCCCGCGGGACGGTCCCCGAAGACGAGCTGCAGGAGCTCGTCAGGAGCCTCGCCGAATTGCCGCGCGTGATGGGCCACGTACTCGAGAGCATCCAGCCGGAAATCGAGTTCTTGTCGCGCGAACTGTCAAAGTGTCGTGACGTCCTGTATCTCGGCCGTGGCACCAGTTTCCCGCTAGCGATGGAAGGTGCGCTGAAGCTCAAGGAGATTTCCTACATCCATGCCGAGGGCTATGCAGCGGGTGAATTGAAGCACGGGCCGATCGCCTTGATAGACGAGAACATGCCGGTGATCGTCATCGCGCCCCATGACCGTCTTTTCGACAAGACCGTTTCCAACATGCAGGAAGTGGCTGCCCGTGGAGGGCGGATTATCCTCATCACCGATGAAAAAGGGGCAGCCGTATCGAAACTCGAAACCATGCACACGCTCGTGCTGCCGGTTGTCGACGAGATTATCGCGCCAATGATCTTCTCGCTCCCGATACAGCTTCTAGCCTACCACACGGCGCTCTTCATGGGGACGGATGTAGACCAGCCGCGCAATCTCGCAAAATCGGTCACGGTCGAATGATTGTGAACCTGTACAGGTGGCGATGCGCCTCCAGGAAAGCGGTACCCCTTGTCTGGATCCGAAGCCCGGATGAAACCAGATGACCATTGTTTGCTGCAATTGCGAAACTCGGTAGCGGTTACGAGCGGGTCTTTCGCTGCCTCGCCGGTGGAGATTGCCGAAGGAAGCAGTGTCCGTGCCGAAAGTTCGAGTTGCTGTTCAAGAAAGCCATCGGCGAGAATGGTCCACGAAGGATCGCAGGTCGCATGCGCTACGCCGACCAGGCTCTCAGCACGGGCAGTCTTGATACTTGATCAGAAGCAGGTGAGCCGCCATATTCCGGCCCGGCCAATTCAGCGGCCCATCCCATGCATGAGGCCGGTTCGGCCGAATGGACGACCATTTTTTTTATTTGCTAGGTGTGCGCCTCGGGAGGAATCTCCGAGGGAGCTCCCAGTTCTTGGAGATGTTTATGAAGGATTCGCGCATTCCCGAACCAGTCTTGACGGCTATGTCCCAGGGAACCCACATCGTCCGCGCTTATCGCGAGCACCTTGGATATTCGATCGACGACCTGGCCGTCGCGTGCGGGCTGGCCGCTGAGGAAATCCAAAACATCGAGCGAGGTCTGAGGTACAGCAAGGGCTATCGGGATCGGATAGCGAAATCGCTTTCCATACCTGTGGGAATTCTTGAGTCGGAGTTGGACATTTCGGACGCCGCCTGAACAGATCGGATGATCTGCAATGGGTGGACTAGCTGTTGTGATGTGAAGCTTGCGGCTGATGTCGACGCTTGATTCGATTGATGCGATGCCTTCTGGCGCAGCTCACCGAACAACAAAGCGATATAGCCGCCCGGAGTGCTACGAAACGTGCACGACGGCATCGGCTCGCGACGAAGGACTAACGGCGAACTCTTCCTAGTTCGGCAAGGCGATGCTGGCTTGAGCATCAACTCGGCCTACGAGAGTGGCTACTCCTAGGCTGAATCGTCCACCATGGCGAAGTCGCGCCGCTCTGAAAGTAACATGGCGGGCATCCTGACGTTTCCGGGTTGACTATGGGCGTTCGAACCAGGAAAAGGGGCCGCTCTTCGTGAGTGGCGTGCGCCGGCAGTCTGACCCCCAAGCCCCCCGCCCAGGCTGCCGGCGCGCTTCTAGAAAGATCGAAGTAGGGACTCGCTTGCGCTCTGCCCGCTGACACCTTGTGGTTCCTCCCGCGGGTCCAGCGGACCACCTTGGGTGTCGCCAGTTCTGGTGGTCACGCGCCTCCATTTGCGATCTCGAGTCAGTGAGTGCACCGCAAGCACCCTCTCTGCCAGCCTGAAAAATTCATGGGGGTTGGTGGATGTGGCGCAAGCCCGTTGAAATGACGTAGGATTTGGTTGCTTAAGCCGATCCGAAATTTCCCGGAGACCACACCNATGTGGCGCAAGCCCGTTGAAATGACGTAGGATTTGGTTGCTTAAGCCGATCCGAAATTTCCCGGAGACCACACCCACCATGAACGATCTTGCGCTGCCGCTGAGCGGTTTGTCATCAGTCGGCGGCTAGTCCGTCGTCGCCCGTTTCGACGGCGGCATGCTGTCGTCCAACAGCGGCGTTCTGGCCTTGGCCGAGGTGGAAAAGCGGTTGCGGGTGGCCGAGCGTCTGGCGCGTTGCATCGACGATCCGCGCTGCCCGGACCAGGTCGTCCACAGCCTGGCGGACATGATCG
>NZ_AYXC01000047.1:0-8401 GCF_000502275.1 Mesorhizobium sp. L103C131B0 | reverse complement strand
GCACCCAGGTCCACATCGCCAGAACGATGGTGAAGGCCACCGCAAGCGACGCCCAGCCGCCCTCGAACACCTTCACGATGTTGGAGGCGAAGAAGCCGATGTCGATGAAGCCGAACAGCGCCGTCATGGCGACCGCCACCCACAGCCGCCATTTCCAGATGCGGGTCATGACGACGAACAGCAGCACCGTCGTCACCAACATGTTGCCGGTCACCGAGATGCCATAGGCGGAGGCGAGCTTGCTCGATTCGCCGAAACCGACGACCAGCAACATCACCGCCAACGCCAGCAAAACATTGACGCGCGGCATGTAGATCTGGCCCGACTGCCGTTCCGACGTGTGCAGGATTTCGAGNCAACGCCAGCAAAACATTGACGCGCGGCATGTAGATCTGGCCCGACTGCCGTTCCGACGTGTGCAGGATTTCGAGCCGCGGCAGCATATTGAGCTGCACCGCCTGCCGGGTCAGCGAGAAGGCGCCGGAGATCACCGCCTGGCTGGCGATAACCGTCGCCGCGGTTGCCAATACCACCATCGGGATCAGCGTCCAGCCTTCGTTCATCTCGAAGAATGGATGGCCGACGTGACCGTTCTTGGCCAGCACGAAGGCGCCTTGCCCGGCATAATTGAGCAGCAGGCAGGGAAACACGATCGCCAGCCAGGCCAGCACGATCGGCTTGCGGCCGAAATGGCCGAGATCGGCATAGAGTGCTTCGGCGCCGGTGACGGCGAGGAAGATGGCGCCGATGGTCACGAAAGCGACGTCGGGCGAATTGATCAGGAAGGCGACGATGTAGTGCGGGCTCACCGCCCACAGGATTTCTGGATCGGCGATGATGTGGTTGAGACCGGAAAGGCCAATTGCCAGGAACCATACGGCGGTCACCGGGCCGAACACCAATCCCACCCCGCCGGTGCCAAAGCGCTGCACCGCGAACACCATGGCCAGGATGACCAGTGTCAGCGGCACCACATAGGGCTGGAAGGTCGGCGTGACGACGTTCATACCCTCGACCGCCGACAGCACCGAAATCGCGGGCGTGATGACCGCGTCGCCGAAAAACAGCGAGGCGCCGACGATGCCGATGCCCAGGATCACCGCCGACCGCTTGGGGAAACTGCCGCGCGCTAGCGCCATCAGCGACAGCACGCCGCCCTCNGATGCCCAGGATCACCGCCGACCGCTTGGGGAAACTGCCGCGCGCTAGCGCCATCAGCGACAGCACGCCGCCCTCGCCGCCGTTATCGGCGCGCAGCACGAACATGATGTACTTGATGGTGACGATGATAGTCAGCGACCAGATGATCAGCGACAGCACGCCGAGGATATCGCCGCGCTCGGCGACATTGCCGCCCGACGACGCCACCAGCGCCTCACGGAACGCGTAGATCGGGCTGGTGCCAATATCGCCATAGACAACGCCGAGCGCGCCTAGCATCAGCACCTTGGTGCTGTCCTGTTCGATTTCGGGATGGCTCGATTGTTCGACGGGTTCTGCCTCGCTACCAGCATTGGTAAGGGCCATGGACGACACTCCGATAAGGGGCGGCCCTCTACCTTTGCTGCACTGCAATATCAAGTGCCGCGACGTAATGGCTCCGTATGCGGACCGCATTTGTCGCCGCACCGGCGGATTGTCTCATACGAAACCACGATCCCGCTCCCAGGCCATTTCCTCGACGAGACACAGGCTCAAGGGGACCTGAAGGAGGGCCAGACCGGATGGGCGATGATCTGCGGCAGGAAACGATGGCGCTGCTTGTAGCTGACGGCATATCTTTCTCCTTTGTGTGTCTGCCAGACGAGCGGGCGGGCACGGAAGTGGTCGCGCTCTACTGCCAGACATACTCGTCCAACCTGATGAAAACCTGACTTGTACACCCAGCCCAAACAGGTGCGAGGGGTCGGTCTATTACCAAAGGCTCTGAGGGCTGATTCTCTAGGGTTCCCGCCCAGATTGATCCGTGACCCTTGTTGTGTACCGCCGCGGGTTGATCGGAGGCTCCAACTCCTGAGAAGGTGAAACCATGACAAGCAAGGCGACCAACAAGTTCTCTCCCGAGGTCCGGACCCCCCGCGGTGCGGCTGGTTCTGGATCACGAACGCGAGCGTACGTCGCGGTGGGCGGCGGTTTCATCGATCGCCGCCAAGATCGGCTGCAAGAAAGCCGAGCGTGACTGCGGCGTGCGCGCCGGAGTTCCCACGGATGCTGCGACGAAACTGAAGGCTCTGGAACGCGAGAGCCGCGAGCTTCGCAGGCCAACGAGAGCAAGGCTTCCGCGTATTTTGCCCAGGCGAAGCTCGACCGCCGGTTCAGGCCACGATCGCGTTCATCGACGATCACCGCAAGGCGCATGGGGTTGAGCCGATCTGCTAGGTGCTGCCGATCGCCCCGTCGACCTACCACGACCATGTCGCCAAGCGCGTCGACCCCTGCCGGCTGTCGGCTCGGGCAAGATGGGATACAGCCTCGAAGCATGAGGTCCGATGGTTTGAGGCGAACTTCCGCGTCTACGGCGTTCGCAAGGTCTGGCGGCGGTTGCGTCGCGAGGGCTTCGACGTCGCCCGCTGCACGGTTGCCCGCTTGATGAAGGCCATGAGCCTCGAAGGCATCGTCCGCCGATCCGCACTACGGTGAGCGACAAGGCCGCACCTTGCCCTCTCGACCACGTCAACCACCAGTTCCACTGCTCCGCGCCGAACATGCTGCGGGTCTCCGACTTCACCTGCGTCGCGACCTGGACGGGCTTCGTCTATGTCGCCTTTGTCATCGACACCTATGCCCGTCGGATCGTCGGCTGGCGGGTGAGCCGGACGGCGCATGCAGCCTTCGTTCTCGATGCCCTGGAACAGGCTCTCGATGATCGGCGGCCCGTGCGGGGAGGCGGGCTCATCCATCACAGCGATAGAGGCAGCCAAGGCGGATTCAACCGGATCGTCGCCACACACCGGCATCATACTGTCCCCCAAGGAGTTGGTCGAGGAGTTCGGCAGGTGTTTTCCAGCCGAGCGTTTTGCGCGGTCTTGTGTTGATAGCATGGGCGACTGCGTCCAGTTCCCGGGCTGTGTGCCGACTGAGATCCGTGCCCTTTGGAAAGTACTGTCTCAGCAAGCCGTTGGTGTTTTCGTTGGAGTCTCGCTGCCACGGGCTTGGGGATCGCAGAAGAAAATCTCGAGCCCGGTGTCGATGCGCAGGTCGGCTGCTGCGCCATTTCCGCTCCATGGGCCCAAGTCAGCGACTGACGCAGTTGCTCGGGAAGTTTGCCCATGGATCGGGCTATGGCTCTGCGGACTGCTTCAACGCCGTGGCCGGCAAGTGGTGGACCGTTCTTGATGCGCAGGCTCTGCTGATAGCCATTGCATGCGCGGCAGGTGAAGCACGCATTGTGAAGCGTGAACTTCGTTCCACGAGCGTACCGATCGCCTAGCTTCCGAGGCCAAGGATGAGGTCGCCTTCCCAATGTCCGGGGACAGCCCGATCGGCAATTTCGGCCGGACGGTCGCTTATTATAAGGGCGTCTCCAATGAAGGACTTGTTGCGAACTCGGGCCCGTTCGCGCGGTACGCGCGTTCGGGCGGTACGCGCAACGCTCGGCCTGAACGCAGACATGCGGTAAGTCCTCGGCGCAATGCTCCGCGTCCTTGAATGTACAAGGACTGATAGATCGTCTCGTGGCTGATCCGCATGGTTTGATCCTCTGGGTAATCGATCTGAAGCCGATTTAGCGATCTGCTCGGGGCTCCAGGTTGCCGACCACCTCCGGCTCTGTCGTTTTTTCCACACCCACCTTGGGGCCCTCGAATGAGGCGCCATTGGGGTTGGTGACTTTGCCGGCCAAGCGCTCCTCAACATATTCACGCAGAGCCGGATTGACCGCCAGCTTGCCAGGAGGCCGGCGGGACTCACGATCGGCGTGCCATTGGGCGGCACTGGCCGGTAATCCAGATTGCCGCTACGCGTCGCGGCATTGCGCCTGACCTCCCGCGAGATTGTGCTCGGCGGCCGACCTAGCTTACGAGCAATGGCCCGGATGCCGATCCCCTTGGCAAGCTCAAGCGCAATATCCTCGCGCTCCCGAAAGAAAGATATCGCCCCGAAGGCGGCTTCGCCCACGGCGCCAAATGCGTTGGCGGCATCCCTCCTGTACTCCGAAACCAGCGCGGACCAAGAGGCGTTGATGTACCGGCATCCAGTGCGGCCTCCTCGCTCGAATGTCCCAAGGCAATAGCTTGCCAGAACCGGAAGCGATTCTCACGCTGCCAGGCAGGCGGACGCCCGGGCGAATCCAGCTTCTTTCGAGTGCACCGATCTAAGCGCGTTGGTGAACCGTCATTGCCACCTCCAATCCCTCGGTGTCGCGACGACCGGTTGAATCCGCCCAATACGTCAGCATTCGATACACCGAGCGCTTGGCGGAGGCCGGCGTCGAACCCTCGGTGGGCAGTGCCGGCGACTCTTTCGATAATGCTCTCGTCGAAACGATCAACGGTCTTTACAAGGCCGAGGTGATCCATCGACGCGGACCCTGGCGCTCATTCGAGGCCGTCGAGTTCGCCACGCTCGAATGGGTCGACTGCTTCAACAATCGCCGGCTGCTGGAGCCCATCGGCAACATCCCGCCGGCCGAAGCCGAGGAACGCTACTACGCCATGTTGGATGAACCAGCCATAGCCGCGTAACTCAAACGAAACGGCCTCCGGAAAGCCCGGGGCAGTTCACATCGCATTTGATGCCAGCTTCATCGTATTTTCTTCGGCTTGGACGGGCACTTGGCAGACCCACAGAGCTGGGAACCCTTTGCCATACTACAACTGTAACATCATATCGGTTTAGCAGGTCAAGCTTCGGTGGTAACCTCATTGGGTAGAATAACTACTTTGGAGGCGAGCAATGGATCGCGATAACAAACGGGCACGCGCAGCTGCAAGATCATCTCAAGGCGTGGGGAGCAGTAGCCTCCGTGACGTTCCAGAGGGGCCATTGAGCGATGTTGCAGAACGGCTGGTAACCGCTAACCCGCGCGATACAGCGCGAAATCTTGGGGGCTTCAAAGGCCTCGGGACGCACGAGCGAACAGCCGTTCGGGGCACTCAACCCGGGCCAGAAACTGACCTCGCGAGATTTGAAAGGCGGACCAATCGGCTTGGACGATCAGCCATCAATCTGGCCGCGACATTAACAGCCGAATTGGGGTACAGCACGGATGACATAGCATTGCAGAAAGTCGGAGCGGCCAGTAATCTAGGCAATTACCTAACGCCAGGGCTGCAAGATGCTATTGTTAATCGCATTGGCAACATGGATCCGCCGTCGCAAGCTCTCGGAACTTATTACGTTGCGCCACACTTCAGTAAGTTTACTGAGGAAAACAAATCTCGCATTCTTGATCAGGCCATTGGATTGGCTTCTTCTGATCCGGATGGCAATGTCAGAAACATGGCATCCAATGCTATTCTCAACATGTATCACCAGTTCGACGCAAATCAACAGGCCCAAGCTCACTCAGTTTTTCCCGGCATGCAAGACATCTTGCCGCACATGCCGCCGCCGCAGCATGCAGCAGAGGAACGGAGTGCGAATCTGGACGGCCACATAGCAGGTATTGAGGCTGCAGTCCGTGATACAGTAGGCCCGCAAACCTCCTATGAACAGCTGCAGCGGGGTGCTCAAGTCGGGCGGTCCATAAGCCAAGCCTACAATCACGCCCGAGAGGACCTAATGGAGGCCACCAGAAGCAGAGATCGCTCCGGCCGTTGATGTCTCGGCCATGGTACAGTGACGCTTTCTCTCCCGAATTCCGTCTACGGCCTTGCCGTTTCCAATTCGCTGGCCGTTGACGTACCTGCTTAGTGTAACTTTCAAAAACCACGTCTGCCGGGTGATGCGCTGCAAGCATCGCACCACCCACTGCGGCATCGATCTGTCGAGCGGCGACATCGCGCGACGCCGGTTCGGTCTCTGAAGCACGCGCAGCATTAGCTACGGCTAATCCGGCAATGGAACAATGCTTTCAACAAAAACGACGCCCCCCAACATAGCCATTAGCATCGCGTGCTCACTCGCCGTGGGCTTCTGTGCGGCAAGTCTTTACGCAACCTTCCGCCACGGCGGCAGCGGCGAGGCTCTGATGGCGTTTGATGTCCGTGCCTTTTGGTTTGAAACGCCCTTCTATTTGGGTTTCGCAACCCCCGTTTTCTATCGGGGCGCGGCTATCGTGCTCTCGACGTCCGCGGTCGTCTTGCTGATTCAGCAGATCGTATTGCGCCGCAAGCTCGAACACCACGGGACGGCTCGTTGGGCTCGAGTGGATGAAATGCGACGCACGGGATATCTGCGACGATACCGTGGCGTGACAGGGCCGGTGTTTGGGAAGACAAGTGGCCCTTTCTGGCCTGGCTACTTCCTGACCAATGGCGAGCAGCCTCACAGCCTCATCGTTGCACCGACCCGCGCTGGCAAGGGCGTCGGCATAGTCATTCCAACGCTACTTACATTCAAAGGCTCGGTGATAGCTCTGGACGTCAAGGGGGAGCTCTTTGAGCTCACCTCGAGGGCGCGCAAAGCCGCAGGTGACGACGTGTTTAAATTCGCGCCGCTGGATTCGGAGCGGCGCACAAACTGCTACAATCCGCTGTTGGATCTTATAGCGCTGCCTCCACAGCAGCAATTCACCGAAGCCCGCCGCTTGGCGGCAAACCTGATTACGGCCAAGGGGGAGGGCGCGGAAGGTTTCGTCAGCGGCGCGCGAGATATCTTTGTCGCGGGAATCCTTGCCTGCATCGAGCGGGGCACGCCAACAATCGGCGCCGTCTATGACCTCTTCGCCCAGCCGGGGGAGAAGTTTAAGCTCTTCGCGCGACTCGCCATGGAGACTCAGAACAAAGAGGCACAACGCATCTTCGACGACATGGCGGGGAACGATACGAAAATCCTAACCTCCTACACTTCCGTGCTCGGCGATGGCGGGCTCAACCTGTGGGCGGATCCCGCTGTAAAGGCGGCCACAAGTCGCTCGGACTTTTCGGTCTATGATCTTCGCCGTCGCAGAACGTGCATCTATCTTTGCGTTGGTCCGAACGACCTTGAGGTGATCGCGCCTTTGATACGCTTGTTTTTTCAGCAAATCGTTTCAATTCTGCAGCGGTCGCTGGCCCGCCGGGATGAAAAGCACGAGGTTCTCTTCCTGCTCGACGAGTTCAAGCACTTGGGTAAGCTTGAGGCGATCGAGACCGCAATCACGACTATCGCGGGCTACAAGGGGCGTTTCATGCTCATCATCCAAAGCCTTTCGGCACTGACGGGGGCTTATGGAGAGGCTGGCAAGCAGAATTTTCTCAGCAATACCGGACTGCAAGTGTTCATGGCCACGGCTGATGACGAGACTCCGAACTACATTTCCAAGGCCATCGGTGAATACACGTTTGAAGCAAAATCGATTTCCCACAGCCAGGCGCGAACGTTCGACTGGACCATTCAGAATTCACATCAAGGTGCACCGCTATTGCGTCCCGAACAGGTTCGGCTGCTCGATGACGACTACGAGATTGTTCTCATCAAAGGTCTGCCACCATTAAAATTGAGGAAGGTGCGTTATTTCTCGGATCGCATTCTGAAACGCATCTTTGAACGCCAGACAGGCGCCCTCCCGGAGCCGGCGCCCTTGACGGGAGCAGAGGAGGCGCTCTCCGCCGAATCTCAACTCGATGACCCGCTGTGTGAATTGGCGCAGGACTTTGACGATACAGTTTGATGTGAGGCTGGTGTGGACCCGGCGAAATAGTAATCCATCCCGTGTAACAGCTTTGTCGCAGGTGCAGGACGCCGGCTTGGAAGACGGGCAAGCNCCGGCGAGTGGGCTTTGAGCAGCACGTGTCCGAGGCGCTCCGGCCGCTGTTCGATGGTCGAGCTGACGAGCCGCCAACCAATCCAGAGGAGCTTCTGCGACTGGAACAAGGGTTTCGCGAGGTGCTTCAGCGAGGGCAGGATCATCAAGCCGCCTCGTCTTTTTTCAGCAACCCAGGGATGCCCGATGGACGGGATGACCTCAACAGAAGCGTGTCGGAGGCTTTCGCAAGCTCTGGGACGCCGGAGTTCGGGCCGCCGCCCCCAGTCTTGGCTGCCAGCCGACAGCAGATCCGCCCTTGGCCGGATGAGCTTGACCATGCAACCACCTGCCACCCGAGTGAGTAGTCCCAACAATGAACATTCCACAGCGCTGTTGTGGCCAGCGGAGACGCAGAGGGCCCTGAATGCGCCGCAAGCCGTGGCCATTCAGCAGCAGCTGAGCGAAATCGGCAATTCAGGCGGCCGCGTGCATATGCAGAGAGGCGCTGATGCGATCTCCGGACCGGTAGCTCTCGCTGTAATTGATCAGGCTGGTACTGTTGGAAGGCTTGAT
>NZ_AYXC01000046.1:0-13365 GCF_000502275.1 Mesorhizobium sp. L103C131B0 | reverse complement strand
CTCAGGAAAGCCGCCGCACGCAACATCCCCGAGCTTTGGGACGCAATCCGCGACGCCTTGCCACGCTTCACCGCCGAGCAGTGCTCAAACTACTTCTGCGCCGCAGGATACGAGCCTAAGGATCAGATTCTGCTCTAGGGAAGAGGCATTTTATTTGTTTGCGACAACCAAGAGGCGAGAGCTATTGTATGTAAACGCTTCACCTTCCGGTCCATAAGCTTCGACGGTCTCGAATCCCGCGCTTCGCAACATACGAACATATTCAGAAAAGCCATATTGTTTGAAAGAAAGGTGCGTTCGTCTAACGGATCCATCGCGAACGACAATCCTTTCGAGGTTCGAGCGATCACTTAGAACATCGTTGCTAAATATATCGATTCTTACATCGTCGCTACGCTCCGTAACGTAACAGATAGGCGACTTGTGGCGCAGGTAATCGACACGATTGGGGTAGTCGATTAGCAGGCGGCCGCCCTTTCTAAGTGCGGAAGCGGCTTCATGAAGAACTCTCTCGTTGTCCGCGTCATCGAAATATCCAAACGTCGTGTACCACAGAAATGCCGCGTCGAATCGATCTCGCCAGGGCAGCGAACGCATGTCACCCAGAACATATTCAACATTGACTCCGAGTTCAGCCGCATCTGTCTCGGCTTTTTTCAGCAAAATCGGCGAAATATCAAGTCCGGCCACCTGCGCTCCTTTTTCCGCCAACCGGTTGGTAATCCGCCCATACCCGCACCCAAGTTCGAGAACTGGGACGTCTTCTCTAAGAGAAAGAATTCGCCAAATTAGTTCTGATTGTCTGTCACTTATTTCGGGGGGGCTAACAACGTCGCCGAAGTGAATGTAATCTTCATCGAAGTACAGCTCAAGATCTGACAACGATACCGCACCGTTAGTACTCCCTGCCATATGCATGTCCTCGTCTTATAAACGAATATTCTCTTATTTCGCGCCTAACTGAGTCTTGCACGAATCGGATAGCATTGAAAGAAAGCATTTGTGAAGATTTTCATAACTATGTTAATATCTTTGCTGCAGCCTTTTGTCCGTTTGAGATTGTGTCGGGGAGGGTATGGTACCTCGGTGCACTGCTCTCGAAGGTCGTCAACATCGATCTCTGGGAGTTTGGCCCGAGCTTGGCATCGCATACCAGCCTAGATTAGAGCACAGGAATTCATCGTCCGCCGAAGCGAAGCGCATGATGTTGGGCGCGCTCGTCCGCCGGATCGCTCTGGCACGCGCCGGGAACCGCGGAGAAGCAGCTGGAGGAGAAGGTGAAGCCCGGGTCTTCGACGGAAACGCATTCGCGGCGCTGACCATCAAGGCGAAATCCTCTCGAATGTCGGCGACCAGCAGAGACCTGCCTTCAGGCCGAGTTGCTCAGGTTAAGAGCCTTGGTGGCGAGCATCCGGTCAAAAGCTCCCGGCAAGACCTGAGGCAGGTGACCTGTCTGGAGTTGAAAGCAAACCCTGACGCGTCGTTATGGACACAGATATCGTCGAAGCCCGGGGTGGGACAATCTCCGGGGGCAGATGTGTCAGGTGCCTAGACTAATGGCTGGGGCAGACGGCGATCGGCGTAGAGGGCGTGAGCGGATAGTGGCTTTTGCGCGGGACTGCAGGAACCAGGCTCATCATGCCCAGAGTGAACCACAAGTGGCAAAAGCCGTGTGGCAGAGGACCGACACAGGGCAGGTCGGCGGCTTCGTCGCCGCTGGAACTAAGGCTGGGGCACGACATAGTCTGGAGGCCGTCCATCCCATCAGGTCAATATCGACATGCTTCTTGAAAAAAATCATGAAAATGTTGCCCAACTTTAATTTACGGTCCCGATATGAAGCTATCGGAGGAGCTTGGGTAACGTAGACTTAATCCGAAGATAATGTTGGGCACTACGGCAATCTGATAGAGCTTTGGCGATGCCGGCCTCAGCGAAAACATCCGGCGCAAATGGCTGCGGAGCAGAGAACATGGGATGCCCGACGACGACTTCAGTCCCTCAACTGCGAAGGCTGGCAACCAGAGTGTCGGTCCCGTCAATGGACTTCTCAATGGCAGCCGAGCAAGCGTTTGCGGTCCAGTTCGGCCGATTCCTCGACCAGGCTAATGGCGTTGCTCAATCTGAACGGTTGTTCCACCTGCTGTCTGCTTTTGCCCTGAATTTTGACTTCCCGTGGATCGCCTATGGTTCTCCTACACTAGACCGAAAAGATTGGGGGCCAGTCCGACGCCGCCCGGTGGTCATGCTGAATTATCCTGATGAATGGCAGGAGCGCTATTTCGAAATGGGTTACGATAAGATAGATCCTATCGTCAAGATGTGTCGAAAGCGGGCAGGCGCCTTTCGCTGGAGCGAGGTGTACAACGCCGCAAGCACGACTGAAGACGAACGGCGCGTTTTCGACGAGGCTGCTATGTTCGGCTTGAAGTCAGGCATTAGCGTTCCACTGCACGGCCCCGATGGCTGCTTTGCCACTTTGAGCTTTGCTCAAGGCGACGAACGCGAATTCAAAAATAGAACAATCACGTACTTAGAACTTGCCGCCTTACATTTCCACATGAAGGTCGCCGAGTTCGCCAATTCGAGTGCCATTGAGGAAACTCCTAGCCTCTCTCCGAGAGAAAAAGAGTGCATTTTGTGGGTGGCTCGAGGAAAATCGTCGTGGGAAATAGGAAAAATTCTCGGAATTTCCGTAGATACTGTCAATTTTCATGTGAAAAACGTGATGCGAAAGTTGGCTGTGGCCAGCAGAACAGTCGCGGCTATAAAAGCCGTGGACCTCGGAATTATCGAATTGTAAAGGGCGGCATTAATTTCCTTTTCCTCAGAGCCTAACTCGAAACTCGGTTGCGGACGACGCGGAGCTACCCTGCGGCGAAGCACGAGTACCTCGAGAGGCAATCTCCGGGCGGCACTCTTCAAGGTGCGTATCGAGTCACGGGTGGCCACACCGTCGTGCGAAGCGCGGCGCGCGATTCATCCTCCGGGTCGGGCGCAAACCGGATTTCCGCCGCAGGTGAGATTTATGATGACATCGACTGACCACTGGCGAATGCTGTCAGAAGCTTCCTTGGATCAACATCGTAGCTGGCGGCGCCGGTCGCGGGATGGCGTACATGACCATGGACAAATTTCGGGTGATCGCGATTGTGCGGCGGATCGTCTTTGGACAGCCGATCTTCGGACAGATCTGCTCCAGTGCCCTGACCACATCCTCCGCCCGATAGCTGAACCGCGGGTCGAGCACAGGCACATAGCAGGAGAACGTGTCGACGATGCTCTGCTACCATCCGCATTTGGCGTGTTTGTACGAACGAAAACACAGTCGCCCAAGGAAGAACGTGGACAATCGCAATCAAACCTGGGAATCCAGAATGGATCAACGCGCCAAGCCATCAAGTATTGAGCATAAGCGTCGGCTAAATGCGGTGAAGCAAGCTTGTCGTAACCGACGCATTGACGCAGCAGTATTTACCAGACCTGAAGATATCTGTTACATTACGGGACTTGATTATGAAGGTTATTTTGCCTTTCATGCTCTTCTGCTATTTCCAGACGCAGGGTTAATGTTATTCGCACGCTATATCGAGGCGCTTACGGTTTCTCGGCAGACTATTGGTATTGAATTTGTTGGATACACAGACACGGATGATGTCGCTGCACTGATAACGGCTAAAATTGTCTCGTTGGCAGGCAAGGGCGCGCGCGTTGGCCTTCAGCGAAACAGTACCGCTACGGTTAAAATTGACGCCCATCTTCGATCGTATCTACCCAAAGCTCATTTCACTGATGCATCGGGCATAGTCGAGAGCCTGCGAGAGGTAAAATCGCCCTTCGAGATAGAGCAGATCAAGCGCGCTGCTCAAATTTCCGATCTTATGGTTTCCACGGCCCTTGGTGCAGCCGGTGAGGGGGTGGTCGAAAACACCGTCGTTGCAAAAATTTACGGTGAGATGATCGCTGCGGGGGGGCAATGTCCGGGCTTTCCACCATTCCTCAGGTCGGGGGACAGGATTGCGGAGCCACATACTTCGTGGACCGAACAGCCTCTCAAACATGGCGCTCCGCTTCTTCTGGAGTTGTCGGGCTGTGTAAATCGCTATCATGCGCCAATGGCCAGATATGGGTACATCGGATCCGCATCTGCAGCAGCAAAGCGATTAAGCGAAGTGAGCCATCAAGCGCATCTGGCCGCCTTGGCGGCTCTCAAGCCCGGGTGTCTTGCTAGGGGCGTCTATTCCGCTTGGAAGGCTTGTCTTGACCTTGCGAACGTTAGCCCCAGGGCTCCTCACTGCGGATATATGCTCGGTCTATCCTTTCCACCGACGTGGACTGGCGGACCTGGCGTAAAGAGCCTGGATGAGACGACCTCGATGGAAATACGCCAATCCATGGTGTTCCATTTGTTGACCTGGGTAACCGACGGGCAGAATGACCATTTTCTATCTGACTCCGTTGTCGTCGAAGAGGCCGGGGGCGTTTTTCTAACGAAAACGCCAAGAGAAATGTTTGAGATCTGACAAAAACTCAAACGATCAATATTTCGACCGGTCGGCGGAGCCGTGTCTTGGCCGCCACGGCAGGTTAAACACACGATCATCAGAGCGCCAGGCCGGCGTGGACGGCTACCGTCGCCACAGGCGCACCTCATCCACTCGTCGCCGCCTAGGGGCTCGACCGCTTCCGCACTCGTCGCACCATCGACTAAGCCGGCATTGCACCGTTTGCTGGCTGCAATAAGTAATAATAGGACTGACCGCTATGCCGGTGACGCGTCGGTTCTGGGGCCTACACGCTAAAGGCTGCTCAAATCATTCCAGTGTTCCGGCTGGCGAGCTGAGACTCGCCGCCCTTCACACCTTGCTGCTGGACGCCGCCAGTCCTGATGTAAGCACTGGGGCAGCCTTCCTCTTCTCCTCCCCAGCGGTGGCTTCGTGGATACGCTCATGGAGGCAACGTCTGTCGGAGGCTGGCCAAAGGTAATGCAGCACTCTTGGAGTGGCGGCCTTGGCCTCCTCGATCTCTGCTGCAGACAAACGGTCCGCCAATTGGGCTATGACCGAGCGGGCAACCTCTTCCGGATCCACAGCCGGGTCGCGATGGACGCCGTAGTGAATCCGATCGAGAAACGAATTCCGGTTCCTAGCAATGGCGCGGCGACTCGGATGCCAGCCCTCGTAGTAAAAGCCGCGTAGTAAGGCTGGCAATTGAGCGCCTATGTAAACGGCCTCGTCGCCATCTAGGGAGTCGCGCAGGGCGTGCAGCGTCGCGGTTAGGGCTTCGTAGACCCGTTCGCGGTCATGCCAGCGAAGCCTCCACATCAGATCGCTAATCCAATTGTGGGTTGACTGCAATGCGTTGTTGAGATCATGGCTCAGGTACATTGGAGACATTCTCCTGTCTTTGAAGATTATGAGGATTGGACTACTCACCAATGTTGAAGTACGTCACGTTGGCCTGAGGCAGACTACCTGCTCAGGTGGGCCAATGTGCAATAACGATAATGCAAGCCTCCGTCGGCGGCGGATGTAGGCGACCTGAGAAGGTGGGATCCGGTGAGTGTCGACCTCCCTTCGGCCTCTCGGTCGAGGATTAGAACGCAGAGGCCAAGCCCAACCACGTTGCTTTGCGGGGTTCCGCGAACTATCCGAAAGGTCCGCTACTACAGTTGTGAGGGCGTGCTGCAGCGCAGTCTCGTGCAGCCACGATTTAGTGGATACCCAGGCGCGTTGCAGGCCGCCGCGCTATAGCGCGACGGCATACGAATTTAGCTGTGGGAGAGCTTTCCCAGCACCACGCTGAGGTGCGCCGCGTCGTCGGCATAGGCCCGCCTTCAGAGATCGATGTTTACTGCAACTCTCTTGCGCGTCCCGCGCCATTGCCGTTTTCGACTGACTCCATGTTGCGCAGCATCATTTCTGCGACACTGAAGGCGTGCCGCTCTTGCCGCGAGGTCAGGCGAGCGTCGATATCGGGATAGATAAAGAAGGGAAGCGAAATTCGGTCAGTCAGACCACTGTGCGCGACCTGATGCGGCGTACTCTTAAAGCGGTCGTCACTCAAGACCTGAAACATATCCCCCAAATTGACTACGAGACTGTTGGGCAGGCTCGGCGCTGGCACCCAGCGCCCGTGGAACCAGACCTGCAATGATCGCGTGGGGAGCTCCTCCTGCAGCAGAAGCGTGAAGAAGCCACCGTCGGTGTGCTTCCCGCACGTGCCGCCACGAGCTGGATACCGGATCACGCGTTGCATGAGCGTCGGCGGGCTGAAATGGCGTTCGAACCAACCCTGTTCCATTTCGATCAGGTCGGCGAGCGCGGTCCCGATCTGCGGAACAACCTGGTTGAGCACGGTAGCCTGCAAAACGAGCAGGCTTCGCGCGAAACCTGGAGCCAATGCGTCGTCAGGAAAACGCGTGATTCCGCCAAACGGACGCCGGTCTCCTTCGTTCTCGATTCCGAGGCCAAACAATTCCTTTGGATCAGTGTGGGCGTCGGGATGCAGTATTTCGCCGTGCAACGGACTGTATCCACGGGCGACAGCGGGGTACACGGTTTGAGAGGTGTGACCGTAGCGTTCCTTGATCGACTGTGGCAAGGCGAAGAACCGCCGGGAAGCCTCGATGGCTTGTGCGATCTGTTCCTTCGGGATGCCGTGCTCAACAAGGTAGAAGAACCCGTACTCTTGGCAGGCCATTTGCAGGCGCCCTCGCTCATCACTCCGTGTTGCATCGGACGTCAGTTTTGCCAGTGAAATTTCGGGTAACATGGTCATATTCGTTCCTTCCTTGGTGCTTTGTCCTATGGGGCTGCTGGAAACCCGCATCCTTCTACCCGATGGATCTGCCGTCCCCTGAGAGTGTATTGGTGCAGGGATGCCCCTGCAGACGGCGCCTCTCGCCATTAAAAGACGCAGTTCCCGTATAGACCTAGCGATTACTCATAACAATACAAATACTGTTAATACAATGTGATGAGTTATTGAATTTTCTGTTGCGTGTGGCTTCATATTGCAGGTAAAGTTGATGCTTGGCAAACCTGGAGCAAGTAGTATCGGAGGAATTTTCTAACAACCAATAAAGGACCAGTGGGAGGGGGGGCTCGTTTGACCGAGACAGGCATCGGGTTGCATGAGGCACCAGCGGTCTTCGCCCTGAACTCGCGTGGTGAGACGAAGCGGAAGCCGGAGTGCGGCTGGATTTCGTAGTAACATCGAGCTATTTCGGCAGCAGGATCAGATGGTTTCGGCATCGGGCAGAATGACCTTTCGGGGTTAGTCCGGTTCAGCGTTTTCACACTGCCGCGGATATGCCGTTGGGTCGCCGAAGGGAGTGAGGTGAGCCTGAGGCCGAGTGCCGCCCCGGCCGTCGCCGTGTCACGGGCGATGTAGGCGCTTGCCTAAGCAACGTAAATTCAGCTGTTTGAACTGTGGCTCATAAGGAGTCTTCGCAGTAATTCAGACTGTGCAGTCGGCGCAAAGCCATCACGGTGATGTTATCGACCAACCGATTGAGGCGACGGCACGCTGCAGTATCGCTTCCGTCTGAGCATGGCTGGGTGAAGCGGCGACGACATGTCCGATGCAGTCTCGGTAATCGCCTTTCCTGACGATCGGCGCCTTAGGCTCCACATATAATCTGACCTCGGCGACACCTGTTACAGCAGCTGCCCGGCTCGCGCCATCAGTCCAATCGAGGGTGCCCTCGCTATCAGCGACAAGAAATCGCACAGCCGCAACCTGGGATTCTCTTTTGCGCAAGTTCACTTCATCGCCGATGACGAGCTTGATGTGCTCGCTAATGAGATCGACACCGTAAGCCAGCTTGATCAGTTGAGGAGTGGGCGCACCACTAAGACGCGGATTGACTTCAATGACGACTGGGCCGCGTTTGGTCCATCGGACTTCAATACTTTTTGGCCCCCAGTCGAGGCCGAGAGCTGGTAAACAGCTCAGCGAGACATCGGCGACGCGCTTGTGCTCCTCATCGGTCAGCAGTGCCGGAATAGTGCACTCTCGATAGACGAAATGCGGTGGCGGATTGTAGTCAGCGGCCCCAATCCCAACGACTTCATGTCCCATTACTGCAGCGTAATACGCTGGGCCTTCTGCGAATTCTTCCACCAGTACCTTCGGCTGGGAGCGCCACATGTGCTCCCCGTCCAACAGATAGGCCGTATGTTCGGCCAGCTCATCGGTGCTGCGGCACAATCGGACACCCATGCTGCCACTGCCTACGGCTGGCTTAACAATCACCGGCAGGCCGAGCGCCGCAGCGCAGCTTTCTACGTCCGCCGCATTCGCTGCCACGCGATAGGCAGGTATTGGAACGTCGGCCTCCGCGAGGAGCTGACGTTGAACGAATTTGTCACAGCATTGTTCAATCGATGCTGGGTTCGGTCCCGATAAATCAAAATACCGGCAGAGCTTGCCAACTGTCGCAGAGACCGACTCGTCGTGGCCCGCAAAGCCGGTAATGCCGGCAATGCCATACGTAGCCCGCAGCCGGGAACATTCTTGGACCAGCGCATCGAGATTGTCTGTATCGATAAGGATTGTCTCAACGTTTTCCGCTGCAAGATACTCGTACTGAGTCGGATTAGTCGACAGTGTGATTGGATGAAGACCAAGACGCTGAGCCGCTTGGACGTAGAGCGGACCATTACCCCTGTGACCTTCGATCAGGATGAGCGCGTTTCTTGCCATTGGCTGTCTCCTAAGTTCTGTTCCCTGCGACCTACAGGAGCAAAAATCGGCATCCGCCTGTTCAGCCGTGCCTGACATCAGAAGTGAACTTACCATCGTCGCCGGACGGCGGTTGCAAAGATTGTGTATATTTATGCGAAGGATCTGCAACGGCTCGGCTTCAACCAAGGAAGCTACGGCAGGCGGCACAGATATCCAGTGCTCAGCGGCTTCTACCGGGAAGTGCGTCAGACGTGGCTGCATTGTCTGAGACGGCGCAGCTAGCCCGTCCTATTCATGAGCCTTGTGGTTCGAGCGCCGCTGAGCGTTCGGTCATGCAGGTGTGAGGCGTCTTTTTCACCGCAGCTGAGACTGGACTTTGGAACGCGCTGGAGGGTCACGGTGTCGGGTTCGGCGGGGCTTTGATGCCCCGGCGCTCACGGTCCTGCGGGCTGCAGCGTGAGAGCGATTTGTCGGAACAGGCTGGCCTCGGGACAGGCGGCGGCGAAGGCCAGGCGGATTCGCGAGGCGGTTTCGATGACGCGGGCGCCGAGCTTGAGGAGCCTGAGCCGCAGCGTGGCGAACTCGGCGTTGCTGAGATGATCGGTTGTGGGCACCGCCTCGCGCAGGGTGAGCATGAGCCAGAATGCGGCGGTGTGCAGGACGAGGCGCACCTGGTTGGCAATCGGTGAGCGGCAGCTGGTGCGGTCGGAGGCAAGCTGGCTCTTGTGCATCTTGATCAGGTTTTCGGCCTGGCCGCGGGCGCAGTAGAGCACGTCGTAGACATGCGCGGCAGAGCCTTTGTCGAGATTGGTGACGACGAAGCGGATGTCGAGGCCGCGGGTGGTTGCCTCGATGCGGGCGCAGACGCGGCGTTGCGTCTTCCAGGATTTCGCCTTGTATCGGGTCTCGGCATAGCCGCGCAGCACCGGCTTCTGCTCGAGCGCGCGGCGGCTTCATCAACGAGACGCTGGAGAGCCTTGTTGCCGGGCAATCCGAAGAGGTAGTCGAGCGCATTGTTCTCGCACCAGGCCATGACCTCGGCCCGGCCATAGTGGCCGTCGCCGCGGACCAGGATGCGGGTGGCCGGCCAGCGGGCGCGGATGCGCCGGACAGCCGGCGCAGATGCCCGCGGATCTCCTTGCCCGTCGGGGTCTTGCCAGGACGCAGGATCATGGCGACCGGACGTCCGGTCGCGGCGTCGTAGATGTGGATCGGCAGGAAGCAGCGCTCGTCGTAATGGGCGTTGAAGAGCGAGAGCTGCTGATGGCCGTGAACGACATCAACCGTGTCGTCGATGTCGAGCGTCACGCTTTTGGGCGGCGCGGCATAGCTCGACAGCCACAGATCGACCAGCACCCAGCCGAGCCGGATGACGGTGCGCAGGTCGGGCAGGTTCTCCAGGCGCGAGCAGGTCGGCTGCGAGCACAGATCAATCCCGCTGTCGGGCAGCCGCCCGCAGGCGAGCTTGAAGGCCGGGTCGGTGCGCAGTCGGTCGAGATCGTTGGCATCCTCGTAGCCGCATGAGGTCGCAAAGATGCGGGCGCGCAGAATGTCGGCCATGGCGTGTGTCACCGGCTGTGGGTCGCGCGGATCGTGGATCGCAGCGGCCAACCTGTCGGCCAGTTGCAGGCGTCGCTCGGCCGCGGCCAAAAGCATGACGCCACCATCCGAGGTGATGCGTCCGCCGTCAAACGCAGCTGTGATCTTCTTGCGTCCAACGGCTGGAAATGAGAGCGGCAGCAACGTATCGTTGGTCATGGCGGGTGTGGCTCGCGAGATGCGGTGGCAGGGCTGGCTTAGACAACCGAATCCTACGCCAAATCAATAGCTTACGCTACATCCGCCAACCTCTCAGACGCTCCGTCGTGCACAAGACGGGTTAGGAAGCCGACGAATCAAAGTTCGAGACTCTGACGGCGTGCTTCCTCCTGGCAACTCCACGCATCGCTCCAACTTGGGCGCAAGCACGGTTTTTTGACGCGGTTACTCTCGGGAGAGCCTGGTGCGCGAAATCCGCCCGCCCTGATCTGTGAGGGCGAAAGCCGAATGGCTGAGCTACTCGACCACGACCAGCCTGAAGTGCCCCCCATTTCGACCGGACAGTCGGCATAAGTAGAAAGGCTCAAGCACAGGCTTGGGGATAAGCTTATGTCCAACGAGTATCGACGCATGAAGTGATAACGGGCGACGGCCGCCGCAGGCGGTGGACAACCGAGCAAAAGCTGCAGATCATCGAGGATAGCTTTGAGGCGGGCGAGACGGTATCGTCTACCGCCCGCCGGCATGGGGTTGCGCCAAATCTCCGTTATCGGTGGCGCAGATTGTTGAGCGAGGGAGGGGCAGCCGCCGTGGATTCAGACGAACCTGTCGTCGGCAATTCCTAAGTCAAAAAGCTCGAAGAACGCGTGCGGCCGAGCATGCGCTCCAGCTCGCGTGACGGTTCCCAATGAAGACGGTGGCCGATACCTTGGGTGTCTCCCGCTCCAACCTCGTCGAGCGACTGAACGGCAAGTCGAAGCCTCGTGGTCCCTATCGCAAGGCCGAGGATGCAGAGGTGCTGCCAGCCATCCGAAGGTTGGTCAGTGAGCGATATGGCTATCGACGGGCCGCTACGGCCAAGCGCTGGTCGATCGTCGCCTCTATCTGCCAGAGAGCTGGACAAAGGATCGGGCGCGATGTTGCCAGGGCGTCGATCCCGGAGACGGTCGAGTTTGCGACCAAGCCAAAGATGGCGTGCGCCATGGTCGAGGCGGCGCTCGATGCCGGCGTCCCGTGCGCTTACGTTCTTGGCGACGCTGTCTACGGGGCGGACAGCAGCCTTCGCCGGATGCTGGAAGCTCGCCAGCAGCCCTATGTCTTGGCGGTTCGAGGCTCTCACTTCATGCGCCGTGGAGAGGATCGTGGGTTTGAGGAAACCTCGCCCGAGGAACTGGCCAGCGAGTTCGAGCCCGACGACTGGGCCTGTCATGCGGCAGGTGAAGGCGCCAAAGGGCCTCGGCTCTACGAGTGGACACGCATCCGCCGCCCTTGGACGTCAAAAGGCGGCTTCGAGCATTGGCTTCTCGTCCGCCGCAAGCGATCGACATCCGGAGAAAAAGCCTACTACCTGGTCTTCGCCCCGCCCGGTTCCTCCTTGGCCGAATTGGCGGCAGTGGCCGGCCTGCGCTGGGCGGTCGAGGAGTGTTTTGAGCGCGCCAAGGATGATCTCGGACTTGATCATTGCGAGGCTCGGTCCTGGCACGGATGGCATCGCCATATGAGCCTGTGCATGGCCGCCCTGGCATTCCTCTCGAAGCTATCGGCTGATCTTCGCCGCAGCGCATGGAGCAAACCCAACGAAACGAGTCCAAAGGAGCCAATCGCCGCCTGATCCCGATGGCTGCGCTCGTCCCGAGCATCCCCGAGATTCGCCATCTCCTCGCCCGCATCCTCATCTTCCCACCGACACAAAACCCTTCATCATCGCCTGGTCGTTATGGTGACGACGACATCAGGCTACGGCCACCATCTGTCACTACAAACGGCATCACATCCGCAACTGTAGTACTAAGCCGACTGTCCGGTGAAACGGGGAGCACTCCACGGCCCAAGGGTCATGCTTTTCGACGAGGTGACATCGGCGCTGGGTCCGGAGGCCATCGGCGAGGTGACGAACGTCATCCGCCGGCTGGTCTCGGATTACAGGTTGACCATGCTGATGGTCGCGCACAGGATGGTCTTCGCCAGCGACATCGCCGTCGTGTCTGCTTCTTCTTCGGCGGCAGGATCGAGGAGCAGGGCACGCCGGAGCAGCTGTTCGGCAACCCGCAGCGCGGACGCACCCACCAGTTCCTGAGCGCCGTCAAGAGGCAGCATAGAGGAAACGCTGGCGTCGACAGATATGCCCAGACTGCGGCTCGCGGCGAAGTCCCGGTGCAGATGCCGGGGCGCCATCGCGCATGCCGGGGTCGGGGAGCGTCTGACGGAGTTCGAGGAAGACACCTAAAAAATCAGGCTGTGCTCCCGTTCCCGGGCGAGCGCTGGCCGGGGCTTGATTCGGCTGTTGATCTCTGTCGCAGTCTACAAAATCGCCGACGGAGGCGGGCCATCTCGCCGTGCTGATATAACGAGAGTAGACAAATTTGCAAAACCTTTGCGTTTGCGAGGCGCCGGTTGTGGTACCTTCAGCGCAACGGTCAAAGGTAAGCCCGAATAGAGGCGAACACCTGCTGACGCCCGGACCGCAGCTAATCAGCCACTCGGAGCCAACGGCACATGCAAAGTGAGCGTTTAACCTCATTGAAACCCACAGTCTTGTTGGCCCATTATGCTTGAAAGGTAAGCGGTGGCCTGATCCCAGTGACCCGTCACGCCTGGAAGCGCGGCCGGGGCGGCGGTTGTTTGCAAATAAGGTTGCAAGGTTTGTTGCAAGCTTTGGGCGCGCTTGTAGCGGCACGCTGTGGTCACCGGCGATCGCATCAAGGGTGGCCTTCAGATAGGCATAAGGATCGAGGTTTTTTAGTCAAGCGCGGCGATGCGGGCCCAGATGGCTCCGCCCGCGTCATCACCCGCAACGAGCGAATTCTAGCGGTGATGCATACCTTTGTCGCCAGCGTCCAGCAATATAACATCTATAAAGATGCGAACTTGAAGGGAACGATTAATGAAGATTGCGCGAATTGAAAGCAGAATCCT
>NZ_AYXC01000045.1:0-14734 GCF_000502275.1 Mesorhizobium sp. L103C131B0 | reverse complement strand
CTGATGGGTCATATGGCAGGGCTGAAGCCGAATACGCTCGGCTAGTCGGCAAACTGCATTGACGGCAGACGCCGCCCCCGTGCACAGTGCCCCTGCAACAGAGCCCGCTGGCTGAGCCACGGGTGTTTTTGCGTCAGGCGGGAACATTCCCGCTCTGAGGCTGTTTGGCTACAACCGGCTCGTTCTTCAGCGGTCCGTGCCGGTGACCAAGATGCGTCCCTCACTCGTCATGGGATGGCCCGCGCAGCCTCGGAAGCAGGCGCGGGCCATCCCATCAAGCCCTAGCCCCACGGCAGGGGCTTTTTGCTGTTCGAATCTGATGCGGTCCTGGCGGGAGTAAACACTGTCACTCCGTGCCGAGGCGAGTTCCTCCCGGAAATGGTGCATGAGCGCTCGCTCTTCCGCCAGACATGATCGGAGCGACCGTGCCATTTCGATACAAACGGATGATTCTATTGCGTAATCTTTGCTCATCGTCGCATTCAAACTCGCGCTGAGTCTGATTGTTCCATGAGCAAGAGCGCCCGGCTATTGAAAACCGAGCGACTTCTTTCGTTTGCCGACTTAGCTATTGCGCGAGAGCAACACCCAAACGTGAGGTATAGCTCCCTCAGCGCCTCTGGTTGACAATCGTTTCGGCCTGAGATTCCGACGACCTCGGTGCGCCGCTTGATCTCGCCGTTGAGACGTTCGATCGGATTCGTCGAGTGGAGCTTGGCGCGATGTTCCTTGGGGAAGGTCATGTAGGCCAGCACGTCGGGCTCGGCGTCGTCCATGATTGTCGCCAGCTTCGGCACCTTCGGCCGGATCTGGTCGGCGACGGCGCGCCATTGTACGGACGCGGCCTCGGGCGTTTCCCGGGCGAAAGCGGTGGCGATGAAGGCTGAGACGACCCTGCGGCCGCTCTTGCCGGCATGGGCCAGCACGTTCCTCATGAAGTGGACGCGGCACCTCTGCCATGTCGCGCACAGCACCTTGGTGACGGCCGCCTTGAGGCCTTCGTGAGCATCGGAGACGACGAGCTTGACGCCGCGCAGGCCGCGACGTGTCAGCTTGCGCAGGAACTCTGTCCAGATCGGCTCGGCCTCCGAGGTGCCAATCTCCATGCCCAGTACCTCGCGCCGGCCGTCCGCGTTGACGCCGACGGCGATGATAACGGCGACCGAGACGATCCGCCCACCGCGGCGGACCTTCAGGTAAGTGGCGTCGATCCACAGGTATGGCCAATCGCCCTCGATCGGCCGCTCGAGGAAGGCCTTCACCTTCCCGTCGATCTCCTCGCACAGCCGCGAGACCTGGCTCTTGGATATGCCGCTCATACCCATGGCCTTGACCAGGTCGTCAACCGACCGGGTCGAGATGCCTTGCACATAAGCTTCCTGGATGACGGCGGTTAGCGCCTTCTCGGCCATGCGGCGCGGTTCGAGGAAACCTGGGAAGTAGCTTCCCTTCCTGAGCTTCGGGATGCGCAGCTCGACCGTGCCGGCCCGCGTCTCCCAGTCCCGGTCGCGGTAGCCATTGCGCTGGGCGAGCCGCAGCGGGTTCTTCTCGCCATAGCTGGCGCCGGTGGCCGCGCCCACCTCCATTTCCATCAGTCGCTCGGCGGCAAAGCCGATCATCTCCCGCAGCAGATCGGCATCCGGGGTCTTCTCCACGAGCGTGCGCAGGTTCATCATGTCGTCGGTCATCGGTGGTCCTTCCGAAATGGGTTGGCGTCAACAACCAAACCCTACCGGAAAGCGCCGATGACCACCCACACCCCGCTCGCTGGCTACAGCGCTACTAACGGCGCGCTCGTGAGCGGCTTCGCTACCGCCGAGCTACACCACCTGATGGGACACGACCTTTCATTTGCTTTAGGAACAACGCGTAAATGGAAAAGTTGGTCCACCGCAGCGCTCGTGAGGATGCCTTACCGCTGCCGGCCGGCGGCAAAGGGTCCGGCCCGCGCTTTCCTTCCTAGTGTGACGTGGCCCTCAAGGCTGCCAAGTTGTTCCTGCCTCACTGATCCAGTTCAATTGGATCGTGATCTGGTTGCTCGTGCCACATCACCTGGCGGAAATCGCGTTTGTCGACCTGCTGACCGCAGATCGGGCATGCGTGAAATCGATCGTCACAGTCCTGCGGTTGGTGTGGCTTGCCGGGGATAGGCGGTCCAAGGTCGGCTATTCTAGCCATGCGCGACCGAACAAGATGCTGCGGCAAAGTTCCGTCAGTTTGGTTTTCTCAGTTGGTGAAAGACATCGCACCAAAAGCGGTAGTCATCTGGTCGACCGTCGAAATGCGCCTCCAAAGCGCAGTGCGCCACGGCGGTCGGTGCTTCCATCCCATAAAGTTCGATCGCAGATTGAGCGGCCTGATCTCTGTCGACGAGATCGGCAATCTTCAAAGCGGCGAAATCAGCGCTCCGGATCGCGAGCCTCCGTGGACCAAATATTCCCAACACCTAAGGGTGACTATATGATCCCCTCATGGCAACTCTGCGGTACGACGAAAGGCAGGAACCGGATGGGACGTGGACGGTATTCGACGTGTTCACCGGGCTCCCGGCTATTGTAGCGGGCCACCCATCTGTCGACCTTCCCGACATGGAGTATGCCGAAGAGCTGGCCGCCATCCTGAATGCCAACGACCTGAAGCAGAGGCTATCTCACGGTAGGTTCCCCGGAGGGTTCGCCTGACCGAAGTGGCATTAGCCCCCGGTCGTATTGCCCATCCAGGTTGGTTCGTCCGATCCGAACAAGCAATTGTTATTGATCTACCGGCTACGACGGTTTTAAGTCGACTCGCCATTGCTTTTCGTAGGGAGGACGTGATGGGCAACGTGGTGCCAATCTGCAAGGCCGCGCCTTGCGTGGAAGTGGTCGGAGCCAGTGGCGAATGGGTCGTCCGCATCATTGAAACTGACCAGGAAATTACACGCTCATTCGCCCTGGAATCGTTCGCACTGGCCTTCGCAGAAGGCCAGCGGATACGCCTGCATCTCGACAAGGTTGTGCGGCTTTAGGACCCTCCTGCGGCTGGGTACCCTCAGGGCCGCGACGGTGATGGCCGATTGTTCCATTGCTGGTGAGGCTTGCGGTGTGACGTCTCTGTCGTCAGCCCGCGCGGCCGGAAGGGCGGCAGGCTTTTTATTGGTTGAGATCGAGCGGCTCGTGATCGGGCTGCTCGTGCCACATCACCTGCCGGAAGTCGTGTCGGTCTACCTGCTGGCCGCAGATGGGGCACGCATGGAAATGCTCCGGCCAGTCAGCGTCATGTGGCTTGCCGGGCTTAGGCGGTCCAAGGTCAACAATTTTCGTCATCACCAACGAACACGGCGACCCGGCAAAAGTTCCGGGGTGTGTGTGTGCATGCGTTCGAAGGCTGACAACAAGACCCCCACGCCGGAAGGTGAATGATGATCGCGACGCTAGCCTAGCCATCCCCAACGGCTCGGACAAATCCGGTTCCCGGCGGCGTTCCCGTCGTTCTTCAAGGAACAGCTTCGGTGTGCTCGTCCCACTCAAGGGGCGTTGTCCCGCGCTCTTGACGAAACTTTCCAAACTCCTTGCGCAGGTCGGCAAGGTCCAATGCCCAAAGATGCTCACTGCTTCCGGGGTTCGACAAAGCGCTCACCAGTTCCGTCCGCTCTCTCGGAATTAAGTTGGCTTCGCGGTTGAGCCTTCAAGGTGGCATTGCGAGATAATTTGCTCGCTTGCTAATATGCCTATATCTTAGGCAGAGGAGTGGGGGTCTCATATCTTCCCGCAGTGGCCGGTGCGGTTAAGCCCCACAAGCACCCCCAACTGCACCGGCCATGTCCCACGGCTGGGTATGGTCTTTGCGCTCGGCATATCTTTTCAAGAGCTTCCGTGAAGCCTGACGCAAATTTGTTGCTGCTGCGAGCCGCACCCCCCGTTTGGCGGAGCTTCGTATATCTCTCGCTTTACGACGATCTTATCCGAAGTGATTAGGCGAGCTAGGCGCTTCAGCGAGCTGCCACTACCTCGTAGGCGTCCAAAGCTTCTTGGTGTGCCGATGCCGAAAAGCAACCCAGCGGCCGGTCCATAAACGGCCAGCAAGTCGAGGTCCTGGGCTCCATCCGTAGGATGGGTCGACGAGCGGGTCGAACAGTGGCGCGCGCGCCCCCGAGAGGAAGAGGGAATGTCTTATAACGGAGCGTCCGCAAGTGTCGGACGCTGACCGGGCTGCCCAGCGCAACCCTGCTGAACCCGACGCTTTGGTGTCACTTCCAAGTATACCCTGATGTGCAACAACAACATATGCGCAAATCGAAAGCCGTCCGGCTTACCGGTCAAGAACGGGAGCGCCGCTAAGACGAAAAAGCATCTCGCTGTAGGGTAGCCGAGCAAGGATCTTGCCGTGGTTGGCAATTGCCGCAGCTGTCATTCCTCTACATAGGAGACTGACGCCCCCTTGGGTTCGTTGGCAGATGGCATCCGGACTGTCAACGAGATGCAGATCCGGAACCCCATATACTATGGCAGTTACACCCTCAGGAATGGCTCCGATCGGTTGAACTACCAATATGCGCACACCGAGCAGCCACCCTATGATAATGGCGGCTACGCAACCAGTGCAGCCAAAGACGCCGAACTTCTTCATCGCATCGCACTATTCCCCGCATCCCATCATCGTACCTGATGGCGTGATGGTGCATTCGTTGCCTTCAGTGTCCACGGAATGAGTTCCGGTGCTGTCTGTCCAGGAGCGAATGGAGTAGGAGTTTCCTTCGCTATCGCTACTGGTGACCTCTTGGCCTCCGTTCGGAAAGCGAAGAGTTTCGGTGTCAATCGAATAGTTATTCCTTCGGTATCGTACGATCTCACATGTTGATCCCCATTTTTGCCGGAATAGGAATCTGTGCAGACCCTGTAGTCGCTTTCACCCAAGCAATCAGCGTATGCGGAAGCGGTGCAGCCGAGTAGAAATGCTGCCGTCAATCCGATGACGTTTACTTTCATTGAATTTCCTCGATAAAAACACTAAAGCCCCGCCATAGTCATAACGGCTCTGGGCGCGAGGAACCGCAGCGGCTAGGTATCCTTGAAGTTAAACCGCCTATCAAGCCAATCTGCGCCTCTGAAATACACCGCACTCGAGTGCCACGAGTTGTTCAAGGTAAGCGTCCAGGCCCAAAGGCTTATGGATACAAGTGCACCAATCCACCCGTACAGCAGAGCTGCCGCAAAAAGCGATGGGGTCGACATAACGAGTATCCACCACTCCCAAATGAAGCGCAAGGTAATACCGACGCAAAAATAAATAGAGATGAAGAGTATAATCCCGACAACGACCCCTGTAAATTCCATTATCCTGCCAGTATTTTTCTTTTTTGCTGTTCGAATTCTTGATCTGTGATGATTCCGGTCGCCTTCAAAGCGCCGAGACGCTCAAGCATTGACACCACGTCGGTACCCTGCGGTTGATTGTAGACTGGAGCTGGCTGCCTTCTCTGCTCCAGTGCATCCCTAACCTTATTTACGAATTTGACAACAGTCTTCTTCCAAACGTTGCTGATGTGCCGCTGCGAAGCTCCGTCTTCGATGGTGATCGAACCAAAGATGAGCCCCGTTTTGCCGCTAACAGCATTTACCTTGTCAAGGCCTATGCTGGCCTGCTTCAGGCCGTAGATCATTCCTTTGTCGAGAAAGATGATACGTCGGTCTGTCAGGGTGATGAGCCACGTGTCGCCGTCCATGAGCCCAGAAGTGAATGCCAATACCTGCTCACCGTCTGAAAGAATCTCCGGAAGGTGATTTAGCTCTTTCTTTGTAAAAAATTGATCGTCGCCGATTTCATCGGCGATACGTTTATACTCAATTCGAAGCTCCGCCTTGGACGCATTTTTAAAATCGAAGGTCATATTCTCTCCAATCGCTATCCGAGTCAGCAGCGCACAGATTGTATTTCTAAGATTTAGGCTAGGTTATCCCACCGGGCGAACGGCTTTCGTAATTTTCAACCAATCTGATGTTCTATTTTGTTTGAAACGCCGAGATATGGGAGCTTCGTGCAAGGTGGCTAGATGAAAAGAAGCCACCACATTCGGCGCGCTTGGAGCAGCTTGTGCACTCGTTCAAGTACGCATTTTTCCAGTCACTAATCGACCGCTTTGCATACTTGTGGATAGAGCCATCAAGAAGACAGAGCTGGTGATTGTAGACTGAAACATTGATCCTAGCCGCAGCCAGATATTGCACAGCCGCCCGCAACTCACTTCGATAGTCGTACGGGTCCATCCAGAGCTTATCCATATTTGCCCTTGTGAAGCCAGTGATCTCCAGTCCCATAAACGTCACGTGGTCTACGAAGGTGAGGTTTCTAAAAATGAAATCTGACAGGTCGACGAGACCTTCATAGGTCTGCTTGTGAACGACAACTCGTATCTCAACCTCAGCCCCGACGGCCTTCAGGTTCATGATCCCGCGGATGGTCTCATCGAAGGCGCCTTTGGACTGAACCACGTAGTCGTGAACTTCCGGGTCGGCGGAATAGATCGGTATGCCGACCGAAAGACGAGGATGTCCAATCCCTTGATAGCGCTCTGCGAATTGCCGATCCTTGAACGTCCGGCCATTGGAAAGAATATGAACCGGCGTAGACGGAAGGTGGTCACGAGCTGATGACAAAATGTCAAAAAAGTCCTCACCCACCAGCGTTGGCTCACCGCCAGTGATCCCGAGAAACGGGGTCGTTACGGGCAGCAGGGGCAGCACATCCAAAATCTCCCTCGCCAACCAGCGATCATCAACGTCTTTGGGTGGCTGGGAGCACATCAAACACAGGTGGTTGCACCGCTCCGTTACGAGGAAATAGTTCGCGTTGGCATCCTTTCTGAACAGGACACGCACTGCCTTTCGATCCGGCACAAAGCGGATGACGTCTCCTTCGCTAAGGTAGTCGAACTCGTGGGGCAGAACGACTAGTCGTCGGTCTGAAAACAGTCGCTCAGCTTCCGGCCGATGCTCCTCAAAGGTGACAACCCACTGGCATTCAGGATGAAACGTCTGCCCCTTGAAAAGATACGCATCATGTTCTCGGTTAGGCGCTTGGTCAGCTTGGCCCGTCACGAGCCTAAGTGCCACTCGCTGTGAGAAATCACCGACGCTTGCTGACACAGCGAAGCCACTCAGTCGCAACATCCTAATTCGCCCAACTTAGAAAGAGTTCTCGGGCGGTAACGTCCCTCTCCATAAGGTCGATCAGCCTCTTGAAGATCGACATATTGCGATTGCAGAATCCCGACCGCGTTTTGAGGCCAACAAAGTCGCCCTGCGTTGCGGTATGGAATACTGGATCGGAGCCACAGAACGGCTCGTAAGCGCAGTCGGCGCACATCGGTACGGAGCCTGCAAAAGATTGCTCGATAGGATCGAGGAGAGCGTCGGACCCGAAAATCTCGCCATAGGTGTTTTCGTGGACATTCCCGAGCAGAAATGTCTTGTCGCCCATTTCGGCCAACATTCGTGCTTCGTCGGACGCGTAGACGCTGGCGTCATAGTTATAGACAACGGCGGAGATACCGATGCCTGCCGGGCTCATAAGATCCACATATCCTGGCTCGAAAGGCGTGAGCATCTTTGTAAGGATGGTGGCCGCGTAAAACTCCTTGAAAGGAATGCCGTTACGGTTCAGTTCCAGGATGTAATTCAGCCCGTCGAAGTAGAAATCGAGCCAGCGGTCCACGTCATAGGCTGCGTACGATTTCGTCTTGACCGCGAAGCCGTAAGGGGAAAGCGGCCGAAGGAATATTCCGGGGAAATCTAGCCGCACGTATTCGTCAATGATCTCGCGCGCCAGTGGAAGACTGGCTTTGGTCGTTGTCATAAGTGCGCTGACGCGTTCATGGCCGAGAGCCAGTCTGGCCTTGTGGATACCTGCCACAGCCAATTCGTAGCTGTTCTTTGCCGGGCGCGGTCGATTGGCATTGTGAAGAGTGGCCGCTCCGTCGAGCGACGTTGAAATTAAAATCCTGTGCACGCGACAGAATTCCAAGATTTCGTCGGTGATGACGGCGAGATTCGTCGTGATGACGAATTGCAGCGACCGCCCGGCGACCTTGTTGATCGCTTCAGCCCGATGCACGACGTGTTGGATCAACAGGAAATTCAGGAGCGGCTCGCCGCCTTGGAACTCGATCTTGATAGCCGGACTTGGAGACTGGAAAATGAGCGCCAACGCCTTCTCGGCAGTCTCCTCTGACATATCGAAGGCTGAACGATCTTCGCTTTGGCGAGATACCTGACAGTAGGGGCAGGAGTGCTCGCACCGCAAAGACACGACCATGATGTGAAGCGAGGTGAAGTTCTCAAGCCTTCTTGCCTTGGTCCGAACCTTCAGCGCCAGCAGCTCCTTGCCGATATTGGAGGATGCATCAAAGAGGAACTGCCTGCTGCGCAGGCGGGAGTAGGCGGGGTGTGTGCTGGGAAGCTCGTGCCTGATAAACGAAGCCAGCACGGCGCGCGGCAATACCAGATATTCGCCCGCTTGGTTGGTCAGCACATACCGCTCGTCGTCCAACTGGGAAAAACGAAAGTACGCGAGCTGATAAGTGTCCTCCAACGGTCGTTGGAACTCAGTTGCCGGAGCAAACTTAGTCATCGGACTGCAGGCCCGATCTGGAAAACGCAAGCGCCAGTATCGCGTTTCTAACAGTGGCGGTTTCGGCGGCGATGCTGCTACGCAGGTCCTGATCCAAGACCTCTAGCCGCAGTCTTTCTACCGCTGCGTCGGCCGAAGTTCGCGCGGCCGCCTTGCTGAAGTTGATCGTGCATACTGCGAAGCCGCCCTCGATCGTGATCTCAACCGCAGCGTTGCCGGTTACCCGATACGCTGCGCGCTTTACACAGTCGAGGCTGAAGACTGACAGATCAAACTTGACTTGGGCAGTCTGGACGAGCTCGCTCTCGCGAGGGGTGTCCGCCATCAACAATAGCTGTAGCCAGAGCAGTGAGACCCGTGACTAGCATGGCTCGAATGGCTGGTGTGGTACGCCATGATAACGTCCGTACCATTTGAGCGATCTAGCACCTCACCGTAGCCGAGGTCCGCCGGGACAGTGCCAGCTTCAGCGAGCTTGGTCGAAGGCTGATTTGCCGATTCGACAAGGACTGCAGCCTGAACTTGGCCGCCGAGAATCATCGTGGCCGACAAGGCCATTGGTGACAGGAAATTGCGTTTCGACATTATCCAAACCCCCGTTTGTACGGACTCATTAGCAAAACGCGCCAAGCCGGACAAGTACCGCTTGTGGAGAAGTGCTTAAGGGACCACTAATGTTCCGGGTCAAATACTTGTATTGTGGAGTTGACGGGGTCCGTCTTCTGAGCGCAATCGATCGCAGAAGCGGCCCGACGATGCTCTTTTGCAGCCGCTTCGGCTGCCGCCAGAAAGCGCTCGGATTTCAGCCCGAGACAGCTGTTCGGAAGGTTTGGTTCTGGGCCATTGGCGATCTCCGCTTGATGGGGTTCGCCGCAACGCGGACCATAGTCCTACATGCCACGCTGCCTGACCTCCTGGCCTACTCTCACGGGAGCGATAGGGCCAGGCGCCAAGCGCCACCATCAGGAGGGAAGCGGTCGTGCCGACCATGTCTCGCGCCTGAGCGTCGCGGGCGCCGCATCAAGGAAGCGGGGTACAGCGCTGCGGCCTGATACTGGACTCCCGGCTTCAGACGATGCATTCTCGCCTCGGGGAAGGGATCATGGGCAATTCTGTTCATGCCAGGAGGTTGCAGAGGCGACGGCCTTGGTGGCGCTCGCTTTTCCGCTATCGTCTCGCCGCCGTTCTGGTGATGCTCGGGGCGACTTCCGCGGGCTATCTTGCAGTCGGCGACGATCGGCACGAGCTGCCGCGCGTTCACCATGGCGGCGATTCGTCGGCCAGCAACGCGGCTGTCCGCGAGGCGGGCTGCGATATCAAGGGCAACATTAACGAGCGCGGCGAGCATATCTACCATATGCCGGGGCAGGAATATTACTCTGCTACGCGCGTCAACACAGCTCGAGGAGAGCGCTGGTTCTGCTCACAATGGGAAGCGTGGTGGGCGGGCTGGCGGAAAGCGAAAGTGTAGCGATTGCCTTTAGACTACACCTTCAGTTGCTCGATGCGCGTGCTCTTTATTGGAAGTTCGAACATCGCGCCGCCCGCGAGTTCCGGGTAATGCGTCGATCGCCAGAGATGACGATCCAACGCCCCCTCCGTGCTCAGCTGGGCGATCCAGGCCACATCTTTCACGCCGGGGCCGAACTTCTCTCTGATATGGACGATCTCATGCTCCCCGGCGAACAGGGCATTTAGCGAACGGGCGAGAGCGGGCGACAGGTTTTCGTCGACCAGGGCTTTCACGCGGCACTCTGAAGGCTCTCTTCGAATTTCATGGCGTCTCTAACAGCGGTAGCTGAGACATCGAAAAGGCGCGCCACCTTTTCCACAAATCCTTCGGCTTCTACAGCTTGCGCAAGCGCCACGGTCGGGACGCCATATTTGGAGGCGATCGGCTGACCGAACGAACGATGGGGGTCGATCACGATGGACTGCTTGCCATTGAAGGGCCGCCAGCGCGCCACCGCGTCATCCTCGATATCCAGGTCTTTGAACGTCCGATCTATGCAGGAATGCAGCCAGAGCGACGCGGCAAAGCCCATCGGGACGCGCCAGCCTAGGTCTTCCTCCCCCCGCTGCATGCCAGACGTATTGTCCTTGGGCATCGCGCCGCTCCATCGGCGAGGCGTCAGTTCGTCTCGTCTACGATACTGTCATAGTCGCGGCCGATCAGTAGCAGCACGAAGCCGCAGGGCACTGTCACGCTGGTGAGGGCAATAAGGCCGAGCCATCCATAGTCCGGCTTCGCAAAATAGTAGTACCAGCTAATCGCCTGCACCAGCGGAGACACGATCAACATCCAAGCACCCCATTTGCCATCCGTGTTGAGCCGGATCGTTGTCGTCGCCCGATATCTGATTGCCATACGTATGCCCTCCCGTTCCTCAAAAGGCAGCTTCGCGTCGGTTGAGCGCGAACGCAAGCGCCGGCCCGGCTACGGCTTTGCCAGCCTCACGCCGGCGCCTCCTCCATTCTGCGGAATGAGCTCAACCCCGGCAGCCTCCAGAGCGGCCTGCAGGTCGACCAACGTGCGGTCGTATGGCGTCCGCTTGCCAGCTTCGAAATTGGCAATGGTCGTCTTGGCCACCTGGGAGGCCGCTGCCAGCTGATCCTGCGACCATCCAACAAGCGCCCGGGCTGCCCGGCATTGAGATGGCGAAAGTGTCATTTTAGTTAAACCTTACATTAAAGTGACTGTACGATACGTGCAGCCTTATACCATTAGTGCAACGTTATCGCAAATGCAGACCCAAATGCCTAACACCCCTCTTCTGGAGGCCGGCGAAGCTATGGCCGCTGCCTTCCCTTTAGAAGATTTTCCCGCGCCCTGCTCGGTGCCATCGCCTCTATTCCGGCCATAAGAGGCGCGGCCGCGGCGCATGTCTCGCCGCAACCGGCGCCTCTGCCCTCCGAGGAGGAACTGCTGCAAGCCTACAGTGAGTGGCTGTTCTTCGAACGTCTGCTGCTTATGCGCGACATCTACCCTCGCGAGCGCAACCCCTACCGCCAAACAGCCCTCGTGCCCTGCAACACTCTTGCGGCGCATTACCATTTCCCGCTACGATGACCGAGAGTTGTAGCCCGACATGGGAAACGGTGCCCTCGCCAGCCACGCGTGCGCTGCTCGTCTTGCAGACTGTCGGCGTTGACTTCAGGCCGCTGAGTGAACGGCAATGATCTTTCGTTCAGAAGGAAACTGCCATGCGATGGTTTGTGGTCGACGTGATGCGCCGCGAAGCCCGGAAGTGGGACTGGGCGGCGCTTGTGACCGATACGCATCCTGACGATCTAGAAGCTCGGATCTTTGCGAAGCAGTGCTGGGTCCCCATTCCCGGCAAGCACCGAAACCGAGATGCGGCTTGGGATATGTTCGAGGCGATGTCAGCCACGCGGCACTGACTGACTTTCATTCCGCAGAAGAGAAACGAACAGCCCGCTGCGGCTGGTGGCGGGTTTTTCATGTCGCGTTTCATGTCGCGTCCATCAGCCGCGCACCAGTAAAAACCGTTGGAAACCAAGGATACTCAGTTGCAACATGGTGCAACATCAGCTGAATATTACAGAAACAAGCGGTGCCCAGAGGCAAGTAGGAAATGTCTGTGCTTTCAGATCTTACCACGCACATAGCATGCGGACAACCAACAGAAATAGCAACAATAGATTCTTGTGGGTTATTTCATTCCTCCCGGAATGTCCGACTGATTTGGTCCGACAGCGGCTTCACGAAATAGGAAAGCGCCGTACGCTCACCCGTCTGGACCATCGCTTCGGCCGGCATACCGGGCACGAGCGTCAGGCCCTTGAGCTTCGTCAGTTCCGCCTGCGGAACCGACAGGCGCACCAGGTAGTACGAAATGCCGTTTTTTTCATCCGTCGCCAGATCGGCTGCGATCCGGCTGACATATCCGTTCAATATCGGCGTGGTTCTCAGATTGAAGGCTGACATCCGCAGCACGGCCTTGTGACCAAGCTGGATTTGGTCGATGTCCTTCGGGGTGATTCGTACTTCAAGCGCAAGATCGTCGCCTTCCGGCACGATCAGCATGATCGGATCGGCGGGCGTGATCACTCCGCCGACCGTATGAATTGCGAGTTGTTGAATGGTGCCTGACTGCGGCGCGACGATATCGATCCGCCGCAGTTCCTGTTCAACCGCCACCTTGCGCTCAACATACTCCCCGACCTGCGCCTGAACCTCTCTGAGCTCCTGGCCCACTTCCGACTTGAAATCCTGATCGATCTGCGGGATCTGCAGGCGCGTTTCGGCTATGCGGGCTGCCGTCTGTGCCTGATCTGCGATCTTCTCACCGCGTTCGCCACCGAAAGTGGCAACCTGGATCTTCAGGCTGTTCAACCGTTGGTCCGAGACAATGCCTTGGTTGCGCAGCCCACTTAGAACAGCAATTTCCTTTTGGAGAACCTCGATCATTTTTTCACAGGCAATTTCCTGCGCCTTGAGTCCTTCGATCTCGTGGTGATATTGAGTAATGCGTTCCGCCAATTGCGCCTGCTTCCCGTCGCGGGATTGCCTGCGGAATTCGAACAGCAACGTCTCGCTATCTATTGCCGAAGCTACGTCCGGAACATCTCTTCGGGCGAGTAGCCAGTCCGGGAAGGGGATTTCCGCGAGATCGTCACGCTCAGCATCGAGTCGAGCTAGGTAGGCGGCCAGCTCATCGAGCCGCTTGGTGACTATGGCGAGATTAGCGCGCGCCTGGGTGGCATCGAGCCGCATGAGGATGTCGCCGGCTTTTACCTTATCGCCTTCGCGCACCAGGATTTCTCCCACCACCCCGCCAGTCGGGTGCTGCACCTTCTTGACATAGGAAACGACGACAAAGTGTCCGGACGCTACAACCGCACCGGAGAGATTCGTGAAGTTCGCCCAGGCTCCGGCTCCTCCCACAAAGATCACGCTCGCCAGAAAGCCCGCCACCAGGTGGCGGCGAATGGAGCTTGAAACGTCATTGTTCTGATCAATGCCGGACACCGGTATCCTCCATGTCAGCGCGCTCTGCCACGTTATCCTGTGTAGACTCGATGGCCTTCAGGACTTTGGAAGGCGCACCGAATGATCGCTGCCGTCCACCTTCCATCACCAACACCAAATCGACGGCGCGGATGACGCTCGGCTGATGGCAGACAACAACCGCAATGCCCTTGCGCTCGCGCACAGAGGCGATCGCCTTAGCGACTGCAGCTTCGCCTTCCGCGTCGAGATGGATATTGGGTTCATCCAGCACAACAAGGAACGGGTCTCGATAAAGGGCACGGGCAAGACCGATAAGCTGGCGCTGCCCGGCGGAAAGTGCCGATCCGACCTCACCAATCGGAGTTTCGTATCCGTGCTCAAATCGGAGGATCAGTTCGTGCGTGCCCGCTGCTTTCGCCGCGGCGACAATAGCCTCAGGGTCAGGATCATNGCTCAAATCGGAGGATCAGTTCGTGCGTGCCCGCTGCTTTCGCCGCGGCGACAATAGCCTCAGGGTCAGGATCATGTTCAAAACGAGCAATGTTTTCGGCAATGGTGCCGTCGAACAGTTCAACACCTTGCGGCAGATAGCCGATATGACGGCCTAGTGCTTCCCGGTCCCATTGATCGAGGCTTGCGCTGTCGATGCGAACCTTCCCGGCGACCGGCGTCCATGCGCCGACGATGGCGCGCGAGAGTGTCGACTTGCCCGAGCCCGATGGACCGATGACCCCGAGTGCGCTTCCCGCCTGAATGGCAAACGCAATGCCGGTCACGGTCGGCTTGCTTTCGCCGGGCGGAACAATTGTCACGCTTTCGAGGCGCAGTTCGCGTTCAGGTGCAGGCATAGGCACAACAGGAGCGGTTTCAGGAACCTTTTCCAAGAGGTCCTCCAGCCGCGCCCAACTCTGGCGCGCCATGAGGAAGGGTTTCCAGCTTGAAATGGCCAGATCGACCGGAGCCAGCGCACGCCCCATCATGATCGAACTGACAATCATGACCCCGGCCGTAGCCTCCTGCCTGACGACAAGGTACGCACCGACGGTAAGAATGGCCGATTGCACCTGCAGGCGCAAGTCGGCATTGCAACGCGCTGCTTGCAGCAGACCATTGCGTGCCATGTTGTGGGCAACGGTATCGCTTATCGGCCCT
>NZ_AYXC01000044.1:0-16131 GCF_000502275.1 Mesorhizobium sp. L103C131B0 | reverse complement strand
GCTTGTGACCTCGCTTGACCGGGAGGAGTTCCCCGCCGATACGGTCCTCAAGCTCTACCGCATGCGCTGGCGCATCGAACTCGCCTTCAAGCGCCTGAAGAGCCTGATCGGGCTGCGCTCTCCTCCCGCCAAGGACCCAAGGATCGCAAGGCCTTGGATCCTTGCACACTTCCTCATCGCGCTTGTGACCGAACCCCTCTCGCAGGAGTTGGGTGTCTCTCCCCCTTGAGCGACGGGCGCCCGCTGCTGTGGCGCGCAACCCGCCAGATCGTCGCCTCTCTGATCGCGACCATCTTTCCTCAACCTTCCTTGGCGGCCCTGCGCCACAATCTCCATGCCTTGCGATATCGCTGGCGCGAACCACCCACGAAAGCGCAAGTTTCAGTCCATGCCAAAGCTATCTTAGCGCCTATGCCGTATAGGGACGGGGAGAGGGGCGCTGTGATCAGCGGTTTCGCCAATCACAAGCGTTCGAGAGAGAGAGCCAAGGCTGCGGTCAGCCATTTCTCCCCGTCACTATACGGGGAGAAATGCCCGGCAGGGCAATGAGGGGCGGTGCTGACCTCCGGTGAGGAGCAAAATCAAACGCGCGCTCTGCCTATCGGCAATAATCTCTACAAAGAGCCGAGCTTGCCCAGATCCTTGGCGACCAGATAATAGAAAGTCACGCGGCTCTTGGAGCTGTCGGCGGCCAACGCCTTGCAGGTCTTCTCGATCGCTGAGTCGGCTTTCGCCCCGTCGGTCACGCCGAGTTTCTTGGCAACCCAGTTGGTCTTGACGCGCTCCAATTCCTTGGGGTCGGTGCAGGATACCAGCGAGGAATCGCGGTTGCGCAGCGCGATGCCCAGATGTTTCACAATCTTGGCAACCACATCGGCATTTGCGGCGGCGTCGTATTTCTTCACGTCTGCGAGATAATCGGCCATCAAATTTCCCCATGTCGGCGCCACGGGATCCGATCGATGAGGGCTGTGGCGCGCTGCCGCAACTTGTGCGCTATGTCGATGCTCCTCACCATCGCAAAGCTTCGGTTGAGACCGCGCGCGAGTCAACCCTCGGCGCCGCAGTTTGGTGCGGCCAAGAAGTGTCATTGCGGCCTTTCATTTTGTGCGCCCGCCCCCTATATTCGTTTTGTCGGCTTGACCGACTATGGCGATAAATGGGCGATGTAATAAGCCGTTCGGACCCGGGGGCGGTACCCGGCGCCTCCACCAAGAACCGTTCTGTGATCAGAGCGGCTGTTGCTGGGGGCGAAATAGGATCGACGAAGGTGTAAAGATCGTACTTTTGCCCGGCATGGTACCACCGTCATCGGGCTAAACCTGTAGTTGCAAATGACAACTATGCGGAAGCACGTCTCGCCGCGTAAGCGGTGCGATAGCTTCAAATCAAGCCCTAGAGGTTCGCACTTCTAGGCGGGGTTCGGAGGTACCTGGCAACAGAAACCTCCACTTCTCCCCTCCTCGATATCGTACGCTCAATGCCGGCTGCCGCTGGCCGGATTTCGCATGACGATGGGCCGCGAAGCCTACACCAAATTGAGCCATGAGCTGGTGCAATTTGCCGCTGGCGTCGGTCGAAGGCCGTGGTTCTGGCCGGGGCCGGATTACCCCAGACGTGAAAAAGGCCGGGATGACCCGGCCTTTCCGGTCGATGGCGGTCAGCTTACTCGGCCGGCGCTTCAACGGCTTCGCGCGAGCGGCCAAGCGTCAGTTTGGCCAGCGTGAACGAGATCACCGCGCAGAGCGTGATGCCGGCCACCATGGGCAGCGGGGTGCCGTCGAAGAAGATGCCGGCGACGCCCATCGCCAGCGCACCGATGGCGAAGTGCAGGGTGCCCATCAGCGCCGAGGCCGTGCCGGCGATCTCGCCATGCTCTTCCATGGCCAGCACCGACGTCGTCGGGATGACCAGGCCGAGGAAGCCGTAGCCGACGAACAGCAGTGCCGCCATAACATCGAGCCGGTCGACGCCGGTCGCCATGACTGCGAACAGCACAACCATCGTCGTGGCATAGCCGGTTACCGCCACCCAGACGACGCGCTTCAGCCCGAAGCGCTCCGACAGCATCCCCGTCAGTTGCGACATGCCGATGAAGGCCACCGCATTGATCGAGAAGAACACGCTGTAGACGGAAGGCGACAGCCCGTAATGGTCGATCAGGATGAAGGACGAACTCGAGAGGTATACGAAGAAGCTGGCGATGCCGAAGCCGGCGATCGCCACCAGGCCGAGGAAATTGCGGTCACCGATGAGGAAGCGATAGCCGGCGAGTGCGGTTCCGAAGGACGAACCGACGCGTTCTTCCGCCGGCCGCGTCTCCTTCAGCGAGGTCGCCAGCAGAATGGTGGCCAGAAGGGCCGCGCCCGTCACCGTCCAGAACACGGCGCGCCAGCCAAAATTCTCGATGATCTGGCTGCCGGTCAGCGGCGCCAGGATCGGCGACACCGAAAACACCAGCATCAGCAGCGACATCAGCTTGGCGGCTTCGGTGCCGGTGTGCAGGTCGCGCACGATGGCGCGCGGCACCGCCATGCCGGCGCTGGCGCCCAGCCCCTGCAGGAAGCGGAAGGCGATCAGCCATTCGATGGTCGGGCTCATGGCCGAACCGATACCGCCGACCATGAACAGCGCAAGGCCGCCGTAAAGCGGCAGCTTGCGGCCGACCATGTCGGAGATCGGTCCGACGACGATCTGGCCGAAGCCCATCGACAGGAAGAAGATCAAAAGGCTCATCTGAACGGCGGCGGTGCCGGCATGCAGATCCTCGCCGATCGAAGGCAACGCCGGCAGATACATGTCGATGGCGAAGGGGCCGATAGCGGACAACAGGCCGAGCACGACCGCGATGCGGAGGAATTTGGGACTCATGATAAAGGCTTCTTTCAAGTCTGGTTGGCGCCGCCAACGCGACGACTAACCCTAGGACGTTCCATCCCGTTGAAATCCAACGGCTCAGAGCGAGATTATTCGTCTCTACGGAGCGAATTCACCATTTGTTGTGTCCACAAATTTAGACAGCCTTGTCTAATTCGTCAATCACCTCTATATAGATTTCTATGAAGCTTGCCGTTTCTCCTGACATTTTCCCGCCACGCGGCCACGAGGCCAAGCGTATGTCGATTATCGATGCGGCGGCTTCGGTCTTTTGCCGGGAAGGCTTTGCCGGCGCCAATATCGACCTGATCGCGGTGGAGGCCGGCGTGTCGCGCCAGACCATCTATAATCACCACCGCGACAAGGAAAAGCTCTTCATGGCTGTGGTGCGCGATCTGACGGAGCGCTGCAATGCCGGCATCTTCGCCACCTTCGCCTCTTTCCCAGACCAGCCGAAGGATCTGGAAGCCGACCTGATCGGCTTTGCCGTGCGCATGAATCAGAACTGCATCTGCAACCGCGACGGACGCTTCCTGCGCAAGCTGATCCAGACCGAAGGCGAGCGCTATCCCGAGCTCTTCGCCGAATGGCGCGACCAGGGGCCGGGCCGGACCTGGCCGGCACTTGCCGCCCGTTTTGCCCGCCTCGCCCATGCCGGCCATCTCGCGGTCGACGATCCCGATGTCGCCGCACGCCAGTTCCTGGCGCTAGCCAACGCCGAACTGCAGACCACCTTCATGCTCGGCGGCATGCCGTCGGAAGATGAAGTGCTGCAATCCGCGACCCACGGCGTGCGCACATTCCTGCGCGCCTTCGGCAAGCGCAGATCAGCGGCAGCGGTGGAAAAACAGCTGGCCAGCGCCTGAACGCCAAAGCAGGCGATCAAATCGTCCGTTACGGGCTTCGCTTCGGCGCATCAGCGATCTATATCCGGTTTACGCCGCGCTCAAGCTTGATTACAGCTATGCGGACGATTCAACGGAACCCGACCAGCACATGGCCGACGACCACATCCGCTACGACATCCTGGCCCAGGAGGCATTGCGCGGCGTCATGCGCAAGGTCCTGGCCGAAGTCGCGCGCACCGGCCTTCCCGGCAATCATCATTTCTTCATCACATTCCTGACCGGCGCGCCGGGCGTGCGGGTGTCCTCCAGGCTGCGCGAGCGCTATCCCGAACAGATGACCATCGTCATCCAGTTCCAGTATTGGGACCTCAAGGTGACCGATACCGGCTTCGAGGTCGGGCTGTCCTTCTCCGACGTGCCGGAGAAGCTGGAAATCCCGTTCTCGGCCGTACGCGGCTTCTACGACCCATCGGTCAATTTCGAACTCGAATTCGACGTCAAGACCGACGTCCCGGCGGAAGACGATGCAGCCGCCCAGCCGGCTGCCGAGCCTTTGGCTATCGTCTCCGAGAAAAAGCCGAAGGCCGAGAAGAAGGCAGCTGCCACTGAGGCGGAGAAAAAGCCCGCCGTGGCCGATGCCGCCGCCGGCAAGGGCGCCGACGTCGTGTCGCTCGACGCCTTCCGCAAGAAGTAGCGGGACGGTCGGCGCGACATGGGCGAAATCGTCAACCTTCGCCAGGTCCGCAAGCAGAAGGCGCGCACCGAAAAGGAAAAGCTCGCCGGCGAGAACCGCGCTCTGCACGGCCGTTCCAAAGCCGAAAGAACTCGTGACCGTCTGACATCGGACAAGGCCGAAAAATTCGTCGCCGGCCACCGCCGCGAACGCCCGGAAGACCAGGGCGATTGATGGACCGCCTGCGGTGAGCCCGGTCGAAAAACGCTCCGTGACCATCCGCGGCCATCGCACCAGCTATTCCCTCGAAAAACCCTTTTATGACGATCTCGTCACTATTGCCGCCGCGCGCAAGCTGACCCTTGCTGCCCTGGTCGCGGAGATCGACGAGACAAGACCGCGCGATGCCAATCTGTCCTCGGCGCTCAGGCTCCACGTGCTGGACTGGGCCAAGCGCGACGCCAGAACTTCTTAGGCCTTTATGACCGCATCCTGTTTCTTGCGGCGGGTGCCAAATCCCAGCAGCGTCGAGCGATCACGTTCCTCGGCAAGCTTCTTCGACCGGACGCGCATCAGATCTTTCCAGCCGACATAGCCGACCAGCCGCGCGTCCTCGCGCGCGACAACCGGCAGATGCGAGACATTGGCCATCAGCAGCTTGTCGGAAAGACCCTCGAGATACTCGTCCGGATAGGCAAGCGTGAGCTTGCCGCCGGCAAGCAATTCGCCAAGCGTCGTGGTGCGGTGCTCGCCCGCGCGCCTCCAGCGCAGGATCGCCGGCGGATCGATGACGCCAAGCACCTGGCCGTCTTCGCTGACGACGGGAAAGCTCGGATGCCGCGTCTGGGGCGCGGTCAGGAAGGCGGCTGCGCCATGTAGCGTCATCGTCGCCGGCACGCTCTCCACCTGCGCGGTCATGACCTCGCGCACCCTGGTCAGCGCGAAGGGATCGACACGATATTCGCGAACCAGATGATGCCCTCGCCTGGCAATCTTTTCCGTCAGGATCGACCGCTTCATCAACAGCACGGTGACCGCGTGAGCGGCCGCGCAAGCGGCGATCAACGGCACCAGCACATGGGTGTTGCCGGTGAGTTCGACCGCAAAGCTTGACCGAACACGCCGAAGACCGTCTTGCCGAATTGTCCGCCGCGCATCTCGATNTCTCGATGAGCTCAAGCGCATCGAACCGATGCTGGGACGCCTGCTGACCCGTCACAAGCAATAGTCCGCAAGTCGCGGACCGGTGCCGTCGGCGATGCGGGTGCCTAATTGCCCAGCGACTTCAGCAGATTGTCGACGGAGAACGGATTTGTCCTGGGCTTCGGCGGCGCCGGGGCCGAACCGTCACTGACACCGGGAAGTGAGCGGTCGACCTTCGGCGCCTGCTCCTGAGCCTTGCGCTCGGCCTCCAGCCTGGCTTTTTCCTGCGAAGCGATCCGAGCCTGTTCGGCCTTCTTCCGTTCGTCCTCGGCCTTGGCGGCGTCTTCGGCAGCCTGCTCTTCCGCCTGGGCTTTCGCGTCCGCATCTGCCTTGGCCTTTGCGTCAGCCTCTGCCTGCGCTTTCGCATCGGCATCGGCCTTTGCTTCGGCATCCGCCTTGGCCTTGGCATCCGCTTCGTCCTGTGCCTTCGCATCGGCCTGTGCCTTCGCCTTGGCGTCGGCCTCGGCTTTGAGCCGTGCCGCTTCCTCCTGCTTGCGCAATTCCTCGGCGGCGTTGTCGCGCTCGGTCTGCAGGGCGGCGTAGTAGCGCACCTCGCGCCGCAGCCGCTGCTTCTCGAGCAGTGCGGCCTGCATAGCCTCGACCCGCTGCTGCTCCTTTTCCAGCGCGCGCTGGGTCAAAAATTGCGCCAGCGGCTCGCTGTCGAACTGCTTCTTCAGCGCCCCGAACGGCCCATCGACGCTGAAATTGACCGTCGGATCGGAGCCGATCAGCGCCTCGTCGCCAGGCTTGTAGGTGACAGCGCCCTTGGTGGCGACGGTGCCGGTGTTGAGGTCGGCCGTGATGTCGGCAGACAGCGTCGCCGCCTGGTTTTCGAATTTGATCGGTGGTGCCCGCAACGTGCCGCCGGCGACCGTGAAGGCGATGTCGGCATCGCCGGCAGCAAAGCTGCCGTCGCCAGCGATCTCAGGTGCAAAGCCCGCGGTCTTGGCCACGTCGATGTCGCGCCCGATCGCATCGGCCTTGGCAATCAACGCGCCGAAGGCATCGGGATTGACGCCGGCAATGGTGAGGCCTTTCAGCGCCGCCGTGCCCGAGCCGGAGAGTGCGGCAATCATCGCGTCGACCGATTTGCCGCTGGTCGACAGCCCTGTCGAGAAATCGCCGTTGCCACTCAATCCGGCAGCCGGCAGCACAGTCGCCAGGTCGGCGCCGGCAAGCCTCATCTGGCCGGAGAACAGCCCCGTGCCGTCTGTGTTCTTCAACTCGAACAATCCGGTGAGCGCGCCGCCGAGCAGTTTTGCCTTCAGGTCCGAAACGCGGATGCCTTCCTGGTCCAGTTTCAACGACAGCGACGCATCATAGGCTGTCGCCAGCGGTCCGGCGGCAAGCGTCGCCGTCGTCAGATCGAGATCGGCGCTGAACGGCAGGCTGGATTTCTGGCTGAATGGCGCCGTCGGCCAGTTCGCGTTGCTGCTGAGGAACGACTGGTCACCGAACAGCGCAACCGCAATCGGGTCGAGGTCCAGTTCGTCGAGCGCCAGCGCACCGGCAAAATGCGGCAGCCCCTGCTTCGCATCGATGTTGACGTCGCCCGAAATCTCCGACTCGTTGATGGATCCGCTGAGACCGCTCAACACCAGCAGGCCACTGCCGAAATCGGCATCCGCGCTGAGCGAGGTCGAGGTGCCCGTTCCCATGCCCGGCAGGCCGGCGCCGGTCGTCATCAGCCAAGGCTCGATGTCGGAGGCGTCGAGGCCGATCTTGCCCTTGGCGGTGGCGCCTTGCGGCGTCTGAGCAACGGTGCCGTCGAACGTCGCCTTGAAGTCGTCGGCGGCGAAATTGAAGCTCGTCGCCAGGCCGCCGCCGAGCGTGCCTTTCGCCGAAATATCGGTGCTTGCCTGGCCGAGCATGCCGAGCGGCAGCGCCGGCAGGCCGTAGAGCGCCAGCAGCGCCGTGGCGTCGGGATTTTTGGCGTTGAAGGTCAGCGTCACCGGCGCGTCAAGCAACTGGCCTACGGCCCCCTTGCCCGACAGCGACGCCGAAAAGCCCGAACCGCCGGCCTTGCCTTGTCCGCTCACCGCCAGCCCGGTGGTGCCGTCGCCATTGTCGGCGGCGCTCGCCACCAGATCGACGCGCGCGTCCTGGAACAGTTCAGGATAGGCGGCCGTGCGGCCAGCCAGTCCCTTCAGCATCAGATTGTCGGGATAGTGTTGCGCGGCAATGTCGATCAGCGGCTTCAGATCGACGGCGACCACCGAGGCATCGAGCTTGCCGGTCGGGCTTGCGGGAAAATCCTTGATCCGGCCGGTGGCGCTGATCGAGGCGCCGGCAAGGCCGCCAATCGACAGCCGGTCGATTTCGAGCAGCCCGTCGCGGAGCCGGAGCGCGGTATCGACCGTGTCGGCGGTGAGCCCGCCGGCATTGACCGGCCCTGCCTTGATCTGAAAATCGAGGTCACGGTCGGAAAAGCGGTTGGCGCCCTTGTGGCTGACGAAGATCGAGGCGAAGGCCGTCAGCCCGTCGACATCGAGTTCGCCGCCCTCGAGCCGCATCAGCACCGAGGACTTGGCGTCGTCGGGCTGGTTGGAATCGATGCGGCCGGTGAACTTCGACTTGCCGAGGATCAGTTCGAGATCGCTGAACGCCTGGCGCTTCTCCGACAGCTCCACCTTGGCCTTGAAGCCGGCGGCCGGCAGCCGGCGGATCGCCTCGTCGACATCTTTCGACAACCAGGCAGCAAAGCCGGAAGGCTGCGCCACCGCCAGCAGCATGGAGCCGCTGAAACCGAAATGATCTTCGACGCTGAGCATGCCGCTGGCTTCCAGCGTCGTGCGCCCGGGCAAGGTCGCGGCCAGCGATTTCACCGACCAGCCGCCCTCGACCGGCTCGGCCGAGAGATGCACGTCGCGCACCGTGGTGTCGCCGGCCACCACCGCCGGCAGCTTGACCTCGACAGTGCCGGGGATGCTCGGCTTCGGCAGTTCGAGCAGCGCCTGCTCGATTCCGGCAATGCGCTGGTCCAGCGTCAGGCCGGCGCCCTTCTCAGCGCCCACCGCCTCGTCCAGTTGCACCTGCGCGCCATTGGCCTCGATGGCGAAGTTCGGCCTAAGGCCGAGATCGACCGAAGCCTTGCCGTCGGCTGTGTAGGGATTGTCGAGCGGCCCGGTCTCGAAGCGGAATTCGTCGACGCCGAGCTTCTGGTGATCAAGCGAGAACTTGCCGTTCAGCCGGAAGCCCGGATCGGGCTTGCCGGCCCTGACCTTGCCCGTATTGATCTCGACAACCTCACCATCGCTGCCGCGCAGCGTAGCCGAATTCTTGTCGTTGCCGGAAATCTTGAACTGGCCGGAATAGACGGCAGCCCCATTGACGATGCCTGCATTGCCGTCGGTTTCGATGACCAGTGGATAGGCATCGGGATCGACCTTGAGCCTCAGCCGCATCTGGCCGCTGCCTTCGGCCTTGCCGGTCGAAGCCGCAACCGTCGAACGCAGTCCGTCGAGCAGCAACGTTCCGTCCATGCGCCACGGCCCGGCCAGCGACTTGGCAGAGATGGTCGAATTGATCTCGGAAATCAGATGGCTGCGCCCGCCTGCGGCATGGCGGAGCGCAATTTCTCCCTCCGTCACCGTGAGCTTCTCGATCGAGATCTGGTTGAGATCGAAGGGCGAGGACGGCCGTATCGCCCAGTCGACCGTGCCGTTATCGGCGATGTCGATCGTCGCCTTCGGATGCACCAGCCGCATGTCGAAAATCAGCACTTCGCCGCGCAGGAACGGCGCCAGTTCCGCGTCCATCGAAAAGGTCTCGACGGTCATTGCCGGCTGGCCGCCGGGGCCGCCGGCGACCGTGACGTTTGAGAAGGTCACCGAGGGGAACGGCAACAGCCGCGCCGTGGCGTCGCCTTGCACCGTCACCTTGCGGCCGAGAATGGCGCTCGCCTCGCGCTCGAATTGGGCGCGGTACCCGGTCCAATCGACAAAATACGGCACCACCAGCGCCGCAACCAGCACCAGCACAAACAAGCCACCGAAGATCACGAACAGGCGTGCGAGCATCAGCTCCGAACGGGTTGATTGAAAGTCAGCCGCACTCTACCCGCATCAGCGTGTCGATAAAGAGGCAATTCATCCAGAGTTGCTTGATCTCTGATGTATCTGGAAGAGCAGAGATTTTTGGACGCCTTTGACCGCGGTCCGGCCTGTGCGCAAGAGACTATCCTGCCATGGCCCGTCGGCGATATTCGTTCAGCAGCACCACCATCTCCTCGGGCGACAATGTCCAGCCCTGCGGTAATGCGGCTTCGGCGCCGAGGCTTTTGGTCACGCTGCCCATGACGGAGCTTTTCTTGACCCCCGGTGCGAAATTGTACCCGATCATATCGCCTATCCTGCGCCGGCGATGGACGACGAAGAAGCTTTCGATATTCTTCCAGGGGACCAGGTTGGGCGATCGAACAAGGCCTCCGCCGAGACTGAAACCTTGTCCGTTCAGCACCAGAATCTGCGGCCGCACAAGCTGCCAGGCAAACACCAACGCGACCAGCCCGAAAAAGGCCACGCACCACCAAAGGCCGGCGGTGTCGCCGTCCTCGGAGACATAAATCAGGAAAGCGCAGGCCAGGACAAAGAAGAGGCTGGCCGACAGCAGTAACAGTGTCTTGCCAAGCGATGCCCTTATAATCAGGGTATCCATTGCCGCTCCTCACATTTCGGCTATGCAGGTAATATCTTGCCCGGGTTCATGATGTCTTGCGGGTCGAGCGCTTTTTTTATGGAGCGCATGATGTCGACACCATGGCCGAGCTCATGGCGCAGGAAGCCGATCTTGCCCTGGCCGATGCCGTGTTCGCCGGTGCAGGTGCCGTCCATGGCGATCGCCCGCATGTTCAGCCGCGAGACGAATTTCTCCGCCAGCGCGATCTCTTTGGGGTCGTTGACGTCCATCAGCACCAGCACATGGAAATTGCCGTCGCCGGCATGGCCGACGATCGGCGCAACCAGGCCCATCTCGGCAATGTCGGCCTCGGTTTCGGCAACGCATTCGGCCAGCCGCGAGATCGGCACGCAGACATCGGTCGAAAGGCCCTTGGCGCCCGGCCGTAGCGTCAGCGACGCCCAATAAGCATCGTGCCTGGCTTTCCAGAGTTTCGTGCGCTCCTCGGCGACGCTGGTCCAAAGGAATGGCCCGCCGCCATTGTCTTCAGCAATGGCACCGAAGGTCTCGGCCTGTTCGGCGACGCCGGCATCGCTGCCGTGGAACTCGACGAACAGGCACGGGCTCTCGGGATAATCGAGCTTCGAGTAATTCTTCATCGCCCGCATCTGCAGTCCATTGACCAGTTCGATCCGCGCCACCGGAATGCCCATCTGGATGGTCGCGATGACCGCGTTGCAGGCCGCCTCGAGGTTTGGAAACGGGCAGACGCCGCCGGAGATCGCCTGCGGAATGCCTTGCAGCTTCAAGGTCAGCGAGGTGATGATGCCGAGCGTGCCTTCCGAGCCGACCAGAAGCCGCGTCAGATCGTAGCCGGCCGAACTCTTTTTCGCCCGCTTGCCGGTCGTCACCGTCTCGCCATCGGCCATGACGGCCGTCAGCGACAGCACGTTTTCACGCATCGTGCCGTAGCGCACCGCATTGGTGCCGGAGGCCCGCGTTGCCGCCATGCCGCCGAGCGAAGCATTGGCGCCGGGATCGATGGGGAAGAACAGGCCGGTATCGCGCAGGTGCCGATTCAAATCCTCGCGCGTTACGCCAGGCTCGACCGTGCAGTCGAGATCCTCGGGGTTGACCGACAGGATGCGGTTCATGCGCGAGGTGTCGACCGAGATGCCGCCACCCGGCGCGTTGGTGTGGCCCTCCAGCGAGGAACCGACGCCGAAGGCGATGACCGGCACGCGGTGCGCGGCGCAGGCACGTACGATCTCCTGCACCTCTTCTGTCGTCTCCGAGAACGCGACACCGTCAGGCGCCTGCGTCGGAATATAGGTGGTGGTATGCGCATGCTGCGAGCGGATCGCCGCGCCTGTCTGGAAGCGTTCGCCGAGCTGCTGCTTGAGAATGCCGAGCACGGCGGCGATGCCTTCCTCGTTGCGTTCGACCGGATTGAGGTCGCTCAGAGCCATGAATTCCTCCGCGAATGGACCAGCGTCCACGCTTGTTATGCGATTATGGATGCGTAGTCTCGACTGCCGCGCTCTGTCCAGCACCAGAACAAGGAACTTTCCATGCCTGTTCCCGCCCCCTTAGTTTCCAAACCGATGGACATCGAGAAGGACTGGATCGACTACAACGGCCATCTCAACATGGCCTATTACAACGTGTTGTTCGACCGCTGCTCGGATGAGGCGTTCGAGGCGATGGGCATGGGGCTGGACTATGTCAAAGAGCGGCGCCTGACCATCTACACGGCCGAAGTCCATGTTTGCTATGTCCAGGAACTGCACCTCGAACACAAGGTCGTCGTATCCTTCCAGCTGATCGATCACGACGACAAGCGGCTGCGGGCCTACCAGGAAATCCGCCATGTCGATGGCTGGCTCGCCGCCACTTCCGAAACCCTGTCGCTGCATGTCGACATGTCCGGGCCGAAAGTCGCGCCCTTCCCCGCCGACGTGCAGGCCAAGGTGGAAGCGATGCGCGCCGCCCACTCTGCACTGCCGATGCCCGAACGCGCCGGCCGTTCGATCGGTATTCGCCGCAGGACCGCTTGAAGCGCTGCCGCGCCCGCGTTAACCTTACCAAGGTTTTAACGTGAACAAGCCATTTGAGCCATTGAACGACTCAGCGGACCGTTTGAGAACGGTGCCATGCGAGTTGCGATGCGGGCGGCGGGCAACAGGCGGTTCGAGGAACGTGCATGAAAACCGACATCAAGGTCGAGGTGGACAGGCTGGCTGCCGATCCGCGCATCACCGACTATGATTTCTGGCGCTCGTTGAAGAACGTCAACAACGAGATCTTCCACATCGCCAACAACAACGAGCCAATCCCCTTCGACATGATCCGCTGGCGCGCCATCCTGAAGCAGGCGCGCATGAAGCGTGGCCACGCCTGACGTTTCCCCTGCCCTGAGAAGCCGACACTGGCGAGCGCCGCCACGGACAATTGCGATCTGATCATTTCTATAGGTCGGCGCCAGCCCTGCTTTCAGCGAATCGGCTACATCCGACAACCTTCAAACCCATTTATTTCAATCCGTTGTGGAACCGGCGATTCGGTTCCGCAAATGGCTGCCTGCGACAAGAAGATCAAGATTGAACCAATTCCACGTCTAAGCCGTTGTGACCCCTGAAAAACGGCTTGGAGTGAAAGCATGGACTGGAAAAGGACCAGGGAACCGGCCGACGCATGGCACATGACGGACAATCTGCATGCCGAGCACGGCAAGGGCGATCCGTTCGCGGCCGCCATCCGCGCCACCCGCATGTCGATGGTCATCACCGATCCCCGTCAGGCGGACAATCCGATCGTCTTTGCCAATGACGCGTTCCTGCGCCTGACCGGCTACGAGCGCGACGAGGTCATGGGCAAGAACTGCCGCTTCCTTCAGGGGCCAGAGACAGACAAGGCAGCTGTAGCTAGCGTGCGCGACGCGATAGCAGCGGGAACCGATATCGCCATCGATCTGTTGAACTACCGCAAGGACGGCTCGACGTTCTGGAATGCGCTCTACATCAGCCCGGTTTCCAACGACAAAGGCGAACTCCTGTTCTTCTTTGCCTCACAGCTCGACGTCTCGGATCGCAAGCGCTCGGAGGATCGAATCACCGCCGACAAGAACCGTTTTGAAAAGGCTGTCAAGGAACGCACACGCGAGCTTGAGGCCGCCCTTGAGGCGCAGACCACGCTGCTGCACGAGGTCGACCATCGGGTGAAAAACAACCTGCAGATGATCTCCTCGCTGATCATCATGCAAAGCCGGGCAATCAAGGATGAAGCGACGAAGCGATCCCTGACCACCATGCTGGAGCGCATCGAGGCGCTGAGCACTGTGCATCGCCGTCTCTACCAGTCAAAGGATGTCAGCCGCTTCGATGTCTCGGATTTCGCCAGGGATCTGGTCACCGACCTGCTGACCGCATCGGGGCGCGCCGAGATCAAGCCGACGCTGGACCTCGAACCCATCGTCATTCCGGCCGAAAAAGCCACGCCTGTTGCCTTGATGGTCAATGAGCTTGTCACCAACGCGCTGAAGCATGCCTTCAAGGAAAAGCCGGACGGCACCACCGCGGGGCGCATCGGCATCAAGATGAGCCAGCCCGACGGCCACTTCAACATCGAGGTTTCCGATGACGGCGTCGGCATGGCCGAGGCCAGTGGCGATGCTTCTTTCGGCATGCGGCTGATCAAGTCGCTTGCCCGTCAGTTGCATGCCGACATCGAATGGCGCGACGCCGGCCCGGGCACAAAGGTCGTCATCTCGATGCCGAACGAACCGCAGCAGAAAGGGAAGCTGTCATGAACGAACCGCTCAAGGTCCTGATCGTCGAGGATGAGGCGTTGCTGGCGATGGAACTGGAAAGCCTCGTCGAGGAAGCCGGCCACAGCGTTGTGGGTTGGGCGACATCGTTGGCCGAAGCAAGAGGTATGATTGATACCGCCGATGCCGATATTGCCTTTGTCGATATCCACCTCGCCGACGGACCAACCGGGGTCGAGGTTGCCGAGCATATCCGCGAGGGTAACCGTTCCATGGTGGTGTTCATGACCGCCAATCCAAAACGCATCCCCGACCATTTCGCCGGCGCGATCGGCGTCATCGCCAAGCCCTACACGATGAACGGACTGGTGTCGGCGTTGCGCTATCTGCAGGAGGGCGTGCGGCGCCCGCCCCCGGTCTCGGTGCTGCCGGCCGGTTTTACGCTGTCGCCGGCCTATGAAAGCGTATGGGCGTCGTCGGCGGCCTGAAGCTTACGCCAGCTTCTCCTTGAGGAAAGCGATCGTCCGTCCCCAGGCGAGATCGGCTGCCTTCTTGTCATAGCGCGCGGCCGAGGTGTCGTTGTTGAAGGCATGGTTGACGCCGTCATAGACATAGACGGTGTATTCGACATGGGCGGCGTCGAGCGCCTTCTTGTAGGCATCGATGCCGGCGTCGATGCGCTCGTCCAGCCCGGCATAGTGCAGCAACAGCGCCGCCTTGATCTTCGCCACATCCTCGGCCTTCGGCTGCATGCCGTAATAGGCGACGCCGGCGGCGAGATCGGGCGCGTTGACCGCCAGATTGTTGACCGTGCCGCCGCCCCAGCAGAAGCCGACAGCACCGACCTTGCCGTTGCCGTCCTTCTCGCCCTTGAGATAGGCGATGGTCGCCACACCATCGGCGGTGACATGGCTGGCGTCGAGCTTGGTGAACATGTCGCGCGCCTTGTCCTCGTCGGCGGGCGTGCCGCCGAGCGGCGACAGGAAATCCGGGGCCAGCGCCACGAACCCCTCCAGCGCAACGCGCCGCGCCACATCCTTGATATGCGGGTTGAGCCCCCTGTTCTCATGCACCACGATGACGGTGCCGAGCTTGCCGGACTGGTCCGCCGGCCTGACAAGATAGCCCTTCATCTCACCGCTGCTGCCGGAATAGGTGATATCTTCAGCCTTCACGCGCGGATCGTTGTCGGCGACGATTGCCGCCTGCGCCGAATTCGCCGCAAGCAGCGGCGCGATCGCGGCCGCCGCCGCGCCCGAACCGGCAAGCCTGGTCAGCTGTTCCATGAAGCGGCGGCGGTCGAGCGTCAGATGCGTGTATTCGTCATAGGCATCGATCATCGCCTGGGTGATGGCAGGTTTGGCAGGTTTTACGGCTTCGGCGGTGGGTTTCGTCATGGCGTGCTCCTCGTTAGGAGATGATCTCACGGTCACTCATGGTCACTCCGGGATGACCTCGCGGTCACTCCGGGATGACTCGCGGATCAAGATAGGGTGCAAGCTCGCACGGTCCAGTCTCGGATGGGTGACGCTTGCGCCATCGAACGATGCGGCGGCCCCGCGGAACGCGCCCATCACATTTTGGTCATTTCAGAGAATGTCGATGGTGCCGCCACAATATGGAAGGAAGCTGATGATGGTCTCGCTCGTAGCGGCGAGCCCGACGAGAAGGAACAACGCCATGACCTTGTCTACTCCGATCCTTGCAAGCGCGCTCGTGCTTGCTGTTGCTGCCTTGCTGGCAATGCGCTCCGCTGCTGCCGCAGCCGCCGCTCGGATGGTGAATGTCCGCGTCGACCGGCGTCGGCCGTCACCACGCTGATCCAGCAGGCCGAAACAGGGCCGCAGCTAACCAATGAAGTACTGGGCTCCGTGCCCAGCCTCAAAGGCCATCTCTTACGCAAGCTGACCAAGGCTGCTGCTGCCCCTCATCGCCCTGCCGGGCACTTCTCCCCGTATAGTGACGGGGAGAAGGATGCCGTCATCGATGATTTCGCCAATCGCCAGCGTTGCAGGAAAGGGCGCCAACGCTGAAGCTGCCCCTTCTCCCCGTCACTATACGGGGAGAAGATGCCGGTGTCCGAACCGGATAGATAGGTAACAGAATGGACCGATAGCATGGGTGACAGTTTTCTTGTCCGCCGGAGG
>NZ_AYXC01000043.1:0-16345 GCF_000502275.1 Mesorhizobium sp. L103C131B0 | reverse complement strand
GATGGGTCATATGGCAGGGCTGAAGCCGAATACGCTCGGCTAGTCGGCAAACTGCATTGACGGCAGACGCCGCGGCGTCCGTAGCGCCGCGACCGTGATCGCCAACGAATGTGCTCGACAGGAGATGGTCGATCTCCTGCATTGGAGTCACGTAAGCCGCCTAGACAGAGCCTTCACCGCCGACGTTGCCGAGCATCGGGATCCAAGACGAAGCTGTCATGCCGGCACCGCTGCATGCGCCCCGCGAGGAACAAACCGCCCCTCGCCTTCGTTCAGGATCCCGAAGCACGATACGGCTGTGCACCACCTTCCGGCCACTCAAAGGAGACCCGAGACGACTTGGTCCGTAAAGGAGGTTTTCGAAGAGCATCTGAGGCTTCGCGCGGCAGGCGATATCGAGGAGGATCTCTTGGGCGCACTGCCATCTAACCTCGATTAAACAGGCACTGATGCGCTGGCTGGAGCAATGGCGAGACTCATTGCACCAGCCAAGTTCAGGGCATGTGCAGACAACCGCTTTTGGCCCGGAACAGATCGATTGGCGGCATAGCCTTATCTTTCCCTCACAACGGGAAGGCTGTTTCGGGACTTTTCGAAATCAGCGGATCACAGGCTCGCCATGGAAGCGGCGGCGCGATGGAGGAGAAACGCCGAAGCCAACTTCCATCATCAGCCGTGGCCTGTGCGACGGCACGGTGCCCATATGGAACCCGAACGGATCCTCGACGAAACCGAAACCGGCCTTGCCGGTCAGCGTGACCGGACTCTGCTTGCCGTAGACGTCCAGAATCTCTTGCGCTGGATGGCCGACGACAAGCGTAAATTGGTGCTTTAGGGCGCGGCGATCATGGCTGCCGCGAACATAGATATGCGGGCCGGTCCCCTCGTCGACGGGCACCAGATAGAAAAAGAACTTCAGCATCCGCCAGTCGTCCAGGTCGAAGTGGTATTTGCCGAGCGAAGCCAGGTTCTTGTCCGCGTCCGACGCCTGGCCGGTCGGGAAGCTCCACCAGACGCGCGTCGTGATCAGCGTCGCCTGGCCGCCGAGATAGTGCGCCGCGATATCCATGAGCAGCGGATCGTTTTGGATGGCAACGGCCGACTTACAGCCCAGAATGCGCTCGAAATAATGGCCGCTGAGCAACGGACGGCCAAATCGCGCCTCAGCCTCCGCATGCTCCGCCGGCATGAACTCGAGTCGGCGATCGAAATTGCCGAAACAAGGTGTGCACCTGGCGAATGCGGCTACATCTTCAGCCACCATTGCAGGCAGGACAAGGCCGGGAAAAAGCCCATCCATCCGCAGCGCGTCGACAACGTCGTGGCAATTGACACCGGCAAACATCGTGTCCTGGGCTCTTTGCGGCCTTCGGACCGGCTTTGCACCACGCCAGTGCATTCTCCGTGCCGGCATGGTGCGCGCCAACATGAACATGGGCAGCCACGCCGGGTTCTCGCGAATATCCGACAGGTAGGTCGGAATGCGTACGGCTATGCGACGCAGCATGCTGCCGTTTCGCGCGATTGTCTCAAGGCTTGCAGCGCCGGCTTTGTCGGAGTTCATAACGGTCATCGGGGTCCTCAGGTCATGAATGCACTTATGGACGAAGTTGGGTCCCGGTGTTTCGCCGAAACCCGATTCGCCGCGGAAGAACTAGGCGCTTGCCACGTTTTGTGCAACGCACCATTGCAGTGAGAAAATGGAGGTTGCGCGTTCGTATAAGACAATCGCAACCACTCCAATTACCTCAGGAACTGTCTGTAGCCGCCGCCCATCAGGTAGCGGCCGCGTTGGATGGCGCGACGTACCTGATCGCGAAGATGGCCGCCTGGATGACGCCAATCTTCTTCGACACGGCGTCTCCCGAACAAGGCAATGGCGACCTCCTGATGAGATGCTCCCGCCAGCGAGCCATCCAAAGCCTGCAGTACAATACGCAGACGCGCTCCGCGGTGTTCCGGCGGAAAGCAAGCAGCTGACACGCGGCGGCAATCATTGATGTCGTTCAGGAACTGAAGGGCAGCGACATGGAACTTGAGGTGCTGCGGCTGAAGGATTGCGTCGACATATAGCCGCAACGGGCGGAGGACGGACGCACCGGAAACGGCGATCTGCAGACTCCGGCAGTTCTCCCTCAGCAGCACGTGCTGCATGCCCGCAGCTGTCAGCAGGATGTCCTTGCAGCATGAGAGCGAAGAAAGGTGAAGCGGTTCAAAATCGTGGTCGAGCCCCAGCGGCTCCGCGGCCGCTCGTAGAATACAGGCGCAATCGCGCGGATCCCAAAAGACCCTCGCCGATGTAGCGTCCGACTGTGGCGCGTCCGCGAAAAAGGAGGCTCCATTGTCTTAGGAAAGCTGATTCTGTCGTCAACTCGATTATCTTCATGTCGGCCTGGGTTCCGACGAAGCAGGCGGACGGTGCCATTTTGGCGTGGTCGCGCTGGAATTGTGGATTGCGCCGAAGAAACTCCCAGGCCCAGCCAGTGCGTGGCAATCGTCTGGCGTAGTGGTAAGCGTCCTGGCGACGCCAGTCCGGCCAGCATACAAGGCCGACCGTCGCTTCCTTGGGCAAACCAGCATCCTTCATGGCACAGGTGTCCACAATGGCGCTATGCTGACGGGCCTAGAACCGGTTGCCACAGTACCGGTCCGCTCAGACGTCCCCTGCTGCGGATGCGCAAAAGGCTCGCGTGGGAAATCTCGAGAAACCCAGCCACCGCCTCCGTTTTGCCGACGCACTTGGGTTCTCCGATGCGCGACAATGGCCACGTAGCAAGGCGGAGGATCCGCTCCATGCGCGTGTCCGTCACCGTTACGATCCGGGTCAGATCCTTGGCCAAGCCGAACTCGATCATGCCCGCGAAGAGCTCGTAGGTCGCCTGAGCCAGCCCGCCCGCTGCCTTGGGCGCCGACGGAGGAAGATCGAGCGCGAAACGACTGCTCTCCCATATGTCGGTGGTCGAGGGCACGACGTCAGCACCCAGCAGCACCGGGAAGGTGTCGCGCAACATTGTGGGTCCGGTGCTGGGCAAAAGACGCACGCAACCGCGAATTCGCCAGTCGGATCCTTTGAGGAGCAGATAGACAGGCTTGAGAGCATCAAACGGATCGGATTCCATCTGGTCTTCGGTATCAACTTCCCAATCGAGCCTTTCCTTGAACACCCGAAACCTGAGCCCGTGCATCTCTCTGAGCTCGCCTGCAAAATCACTGTAAAAGTCTGGTGCTATCAGTTGCATCATGGTCGCCTCCATGTGGGATGTGTTCCCGCCATCGAAGGGCAAAGCTGACAGCGATGCAGCCTGTAGAGGTTTACAGGTATCGTGGCTGAGAATCAGGATCTCGTCAGGCCGGAGGCAGCCATTCGTGCAACGGCTTGGTTGATCGTTCGAACGCCAAACTTTGCCTTGGCGTTTTCCAGATGAAAGGTCACGGTGCGCTTTGAGACGCCGAGAAGCTGGCTAGTATCCCAACCCGACTTGCCGCGCGCCGCCCATTTCAGACACTCGAACTCCCGCGGGGTGAGCGTTACACCATCCACCACGCGATGATCGGCGAGCCTTCGCCGGACATGGATATGAAAGTTGATGGCCACCAGCTGCAATGCTTTTTCGTAACGTGCCAGTGACCGCAACAGAGGCGGACGGGACTCGTCGGAAGCAAAGGTCAGGGCAGCAAACCGGCCGAGATGATCATGCATGGACATCGTCAGGCCGCCGCAGATGCCAAACTCAGCCGCACTCTGTAGAATTTGTTGCTGCGAATTCGGCAGACCGTGCCGAGCGCGATCCACACCCCAATCGAATGTATCCCAGCCTTGCAGCCCGCGCANAGCCCGCGCAGGATGACCGGATCGAGACTGTGGTACCGCTGTTGCAGATAACGTGACGTCCAGGATGAAGGATAGTTTGAAATCAATTGGGGGGCGTCGCCGGAGGCTGACGGGTAGGTGAAATAGGCGAATAACGGGAAGTCGAAGCCGGCTGCAGCGGAGGCCATTGCCTCACAGAGATCGGCAGCATCAACACTTGCAGACAGTTGCTCGACGAAGTTCTCAAACACGCGATGCATGTGTCCTGTGCGTAACCTCCGTAACGCTCAATGCCAGGCAGAGACCTTGTTTTAGATGATCCCGGACGAATACGGCGCGTGCCGAGAACGTGGCTAATCTGTTGAACCAATCCGAAATAGTCTGACGTTGTCTATGAGCCGTGTGCCGCCGAGCCAGGCGGCGGCAAGCAACCGTGCCGATCGATCGAGGCTTGTTATCGGGTGCAGATCTGCCTCATCGCGAAGTTCCAGGTATTCGACCTCGCGATAGCCTGCAGCCAGAATTGCTGCGCGAGATTCTGCAAGCGTTGGCAGGATGGGTGAGCCGCGCTCAAGCCGCTCAGCCGTCTTGAGCAGGACCGATGATAGCTTGGGAGCAACAGCGCGTTCCGCTGGCGAGAGCCGCACATTGCGCGATGATAACGCAAGACCGTCGGCTTCACGGACTGTCGGACAGGCAACAATGGTGATTGGAATATCCAGATCCCGGGCCATGCGCCTGACCAGGTGAATTTGCTGAAAGTCCTTTTCGCCAAAGAAGCCGAAGTCAGCGCTGGTCTGCAGGAAGAGCTTGGCGACGACGGTCGCCACGCCGTCGAAATGCCCCGGCCGGAATGTACCGCACAGGCCTTCGCTGACACCGCAAACCGAAACGGTGGTGGCGAAGCCCGCCGGATACATCTCCTCTGCATCTGGCGCATAAAGCAGGTGCGCGCCAACCGGTGCCAGTTTGGCGGCATCCTCGTCCTCGGTGCGGGGATACGCGGCAAGATCGGCCTGGCTGTTGAATTGCTTCGGGTTGACGAAGAGCGTCACTATCACACGGTCTGCCTTCTCGAGTGCAGCGCGCACCAGGCTGAGATGGCCCTCATGCAGGACGCCCATCGTTGGCACCAGGGCTATCCTCACACCTTCGCAGCGCCATGCGGCGACGCTTTCGCGAAGCTGGTCAACGCTCCTGACGATCGGCACGCTCACGCTGCTTCTCCGCTCTTGGTGGCGTCCGTGTCGGCGGGCTTGGGCGCATCGGCAAACACGTGCTCTGCGGCGGGAAACTGGCGCTCCTTCACCTCGCGCGCATAGGAAGCGATCGCAGCCGCAGCCGCCTCCCGGAGTTCAGCATAGCGCTTGACGAACTTGGGCCGGAAGTCGCCGAAGAGGCCCAGCATGTCGTCGACGACGAGAATCTGGCCGTCACAGGCTGCCGAGGCACCGATGCCAATGGTCGGGGTCGCCACCTCCTTGGTGATCCGGCGGGCGAGCGCCTCAGGAACCTTCTCCAGGACGACCGCAAAGGCGCCCGCTTCGCCCACCGCAATTGCGTCGCGCCTGATGCGCTCGGCATCCCCGCCCCTGCCCTGTACGCGGTAGCCACAGATGGTGTTGATGGCCTGCGGCGTCAATCCGACATGGGCCATGACGGGCACGCCGCGTGCGGCGAGGAAGCCGATCGTCTCTGCCATCGCTTCGCCGCCTTCGAGCTTGACGGCCGTGCAGCCGGTCTCGGCCATGACGCGCGCGGCATTGCGGAAAGCCTGCTCTGGGCTTTCCTCGTAGGAACCGAACGGCAGGTCGACCACCATCAGCGCCTGCTTAATGCCACGGCGCACCGCCTGGCCGTGCGTGATCATCATCTCCAGCGTGACACCGAGCGTCGAGGGCAGGCCGTGGAGAACCATGCCGACGCTGTCGCCGACGAGCACCACATCACAATGGGGATCGACAAGCCGGGCGACTGGGGTGGTGTAGGCGGTAAGGCAGACGAGCGGCGTCCCACCTTTGCGCGAACGAATATCCGGCGGTGTGATCGCCCTGGTGTCACCATAAGCGTTCATGGGACCCTCCTTCCCCTACGTTACCAGCTGCGGCTGTCGCCTTTGGCACATTTTTGTGCAGGTGCGAAGAGCAAAAAAATGGCCATGCAGCTGCGGGGTGTTGACGTGCCAATTGGCACGCTTACACTAAATCGATTAAGGTGCCCCCGAGTTGGCCAAATAATGGACGATCAGGCAATAGGACTCAGGAAAGACAGAGCCGCCGGCAAGGCCGACAACGTCAAAGTGGACTTGATCGCCTTTGTGGTCGCCGTAAACGGCAGTCAACCCTGTGTCCTCACCATCGGCCAGGCGGACACCTTGCCCTCCGGTCCCTTTGCGCTTGAGCACCGATCGCTGCAATCCGGCTTGAGGGGGTGGGTCGAGCAGCAAACCGGCCATCGGCTGGGGTACATTGAGCAACTCTACACGTTCGCGGATCGGGATCGCATCGGCGCCGAGCGCCAGCAGCGCGTCATCTCCATCAGCTATCTGGCATTGACGCGCAAGGAACAGGCAGCGGGCTCGCCCAAGTGCGGATGGCAGAGTTGGTATGAATATTTTCCATGGGAGGACCACCGCTCCGGCACGCCTGCGGTCGTGCTGGACGTTCTGCGGCCGCGCCTGATCGAATGGGCAAACGGGGTTGGCGATTCGGCCACGCGACGTGAACGCTGGCAGCGGGCGACGATAGCCTTTGGCTTCGACGACCGCCTTTGGAACGAGGAACTCACGCTTCAACGCTATGAGTTAGTCTACGAAGCAGGCCTGGTCCAAGAGGCCGTAAGAGGGCGGGACGCAGGACCCCCGCCGCTGGTGCCCAGCAAGTCCATGGTCGCCGATCATCGCCGCATCGTGGCGACCGGCATTGCGCGGCTGCGCTCCAAGATCAAATACCGCCCAGTCGTCTTTGAGCTGATGCCGCCGGTCTTCACGCTTTTGCAGCTGCAGCGAACCGTGGAGGCGCTCGCCGGCAGGCTCATCCACAAGCCGAACTTTCGCCGACTGATCGAACAGCAGGAGCTGGTCGAGGAGACCGGAGAGGCCACCACTGAGACCGGCGGCCGGCCAGCGAAGCTTTTCCGTTTCCGCCACGCCGTTCTCGACGATAGGCTCATCGCCGGGACAAAATTGCCGCTGGCGCGGGGTTGACATCCCTTATACTCACAGCAAGTATATGCTGGTTATTTTCAGTTAGAGTATAAGCGGGAGGGGGTCGATGGGCGCCATGCTGCCTACGGCCGCGTTGCTCTACGAGCGCGTCCGACGAGTGATCCCGCCGATTGAATGGCCGGCTTTCGCCGAGGATATCGAGGCGATCCTTGCGCTGAAGCGCGAGCGCAACGCGATCATCCTGGCGCACAATTATCAGACGCCCGAGATCTTCCACTGCGTGGCCGACATCGTCGGCGACAGCTTGGCACTAGCCCGCACGGCTGCGACGGTCGAGGCGCAAGTCATCGTGCTGGCCGGCGTCCATTTCATGGCCGAAACGGCCAAGCTCCTCAATCCGGGCAAGACCGTGCTCATTCCGGATCTCAGCGCCGGTTGCTCGTTGGCGGACTCAATCACGGCAGAAGACGTGCGCTTGATGCGCCAGCGTTATCCCGGCGTTCCGATCATCACTTATGTAAATACGTCCGCCGAAGTGAAGGCCGAGTCGGATATCTGCTGTACATCCGGCAACGCCAAGGCGGTCGTCGAATCCCTTGGGGTTCTCCGGGTGATCATGTTGCCGGACGAATATCTGGCCCAGAATATCGCCGCTCAGACAGATGTGCAGATCATCGCCTGGAAAGGGCGTTGCGAGGTGCATGAGCGCTTTACACCGGCCGACATCCGCGAGTTGCGCGAAAGCCATCCCGGCGTGGTCGTGCTCGCCCATCCCGAATGCCCGCCCGACGTCGTGGCTGAAGCCGATTTTTCCGGCTCGACGGCTGCCATGTCCGACTATGTCGAAAGGCAAAGGCCGCCACGTGTCGTGCTGATGACGGAATGCTCAATGAGCGACAACGTCGCGTTAGCGCACCCAGAGGTCGAGTTCATCCGGCCCTGCAATTTGTGCCCGCATATGAAGCGGATCACGCTTGCCAACATCCGCACGGCGCTCGAGCAGAACCACCATGTCGTAACCGTCGAACCCGGGACCGCCGGGCGCGCGCGGCTAGCGGTCGAACGGATGCTGGCAGTTTGAGCGCCGACCCCCGCAGCTTCTTCGGGCGGCCCATCATCATCGGCGGCGGCATCGCCGGACTGATGACCGCGCTTCAACTGTCGCCGGAGCCGGTGCTTCTTCTGTCAAGGTCGCTGCTGGGAGCTGACAACTCGAGCACCTGGGCCCAGGGGGGCCTGGCTGCAAGTTTCGGCGAAGACGACGATCCGGCAGTGCACCTGGCCGATACGGTTGCCGCCGGGGATGGTCTCTGCGACAGAGACGTGGCGAGCCGCATCCTCCAAGCCGCGCCCAAGGCCATAGAGGGGCTTGCGGGCTTTGGGGTTCGCTTTGACCGCACGCCGGAAGGATCACTGTGCCTCGGATTGGAGGCCGCACACAGCCGACGTCGCATCGTTCATGCGCATGGGGACGGCACCGGGCGTGAGATCATGCGTGCGCTGATCGCGGCTGTGCGTTCCACTCCGTCGATAGTTGTCGTGGAGGGCGTGGAAGCGCGCCGGCTCGCAGTGCGAGAGAATGCGATCCGAGGCGTCTGGGCGAGCTGTTCGATCGCACCTTTCTTCTTCGGCTCACGGCGGGTCGTCCTCGCCACCGGTGGCATCGGGGGACTGTTTCTCGACACCACGAACCCTTGGGGCAGTTGCGGACAAGGCCTTGCGCTTGCGGCCCGCGCTGGAGCTGTCCTAGCCGACCTCGAATTCATTCAGTTCCACCCGACCGCGCTTGACGGCCCAGAACGCCCTATGGCGCTGGTCAGCGAGGCTGTGCGAGGCGAAGGTGCTGCCCTGATCGATGAAACCGGCCAGGCTTTTCTCCAGAGCGTGCCCGGGGCGGAACTTGCGCCTCGCGATGTCTTGGCCCGCGCCGTGTGGAACCATCTTGCGGACGGCCACCATGTTTTTCTCGATGCCCGACAACGGCCAGGCCCGGCATTCGCTCGACATTTCCCGACAATCGCATCAGCCTGCCTTGGAGCGGGCATCAATCCCGCGCGCGATCTCATCCCCATTCGTCCGGCCCAACACTACCACATGGGTGGCGTTGCCGTGGACAGCTCGGGCAGGACCTCCGTCAAGGGGCTGTGGGCCTGCGGCGAAGTCGCTTCGACAGGACTGCATGGCGCCAACAGGCTCGCCAGCAATTCCTTGACGGAGGCAATCGTGTGCGCCCGCTGGGTCGCTGAAAGCGTCGCCGGAACGCCTGCGCGCAGAACAAGGCCTGCGTTTGCGAACGTTTACCCACCGCCCGCTCCGATAGCCGTGCGCGTTTCTCTGTCGCGCGCACTCGGCATCGTCCGGGATGGTCAAGCGTTGAAAGCAGCCGCGCGTGCCTTATTGCCGCTCGCCGAAAGCAAGGATGCGGTCTCGGATCCGGCGGCTGTCGGGCTAATGATTGCTGTTGCCGCCTTGTTGCGCGAAGAAAGCCGCGGCGCTCATTACCGGACAGATTTTCCTCATCATGCGACTGCCGCCCGACGGTCCGAAATCACGCTCGAAGCCGCCTTGGCGGCTGCGCGGGAACTCGGACACTCGCCAAGCTCCGAAGGTGCAAAGGGATGATGCTCTCACCGCTCCCCACGGTCCTGCTTGAGCCGCTTGTACGGGCATCTCTTCTTGAAGACCTTGGCAGAGCCGGCGACTTGACCACGGACGCCATCGTCCCGAAGGAATGCCAAGCGGGAACCGTGTTGGTGGCGCGACAGTCCGGAGTTGTCGCCGGCATCGATCTGGCGATGCTCGCTTTCGGCTTGATTGATCCTGGTGTCGAAATCTCAGTGGAGCGGGCAGACGGCTGCAATGTCGTGGATGGAGAGGTCATTGCATCAGTGGTTGGCCCGGCCCGGGCCATTCTCACAGCCGAAAGGACGGCACTCAATTTTTTGTGCCATCTGAGCGGCATCGCCACAGCAACGGCATCGATGGTCGCTGCGGTTCGTGGATATGGCGCGAAGATCGTCTGCACCCGCAAGACGACGCCCGGATTGCGGGCAGTCGAAAAGTATGCCGTGCGCGCAGGTGGCGGGTCCAATCACCGCTTCGGCCTGGACGATGCAATTTTGATCAAGGACAACCACATCGCCATCGCAGGCGGCGTCCGGCCAGCGCTCGAGCGAGCACGAAGAGCGGCCGGTCATCTCGTCAAGATCGAAGTCGAGGTCGATACTCTGGCCCAGTTGGAGGAGGTACTTGGCTTCGCTCCCGATGCGGTTCTGCTCGACAACATGTCCCTCCCCGATCTTCGCCGCGCCGTCGCAATGGTCGGTGGCCGCGCTATCACCGAGGCTTCTGGCGGGATCACGTCGCATACAGCGCGAGCGGTTGCCGCGACCGGCGTTGATCTGATTTCGGTCGGCCGACTCATCCACAGCGCGCCGATCCTGGATATCGGCCTCGACCATCGGGGCTCATGATTGTCTGAGTAACGAACAGGATTGGGTCAACTGTCCTTTCCGATCATCATAGTCAGATAGCAAAGACCCGCAAGACAGACCGGAGGAACAGCATGGAGATGCAAACGGCAAGTTCAACGCAGACACCGCCACAGGCCAAATCTCTTGACCCCCCTGACCCTGGAGCGTGGACCTTGGAGAAGGCTCAGGCACTTTACCATGCCCCCTTCAACAATCTCCTCTTCCTGGCGCAAACGGTGCACCGCCAGAATTTCGATCCAAACAAGGTCCAGCTCAGCCGGCTGCTCAGCATCAAGACCGGAGGATGCCCGGAGGATTGTGGCTATTGCAGCCAGTCGGCGCGTCACGAAACCGGGTTGGAGGCGTCCAAGCTGATGGATGTCAGGCGCGTCATCGCCGAAGCGACCAAGGCGCGTGATGCCGGCGCCACCCGTTATTGCATGGGCGCGGCCTGGCGAAACCCCAAGGCGCGCGACATGGATGCGGTGGTGGCGATGGTCGAAGGCGTCAAGGCGCTGGGCCTGGAGACCTGCATGACACTCGGCATGCTCGATCTTGAGCAAGCCGCTCGACTGAAGCAGGCGGGCCTCGACTACTACAACCACAACATCGATACGTCAGAACGCTACTATAGCGAGATCATCGGTACGCGGAGCTTTGCCGAGCGGCTCGAGACGCTTGACCACGTTCGCAAATCCGGCATCAAGGTCTGCTGTGGAGGCATTGTCGGCATGGGCGAGAAGCCGGTGGACCGGATCGACATGCTGGTGACGCTGGCCAATCTGCCGGAACATCCGCAAAGCGTTCCGATCAACATGCTGATCCCGATCGCCGGTACGCCGCTTGCAGACGCCAAGCCCATTGAGCCGATCGAATTCGTGCGCGTGATCGCGCTGGCGCGCATCATGATGCCGAAATCGCATGTCCGTCTGTCCGCCGGCCGCACCGCGATGACCGACGAGATGCAGGCGCTGTGCTTTTTTGCCGGCGCCAACTCGATCTTCTTCGGCGACACGCTGCTGACGGCGGACAATCCCGGTGAGGACAAGGATACCCTGCTGTTCCGGCGCCTTGGCATCGATCCGATGGAACTCGGGGCGCAATGAACGGGGCGCCGCTTGCCCGTTATGATGCGACCTTGCAGGGGCTAGCGCGCAAGGACCGGCTGCGGACGCTTTCGCCCCGCGCCGGGCTGGACTTCTCGTCGAACGACTATCTCGGGCTGGCCGCGTCCAGAAGACTTGGCGATGCGGTTGTGGCGGCGATTGCGCGGGGCACGCCGGTTGGCGCCACCGGGTCGCGGCTGTTGCGCGGCAATGCACCGGAACACGAGCAGCTCGAGGCAGACGCGGCGGCATTCTTTGGAGCCGACCGCGCGCTGTTCTTCGGCAGCGGCTACATCGCCAACTTCGCTCTGCTGAGCGCCCTGCCGCAGAAGGGCGATCTTTTGGTTGTCGATGAGCTCGCCCATGCCAGCATGCATGAGGGTGCGCAGGCCGGGCGCGCACAGTTCGTGCTGGCCGCGCACAACGACGCCACCGCTGTCGAGGATGCGATTACACGTTGGCGCGTCGCGGGCGGCATGGGATGCGTCTGGATCGCGGTGGAAAGCCTTTACAGCATGGATGGCGACTGCGCGCCTTTGGAGAGCCTGGTCGCACTTGCCGATCGGCACGGCGCATTCATCGTCATTGATGAGGCGCATGCCACCGGCGTCTGGGGACCGGATGGCCGGGGGCTTGCCGCCGCTTTCGAGGGCCGCGACAACATCATAGCGCTCCACACCTGCGGCAAGGCGCTCGGCGCATCTGGTGGGCTCGTCACCGGGCCGAGGGCACTGTGCGAATATCTGATCAACCGTTGCCGGCCATTCATCTACGCAACCGCGCCATCGCCACTGATGGCGGTCGTGGCGCGCGAGGCACTCGCAATGCTCGCCGACGAGCCTATGCGGCGTGTTCAGCTGCATGAACGCGTCGCCAGCGCCGGCCGGTTGGTCAATCGCTGGGGTGTGACACCAAGTGGCTCTCAGATCCAGCCCTTAGTAATCGGCGATGTCAGGCGCACCATGGCAGTGGCGGCGCGCCTGCAGGCCCGCGGCTTCGACATACGCGGCGTTCGTCCTCCGACCGTGCCCGAGGGCACGTCGCGGCTGCGCATCTCACTGACGCTCAATATTGGCGAAGCCGACATTTCCGCCATGGTCGAGGCGCTGGTCGAGGTGTTGGCCGAAACATCACCGGAGGCGATATGACCCAACGCATCGTCATCACCGGAACGGATACCGGAGTTGGCAAGACCGTGTTTGCGGCTGGGCTCGCCGGTTTGCTGGACGGCTTTTACTGGAAACCGGTGCAATCGGGCCTCGACGGCGAGACCGACAGCGAGGTTGTCGCGCGGCTTGCCGGCTTGCCCTCAGAGCGCGTGCTGCCGGAAGCCTACCGCTTGCGGAGCCCGCTGTCGCCGCATCGTTCGGCCGAGATCGACGGCGTGGCGATCAAGGCTGCCGATCTTGCTTTTCCCGTCCTACCGACGCCGCTCGTCATCGAAGGCTCCGGCGGCCTAATGGTGCCGCTCAACCGGCGCACAAGGTTAATCGACATCTTCGCTGAATGGCGGCTGCCCGTTATTCTGTGCGCCCGCACCACACTCGGCACCATCAACCACACCTTGCTATCGGTCGAGGCGCTCCGCGCCCGCTCCATCCCGTTGGCGGGCATCGCTTTCATCGGCGATGAGATGGCCGATACGCAACGGACCATCGTGGAATTCAGCGGTGCCCCGCAGCTCGGCAGGCTGCCGCACCTCGATGTGCTGACGGGCAAAACACTGAGGGACGCAATGGTTGCCGGCTTCGCCTTCGCCTCGATTACTGGAGGTGACTGATGTCGCAGTCTCATGTGTGGCATCCCTTCACCCAGCACGCACTCGAGCCTGCGATCCCAGAAATCGTCCTGACTGAGGGCGCCTATCTCCACAGGGCCGACGGCGCCCGCATCCTGGACGCCATCTCCTCCTGGTGGGTCGTCACACATGGCCACCGCCATCCCCGCATCATGAAGGCAATCGAGACAACCGCGTCGAGCCTCGACCAGATTATCTTTGCGGGCTTCACGCACGAGCCGGCAGAGCGCTTGGCCAAGGCGCTTGTCGGCCTCGCTCCCGCTGGACTCGACTGGGTGTTCTATTCCGACAGTGGCTCGACCTCAGTCGAAGTCGCGCTGAAGATGGCGCTCGGTTATTTCCGCAACATCGGCGCGCCGCGCTCGCGCATCGTCGTCATGGAGCACAGCTATCATGGTGACACGATTGGAACGATGAGCGTCGGTGCGCGTGGCGTGTTCAACGCCGCCTATGAACCCTTGCTGTTCGAGGTCGACATCATCCCCTTTCCGGCCGCGGGGCACGAGCAGGAGACGCTGGATCGTTTCGAGGCTGTGACCCGCGATCGACGAGCCGCAGCCTTGATCGTCGAGCCGCTGGTGCTGGGCGCCGGCGGCATGCTGATGTATCCAGCATCGGTTCTGGCCGAATTGAAGAAGATCACTGAGGCCTCCGGCTCGCTGCTGATCGCCGACGAGGTGATGACCGGCTGGGGACGCACCGGAACCATGTTCGCCTGCGAGCAGGCATCGATTTCTCCAGATATCCTGTGCACCTCCAAAGGCTTGACCGGCGGCACCATCCCGCTGGCCGTAACGCTTGTCACCGATGCCATCTTCCGGGCGCACTATTCCGAGGACCGGAAGAAGACGTTTTTCCATTCGAGCTCCTACACCGCCAATCCGATTGCCTGTGCGGCAGCACTCGCCAATGTCGAGATCTGGCGCGACGAGCCAGTGGCCGGGCGGATCACGGCCTTGAGCGTGATGCAGGCCGTCGGGCTGCAACGCTTTCGGGACAATCCATATTTTGCCGACTGTCGAGCCACGGGAACGATCGCGGCGCTCGACCTGCGAACCGGTTCAGCAGGTTATCTCGCCGAGATTGGTCCGAAGCTGCGCGCTTTCTTCCTCGAGCGCGGCCTACTTGTGCGCCCGCTCGGCAATGTCCTCTACTTTCTGCCACCCTATTGCATCGCAGGCGACGAGCTCGAACGACTATATGACGCCATCGAGGAGGCCGGGGAACGCTTCGGGTCAAGGCCATGAGCAAGTCGTCGCGCATTCTCGGACTTGGCCATCACGTGCCTGGGCGCAAGGTGGCCAATGCCGAGATCGAGAGCAATCTCGGCCTCGAGCCGGGCTGGATCGAAAGGCGTACCGGAATCCGTTCGCGCTTCTGGGCAACGGACGAAGACACGCTGTCGGGTCTTGCCACCCGGGCTGGCGACATGGCGCTGGTGAACGCCGGTATTGCGCGCCACGACATCGGTCTGCTGTTGCTTGCCACCTCGACGCCCGACCATCTTCTGCCGCCAAGCGCGCCGCTGGTCGCACACAAGNATCGGTCTGCTGTTGCTTGCCACCTCGACGCCCGACCATCTTCTGCCGCCAAGCGCGCCGCTGGTCGCACACAAGCTTGGCCTTGGCCGCGCAGGCGCGGTCGATCTGACCGGCGCCTGCGCCGGCTTCATCTATGCGCTCATGTTTGCGGACGGGTTCACCCGCCTGCATGGCAAACCAGCGCTGGTCATCGCCGCCAACATCCTCAGCCGCCGCATCAATCCAGCCGAGCGCGCGAGCTCAGTCTTGTTCGCCGATGCCGCCGGCGCCCTGGTGATCGGTCAGTGCGATGATGCTGATCGGGGCATTCTCGGTGCCTCGGTGGCTTCGGACGGCTCGCGCTACGGGCTGATCCAGATTCCCGCAGGAGGAAGCAACACGCCGTTCCATGGCGACCTCGACCTCGGGCAGACCCGGATGACGATGACCGACGGGCCCCAAGTGTTCGCAAAGGCCGTCGAGATGATGACCGATTGCTCGACAGCCGCGCTAGCCACTGCGGGAGTGCGGCCACACAATGTCGGCCGGTTTGTGCCGCATCAGGCCAATACTCGGATTTTCGGCGCGGTCGGAAGAAACCTCGGCATTGCGGACCAAGCAATTGTCAAGACGATTGCCGAATACGGCAACTCTTCGGCCGCGACGGTCCCGCTGTCGCTCTCGCTCGCCAACCAGATGAAGCCATTCCAGCCAGGAGAGAAAATCCTTCTGGCGGCGGCGGGTGCGGGTCTCAGCGGCGGCGCTCTCGTGGTTGGAATCTAGCCGGCCGGCTCACGCGCGCAGGATTGGTCATGAACGGCAATAGGAGCAACAGAACCAATGCCAAAAAATGGCCTTCTGAAGCTCGACATGACCAAGCTGACGCAGCACGACCCGTGCGAGCCTCTGGATGAGTTCAAATGCAACACCCGTTGCACCAATCGTACCATCTGAATAAAGCTCAATTACAAAGGGTGAGCCGCCCCATATATGTCGGATACCCGACATTGTTCACATAAAAGGCTCGATGCTTACACGCTCTTTGCTGCCTGCTCTTTGCTGTCTTCTCTTTTCTCTTTGCTCTTTGCTCTTCCGTCTTGACTAGCAGGAGCCTGCGGCTTATCTCATTGCCGCGTTAGCACTCGCTTCGGCTGAGTGCTAGGCATGCTCCGGCAACGGAGCACCGTTCAACATCCGCACCAAGGAAATCCAAAAATGGCAAAGTCGAATTTCCGGCCGCTACATGACCGCGTGGTCGTACGCCGGGTCGAATCCGAATCCAAGACCGCCGGCGGGATCATCATCCCGGATACGGCAAAGGAAAAGCCGCAGGAAGGCGAGATCATCGCCGTCGGCTCCGGCGCTCGCGACGAAGCCGGCAAGCTGGTCCCGCTGGACGTCAAGGCCGGCGACCGCATCCTGTTCGGCAAGTGGTCGGGCACCGAAGTCAAGCTCAATGGCGAAGACCTTC
>NZ_AYXC01000042.1:0-18241 GCF_000502275.1 Mesorhizobium sp. L103C131B0 | reverse complement strand
GAAGACACTCTTTGCGAGGTCGATGCCAACTGTGGCAAGTTCTGACATGGATGGCTCCTTTGCTCGGGACGACAACATCCCAACTATGGCGCAATGCGACGCCGGGAGCAGGAGCCATCCACACCATCAATCGAGCAAGCCTTCGCCAAGATCAAACACTGGATGCGAGCCGCCCAGAAGCGAACCATCGACGACACCTGGCGACACATCGGCCACCTCGTTTCAACCATCGAACCCAATAAATGCAGAAACTACTTCGCAAACGCTGGATACGCTTCTGTCAAAATCTGAAACGCTCTAAGAAGAAGCTCGGCGTGCGCACCCAAAATCGGGCCATAGCGCTGCTGGCCTCCGCCCGGTCTTCAATTCTCTGAGAAACTCAATTCGTCTTTGGTCCGAATGTGCATGGGCCGTTTCGGCCGGCGCATTCGTCTCCAATGGCAGGGTCATTTCTGCCCTGCCGCCCTCATGATCCGGCCTATCACACCCGATTGCTACAACGACTTTGCCGACGAACTTCACGAAATGCACAGTCTGCGATACTGTGTTTTTAAGGAGCGGCTCGACTGGAGTGCGGGCCAATGGCGGGTACGAGATCGATTCCTTTGACGCGTTGAAGCTGCATCATCTTATTTTGCGAGGTTTCCGACGGTCGTGTCGATGGCTGCGTCCAACTGCTTCCGTCGAACGGGCCGACGATGCACGCAACGCTTTTCCGATGCTGTTGGAGGAGAAAACGGCACCCGAGGAACTGAGCGTCTGGGAAAGCAGCCAATTTGCGTTCGATATCACTTCATCCGCGCCGAGGGGAGCTAACGGTTGTCGGCACTTACGAGCGCTTCGTCGGCATGATCGAGTTCGGCCTGTCGCGCTGTCTCAGCCAAATTGTCACCGTCACTGATCTGCGCATGGAGCGCATTCTTCGCCGCGCCGGCTGGCCCCTTGTGCGGGTCGGCGACCCATACACATCGGCACCACCCGCGCCGTGGCCGGATATCTCGACGTCTCCAACGAGAGCTGGACGCTGTCCGACTAAAACGGCGGTTTTCATGGGCCGGTACCCACGCCGACTTCGAGGCCGCAGCCGCCGTCGAGACTCAGGAGAACTGATGGAAGCCAATCGCTACATCGAGTTGGACGGCCCCATAAAGCACAAAAAGCGCGCCGTTCGCCAAGCCGCATGACCAGTATCATGAGCCGATGAAGGGCTCCGACACGCCACCGTAAAGTCAGCCACACGGTTTTTCGGCTGTTTGACCGGCCGTACAAGGTAGACCGGACATCGAAATAAGATCATGCGACAGATTACTTTTTTGCGCGACTTCCAACGAGAACAGCCGTGCTAGCGTTCCGCCACATCATCAGAGTTTCCCACAAGAGCGAAGTGCCGCGGAGCGCATATGTTGACGAAAGTGATTGAGAACGAATGGATTCGGATGCCGGACGGGCGTAGGTTGGCGGCCAGGATTTGGCTCCCCGCTTCCGGGGGACCGGCCCCTGCTATTTTTGAGTACCTGCCCTACCGCAAGCGCGATGGGACGGCGGGGCGCGATGAGACGACGCATCGGGTTTTTGCCGAAGCGGGCTATGCGTGCGTGCGTGTCGACATTGCCGGAACGGGCGACAGTGAGGGGCAGTTCGACGACGAGTATTCCGAGCAGGAGTTGAGCGACGGCGAGGCAATTCTGGCCTGGATTGCAGCNGAGGGGCAGTTCGACGACGAGTATTCCGAGCAGGAGTTGAGCGACGGCGAGGCAATTCTGGCCTGGATTGCAGCGCAGGAATGGTGCGACGGCAAGGTTGGAATGGTGGGCATCTCGTGGGGCGGTTTCAACGGTTTGCAGCTGGCCTATCGCCGTCCACCCGCGCTGAAAGCGGTGATCAGCATGGCCTCGACTGTCGATCGCTACGCCGATGACATCCACTTCATGGACGGCTGCCTGCTCAGCGAGAATATCAACTGGGCCACCCAGCTGTCTGCCTATCTCACCCGGCCGGCGGATCCTCAACTTCGCGAGGACTGGCGTGAGGACTGGTTCGCAAGGCTGGAAAACGTCCCCTTCTCTGCCGTTGACTGGATGCGTCATCCCACGCGGGATGATTTCTGGAAGCACGGCTCGGTATGCGAGGATTGGTCGCGCATAGAGGCGCCGGTGCTGGCGATCACCGGTTGGGCAGACGCGTATGTCAATGCGCCGCCTGCGCTGGCGGCGAACCTCCGGGTTCCGTGCAAAGCCATGATCGGGCCCTGGGAACATAGTTATCCCCACCTTTCGCGGCTCGATCCTGCTGACTTCCATTCGGAAGCGATTCGCTGGTTCGACCGCTGGCTGAAAGGAGATCGCAACGGCGCGGACGATCTGCCCGCTTACCGTGTTTACATGCAGGAGCATTTCAACCCGAGCAAGGAGTACGGCCCGCGGGTGGGACGTTGGGTGGCGGAGCAGAGCTGGCCCTCACCCCACGTGAATGACCGGGTTCTTTTCTTGGGGTCAGATGGTTTGAAGGACAATGCGAGCGTTGGGACTGTGGCTGTCTCAAGTCCTGCGCACATCGGCCAGGCAGGAGGGTACTACTGCCCCGGCATGCGCATCGACAACGAACTGGCCGAGGACCAGGCAGCGGATGATGCTCTGTCGACCTGCTTTGACACCGCACCGCTGACCGAGCCGATGGAACTGCTTGGTCGTCCCAAGGTGACGTTCGCCTTTTCAGTTGACAGGCCAGTGGCTCAGATCGTGGCGCGCCTGTGCGACGTCTCGCCCAAGGGCGTTTCGCAGCGGATTACCTATCGGGCGCTGAACCTGACCCATTTTGCCAGCCATGAGAGCCCGCAAGCCCTAGTGCCGGGGCAGGTCTACGAAGCCGAGATAGAGCTGAACGAGTGCGGCCATCGGCTGAAAATCGGACATGGCCTGCGACTGGCGCTGTCGACCTCTTACTGGCCGATCGTCTGGCCAGCGCCTGAGAATGCCGTGGTCACGCTGCACCTGGAAAATAGCGCGCTTCACCTGCCAATTCGAACCGTTACTGAGGAAATCCCGCCATTGAACCCCGGTCCACCACGGGAGTATCCCAAGCTACAAGCCCAGCAGCTGCGTCCGGCCAGTAGCACCTCGAAGCGGCATGCGTTGGAGGATGGCACCATAGTGCTGAATACATTCGATGACTTCGGTCAGAGGGCCAATCCGCATCACGGAATGGCCGTAGGCAGCGATGTTCGGATGCACTACGCCATCCATCCGGACGATCCAGCATCGGCCCGCTTCGAAAGCCAGTGGAATTTCACCTTCAAACGGGACCAGTGGCAGGTTGCGATCCAAACCGAACACAGCATGAGCTGCGACCCTCAACACTTCTACCTGCACCGCAAGGTACGCGCCACCGAAGGCCCGGAAGAAATCGAGGTGTTCGCAAGAGCATGGTCCGAAACCATTCCGCGCGGGCTGCTTNACGCGCCACCGAAGGCCCGGAAGAAATCGAGGTGTTCGCAAGAGCATGGTCCGAAACCATTCCGCGCGGGCTGCGTTGATCTGATCCAAGGCAAGGACATGATGAAGATCACGCGGATCAAAGGCTCCGCTGGGGTTTGGCGATGGCTTCACTGCCAGCTCTGCCGTGGACGCGGACCTTGGCGCGCTACGCCTGCGGATTCCGACGTGAAGCCGGCCGCCATTCCGATCAAACACCGGCCACCATTCCGATATGATGCCGGCCACCATTCCAACCAAAGACCGGCCGGTTTTCGGCACTGAAGATTACCTCCTGGTCAGCAACTTTGGCATCAATTACCTCGCGATGAACGAGGACATTTTGATGCCGGCAAAGAGAAGGCTGACCATGAGACAGTTGAGACAAATGCTTCGGCTCCGGGACCAGCTCCCGCGAGATTGCGGTCGTGCTGAGAATAGCACGCAGTACAGTGCAGGATAATCTGCGGCGCGCAGCGGCAATCGGGTTGAGCTGGCCCCTGCCAGGCGAGCTGACCGATGACGCGCTTGAGAACAAACTCTTCGCTCGCAATGGCGTCAAGCAGGGCACGCGGCGGCGCACAGAGCCGAACTGGGCCCATCTTGCCGTCGAGCTCAAGAAGCCGGGCGTCACGCTCCTCATCTTGTGGGAGGAGTATCGAGGAAGTCAGCCCGACGGATATGGCTACAGCCGGTTCTGCGAGCTCTTTCGCAGCTTCGAACAGCGGCTTTCCCCGACGAGCGCCAAGAACACGCCGCCGGCGACAAGGTCTTCGTCGACTATTCCGGCAAGAAGATCCCGATCGTTGATCGAGACACCGGCGAGATCCGTGAGGCGGAGATCTTCGTGGCAGTGCTGGGTGCGTCCAGCTTCATCTATGCCGAAGCGACCCGGACCCAGACACTGCCTGATTGGATTGGTTCACACGTCAGGATGTTTCGTTTCTTTGAAGGCGTTCCCCGCCTGATCGTCCCCGACAATCTGAAGTCGGGCGTCAGCCGCGCCAGCTTCTACGATCCCGAGATCAATCGCAGCTACGGCATGATGGCATCTCATTATGGCCTCGGCGTTCTTCCGGCACGGCCGCGACGGCCGAAGGACAAATCGAAAGTCGAGAACGGCGTGCGTTTCGCCCAATCATGCATTCTGGGGCGGATGCGCAATCAGACCTTCTTCTCGCTGGCAGAAGCCAATGCGGCCATTCGTCAGGCACTTGATCGCATCAACGACCACGTCATGCGCCGGCTGGGCGTCAGTCGCCGGCAACTGTTCGAGAGCGTCGAGCGTGCCGCACTCGCAAGCCTTCCTAGCGAAGACTACGAGTTTGCCGAATGGCGTTTGGCCCGCGTCTCGACGGATTACCACGTCGAGTTCAAGACCTTCTTTTATTCCGTGCCACACAGCCTCATTCGCCAGCAGGTCGATCTGAGAGCAACGGCGCGCACCATCGAGATCTTCCACCGCGGCAAGCGCGTCGCGGTGCATCAGCGCCGCTATGGAGGTCCTCGCCATGGAACCGATCCGGATCACATGCCCAGTTCCCACCGGCGCTATGCCGAATGGACACCGGAGCGCTTTCGGCGTTGGGCCACCTCGATCGGGCCGCAGACCGAAGGTCTGGTCATCGCAATTCTCGGCAGCCGTCCGCACCCCGAACAGGGCTTCCGAACATGCCTGGGCATCCTGCGCCTGTTTCGCGACATCGAGCGCAATCGGGCTGAAGACGTATCAGCCCGCGCCGTCGAGATCGGTGGGCTGAACTGCAAGAGCATTGCATCGCTCATCGCCAACCACAAAGCCGCACGCCATTCCACCCAACCAACCGCCATCGTCGATCACGCCAATCTGCGTGGCCCTGATTACGTTCATTGAGGAGACACACCCATGCTGATCAATCCCACCGTCGACATGCTGCGGGAGCTCGGCCTTTACGGCATGGCCACCGCCTTCCAGGAACTCGACGCACAGTCCGAAGCGGCCTCGATCACGGCGAATGGCTTGCCATGCTGCTCGAACGCGAGGCGACCATGCGCCGCCAGAAGCGTTTCGAGGCCCGCGCCAGGGCTGCAAAGCTTCGCCATGACGCACAGATCGAGAATGCCGACTTTCGTGCCGCACGCGGTCTCGACCGCAATCTGTTCCTGGCGCTTGCCGGCTGCGACTGGATCAGAAAGCATCACAGTCTTCTCATCACCGGGCCGGCGGGCGTGGGCAAGAGCTGGCTGGCCTGTGCGCTTGGCCACAAAGCTTGCCGAGAGGATTTCTCCGTCGCCTATCACCGGGTTCCCCGGCTGTTTGCAACACTTGCCCTCGCGAGAGGCGACGGACGTTATGGCCGGATCCTCAAGCAACTCGCCAAACCGACCTTCTCATTCTCGATGACTGGGGACCGGAAAAACTCAATGATGACCAGCGGCGTGATGTGCTTGAGATCATTGAAGACCGCTACGAACGCCGATCAACAATCGTCACCAGTCAGCTGCCCCTGGATCGCTGGTACGAGATCATTGCAAACCCAACTCTGGCCGATGCCATCCTGGACCGCCTCGTTCACAACGCCTATCGCATCGATCTCACCGGGGAAAGCATGCGAAAACAGCGCTCGCCAAGAGCCTCTGAAACAGCGCAAGCTTGACCTCAAACGAAACCCAACCCAAACATCAACGAGACCCAGGATCAGTCCGAAAAATGGCCGGCATCAAATCGGAACACCGGCCGGAATGAAATCGGAATGACTGGCCGGCTTCAAATCGGAATCGATGGCCGGCTTCGTCGGAATACGCACCTCCCGAGGTGAGCTTCTCCGCATCCGGGAAAACAGTACATTTACAAGTTAGTTCAAGATTCGCGCGAGCGACGATCACAGCGCTCGTTGTGTCGAAAATAAATCACCAGTAGGTTGAGATTATTTCGACTGCGACGCGCAGAAACGCTTCTATAGTCGGCGAACAACACGAAAGCGATCCGGCTGCGCCTAGAGTATCGCTCAACCTTTAGGGGAATACTATGAAAGAGATCGTAGGCAACGTGAGCCGCCGGGCCTTTCTCAAGGTCGGGGCCGCGCTCGGTGGCGGTATCGTCGCTAGCGGAATGCCCTTATCGCAAGCCATCTGGGCAGCCGAAGGCAAGGTGCTCAAGGCGAGCTCTTATGGCGACCTCACTAAACTCGATCCCGCCTTCTACGCGCGCGCCGTCGAAGTTGATGTGATGAACTGCATTTATTCGAAACTCATTCGCTACAAGCCGGGTTCCGAATGGAGCTGGGAACTGGAGGCGGCGGAAAAGATTGAGCAGGTCGATCCGACCCATATCCGCTTCCACCTGAAGAAGGGCATAAAGTTCACCGGGGGGCATGGCGAGTTGACCGCGAAGGATGTCAAGTTCTCGTTCGAGCGCGTGATTAAGCTCAATGCACCGACGAAGCCCGATTGGGGTCCGTTCAATCACGTCGAGTTGGAGGACGACTATACCGGGGTGATCGTATTTAAAGAGCTATACGCGCCGGTTTGGCTCATTCCGCTTCCCTATGCTGCGGGCCAAATCGTATCCGAGAACGCAGTGATGCAGGCAACCAAGGATGGGGGTGATTTCGGCATGAAGCCGCCAGCGTTCTCTGGTCCATATATACTTGCCGATTGGAAGCCGAAACAATACATATCGTTGACTCGCAATCCGGAATGGTCAGGCCCGAAGCCGGGCTTTGACGAAATCCGCATCCTGCCGATCGATGACGTCAAAGCAGCGGAGCGCGCCTATCAAGCTGGCGACATCGACTTCACCGGGATCAGCTTGGATTCGCTTGCTACATTTAAGAGCAATCCGCCTCCGAACACCAACGTCGAAAAAAGGCCGTCAATCAGTTACGTCTGGATCGGCATGAATATAGAGAACCCGAAGCTGAAGGACATCAACGTCCGAAAGGCGATCCAATGGGCGATCAATGTGCCGCAGGTCTTGGACGCCGCCTATGGGGGGCAGGTCGAGGTGGCCACAGGCACCATAGGTCCGGGCCTTGTTGGACATCGCGACAAGGCGCTCATTCCACCAGAAGGCGATCTCGCGAAGGCCAAGGAGTTCCTGGAAAAGGCTGGTGTAACCGACTTGGTCTTGACCATTGATTGCCGGAACGAAAGTGGTCATTCAACCATTGCCCAGACGGTACAGGCACAATTGTCTCAGATTGGCATTTCGGTTGAGGTCAATGTCCGGGATACCAGCACATTCTGGACCCTGGGCATGCAGTCCGAGGGCGATCGCTGGAACGACTTGCAGCTCATCGTCAATAGCTTCATCGGTCTGCCGGATCCGCATTACGAGGTGTCCTGGTTCACGCAAGATCAGGTGGGCGTTTGGAACTGGGAGCGCTTCCGCAGCGACCGGTTTGATGAACTGGTCGCTAAGGCGGTGACCATCGAAGACCCAGACGCGCGGGCGAAGCTCTACTACGAGATGCAGGATCTGATGGAGGAATCAGGCGCCTACCGATTCGTGACCAACGGGGCATCTATAATCGCATACCGCACCACTCAAATGGAAGCCGCAACCCGCCCGGACGGGGAGCCCCTCTATCTCGATTTCAAGCCGGTCCAGGCTTGAGTGGTGTGATCGGCACCGGAGCATGTGGCTATACCTCTTCAAACGCATTGTCCTCGCGGTCGCAATTATTGTGACCGCGGTGGCGGTTCTGTTCCTGATGATCCATGCCGTGCCGGGCGATCCAGCCGTAGCTCTGCTTGGCCCGCGGGCGACACCGGAAATGAAGGCTGAGATCCATCAGCAGATGGGGCTCGATAAGCCTCTTGTCATGCAGATCGTCACATTCTTCGGCGGGCTGCTGCATGGCAATCTCGGTTTCGATGTGTTCAGCCAGCGACCTGTTGCCGACATCGTTTTCGAGCAATTGCCTTATACGATCGAACTGATCTTAGTCTCGATCTTGTGGGCGGTTGCGGTTGCCGTGCCGCTCGGCTGCTACTCGGCGATGCGGCGCAACTCGTTGGTCGACCAGGTAGTTGGAGTCTTAGCAGTCGCCACTATCGCCATTCCTTCATTCGTTATGGCAGTCTACGCGCTTCTGATCTTCGCCGTCACGCTCGGCTGGTTGCCAGCTATAGGAGCTGGCAACGGTTTTTGGGACAGCCTAGTGCATCTCATTCTGCCCGGTTTCACCATCGGAATCGGCTGGGTCGGCTACATCTCCCGACTGATACGCGCATCCATGCTCGAGGTCCTGGGAGAGAACCATATACGTATGGCTCGCTCCTTCGGGATTCGGGAATGGCGCATCGTTGCGCGTTATGCGCTGCCGCTCGCAATCCTGCCCACCGTAACCATCCTCGGTGTGGGCATAGCTTGGCTGCTATCGTCTGCCGTATTTATCGAGGTGGTCTTCGCAAGACCTGGCATCGGCGCGCTGATCAAGAGCGCGGTCGAAGCGCGTAACTATCCGATCGTGCTGGGCACCGTGCTCGTTACTACCGTCCTTGTCGTCGTCGCGACGACGCTCGCCGATCTGATCGCCGCAGCGCTTGATCCTCGAACCCGCGAGAGCCTCTAGCATGGTGAGCGTTGAAGCTATCTACCCCGACGCCAACGAGGGAGTGGACCTAGGCACCTTTCGCACCTCCTTACGGCAATTGCGCAACAACCGCCTGGGCGTGCTTGGAGCCGTGCTCGTCGTGCTTGTAGTATCAAGTGCGCTCTTTGCTCCGCTCATCGTCACGCATGAGCCGACCCGCATCATGGTCGGGCCGCGTCTGGCAGGCCCTTCACTGGATTTTCTTCTGGGCACGGACCAGCTGGGTCGCGACACGTTTTCGCGTGTTATGATGGGCGGCCGCATCCCGCTCCTCGTCGCTTTCGCCTCTCTTGGCAGTTCGCTGGCGATCGGTCTTTTGCTCGGTCTCATGGCGGGCATAGGGCCGCGTTGGCTAGACAATTTGCTCCTGCTTGTGTTGGATACTAAGCGCTCCATTCCCGGCATCATTTTCGCGATGGCCATGATCGCGCTTCTCGGACCCAGTCTGGCCACTCTCATTTTCGTCATCGCAATAGGGTCGGTGCCGATCTACGCGCGTGTAGTCCGCACCCAGACCCAGGCCCTACGCAACAGTGAGTACATCGCCGCGGAGCGCAGCATGGGTGCCGGCACGACGCGTATCCTCGCCGTGCACGTACTGCCCAATGTCATCGGCCCGCTCCTCATTCTCGTCAGCATGGACATTCCGGCCGTCATCGCCGTAGCGGCAGGTCTAAGCTTTCTCGGCATGGGCGTGCGCCCACCGACCCCCGATTGGGGCGCGATCCTTTATGATGGCTATAGCTATATTCAACAGTCAGTCTGGCTGGTCATCGCTGGCGGCATTCCGATCGTCCTCGCCACGCTCGGCTTTACATTCCTGGGCGAGGCGCTGCGCGACATATTCGATCCCAAGCTGCGGAAAGACCTATGAGACGCGACGATTCGGTGCCCCATATGTCCACCCGTCCGCTTCTTGAGATCCGCGGTCTCGATCTCGATTTCGGTACACCGCGTGGGCGCGTCCACGCCCTGCGCAATGTTTCGCTCGATGTGCCAGCCGGACAGGTGGTTGGAATCGTCGGGGAAAGCGGATCCGGAAAATCGACGCTCGCCTACACGGTGATGGGCCTGCTTCCCGAAAACGCGGATGTCACAGCTGGCAGCATCCTGTTCGAAGGTCGAGATCTGCGCAAAATGCCCGCTCCAGCGCGTCGGAGCCTGCTCGGCAATCGTCTTTCGATGATTTTCCAGGACCCGATGACCGCACTCAATCCCGTGCGGACCATCGAAAGCCAGATGGTCGATATCCAACACCACGAACAAGGTGCCTGGGGCCAGAAGCGCGATCGTGCCATCGACATGCTTCACCGGGTCGGAATTCCCGATCCGCAAAGCCGTATCGGCGCCTATCCGCATCACTTCTCAGGGGGCATGCGTCAGCGCGTTTGCATTGCCATGGCGCTGCTTGTGAAACCGACGCTCCTCGTCGCCGACGAGCCAACCACTGCGCTCGATGCAACACTGGAAGTGCAGATCATTCGTCTACTCAAAGATCTGCAGAAGGAGATCGGCTGTTCAATCCTCTTTGTCTCCCACCATCTCGGCGCTGTTGCTGAGCTGTGCGACCGGGTCGCCGTTATGTATGCGGGCGAGGTGGTGGAACAAGGAGCGGTACGGGACATCTTCCACAACCCTGCTCACCCCTACACACGCGCGCTGCTTGAGTGCGACCCGGGACGGATCAGAAAGAAGACACGCACTTTACCGACCATTCCCGGTGAGGTGCCCAGTCTCCTCGGCAGCAAAGTAGGATGCATCTTCCGCACACGTTGCCGACATGCGTCCAACCGCTGTGTGCAAGTGAACCCGGTCGAGTACCGCATCCGCGTGGACCAAGTCGCCCGATGCCATCTCCTCGGTGACGAGCGGCTGGTGTCGGCATGACTGCGCTGCTTCGTGTTCAGGATCTGCGCGTCCGCTTCCGCACCATGGGTCCGCTGAAAGCACTTGCCACCGGCACAAAAGCCCCCTTTATCGACGCAGTATGCGGTGTCTCCTTTGAAGTCCGCAAAGGCGAGACGCTGGCCCTTGTCGGCGAAAGCGGCTCAGGCAAATCCACTATCGCTCGCACGATAATCGGCCTGCAGCGGGCCGTTAGCGGCAGCGTCAGCTTCGACGGATACGAAATTGAGGAGCTCAGCGGAGCCGAACGCAAGCCTTACTTGCGGCGCATGGCGATGATGTTTCAGGACCCTGTCGGATCACTCTCGCCCAGGCTGATGGTGCGATCGCTGCTAACCGAACCTTTCCGGATCCATGGACTAAAGGATCGCGATGCCGGAAACGAAGCCGAGCGCCTACTGCGCATGGTCGGCTTGCCAGCTGATTTTGCTCGCCGCTATCCCCATCAACTTTCGGGAGGTCAGGCCAGGCGCGTGGGCATCGCGCGAGCTCTTGCGCTGAAGCCCGATTTGATCATCGCCGATGAGCCGACTGCAGGCCTCGATGTCTCGGTGCAGGGCGAGGTGCTAAACCTGCTCGCGCGGCTTCAGGACGAACTCGGCATGGCGATCCTGATCATCTCGCACAATCTCAATGTTGTGCGCCACATGAGCGATCGCATGGCGATCATGTATCTAGGCCGCGTTATTGAGGTCGGCTCGACCGAGCGTATCTTTGAGCACCCGTGTCATCCCTACACGGAGGCGCTGCTTGCGGCCAATCCGGAACCCGACCCCGATGCTGTGCTGAACAGGATCGAGCTCAAGGGTGAGGTGCCGAGCCTGATGAGGCGACCATCCGGCTGCGAATTCCACACCCGTTGTCGTTACGCGCAGGATATCTGCAGCCGGGTCTTCCCCGAAACTTCAGCAAGCCCGCATGACGCGAAGCACAGCTTCAGATGCCATTTCCCGCTGGAGAGGGAAGCCCCCGCGCTGCTGTCTCCAACTGGATTCGACTAGGCTAGGAGCACTTCCTGTTTAATCGGTTCGTATCCTGCGGCTGCTGGCGGCGCAGCCGTTCGATCGTCTCGATAGTCGCTGCAGACGTCGGCCGGCGCAGTCCACGCGGCCGCGACGAGCGATCCAGCAGCCTCGCCGATCCTTCCCGGCGATGGCGGTTAACCCATTTTCGAACCGTTCGTGTGCAGACGCCTGCGGCTTCGGCAACGGCCTGCGGAGTCTGCCCGCCCTCGACCTGCCCTACAATTCGCCCTCGACCACGCCGCGTTAGCGGGGCATTCTTATCGATGTTCATTCGGTCCTCCGAGAATCGCTGAAAACTTCGACCACCTCAGCTTTTCCGGTCCGGATCGAATGGACGACCAACTGAAAGCTCAAACCTAAATTTAGATCGCAGCGGCGGTCATTCTGGGCGCATCACTTACAATGCGCGAAACGGCAACTGCGGGATTTTCCGGAAGTCTGAAATCTTCGGCAGGAGCCATAGGGAACTGATTGCGGTGGTCGTTAACAGTTTCCGGGCGGTCGCGTATCTGGGGGAGGGCTTCGGAGATCATCTCAAATCCTCGCTGGATTGCGATAGACAGATGTCCTTTCTTCGCTAGTTCGATACCTCGGCTGCGATGACACGAAGGTTAAGCGGCCAAGCTCGTCTGCCCTTATGAGATATCGAACGACCTCATTCTGGCACATGCAATCATTGTCGGAGGGCGACGTAGTCGTCATGGACAACCTGCCTGCCCACAAGGCCGCCGGCGTGCGCGACGCGATTGAGGCCGCCGGCGCGAGGCTGCTCTATCTGCCGCCCTACAGTCCCGACTTCAATCGGATTGAGAACGCCTTCGCCAAACTCAAGGCGCTGCTGCGAGCAAAGGCCGAGAGAACCATCAGGGCTCCTGTGGGACGTGGTCGGCGCGGTCGTCGACCTCTTCATCCCAGCCGAATGTGCTAACTACTTCAAATGCCGGAACAAGCTATGGAAGATCGGTCTCGAGCGCCTTGATCTGATGGCTGGCGGCTGCTGGCGTCACGTTCAATTCGTGCGCGGCCCTTCTTGAAGCTCGCATGGCGGGCGGCTCCCTCGAAGCAGATGAGCGCGGTCATCCAGTAAAGATGATAGGGCTTTCGTATCAGGGCCTCGTCGCTGAAGTAGCCGTGTCACGGGACGTTTATCCGTAGCAAGCATGAGGGAGTTCACCCAGGAGTTGCTCGCCCGTCGCGTGCCAGCCAACGCACTCGAACGGTCGTTCCACGACTGAAATTCTACGAACCTCGATCTGCAGAACATGTTCGTCAAGAGGGCTTTATCGTTGATTACGAATCCGTCGAGACCCGCGGTCCGGGCATAAGCCAGCAGGTCGCTTGCACGATTGATGAAACCAGTGCCATTGAAGTTCAGCGACGTGTTGCAAAGAACTCCGACCCCGCTTTTCGCCTTGAATGAGGTAAGCAGTTGAAACAGACGCGGGTTCTCCTGCTGCGAAACAGTCTGGGCCCGCGCTGTGCCGTCAACATGCGTGACGGCCTGCAATCGGCTATCAATAACGTTCTGAAAAAGGAGCATATAGGGCGAGGGGCGAGCCAAGTCGAAGTGGAGAGCGACATCCTGCTCCAGGCAAATCGGCGCGATCGGGCGGAAACCCTCCCGGTTCTTGCCAGACCGGACTCGAAGTCCATCCGTTCCTCTTCGCAAAGGTGTGGAACGAATCGAAAATGGCGTCGGAAACGCGCCTTGCGAGATTGGTGAACTTCTGGTGGGTCTATTCCTCGACGCACGAGCGCTCCCATCTCTGGGGCCCCCTACGGCATGTCGCCGTTCCCGGCCGGAATGCCCTGTTATGCGCTGATCTGGGAAGGGGCGCTCGGTGATTTCTATGAAATCGATGAGCGCCTGCAGGTGGTGCATTTGGGGAATGTGATGGCGGAAACGCACCTTCCTGCCGAAGATGGTCTTCTCGCTGATGACCTCCGACCCTTGCGCAGTCCCGTGGTAGGTTGCACTGTCGGAACTGTTACGCGCCATTCCAGATGTGATTGCTGTTGGCGGCTGGGAGAAGACGGGGTTGGTGCGCGACCCCTGGCAACAAGTATGCTTTCCTCTATGCGCTGGCTGATCCGAAGTTCACGTTGCCCAAAGGACAACTGCGCAACGAAGACCCCGGCAAGCTAATGGCGCTTTGCCACCCCAATGTTGTAATACGGCGAATCCCGCAAATCCTCCTTGCTCAGCGCTCGGAGAAGCGAAGCAGACTGGGCGGCGGCCGTGTGCAGCCCTATGGTATGGCGAATAGGATGCCGCTAGCGAGTGCGCCCTCGACAGCGCCGTAGATTCCATGGCGAGCGTCGAGTGTGTGGCGCCCAGCGTCAATGCAGCATGGCTGCGGACCCTACTGTCGAGGACGAGGACACACGGCGTCAGAACCGGGAGCGCAACAATCTTATCCGGATACGCGGATCGGCAATCGCATCAAGAGAATCCTCGCCCGCTTTGGCATTCTCACCTTCCAGCCCAATCTGCGCAAAGCTGCAGAGAAGCTGGAAAGTTCGCGTACGGCGGAAGGAATGCCCTTGCCGGAAGGAAGCCGAGCCGAGTTGCGCAGTAATCCCGCCCGGCTTCACCTGTTGCCTGAACAAACCCATGAGATCGAATAGGAACGGCTGCGACAGCTCACGATCATTCCGGCCGCGGACAAGGGTCCGCTCGCAATGGTTCGCCTTCTTGCCTGCATTGTCGGCGTCGCATCGAGACTGCGGACCTGCTGGTGAGCGAAATTCTCTCACGCGATTTGCGCGATCGGAGAGCCGTCGCCCGCTACGCAGGACTCACCGGCGCCGGATGAAAGCGGTCAGCGCCGGCGCGAGAAAGCCTTGCGAGCCGGCAATGCCCGCGTCCGCTATGGAATGATCCTGTTGGCTTGGCGTTTTCTCCAATAGCAGAAGGATAGCGCACTGGCGCACTGGTTTTGCGCGAGAACGGCCGATTGCCGTGGTCGTGTACACGCAAGGCCATAATCGTGGCGATGGCGCGTAGCTGCTGGTTGCACTCTGGGGACTCGTCACGACTGGCGAGATCCCGAGGGGAGTAGTCCTGAGTCCGGCGTGAAGTATGGAAGATGACTCGACAGCACAACGATTGAGGTTTGGCAGCTGGAAAAGGGCTTCCGATAACGATCCGAGGTGGTTGGTGACCCCGATCGCTCACATGAATTAGAACACCGCGCTGTAGAATGGGCCCACCGCCCGGAGCTTCGCCTCCGATCCGTATGGCTGCATCAGTGGTGTCCGATCCGCGAGGATCAACCGCATACAAGCTTGCCGCGCGTTTGCAGCGCCCCTGATGGCGAGTTCGCTCGGATTGCAGTTGCAGACCCCGAACACAGTTACGGCCAGGCCCAATGTCGCTCTGCCGCCGTGCTCGTGACGGTCAGGGGCAAGTCGCTTCGCTATAGCTAGAGCCACCCTTGACCGTCACTGCGCGAGGCGCCTGGTGAAGCTCGGGCCGAGCAGAACGGAAAGGCGCCAAGACAATAGAAACGACAGATGACGTTAACAAAGATCAGCCCATACAAGGCGAGCGGCAAAGCGTTTGTCATCGATGAAGCTCCGGTAAGGGTCGGGTTCTGACAGCAGCGTAGTTCGAAGAAGCTGCGATGATCGACGAGATGATGAACTTGCGCGCTAGTGAAGAAGCCCGATGCCGATCTCTTGAGCGAGATGATCGGATTTGCCGTCGAGCGGCTAGTCGAGTTGGGCACCATCACCGGCGCCGCTATGGGGGAAGAACCGCTGCGAACCACCGAGTGCAACGGCTAACGCGAGCGGGGCTGGGCCGGTCGAGCTTGGCTCCTCTGTAACCCGACGGTTGCAACAGTTCCTTCAAACAAATTTACAGGATCTTTGCGAGCGCACATCGCTGACCATGGTATTTTCACCCCAAAGCTTGAACTCAGGATCGGAAAGAGCGGTGCATATGTACGCTCAGACCGCCGCACAGCACGCAATGGAGGGGCAACCCAGTGACAAAAAAGGCACTCATCCTGCTTGAAGGAAATATGAGAGGTACTGGTCTGCTGTTCGTCCAAGCGGCGCTCCGTCTTGGGCTTTATCCAATTACCCTGTCGGCTAATCCAGCTTGGTACGACTATCTTGCGGCAGAAAGCATTGAGACAATCCGTGTCGATACCAGCAATGTTGATTCGCTGATCCAAGAATGCTCTCGGCTTCATGCGACCTACAACATTGCTGGCATTACAAGCGTCGATGAGTCGTTCTATGCATCCGTCGGCAAGCTCTGCCGGCATTTCGATCTTCCGGGGCCAAACCCCGCATCCATTGAACGATGCTGCGACAAATTCGTTCAACGTCAAACCCTCGCGGAGGGCGGCGTTCCGATACCTGCTTTTCGCATGGCCACGAATGCGACGGACCTAGAAAGTTCTGCTGCGGAGATCGGCCTGCCGGTCATTGTTAAGCCAGCCGTCGGCAGCGGTAGCTACGGTGTCCGACTGTGCCGCAACCTCGACGAGTTAGCCGAACATACGAGCTATCTGTTGGGTGGGAAGCATACATGGCCATCTTCGCCGAGGATCCTGGTCGAAGAATTCGCACAAGGCCCCCAGTATACCGTTGAGATAATGGGAAATGAGGTCATTGGGATTGTCGCCGCTGAGTACGGCCCTCTGCCACACTTCGTCTATCGTCAATTCACCTTCCCAGCCCCACTGAGTGATGACGAGCATCAGCGCATCGCCGATGTTTCGCTGAGCTGTTTGAGAGCTCTCGACCTTGGCTGGGGGCCAACAAACATAGAACTGCGGTGGACGAAGCGTGGCCCGGTCGTCATTGAAGTCAATCCGCGTCTCCCTGGCACGCCAGATCCTCAGCTGGTTCACTTGGCTTACGGTATCGATCTCGTTGCCGAGCACATCAAGCTTGTAGTCGGCGAGGAATGGGATTTGCGCAAACGGCATTCGCAGACTGCGGCTGCGCGGTTCCTCGTTCCTGATCGCGACGGCACCCTCGATTGGATTGATGGCGAGGGTCGGGCGGCTGCTGTACCGGGTGTCGCCGAGGTCAAATTTTATGTCAACACCAAGACACCTATCGTCAGGAAAGGCGATTACCGAGACTGTCTCGGATATGTCACGGCTGCTTCACCCAGCCTTGCGGAGACCGAGGTGATCCTTCAGCGCGCCGTCCACTCGATCAGTTGGTCGATCACACCATTTCTGACCCCTGGCAATCAGCGGCCCCTTGTCAGCCAAGTGAGGATTTGACGCCTTGGGCGAACTGAACATTTGACCCCCCCCTCATTGGTTTGCGGTTTCGTTGGTCTCGGGTGTCGTTCCGGCCGTCTGTAGCAGGCCGGAACGACGCTTTTCGGGAAGTCGGTATCTGGCGCCGCCAATGATGATCACCGTCGAATGATGTAGCAGGCGATCGAGGACGCGGTTGCTACCACGGGATCGCTGAAACACGCTCCCCTATTCGCCCACAGAACTATTGGAGGTGATCAGGATCGATCCTTCACGCAGCGACGCGACACCAGCCGGAAGAGCAGGTGGGCAGCATTGGCCTCGAAGGGCAGATATCTTCTGCAACGCATCTGTGTCTGATCAAGAGGCCATCCGCGCCGCGAGGGAGGCCACCGCAGTCGCGTACAACGCCGGGTTTTATTGGGATGGGATGTGCCGCGAACAGAGGACTGAACGCCTAGAACATGTCGATCGTGTCGAGCGACCCGGATAGTTGTAGCGCCGTAACACGTGGCGCCCTCGACTGAAGCATTCTGCCACGTAGGAGCTCGATTAGTTTCGCCGCGGTTGAGCAGCATGAGCCTTTCATTGACCCTGATGCCCGTGGCGAGAACACCTTGAAGCCCGATGTCGAAGTGAACCGTTGGCGCCCAATGGCCTTGCCGATGCCGTGATATACTCTGGTCACCCGCACCGTTTGTCGGTGCTGCAAGCTGGCGAAATATAGGAAGTATCAGCTTACTGACCATGTGTTCCATCGGGCGGTCACAGGGTTTTTAGCGGTCAATCGAATGCCACAGAAAGACGGGAGGAACAGCCGAAATGGATCAGAGTTTCCCGCAAGAGCGAAGTGCCGCGGAGCGCATATGTTGACGAAAGTGATTGAGAACGAATGGATTCGGATGCCGGACGGGCGTAGGTTGGCGGCCAGGATTTGGCTCCCCGCCTCCGGGGGACCGACCCCTGCTATTTTTGAGTACCTGCCCTACCGCAAGCGCGATGGGACGGCGGGGCGCGATGAGACGACGCAT
>NZ_AYXC01000041.1:0-18539 GCF_000502275.1 Mesorhizobium sp. L103C131B0 | reverse complement strand
ACCGGCCGCGCCCGCGGCCAACGGCGCCGCCACCACGCCGCCCGCCACCACGGCCCCGGCGACGGCTCCATCTCCGGCGACGCCACCTGCAACCGATTCGGCTACGCCGCCGGCTACCAATGGCGTTACCTTGCCGGTGACACCGCAGGTTCCGAACCAGTAGTCGGTAGCGTCAGATGCCGCGATCTGTTGTTGTTTCAACACAGTCGCGGCAAATGGCACACGATCACGAAGATTCGACCGCACCCCGTGCTTGAGGCCCGTACGCCACTTCGATTATAGATTGCCGGCGGCACTTTCTGCGCCCTTGGGGGGCGCCGGGCGACGCCGTGGGCAACAAGCATTGAACGATCGGATCTTCGCCATGCAGCTTCGCAGCTTCATTTTCATGGGGTTTTGTGCCGTATTCGGCATGAGCTCCGCGGTCTTCGCCGGCACTCCGGCAATGACCTCACCGCAGGCGGTTGGCAAAACCGCTGTCATCAACGTCGCCGCCAAGAGCGATGCGACGCAGCTGAAGCTTCTCAAGAAGAAGAAAAACCCGAGCCCGGATGATCTGGCTCAGATCAGCAAGCTCGAAGACAAGATCGCCGCCGACAGGGATCTCGCCCGCGTCAAGGCGCTCGAGGCCCGCAAGCTGGCGATGCGCGATGCGGCGAAAGCCAGGGCCGATGCCCAGCGCCAGGCGTTCCTGGCAAGCAAGGGCAAGCCGGTCGTGGTTGCCGACGCCAAGCCAGGCAAGAAGACCACCAAGATCATCGCTCCGGTTGACCCGATCGCGCCGATCGAGCCGATCGAATCGGCTGAACCGCTTCCGGCCGAAGCGATGAATATCGCGCTGACCGGCAACAATGGCGAATTGCGCAGCGAGGCCCCGGGCCAGAAGCCGACGAGCGGCGGACTGTTCGCCGGCCTGTTCGGCGGCACGTCCTCTGCCTCGTCGATTGCCTATCTCCCCGAAACGCGCGCGCTCGACCAGGCTCTCGCCAAGCGGCAAGCCAAGAAGCAGTTCAAGGTGAAGCCGGAATTCGTGCCGCAGGACGTCGAATTCAGCGGCTATGAGCCGGGTACGATCGTCATCGATACCAGCGCGCGCCGCCTCTACCTCGTCGAATCGGCTTTCACCGCCCGCCGCTATGCGATCGCGGTCGGCCGCGAAGGCCTGCAGTTCAAGGGCAAGGTTGCCGTTGGCGACAAGCAGGAATGGCCGCGCTGGATCCCGACGCTCGACATGCAGAAGCGCGAACCCAAGCATTATGGCCAGTACAAGGACGGCATGCCCGGCGGCGGCCAGAACCCGCTCGGCGCCCGCGCCATCTATCTCTACGACGGCAAGAAGGACACGCATCTGCGCATCCACGGCACCATCGCGCCGCAGTCGATCGGAACCAGCGCTTCCAATGGCTGCTTCCGCATGATCAACGAGCACGTCATGGACCTCTACAGCCGCGTCAGGGTCGGCACCAAGGTCGTCATCATCTGACGCTTTCACAAACCTGCCGAAAGGGCCGGCTTTTGCCGGCCCTTTTGTTTTGACCAAAACACCAGTCTCGAACCTCGGGACTATCGCGCCTTCTCTTGAAAAAGCCTCAGCGGCGGTTTTTTCTCTGGCGGAATCAATTCGGCCGCGTTAAGCGATAACTCCCATGGCGCGATATGTATTCATCACAGGCGGCGTGGTTTCCTCACTTGGAAAAGGCATCGCTGCAGCGGCCCTTGGGGCTCTCTTGCAGGCGCGAGGCTATCGCGCACGCATCAAAAAGCTCGATCCCTATCTCAATGTCGATCCCGGAACGATGTCGCCTTACCAGCATGGCGAGGTTTTCGTCACCGATGACGGCGCCGAGACCGATCTCGATCTTGGCCATTACGAGCGCTTCACCGGCCGCTCGGCCAACCAGCAGGACAACATCACCACCGGCCGCATCTACAAGAACATTATCGAGCGCGAACGGCGCGGTGACTATCTCGGCGCCACCGTGCAGGTCATTCCGCATGTCACCGACGAGATCAAGAATTTCGTGCTCGACGGCAATGACGACTATGATTTCGTGCTGTGCGAGATCGGCGGCACGGTTGGCGATATCGAGGCGATGCCGTTTCTCGAGGCGATCCGCCAGCTCGGCAACGATCTGCCGCGCAACAACGCCGTCTATGTCCACCTGACCTTGATGCCTTACATCCCCACGGCCGGCGAGCTGAAGACCAAGCCGACCCAGCATTCGGTCAAGGAACTGCGCGGCATCGGCATCGCGCCCGATATCCTGTTGGTCCGCGCCGACCGCGCCATCCCCAAGGAAGAGCGCAGAAAACTGTCGCTGTTCTGCAATGTGCGCGAAAGTGCCGTCATCCAGGCGCTCGACGTGCCCCACATCTATGACGTGCCGATGGCTTACCACAAGGAAGGGCTCGATTCGGAAGTGCTGGCCGCCTTCGGTATCGATCCGGCGCCGAAGCCGCGCATGGAGCCCTGGCAGACCGTGTCCAACCGCATCCACAATCCGGAGGGCGAGGTGACGATTGCCATTGTCGGCAAATACACCGGCCTCAAGGATGCCTACAAATCGCTGATCGAGGCTTTGTCGCATGGCGGCATGGCCAACCGCGTCAAGGTCAAGCTCGACTGGATCGAGAGCGAGATTTTCGAGAAGGAAGACCCGACGCCGTGGCTGGAAAAGGTGCATGGCATCCTGGTGCCCGGCGGCTTCGGCGAGCGCGGCTCGGAAGGCAAAATCCTGGCGGCGAAATTCGCCCGCGAGCGCAAGGTGCCGTATTTCGGCATCTGCTTCGGCATGCAGATGGCCTGCATCGAGGCAGCGCGCTCGCTGGCCGGCGTCGAACACGCCTCGTCGACCGAATTCGGTCCGACCGACGAGCCGGTCGTCGGCCTGATGACCGAATGGCTGAAAGGCAACATGCTGGAGAAGCGCCGCGAAACGGGCGATCTCGGCGGCACCATGCGGCTTGGCGCCTATCAGGCTGAACTCGCCAAGGGTTCGAAGATCGCCGACATCTATGGCGACACCCAGATTTCCGAGCGCCATCGCCACCGCTACGAGGTCAATATCGACTACAAGGAGCGGCTGGAAGATTGCGGCCTGGTGTTTGCCGGCATGTCGCCCGACGGCGTGCTGCCGGAAACGGTCGAATACCCCGACCATCCCTGGTTCATCGGCGTCCAGTACCATCCGGAGCTGAAGAGCCGGCCGCTTGAGCCGCATCCCCTGTTCGCCAGCTTCATCTCGGCCGCGGTGGACCAGTCGCGACTGGTCTAGGGCCACGGTGAGGTTTCGCAGCTGATGCAGACCTATGTTGCGCTGCTCTACAGCATTATCCTCGGCGAAGGCCGCCGGGTCGTCATGGCCGACCTCAAGGCGATGGCTGAACAGCTTGGGCTGAAGAACCCGCGCACCCTGGTGGCGACCGGCAATCTGGTCTTCGAGACACGGGCGACCGGCATCGCCAAGCTGGAACAGCGGCTGGAAACGGCCTTCGAAAAAACCTTCGGCCGCAACGTCGTCATCATCGTGCGCACTGCCGAGGATTGGCTGAAACTTGCCGCCGGCAACCCATTCCCGGCCGACTCTGCCGAGGCAGGCGATCAGGTGGCTGTGCGGGTGATGCGCAAGCCAGCGCCAGCGGATGGTGTGGCCGCGCTCCAGACCTATGCCGCCGAGGACGAGAAGGTGGCTTCGGTCGATGGCGACATCTGGGTCGTCTTTTCGCGCGAGCGGCCAAGCTCGCGGCTGCTCGCTGCCATGAACCACAAGCGCATGGGCATCGGCACCGCACGCAACTGGAACACGGTGCGGAGGTTGGCTGAGATGGTAGGGAGTAGGGAGTAGGGAGTAGGGAGTAGGGAGTAGGGGTTATACTATTCCCTACTGACTACTGACTGCTCCCTATCTCTCATTTCACGCCTTCGCCGTCCTGGCCCCTGCGCCAAGGGCGGCGGTGCGAAGGACGTAGTAGATGACCCCTGCAATGCCGACGCCGAAGAACCAGCCATAAACGCCCCACCATGCCGGTAGCAGGTTCGTGAAGTTCGGCAGGACCGAGGAGAAGATGGCGCCGATGCCGGCGGCTATGAAGGCGTTGATGTGCCAGCCGCCCTGGAAGCGGAACTCGCCATCTTCGCGGTACAGTGCCTCGACGTCGACCTCGCCCTTCCGGATCAGATAGTAGTCGACCATCATCACCCCGAAGATCGGCCCCATCGTCGCGCCGATGACGTTGACGAAAGATGCGGCACTGCCTTCCCACGGCGCGAAGGGATAGAGCACCAGCGCGATTACGGCCGCGATATAGCCGCCCTTCTTGAAGTCGATCTGCCGCGGAAAGACGTTGGAGAAGTCGAAGGCCGGCGAGACGAAGTTTGCCACCACATTGATGCCGAGCGTCGCCACGGCAAAGGTCAGGGCTGCAAGCGCTGCCAGGAACCAGCTGTCGAATTTCGCCGAGATCTGGTCGGGATGCAGAAGCACTTCGCCATAGACGTCGAAGGCAGCGATGGTGGTCACGCCGGCGACCAGCGAGAACAGGATGAGATTGATCGGCAGGCCCCAGATGTTGCCCTTGCGCAGCGATGCCTTGTCTGGGGCATAGCGGGCGAAATCGCAGAAATTGAGATAGAGCGCCGAGAAATAGGTGACCCAGATCGCGGCCACCGCAAATAGCGACGTCCAGGAGCCAGGGGTTCCGGGTACGCCGGCATCCTTTGTCTTGTCGAGCAGCACATCCATCGGGATGTCGCTGGTAAAGGCAAATCTCCCGGATTTTACACAGAGATAGATCGCCAGGATCAACATCATCACCCAGACCGCCGGTCCGGCCCAATCCTGGAAGCGGCGCACCGTTTCCATGCCGTTCTGGATGATCAGCAATTGCAGTGCCCAGATGACCACAAAACAGATCACTTCCAGACCCGTATGGCCGAGGAAATGCGTGTTGGCGTTGAAATCGGCGAACCATTGCGAGCGGATCAGCAACGCCACGATCGCGCCCGATGCCGCTGCCGTCTGCGCGCCGTACCAGAAGCAGGCGACGATGGCGCGCACCAGGGCCGGAATGTTGGCGCCCCAGATGCCGAAGGACGCGCGCGCCAGCACGGGGTAGGGCACGCCGGTCTTCACGCCGGCATAGCCGACCATGTTCATCAGCGCGTAGATGATCAGCGAACCGATGCCGATGGCGATGATGAAATTGACGAAGCCGCCGCAAAACAGGAACAGGCTTGCGGCGAGATAGTAGCCCCAGAGGCTGTGGACGTCCGACGTCCAGACGTTGAAGATCGAGAACGGCCCCCAGTTTCGGACTTTGGCCGGAGCCAAATCCTCATTGTATAGATCGGGTGATGCGCCTTGTATGGTCATTGCGATGTCCTCCCCTTGATGCCGCACGCGCCCTCACGCGTCGACTGCGCAGGTTATGCCTGACGCAGGGGAACCGGCAAGCAATCCATTTGCCGGCTTTGGCCTTAAAGATATTCAATGAGAACAGCGCTTATCGATCGGCTTTTGGCGAAGGTCGGCGCAATCGCGGCGATCTTGATTCGACCCGCAGACGGCAGCGATCAGGACGCTTTGCGGTTGAGGGCCGGTGATGCGTCGAAATTGGCGGCAAGCCAAGCTATCGCGCAGGTGACATCATCGAGCCTGTATTGGGCCACGGTCGGCCCACGCGGCTTGACCCGGATCGAGATGCCGCCGGCCTCGTTGATCGCCTCGAAACCGTTTTCGTCGGCGGTGTCGTCGCCGAGAAAGACCGGCCGCCGTCCGGCAAAGGGCGGGATTGCCATGAAACGCCGCACGGCAGCGCCCTTGGCTGCTTCGAGCGGCATGAGTTCGACGCCGGCGTTGCCCGGGATAACCCGATAGCCCTTGGGAAGCTCGGTCAATGCCTGTTCGGCGAGATGCGTTGCCCTGGCCAGCAGATGCGGCGCCGCACGCGTATGGATGGCGAGGATCGGACCCTTGCGCTCGATATGAACAAGGCCATCATCCAGTTCGGCTTCGATGGCGTCGGCAAGGGCAGCGATATCGGCGGGAGCATCGGCGGTAACGACCGGGCCGTCCGGCGTCAGCCGGTGTTCCAGCCCATAAAGACCCGCAACACGCAGCTTCAACGGATGAAACAGGCGGTCGGCGCCTTCGACCGAGCGGCCGGTGATAAAGGCGACAGCGCCGTCCAGCCGTTCATCGACGATGCCGAGGAGGTTGCGCAGTTCGTCGCTCACGGACACGGCGTCGGGGTGCGCGGCGTGCTCCAGCAACGTGCCGTCGATGTCGAGGAAAAGCGCCCATTGTCCTTCCGGCAGGTCGGGTGCGGTTGGCAGGCCCGGTGCTTTCGACAGGCTATTCATGACGCCACCTTCCGCATGCGGTCGAACAGTGAGACGATGTTGCTGCCGGTGTTTGCGGGCCGCTCGGCGACACTTGTCGCTCTTTCGAGGTCGCCGCGTTTGCGCAGGCGCGCCGCATCGAGCAGCATGCTGCCGGCCCAGCGAAAGACATTGTTGTCGCGCACTATTTCGCGCATCGGGCGCATGCGCTCGCGTTGTTCGTCCGGTGACATGGTCAGCGCCTGCAGCAACACCTGGCTCATCATCGCCGCGTCGTAAGGATTGACGATCAGTGCTTCCAGCAGTTCGCGCGACGCGCCGGCAAACGTGCTGAGCAACAGCACGCCCTGTTCGTCGTCACGCGCGGCGACGAATTCCTTGGCTACGAGGTTCATGCCGTCATGCAGGCTGGTGACCATGCAGATGTCGGCGGCGCGATAGATCTCATAGATCTGTTGCTGCGAATGGTGCTCAGCCACCATGACCACGGGCTTGTAGCCGTCATGACCGTAGCGCTGGTTGAGCTCGTTGGCATAACGCAGGCATTCATCGTGCAATTGCTGGTAGGCCGGCAGCGTGCCGCGGCTTGGGGCAGCAATCTGCAGGAACACTACCTTGCCGATCCACTCGGGGTGGCGCGTAAACAATTCGTCCAGCGCATGGAAGCGATCGAGGATGCCCTTGGTGTAGTCCAGGCGCTCGACGCCGACGCACAGCTTGACGTCCGCCGACAGGCCGAACCGCTCACGCAGGCGGGCGCGGCTTTCCTCGACCGGTGGCAGTTTGGCCAGGAGTTCGGCCGGCCATTCGATGGAGATGGGATAGGCGTGCACCAGGGTCGTCCGCCCGCCATACGAGATCGCGGCGTCGGCGCGCTCGATGCGGCTTTCCAGGAACCGGTCTACGCTTTCAGTGAAATTATTGGCATGAAACTGGGTGTGAAAGCCGATGATCGAGCTCCCGAGCAGTCCATCAAGAACGCGTTCGCGCCATGGGCAGATGCTGAACACTTCGGAGTTCGGCCACGGGATGTGCCAGAAGGTGATGATGATCGCCTCCGGCAGGCGCTCGCGGATCATGCGCGGCAGGAGCGCGAAATGGTAATCCTGAACCAGCACGATCGGCCGCTCATTGCGCGCCTCGGCAACCACCATATCGGCGAATTTGCGGTTGACGGCCTCATAGGCCTCCCAGTCCGAGGCACGGAAGACCGGCCGGGTGAAGGCGATATGGCAGAGCGGCCAAAGCCCTTCATTGGCAAAGCCGAGATAGTAGCCCTGATATTCGTCGTCGCTCAGCCACACGCGGCGCAGCGTATAGGACGGATTGTCCGGCGGCACCTGAACCCGATCGTTGCTATCGACCGTCAGACGATCCGCCGTTCCGCCGCCATAGGCGATCCAGGTGCCGCTGCAGGCGCGGGTGATAGGCTCAAGCGCCGACACCAGGCCGCTGGCCGGCACCAGAAGCTCGACGCCGTCGTCCTTGATGTTGTGGATATAGGGTTCTCGGTTCGAGACGACGATGACCTGCGCGTCCGGCAGGTCGTCGGCAAGTATCTTGCGCAAGGTGTCGGGCGACCAGTTCACCAGCGCCGCGTCGGGAGATTGTCCATTCTTCTCGAACTCCCGCAAAACCTTGCGCGTCGCTTCCGATGCGACGTCCTCGCCGGCAGTCGGTGCAACCGTCAAGCTATGGCTACGACGTTGCCTGGAGATCGATAACAGAACGGCTAGAATCGAAAGGCCAAGGCTTGCAAGGATCAAGACCCAGAGCAGGGCCATGCCATAATCGGTCATTCCAATTCCAACTCAATTTTGGCCGTCAGGGCCTTTTTCTTCATGGTTCCATTTGAGTGTTCGCAGCCGACGATCGCCCGTGAGAACCTGTGTTTTTTGCAACGCACAAACCCTGGGATCGGTTCCCGTTGAAAGCCGTTCCGATCATGTCCGCACGATCAGCGGAACCAGCCCTTCATGGCGGTCGGCGAGAAAGGCGACGACGCGGTCGCCGACACGCTGGAAGGTAAGATCGACCCTCTTTTCGCCGACACCCAGATGCCTGAGCGTCAGCGTATCGATGCCGATCGGCAAACGGGGTCGAGTGACGTGGATTTCGCCGTTCCAGCCGTCGATTTCCAGACCGAGGCACGCCTGCATCAGCATGAAGGCCGAGCCTGCCGACCAGGCTTGCGGCAGGCAGGCGACGGGGTAGGCGATCGGTGCTTCACCCGGCGAGCGGGTAAAGCCGCAGAACAGTTCCGGCAGCCGCATGTTGAAATGCACGGCGGATTCGAACGTGCCGCTCATCAGCCGCACCACGCTGTCACGCTCGCCGAACCGCGCCAGGCCGGCGCCGCACATCGCCGTGTCATGCGGCCAGATGGAACCATTGTGGTACGACATCGGGTTGAACAGCACAGCATCGTCGGAAAGCGTTCGCACCCCCCAGCCGGAGTGGAAGGAAGCCGAAAGCAACTGGTCGGCGACCATCTTAGCCCGCGCCGGTTCGGGCAGGCCGACATAGAGCAGGTGTCCGGCATTCGACGTGCGCACCTTGCACGGCTCTCCGGCGCCGTCGATCGCCAGCGCATAGAAGCCGAGATCGTCCAGCCAGAAATCACGCTCGACGGCGATCCGCATCTCTTCGGCGCGATTTTCCCAGTGCTCGGCCTGCGCGAACTCGCCCCGGCGGCGGGCGAGAGCGGCAAGGCCCCTGAAGGCGGCGAAGACATAACCCTGCACTTCGACCAGCGCGATCGGCCCCTTGGGAATGCGCCCGTCGGCGTGGAAGACGGAGTCGAAGCTGTCCTTCCAGCCCTGGTTCGCAAGGCCGGATTCGGCAGCGCGCTGATAGGTGACGAAGCCGGTTGCGCGGCTCGCCTCTTCCGTCCACTTGGCGGCGGCGCAGAGAGACGGCCACAGGCTGGCGATGAAGTCCATGTCGCCGGTGCGTTCGGCATAGGCGCAGGCGAGGTGGATGTAGAGCGGCGTGGTATCGACGCCGCCATAGTAGCGGCCGAAAGGCAGTTCCTGCAGCGCCACCATCTCGCCCTTGCGCGTCTCGTGCATGATCTTGCCGGGCTGCGAGTCGCTGAAAGGCGATGTCTCGGTCGCCTGGTGCTGGGCGAGGAAGGCAAGCACGCCGCGCGCCAGGCCGGGGTTGAGCCATAGCATCTGCAGCGCCGAGATGACGCCGTCACGGCCGAAGGCCGTCGAAAACCAGGGGATGCCGGCATAGGGGTAGGGGCCGGTCGACAACTCGGTGGTCAGCAAGGCGACATCCGCGCGGGCGCGTTCGACCCAATCGTTGAAGACGCGACCCGAACTGTGCACCGTCGCGCCATGGCGGCGCTTGGCCCGCATGCCGAAACGGGCGCGCGCCGCGGCCGCCCGGAAGCGGTCGCGGTCGGGCGTTTCGGTCAGTTCCGCGCCGACCTCGACGTAAAGCATCTTGCTGCTGCGCTTGGTCACTGCGATGAGGAAATCCGCGCGCTCGGCGCTCAACTGGTCTGGCGGCTGCGAGAACGAGATCGCCGACACCCGCGCCAGCCCGTCCAGTCCGTCATAGCGCAGCAGCACCGAGGCAGGCGCGATCTCCGCTGCATGCGCCATTCCGCGCTTCGGCCGGGTCGAACCGCGCACCTCGAACATGTCGCGGAAATCGGCGGCAAAATGCAGCGAGACGCGGATTGCCGAATGCTCCTGGCTGTAGTTGGAAAGGGTGATGCGCTCGAACAGCCGGTCCTGCCACAACAGCCTGACGCGCTCGATATGGATGGCGCCCTGCGGGATGTCGCGGCCACCGACGCTTTGCATCGGCAAATTGGTCATATTGCTGGTGAACAGCACATTGTCCTGGCTGAGCGAGGCGCCGAGCAGCGATGTCTGCCGGCCGCCGACGGTGAGCCTGAACTCCGACAGCACCCGGGTGTCGTCACGGAAGAAACCGTCGCCCGCACCCCTGATATCGCCGTAGGCATCGGCCACGGCAAAACAGTCGCCTTGCTTTAGGGCAAACAGCCGGTGCGGCTCGCGCGGCGCGGTTTCGTCCAGGGAGGCAAGGGCCACGGCAGGGTCGAGCTTGCGCTCGTCAAGTTCGGTCATCAGTCACAAATCTCTGTTTCGGGCTCGGAACGTCCGCCGTCGTTCACGACGCTTTCGATTCAGCCGGGGCGCCGATGAGACGCGCATAGGCAGTGAGATAGTCGCGCGCCATCCTGTTGGCGGAGAACCGACTTTCGAAGACGGCGCGCACCTTTCGCCGGTCGAGTTGCAGCAAGGCCGGCACCGCGGCGACCGCGGCGTCGAGAGAATCGACGACAAATCCGGTAACGCCATGGTCGATGACTTCCGGCAACGCACCGCAGTTCCAGCCGATGGTTGGCGTACCGCACGCCATCGCCTCGATCGCGGCAAGGCCGAACGGCTCGGGCCAGTCTATCGGAAACAGGAGACCAGCGGCATTGCCGAGGAATTCAGTCTTCTCACCCTCGGCGATCTCGCCGACATAGTCGATGCGGTTGCCATCGATCAAGGGCTCGATCGTCTCATGGAAATAGGCGCGATCATCGTCGCCGATCTTGGCCGCCAGCTTGAGCTTCATGCCCGACCGCAAGGCGATGTCGATGGCCCGGTCCGGCCGCTTGTCGCGCGAAAGCCGGCCGAGAAAGGCAAGGTATGGTTCGCCCGCCGCCGTCTCGAAGGTCGGCTGATAGAGACCCGTCGGCAGCCCGTGATGGATGGTGGCCAGCCAATTGGCATTCGCAAGCCCGGTCTTCTGGCTGTGTGAGATCGAGACCAGCGGAAAGCGCGGAAAGCGCTCATAGGCTGGCGCCAGATCGACATAATCGAGCCGGCCATGAGGCGTCGTCACCGTCTTGTCCGGCATGGTCTCGAAGAACGAGAAATGCAGGAAATGGCTGAGATGAAAATGAATGATATCAAAGTCGTGGGCTCGGTTCCTCACATCGGCAAGCATCGCAAGATGCGCCGCCGTGTCCGATTTCAGCGGACGCGGATCGAGGCGCAGCGCGCGTTCGCGTCCTGGTATCAGTCTGGCCGACGTCCGGCTGTCGCCGCTGGCGAACAGCGTCACCTCATGGCCGAGTTTGACCAGCCCTTCGGTCAGATAGGAAACGATGCGCTCGGTGCCGCCATAGAGAAGGGGCGGCACCGATTCGTGCAAAGGGGCGACATGGGCTATCCGCATGGTTTGAACGTGTCCCTCAAGGCAATCACGAGAGCGAAATGCATCAGCCGGCCTAACGTTCCGGACAAAAGCGGGCGTCGGCAAGCCAAGCCCACCGGCGCAGATTTTTTTGCAATAAGCGGAACAAACGCGCTATCCGCGAATTTAATAGGGTTGGTCCGCGCTGCGGCCGACCAGGGAGAGAACAAAATGGACCGCTTGCATTTCTTTACGCCCGTGCGCATTGCGCGCGGGCAGGGACACCCCGTCGAGGAAGTCGACAGCGTTGCCGAAGCGATGGTCTTTTTGCAGAAATGGCCATTGGGACGGCGTGGGCCTGTGTATCAATGCGCCGTGAATTGCTGCTCCGCGGCCCTGTCGGGCAGAATGTCGGCCGAAGCAGCCAGGAAGGCGTTCACGGGCTTTGCCCGCATCACCCGGCTGCTCGATGATGACATGGCCCTGCCGATGGGCGGCGAAAGCATGGCGGAAGTCCGCGCGCTGAGGCGCTAGACGCCGTCCAGCCATTTGGCTATTGAACACCCGGGCTTTGGCGGCGCGGGCATCATCTTTTTCGCACCGGAGTATTCCGACGCGGCCCTTCACCTCATGGGCCACACTGTGCTTTCATGCGGCGTTTCGCATGACCGGTGGGTGACGACCAATCCACGGGCGGTCCGAACGTGGAGGGATAGACAATGCCGAGACTGATCCTGGGAACACTCGGCGCTATCGTCATCGCCCTCATCTGGGCGGTCCTTGCCAGTTTGATGGGCGCGCCATCGATCGTGATCACGGTCGGCGCGGTCGCCATTGGGGCCGGCGTCTACACCTACGTCGACAGACGCTCGCATTGACAGTCCCCGGTCTGCCGCGCGCTCGACCAATTGCACGCCGGTGTTGACGCGCGCGGCAGCCGCGGCGGGCATTCTTCAAGGATGATGTTGCTGGCCGCATAGAGGGCAAAGGCGCAGACCGGGCGCCACACGTCGGACTGGGCTCACCCAGAACTTGGGAGATCGTCAAAGATCTTTCCATCCGGCCAATGTAGATCGAAACGGCGAATCCGTGGATTTCCGTGGAACATCGTCGCCTCGAAACGCTTCGGGCGTTGCACTGCCCCATCAGTGCACGTTCCCTTGTTCTGTTGGAACTGGCCGGCTGCCGAAAGGTGGCCGGCTTTTTTGTATATAAGCGGAACCTGAAATTACGGGGCTTGTTCTGGATGCGGCAGCGAGCCCCTCGCTGCTGGTCGAGGGCCGTAACCCTTGGCCGGGCCCGCATCGCTCCGCCAGTGGTGCGGGCCCACGGCCTCCGGTTTTTTCCGGGCGTCTGGACTCGCCGATCCTTACCCTGGCCCGGCTAATGCATCACTCAAAAATGGCTCGGTTGTGAGACAATGACATGCACACGCGGCGCTTTAGCACAATCATTCACAAAGCCGTGGGTTCAACTGTTGCCGCCCTTCTTGGCTGGATTGTGCGAATGATGACTGTCCTTTTCACCGCCACCCCCTGAAACTCGGCTTTTGGATCGACGGTCTTCATCCGCCGGGGGTTTGTTGACCTGCAGGGGTTTTCTGGCGTTCTCGTGCGATGCGCCTGGCCCGCCCTGCCGGATCGTGTTCGGGTGTTTCTTCGATGTGGACATGATCACCGATCCTGCTGACGGNCGCCGAGGCGTTGACGGCGATGCGCCTGGCCCGCCCTGCCGGATCGTGTTCGGGTGTTTCTTCGATGTGGACATGATCACCGATCCTGCTGACGGCCCTGATGAGTTGTGTTGACCTTGGTGTTGGCTTGCTGCCCTTGGCGCTCCGGATCCGGCGCTCCGTGAGTGCCGTGCTGGGCATCATCGTGGCTGATCTGTCGCCCTTCTCCTCGACCCTTCTGGCTCTGGTTCTCAGGCGGCACGGGCGGCATTTTGCTCGACATCTGCATCTCCTCGGGTTGGTATCGTGACTCCAAACCGTGATCGTGGGGGGAAGTTCCGTCTGCTTCGTCAGCACCTGTGCTTTTCGGTGCCGACGGAATCTGACTCCCAACGCGGATTTCAAGGAACGGCAGCGGCCCGCGTTGCTGGTCGAGGACAGGCAATCTCTGGGCGGGCCCGCGTCGCCCCGCCAGTGGTGCGGGCCTGCAATATAAATCCTAAGACTGGGCTGCCATCGCAGTTTATTGCGAGCTTCCGGCGACTTGCGTAGCGGGCTGCAGTGGCTTTCAGGAGAGCAGCGTGTTGTATCCGGTCGATTTGGAGCGACCGAAATACAGTGCTTGACCACGTTGCTGACATGATCGGTGACGAGCGCGGTGTCGCGCCTGGATCGCGGCAGCAGCCTCTGGTCCGATCTGCCCGCAGCTGATGGCAGCTAAAACGACGTCAAAAGACCTAAGTCTCTTTGATCGCCCTCGCTGCTCGCACGAGCGATGACCAGTCAGCTCCCATGGCTGCGACAAGGTCTCGAGCATCTTCGTCTGATATTCCGGTACGGTCTACGAGCTTCCGTGCCAGCAATTCGAATGCCAATTCTATGATCGTCATAGCTCAGCCCTTACGAGAGTCCCCGGGACGTTAGCTTGCAAATGGGTCTTCCGCATTTGCACATGTTAAGCGACCATCACGAATGTCTCATGTACCGCAGAATGTCTGCAGGACGCGCTCATCCGGGCGTGGCGGCTCAGCATAGCGTTCCATTCCCGGCTGCTCATCGAAGGGACGGCTGACGACCGCCAGGATCTCCTCGAACGGTGTGAAGTCGCCGCCCAACGCCGCCTGGATCATCGCCTCGATGCGATGATTGCGGGGGATGAATTTGGGATTGACGGATTGCATGGCTGCCCGGCGCGTGGCCGTGTCGGCTACTTCGCTTGCAATGCGCTGGCGCCACCGCGCCGACCAGGCATCGAATGAGCCTGGATCCTTAAACAACTGCCGCGCCGTGCCTTGGCCGTCCGCAGCGTCGAGGTCATCGCCCAGGCGCCGGAAGCCGAGCGTAAAATCCGCTTCGCCGTGAGCCAGCACGTCCAGAAAGTCGGCAGCGAGTTGCAAGTCGCCTTCCGCTTCGGTCAGCAGTCCGAGTTTTCTGCGGAAGCCGCGCTGCAACACAGCCTCATAGGAGGCCTGGAACGACCTCAGCACCTCTTCCCCTTCAGACACTGCTTCATTCTCGTCCGTGCTCATGAGCGGCAGCAGGGTCTCGGCAAAGCGCGCAAGGTTCCATGTGGCGACACGAGGCTGGTTGGCATAGGCATAGCGACCGGCGCGGTCTATCGAACTGAACACCGCGCTGGGGTCGTAAGCGTCCATGAAGGCGCATGGGCCATAGTCGATCGTCTCGCCCGAGATCGACATGTTGTCGGTGTTCATGACGCCATGGATGAAGCCGACCAGCATCCAGCGCGCCACCAGGTCCGCCTGTGCGGCGACAACGGCCTCCAGCAAAGCCCGGTACGGCCGTGCTTCCCCCGCCAGCTGTGGGAAGTGACGCTGAATGGCATAGTCGGCCAGTATCTTGAGCGCCTCGGTGTCGTGGCGCGCGGCGAAATATTGGAACGTGCCGATCCTGATATGGCTTGCCGCCACCCGTGTCAGGACGGCGCCGGGCAGCCGGACCTCGCGATAGACCGGGTCGCCGGTGAGCACCGCCGCAAGGCTTCGCGTCGTCGGAATGCCGAGCGCCGCCATCGCTTCGCTGACGACAAATTCGCGCAGGACAGGGCCGAGGGCGGCGCGGCCGTCACCGTTGCGCGAGAACCGCGTGGGTCCCGATCCCTTCAGCTGGATGTCACGGCGAATGCCGTTGACGTCCACTACTTCGCCAAGCAGCAGAGCGCGCCCGTCGCCGAGTTGAGGCACGAAGTTTCCGAACTGGTGGCCCGCATAGGCCAGGGCGATTGCCTGCAAGCCTTCCGGAAATCTGTTGCCGGCAAGCATCGCCACTCCATCCGGGCTGGTAAGCTGGTCGGCATCGAGCCCGAGTTCCTCGGCGAGGGGCCGGTTGAACCGGATCAGCCGCGGTTCGGACACCGGCTTCGGATCTGTTTGCGCGAAGAAGCGCTCCGGCAGTTGCCCATAGCTGTTGCTCAGGGCGGGAAGCCCCATCTGAATGACCGGGGGTTGTTCAGCAGTCGCAGGTGACGTCATGACAAGCTGTCTCTGAAGAGGGGTTCAACAGCTCCCTTCTCGAGGAGCCTGTGTTCATTTGTGCATATAGGGACGCAACGTCGTTGGTGCCATCCGGATCCATCAGGCCGGCACGGGATACAAGCTGGGAACCACCCGCCTCGATTATCGAGGTTCGGGCTGCCGTGGGACGCCGGGCCGTGGCGGAATCCAGAGCTGACCCCCGCATCGCCACTATCTCCGAACTGAGCACCCGGCAATCTAGTCAGTGCGGGCGGGCAATGCCGGGGCAGGGTCTGCCTTGGGTGGCAGCGGCTCTCTCGGGGCCGCTCCCGGCGACGATGTTGAACCCGGTTCGACTCGTTCCTCGGCGATAAGCCGGGCGCCACGCTCATAGGTCAGGTAGCGCCAGAGCCACTGGATCGAGACCTGGACGCGGTGCTGAAAACCGACGAGCAGATAAACATGGATGAGCGCCCAGGCAGACCAGGCGATCCAGCCTTTCAGTTTCAGCCTGCCCGATTCGAACACGGCAGCGTGGCGGCCGACAATGGCCGTGTTGCCTCGATTGCTGAAGGCAAAAGCCGGCAGCGTGTCGCCAGTATCTATCCGGCGTGCCAGTGCCATGCCGAGGTGCTCGCCCTGCTGCTTGGCGACCTGGGCAAGACCTGGCAATGGCTGGCCGTTCCCATCGAGGACCAGTGCGACGTCGCCAAGCGCGAAGACATCGGGATGGCCGACGACCTGCAGGTCGGATTCGACCTTCACCCGACCGCCGCGGTCGAGCCCGACACCAAGCTGGGCGACCAGCGGAGAAGCCGCCACCCCGGCGGCCCAGAGCGTCAAGGCCACCGGGATCACCTGGCCGCCGACGGTGATCTGATGCGCTTCGATCGCCTCGACCCGGTTGCCGAGCGCGACCTCGACGCCCAGGCTTTCAAGGCGCAGACGTGCATATCTGGAAAGCTCCGGGGCGAATCCGGCGAGCAGACGCTCGCCGGCTTCTACCAGAATGATCCTTGTCTTCTCGGGCCGGATGTTGCGGAAGTCGCGCGCCAGTGTGTGCCGGCTGAGTTCGGCGATCGAGCCCGCCAGTTCGACACCGGTCGGGCCGCCGCCGATAATGGCGATCGTCATCAGCCGGGATTGCTCGACTGGATCGGTGGTCCGTTCCGCGTGCTCGAACGATAGCAGCAGCCGTGACCGGATCGTGCGCGCGTCCTCGATGGTCTTCAAACCGGGACAAACCCGAGCCCAGCTCTCCTGGCCGAAATAGAATGGCTGCGAACCGGTGGCCAAGACCAGGATGTCGTAGGGGACCGTGGTCCCATCGGCCAGCACCAGTATCCTGGCCTCGGTGCCGATCTCGGTGACATCGCCGAAGAGAACCTGAACCGAGGGATAGCGGCCCAGGATCTTGCGGATTGGCTCGGCGATGTCAGGCGCCGACAAGGCGGCGGTTGCAACCTGATAGAGCAAGGGCTGGAACAGGTGGTGATTGTGGCGGTCGATGATCGTCACCCCGATTTCCGCCTTGCCGAGCGCCTTGGCAACCTCCAGACCGGCAAAGCCTCCGCCGACCACGACGATGCGCGGTGTCAGGCTCCGGCCGTGGCTGCTCTCGGTGGCGAATTGCATGCTTGATACTCCCCTATCCCTGTCCGGAAGTCATAGCCTGGCAGGAGTGCCTCGCTGCTGGCTGAAGCTACTGCTCACTCCGGCGGCATCGGTCCAGGCAAGGCATCCGGCAATGACAGGCGTCGTGCTGACCACAAGGGCGCCGCGCGCGTGAAGGGCTACCAACCCGCGCCATGAGACGCGGTCGACCGCCCAGATGGTGCCGCTGGCGTCGACCCATTTGAGATGGGCGTCGGCGACTTCAACGGCCCGCATCATCGCCGCCGGTTCCATCCCGGCCCGAAAGACGATGATGGAATTGGCGGCACCGTTGAAGAACGGGCTGGCGCCCGCTGCCAGTCCCGCAAGCAGGACGATGCTGGTAAGCGCTGCCGAAGCACCGCGTGCCGGTCCGCCGCGGTTGGGCAGCACCAGCACCAACACAAGCGGCACGATGCCGAAGATGACCAGCCACGCAATATCCCAGGCGAGCGGCAAGTCGCTGTTCATCTTGATCCGGTGCAGACCCAGCAGCCAGTGAAACACGACGGCATCGACGACATGCCAGACGCCGAACCCGGCGAAGGCGAGCCGCAGGATCTCCGTGGTGGTCCCGGGCCGCGCGCCGGCCGCCCTCGCGGCCACCAGCAGCACCGTGCCGGCGACGGCGAGCACATACATGAAAAGATGGAAGAGACCGTCGGCCATGATCTGGAAGCGCAGGTCGGAACCCACCGGATCGGCGACGCCCGAGAGAAGATGATGCCATTGCAGGATCTGATGCAGGACGATGCCGTCGAAGAAACCGCCGAGCGCGAAGCCGAGCAGCAGCCAGCCGGCTCGCGTTCTCGGGTCGAGTGTCGCGGTGATCGCGTCCATGTCAGGACCACCGGCTCCAGGCCGGGGCGTTCAGTTGCCTGGGCACCGACATGTCCGGCGGCGTGGGGTCATGGAGACCATGACGCGCCTCGAGCCAGAAGGCGGATATCAGCCCACCAACCACCGTCGTCAGAACCAGGGTCGCAGCAATTATCGCCAGCATGGACGTCGATCCTCAGCCGCGCAGGGTCGGCCGCGCGGAACCTAACAGCGACTTCCGTGGAATGTTCCTACCGCCGGTTCGGTGGAGGGAACAATCAAGTTCCAGCACGGTTCGATGCTGGCGACGGACGGCTCAAGCGGAGAAGGTCATGAAAGAATATACGGCGGCAGATCCGGACGGTCTCGACAGCCACCAGCCGACCGGCATCACCCGATGGCTGTTTTCGAC
>NZ_AYXC01000040.1:0-18909 GCF_000502275.1 Mesorhizobium sp. L103C131B0 | reverse complement strand
GCCGCAGCCCGCCGCGACAGGCCACTCTCAACCGCTGCGATCACTCGCGAACGCAAATCCTCCGATATGGCTCTAACCATGCCTGCTGGCCTCCATACCCAGCCGACATGATGAATCAGATATTCTCCCCGATGGGAATCCCTCGCGATTCCATCAGGTCAGATTATGCTCTAGGTCGTGCGTGATGAAAATGGTTGTCCTTTTGACGAGTCTTGAGAGTTCCAGGAATTGTGCCTGCAGCTGGCGCCGGATAAGCGGATCTAGCGCTGAAAACGGCTCGTCCATGAGCAGGATCTCAGGGTCGGCTGCCATTGCCCGCGCCAATCCCACGCGCTGCTTCATGCCCCCGGAAAGCTCTTCTGGGATAGCGATGTGCCCATTCCTCGAGGCCGACGAGCTTGAGCTTCTCCCGGGCTTTGGCAGTCCGCTCTGAGCGCTTGGTGCCCCGCAACTCCAGGCTGAGCGCGACGTTGTCCTCCACGCTTCTGTGGGGCAGCAAGGCCATGTTCTGGAACACCATGCCTACGCTCTGAGAGCGAAGCGCCCGGAGGTCCCTCGCGTTCAAGGCATTGATGTTGCGGGCTGCTACGATAATTTCTCCGGCTGTCGGCTCGACCAGCCGGTTGAGGTGCCGTACCAGCGTCGACTTGCCGGACCCGGTAAGTCCCATGATGCAATAGATTTTGCCTTCATCCACAGAAAACGAGACGTCGGCGACTGCGGTTGCGCAACCGAACTTCCTCAGGATGTCGGACTTTGAAAGGCCTTCGTCGCGGATCGCCCGAAAGGCTTCGGGAGAGCGGTCCCCGAAAATCTTCCATACGCCAGAGCACTGGATCACAGGCTTATTCATCGATCACCAACATTGTCGGCTGGCATGGTCGAATCTCTCGACCGCGGCCAGCGATGTAACGGTTACTTCGCTGCTTTGGTCGCAGCGATCCACTTGTCCCAAGCGTCTTTGTCTGCTGCGATCCAGTCTGTCGCGTGTTTCTGGATCTGCTCGTTGGACTTTTCCCCTGGATGTTCACCATTGTTTCAAGTTGTGCCCTTGCCACGGGAACCCAGATGATAGGGCGTTGCGCTGGTCACTGAGGCCTGAACTGAGGACGTTTTGAATTGCGCGAAGAGGCGGTTCACCGCCGCTACCGGGCCATGTTCCCAGACCTGATTAGGCCGCCGGCGCGCTTCGCCAGCGCCTGTGTAAGTCTGTCGAGAACGATTGCGAGTGCGACGATGCCAAGGCCACCTGGTCGCCAGTCCGACATCAAGGCGGCCAATGCCTCGCAACACCATTTGGCCGAGCCCCCCACCGCAATCATCGAGGAGATGACAACCATCGACAGAGACATCATGAGCGTCTGATTGACACCTGCCATGATGGTCGGGAGGGCAAGCGGCAGCTGTGCCTTCAGAAGCAACTGGCGGTCGGTGGCTCCGAACGCCCGCATGGCCTCGATCACTTGTTCCGGAACCTGCACGATACCAAGATAGGTGAGCCGGATCACGGGGGAGACCGCAAAAATGACGGTCACGATGACGCCGGGCACATTCCCGATGCCAAAAAGCATCACTATAGGCACGAGGTACACGAACGCTGGAATGGTCTGCATGCCGTCAAGGAGCGGGCGCAGCACGGCATAGAGCCATTCTGAGCGCGTCGCCACGATCCCGAGGCAAAAATCAGGGCCGTAAGGACGATCGACAGCGTGTTCATGGTTTCTGTCCACACGCCGATGAAGCCAATAAAGAAAAGAATCGCACCCAGAACGACAGCCAGGCGCCAACTGGCAAGCTGCCAGGCAACAAGGATAATAACGGCTATTACCAGGAGAGGTGGCGCCGAAGTCATAAACGAGGCTAGCGATTGGAGAACCGTGTCGAACGGTGCTTTTACAAGCTGGAAAATCGGCCGGTAGTTGTCGACCAGCCATCGCAGACCATAGCTGACCCATTGCGCGAGCGGCAGCGTGCCGCATGCAAACGGATTTAACGTTCCACATCCGCTCATCTTTGTTCCCCAATGGTATTTGTGAGCCGATTTAGGGGCAGGGTTAGCATGACTTTTCAGAGCGGGTGTCGCGCAAAAAAGTAGCATGCCAATTGATTTTATTTCGGCTGCTGGAGCGACCAGGTCCGGTGCAGCTGCAAGACGCCGCATATATGGCATCACCAGTGCGGGCAGGTGGCCTTGCCGCCTTGCGAGCTGGCACAGACCATCGACCAGTTTGTCGGTGCCGCTCACAGGCCTGTGGCCAGAGCTTGGGCGCCTCGATCAGCGAATGGAGGACCGAGATAAACACGAGCCGAATGACCGAGCTGCCCTGATGAAATCACTGGAAGGGCGAGGATGGAGACATCTTTCTTGTTGGAGAGACCGATGCCCTATGCAACCAACGGCAACCTCCCCAACTGGTCAGGAGATCCTTGCCCTGGCGTGCGCAACTCGATTGTCGGCACTTTCGGCGATTGAGCCGAAGCCATGCAGCGCCGCGGCCGCCTGCTCTACCGTAATCGCGTCGAGAGCAAGACGGAAGGCGGCGACATCGCCCGCTTGGCAGCCTCTATCATCTCAAAAAAGGTGAGGGGCGAAGGGCCGCAGCGGTTTAAAAGCGCAATTCGCCTTTCGGCAGGCTCGCGCTGACCTCGCCCCCAGGCGGGGTGGCCGTTACTGCTGAACGACTCGTCGTGACCATCCAAATTGCATGGAAGTGTCGTTAATTAATCGCCCGGCCGGCTGCCAAGGACCTTTGAGTGTGAACCACATGCCTTGTCCCGTCTGACTCTCGAAAACCAGAGCTGCCGTCCTGCGGGCATGGGACCGCGGCTTGCCATTCCCAAGCAGTTTCCCCGGACAGCTTCCATATGCGGGAGAAGGTCGCCTGCCGTTGTGGCTCTCCGGCGACCTCACGTACAACGGCATCCGACATTCTGGCAGGTTCGTCGGATCCGCGACACAGGCTTGTTTAGCCAATTTCTTGCTTTGCCTCGGGCCAAATAGCTCAAAAACAATCACAAAAAATGCTTCTTCGCCTCGTTCGGCCAATTGGCACGAGTTTTGATGCCCTTCTTGCGAGGCGGCAGCAGGTGCCGATCGTCGCGCCCCCGCATCCCACCTGCCCTAAACGGAGGAACACTCATGAACACGCTCGATCAGCAGACGGCGCTGGAGCAAGCCGCACGAAAGCGCATCAAGGATTCTCACACCCTTGAAGGTGACGCCGGTCGCTTGGGCCACTTCTATCGCGAATGGGCCAGTTCCTACGATCTGGATGTCGGCCGCGACGGGTACTGCGGGCCTTTGATTGTAGCGGAGCTGGCTGGCGCCGTGCAGACAGCCTATTTGGCCACCGAGCGCACTGCCGTCGCAATCCTGGACGCTGGCTGCGGAACAGGCCTCGTCGGCGTAGAACTGGAACGCCTCGGCTTCGGATTGATCGACGGGATCGACCTCTCCGAGGAGATGGCCGAACAGGCCCGGCAAACCCGCGTCTACCGCCATGTCCGAGGCAGTGTCAACCTTAACGGGCCGCTCTCCGACTACTCCAGCGCGAACTATGACATCACGGTCTGCTGCGGCGTCTTCACGCTCGGGCATGTCCGACCGGAGGGGCTGCGCGAACTGGCTCGCGTCACGCGCCCGAACGGATTCATCATCGCAAGCACCCGCAAGAGCTATGCGGAGGCCACATCCTTTGAGGACGAGGTGCGGCGTCTGCAGGATGCGGGCATCCTTGTGCCGGCACAGCGTCTAAACGACGGCAGATACGTCGCCGAGGAGGGCGCGCACTACTGGGTTTTCCAGGTGTTTGAGAAGGCCAGCGCACCAACGGAGGAGGGGCCATGACCACTTCGCTGGCAGCCGATGCACGGCGACAACGAAGAGCGCGAGCGCCTACGCATGCCCTGCCAGGAGTTCGGGATCTTCTACCTTGTTGAGCCGGCACCTCGAAAGAATTCCCGGCACAGCCTATCCAAGCTTCCCGACCGTTATTCACGCTGCCAGTCAAGCAAGAAAATGGCCCGAAAGCGTTTGCCAACCCCCATTGTCAAACAAAGGTGTATTCATGTCTAAGGATCTCGTGGTCAGACTGGACGACAAGCTGCGCGCGAAACGCGAAAGCTTTGACAAGATCCCCGTGGTTGATATAGCGCCGCTACTCGATGGCAGCAACAAACAAAGGGTGGCCAAGGAGATACGTTGGGCCTTGTCGAACACTGGGTTCATGTATGTGAAGAACCACGGTATTCCTCAGGATTTTGTGGATTCGGTACTCGATGTGAGCCGTCGGTTTTTTGATCTGCCCAGGTCGCAGAAGATGACATTGCACGTTAGCAAATCCGATGTGGCCCTCCGCGGATACATTGAGCCGTTCGGGGAGAACACCGATCCGGGCAAAACGAAAGACCTGAAGGAGTGCTTTGACTGCGGACCTGAACGTTCGACGCTGGAAGGTCCGTTCTTTGGCCCCAACCAGTGGCCCTCAAGTCTGCCCGAGTTTCGGGAACTGACATACGGATACCATCAAAAGATGGTGGACCTCGCCAAAAAACTCTTGCAGGGCATTGCGCTCAGTCTGGACCTGTCGGAAGGCTATTTCGAAAGCCTTATGCGGAACCCGATCAGCATTCAGCGCCTGCTTCATTACCCGCCGCAGAGTGGCTATGTTGGCGAAGAGATCATCGGTATTGGCGCCCACACGGATTACGGCAATCTGACCATCCTGGCGCAGGACGACGTGGGTGGTCTTCAGGTCATGAACCGAGATGGCGATTGGGTCGAGGGCATTCCGATCCACGGCACATTCGTAATCAACATTGGCGATCTTATTCAGCGACTCACGAACAATCTCTACCTGGCGAACATGCACCGCGTGGTGAATAGCTCGGGCCGCGAGCGATACTCGATCCCCTTCTTTATTGATGCCGATTTCAATGCGATCATCGAACCATTGCCCTCATGTGTCACAGACAGCAACCCGCTTCGCTACAAGCCGGTAACTTGCGGCGAGCACAAATTCGAGCGATTCGCAGCAAGTTACGCTCACTTGGCCAAAGCGTAATGAGAACGGACAGGCACTTATTCACGTGACACTGCTGCCGCGCCTCATTCCTTAGATCTACAACCGTTCCATAATCTTGGCGCCGTCCGCAACAGGCGGGCTTTTGAAGTCCCCGCGAATGGATGTCAGATAAAACGCCATGGGTGAGACAATACCGTCAACCACGGCGGCGCGACCATCGACAACGGTCGAGCGCAAGCGACCGTCAAGGAACCTGTGTCCTAAGCATCTGCCGCGCAAACGCGTGGTCATTGCCGCTTCGTCAGACTGCTGGGTGCGGTTCGGTCTGACTGGCGAAGCTTGGCGAGGACGTCACCGCGAAACTGGAGGTCATCCCGCACCAGTGGAAAGTGATCCAGACCGAGCGCGAAAAGTTCACCTGTCACGAATGTGAGGCGATCGCGCAGCCGCCTTCACCCTTCCAAGTGGCGTCGCGCGGCTTTGCCGGGCCGAACCTGTTGGCGATGATCCTGTTTAAGAAGTTCCCCAGGATTAGCCGTTGAACCGGCGGAGCGCGCAGGGGGGCAGCGATCTGAGCCTATTCTGTGCCTCGGTACTGTAGCCGGTGCACGCGCTGATTGAGGCACATGTGCTTGCTGCCAAGCGTCTGCTTCGTGACGGCACCACTGTGCCGTTCCTGGCGAGGGGCAAGGCCGACACCGGTCGCAGCTAGGCTTATACCGAACTTCTCGCCCATGGCGAACCGTTTGTGGCTGACCTCTAGCGCTGACCACCCCGGCAGGAAAACGGTGGTGGATATCACTCGAGTGAGGGGCTTCTTCATACTCCTCCTACGGTGGGCGGATCCCACCCTCGCCAATGTGACGATCCCCCGCATGTCTATCCACAAAGCTTGTGTCTGAACCTGGACAAGAATGTCGGAAACCCGATGAGACGTCGGCAGGGCCGGGCCGTCGGTATGGGGAAGTGGTGCAACAGAACGGTGCGCCAATTCGGCACGCAACTTGCTTGGGACACGGCGGACGGCCGCAATCCGTCTCGAGGGCCGGTGGTGATTGATCAGTCTCTAAACTTTGACGCGTGTAAACTGGCGGCGGTCCTTTATGGGCCAGAGGACGACGTGGATCCCCTGTTGTTTGGCTCGCGACTGCCGATCTGATTGGGTTATTCAATGGTTCGTCAATATTATGATCTCCCGTCCCTGACTGCCCTCGCGGGATTCGAGGCCTCGGCACGCCATCTCTCGTTCAAGCTAGCGGCTTCGGAGCTGAACGTGACACCGGGAGAGATCAGTCGGCAGATCAAAGCCATTGAGGACGAGCTTGGCGTCCCGCTGTTTGTGAGGCCAGGAACCGACGTGATGCTTACCAGCGCTGGCAAAGACCTCTACAGCGTGCTGGCAAGCAGTCTTTCCAAGGCGTCCGATGTCGTCAGGATAATTAAACGCTGCCGTCGTTCCCGGAATGTCACAATTGCCTCCCCCGATGCATTCGCGTCGATGTGGTTGATACCTCGCATGCCGCGCTTTTGGTCACAGCATGGTGATATCAAAGTCGACCATGCGATTTCCGACAGTTCGCACGACTACCGGCGCGCTGAAGTCGAGCTGCGCATTCGCTATGGCTTCGGCTCATGGCCTGAGGAGACAGCGGAGCTGTTGTTTGGCGACGTGATCTACCCGGTCTGCGGTCACGGCTTCGCCCAGGAGCACAGCGATGCGACCGCCAAGTGCTTGCCCCAACTGCCACTTCTGAATGTCGAATGGATTGAACCCGACTGGGCCGGCTGGGACGAGGTCCTGCGCCGCGCCGGGATTCCCCACGGGCCGCTTCGTGGCCATAGGTTCACCAAGTTCTTCGTGGCTTTGCAAGCGGCCCAGGCTGATCAGGGCGTTGCCGTGGGCTGGCACCGGCTGGTGCGAACATTGGTCGAGGAGGGCAAGCTCATCAGGCTTACCGACCTCGAGCTGGACGCCCCGGGAGGATACTATCTGACGTGGAACGACAACCGGAGCCTGTCGCCGGGGGCCGAGCGGTTGCGCGACTGGTTGCGGAAGATTTCGGCCGAAGAGCGGAACGCTCCGAGTTAGAGCTCGCGCCCGGCGCGCCTTTGCACGGCCCAGATACATAGCGGTGCGGTGATCGGCATCACGGGTTCGGGATGCCGTTTGCATGAGGGTGGAATGTTCAGAAATCCTCGAACTCGGATGAGAGCTTCGTGGCCGCTCCGCATTCCGGGACGGGATCAGGAGGGAATGGATCAATGCTGCGTAGCGCCCCAGCCCTAGCGGGGCCCGAAAATGATCCGTTCTCACACGCACGGCAGGGCTGTCGGGGAAACATTGTGTGAATGGAAATTTGGCGGGCGCATTCCCCGTACGGCGGCGGCTCTAGTTTTCGAGGGGCGATGTCAGCGCGGGCTTGCTCACACCACCACCCGACACTCGGCGGCATCGTGGTTGCCTCTTTCGGGCTTCTGACGGCTTTCGCCGTGACCACGCTCAGTTACCTGGTCCCTCTTGGCACCATATGGCGCTGCAAGTGAAAGGTTCGCTCCTCACCTCTCCCGCGCGAACCGATGAGGACGGCGATCTATGACGGGCTGCGCTTCACGGCAATGTCATCGGAAATCAAGACGGCGATCGCTCGCGGAACTCTCTTTGGCCTAGCGAGCATCGCCATACTTGCGCTGCTGCCGCTGGTTGTCCGCGATCAGTTGGGTAGGACCGCTCGCCTATGGCACGCTCATGGCCGGCTTCGGGACAGGCGCCGTCATTGCCGGCATCTCCAATGCCCGTTCAGACGGGCCTTGTCTCAAGAACGACTGATGAGGCTTGCGTGCGTCGCCTGCGCGGCGTGCTCCCTCTCCCTTGCCCTGAGCTCTTCGATTGCAGTGGCGGCAATTGCGCTCGCCTTGGGCGGCGCGGGTTGGGTCACCGCCTGGTCCGGCATTGGCGTGAGCATGCAGCTGGCGAGCCCGCGTTGGGTCGTGGGGCGCACCATCTCGATTTATTATGCTTGAAGATGGCGGCATCGCGGCGGGCAGCTGAGTATGGGGCACGCTGGCCCAGAACTATTGCCTGACCTTGGCGCTGGAGGGCTCCGCTGGAGCCCTGCTGCTGGTGCTGCAGCCGGAGACATTCCGCACGCCGACCTGGACGGACTACCTTCGCCTCAACCATCGCCTCACGACAGCAGGCAGGAACTGGAACGAAAGGGTCCTCCTCGTGCACAAAGGCGAGTTTCCACCTCAGGCCACGCTTTTGATCGAGCGACCGACAAGCCCTGCTCGCAAAACCGAGCCTTGGACGCCTTTCTCCCCCCTTGATCAAGTGTGAGGGCACGTGACGAAGCCCGTACGTTTCGGCTTCCCCCGTTCGCTGTAGTCGACGAACGGCTAAGCGCTCGCGGATTCGGTACTACATGAATTGTATGAGTTCGTTCTTCGCCGCAGTATGGGACTCGAACTTAACAACGGCTCCGGTCGTACTTCGACCGCGACAGCTACAGAATGCTCTCTTGCGGATATCAGCTAGAACCCCAGCTTTGCTGCAGATGCGACCTTCTGGAGGTTCTCAACAATCTCGGTGTCGTGGCGATAAACTTAATGACCTCCGATTGGCCGATTGGCCAAGGGATAGCAAACTATCAGCCTGTTTGATGAGGGAACCGTTCCTGTTAGGGGCCCGGCCACACGCCGATCCTCGTTAGCATGCTCGATCGATCATAGTCCGAACCGCAAAAAAGTTGCCTGCCAGGTGACTTTATTTCGGCTGTTCCCGCCCCTCAGCTTGCATATAACACTGACCTGTAGCCCACATTGGAGCCAGGCAGATGTCGTTCAAAGGCGTTGTTCCGCCCGTCACAACGCCCTTTCAGGCGGATGGATCCATCGACCGCGACGGCTTCTGCGTCATGGTCGAGCACCTGGTCTCGACTGGCGTCCACGGTATGATTGTCGGTGGCACGACAGGCGAGTACTACGCCCAGTCACGCGACGAGCGTGTCAGCCTGCTTAAGCTTGCCAGGAGCGTGGTGAAGGGGAAGATGCCCTTGATCGCCGGCGTCGGCTCCATTCGCACCGACGACTGCATTGAATACGGGCTAATTGCTAAGGACCTCAAGTACGACGGCATTCTAATCGGCTCGCCGTATTACGCTGTTCCCACGCAGCTCGAACTTGCCAATCATGCACTTGCGATCGACAAGGCCGCCAATCTACCGGTGATGCTCTACAACTACCCCGGTCGCACTGGAACGATGATGGATCTAGAGTTCTTGGACCGCGTCGGTCGCAGCTCCAATTTCTGTGCCATCAAGGAATCTAGCGGCAGCATGAACCAGCTGCATGCCTTGGCTCGCGACTATCCGCATATCGACCTGTTCTGCGGCATGGATGATCAGGCGCTCGAATTCTTCGCCTGGGGCGCAAAAGGGTGGGTCTGTGGCGCCGGCAACTGCCTACCGGCAGAGCACCTCGCGCTGTACGAAGCCTGCGTGATTGAGAAGGACTTCACCAAGGGCAGGCAGATCATGTCGGCGCTTCTGCCTCTGATGAGGCTTCTCGAACAGGGCGGCAAATTCGTCCAGAGCATAAAGTTTGGGTGCGAATTGGCTGGATTGCCAGCTGGGCCCGTGCGCCTGCCGATGCGGGCACTCGGCGACGAACAGAAGCGGGAACTCGAGTCGACGATCCGCACCCTTAAGGCAGTCATCGCGTCAATTACTGCAAAATCCCAAAAGAGGGCTTCCGAGAATGTCATCGCTATTAACGCGTGATGAGTACCAGAACCTGGCGGACAGCCTGCCGCTGCCGACCAACGCAGTAATCGACGGCAAGGCCCGGGCGGCACAGACTGGGGATACTTTCGAGACCATCAATCCCGCGACGGGGCAGGTGATCGCCAGGATCGCCTCGTGCGGCCAGGCCGACGTCGATCTCGCTGTAGAGAAGGCACGACTGGCGTTTGAATCGGGCGCCTGGTCGCGTGCGCACCCGAGCGAGCGCAAGCGCGTTCTGCGGCGGCTGGTCAAGCTGATGAAACGCAACGCCCATGAACTTGCCGTGCTTGAGACGCTCGAAAGCGGCAAGCCGATCTACGACGTCGAGACTATTGATATCCCCGAGGCATTGCATTGCCTGGAATGGCACGCGGAAGCCACCGACAAGGTCTACGGTCAGACATCGCCTTCTGGCGATGACGTCGTCTCGATGATCGTGCGCCAGCCTCTGGGCGTGATCGCCTGCGTTCTGCCCTGGAATTTCCCGATCCTGATGCTTGCCTGGAAGATCGGTCCGGCACTCGCGACGGGCAACTCCGTCATTGTCAAGCCGGCTGAGCAGACCAGCATGTCCACGCTTCGCATTGCGGAGTTGGCCCTTGAGGCTGGGATTCCCGCGGGCGTTCTGCAGGTCGTCACCGGTCCGGGTGAGATCACCGGCAAGGCACTCGGCATGCATCCCGATATCGATATGGTCGCATTCACCGGGTCAACTGACGTCGGCCGAAAGTTCCTCGAATATTCCGCCAGGTCCAACCTCAAGCGCATCGTGCTCGAATGCGGCGGGAAGAACCCTTGCATCGTTCTGGATGACGCCGAGAACCTCGACGTTGTAGCGCAGCATGTCACCCAAGCTGTCTTCTGGAACATGGGCGAGAACTGCTCGTCCAATTCCCGCTTGATCGTCCACGAAAAGATCAAGGACCGCCTGGTTAAGACGATCGTTCACAAGCTGAAAGAATGGCCCTTGGGCGAGCCGTTGGACCCTGGTAACCGGCTGGGCGCCATTGTGTCGAAAGAACAGTTCGACCGCATCATGGGCTATATCAAGAAGGGGCGAGCGGAAGGCGCCAAGATCGTGACGGGCGGGAACGCCCACAAGCACGGCAAAGGCTATTTCATCGAGCCGACCGTATTCGACGATGTGACATCCGCGATGACAATCGCCCGCGAAGAAATCTTCGGACCGGTGCTTTCGGTCATTAAGGTGTCCAACGCTGATGAGGCGGTACGGGTCGCAAACGACACGAAATATGGGCTTGCGGCCTCAATCTTCACCGCCAATCTTTGCAAGGCACATCGTATCGCGCGAGACATCCGCGCTGGAACGGTGACCATCAATTGCTACGGGGAAGGGGATGTCTCGACTCCCTTCGGCGGCTTCAAGCTTTCGGGCTTTGGTGGACGAGACAAGTCATTGCACGCCCACGACCAATATACCGAACTCAAGACGATCTGGGCGGACATCTCCGACCCTAACGTCTCGCGTTCGGTAGATTAGCCTGTCGCACCGATGAGCGATCATGAGGCTGTCCGCACGCCTGCGGACACATCCATGCCGGGCTGGTATGGTATTCTGCCGCCTTGCAAGGCACCAGAGGTGCTGCGCGGCCGTCACAAAGCGGACTGGCTCATTGTAGGAGCTGGGTTTGCTGGCTTGGCGGCCGCGCGGCGCCTCTCACAACTGGTGCCGAACGAGCGCATAGTGGTGGTCGACGCGCAGCGCGTCGGCTGGGGTGCTGCGGGGCGCAACTCCGGCTTCATGATCGATCTTCCGCATGAGCTCGGTGGTGAGCATTACGGCGGAAGCCAGGACCACGACCGCAAGCGCATCCGCATGAACCGCGCCGCGATCGAATTCTCTGCTTCAGCGGCGGACGAATACGGGTTGCAGAAATTCTTCGTTCGGGCCGGCAAGTACCATGGAGCTGCAACCGACCACGGTGTTGCTGTCCTGCAGGAATTCGAAAAGCACCTGACGGGGCTAGGGGAGCCATTCGAGCGGCTTGACGGGCCGCAGTTGAAGGAAATCACCGGAACCGGCTTCTTCGTCGGCGGTACCTTCACGCCGGGAACGGTAATGGCACAGCCTGCCGGCTTCATCCGTGGGCTTGCCGAAGGCTTGTCGAAGCGCGTGCAGCTATTCGAGAATTCGCCGGTCACATCTATGCAGACCGGCAAACTGCACACTGCCAAGACGACTGAGGGCGAGATCACCGCGCCGCGGTTGATACTGACAGTAAACGGTCATCTCGAAAGCTTTGGTTTCTTCAAGAAACGCCTGCTGCATGTGTTCACCTACGCCAGCATGACAAGGCCGCTCTCCAAGAGCGAACAGGCGGCTCTGGGCGGTGAGCCGCATTGGGGCTTGATCCCGGCTGACCCGATGGGATCAACCATCCGAAGGATCGGCGATCGGATCGTCGTCCGCAACACCTTCACCTATAATCCGGACATGTCCACGAGTGACATGCAGATCCGTCGGATTGGCGCTGCGCACGATAGATCGTTCCGGGCGCGTTTTCCGATGCTGGGTGAAATACCGATGGAATTTCGCTGGGGAGGCCACTTGTGTCTCTCCCTCAATTCGGCCCCCGCATTCGGCGAAATCGAGGAGAGGGTCTTCGTAGCCGGATGCTGCAATGGCCTCGGAACGGTGCAAGGTACCCTCTACGGGATGCTGGCTGCCGATCTTGCCGTCGGCAGCAACGAGCCAATGGTTGCAGACGCCCTGAACGAGCCAGCCCCGGTTCGGCTTTATCCAGAACCGCTGATGTCGATCGGAGCGCTGCTGAAGCTTTGGGCGATGCAGAAGCGCGCCGGCAGAGAGTTCTAGCTTTCTCGTTCTTGCGCCGCCGCTTCCCGGATCCAGCTGCGGAGGCTCTGGGCGGCAGGGGAAAGTGTGCGATTTTGATACCATGTGAGATAGTAGCTGCCAGGGGCCGGGAGCTCGAGATCCGTCAGTCTGACGAGCTTCCCCTCGTCAATCTGCGCCTTGACAAGGCGATGCCACCCAACAGCCACCCCTTGATCGGCCTGAGCTGCCTGAAGCGCCACGAAGAACTTGCCGAAGCGCCGACCGCGGGTCGGACCATGCGAGACCCCCGCGCGCCGAAGGACCTCGTCCCAGCCAGCCCAATCGGGATCCACCCAATCGACATGCAGCAGGGGAAGATCGGCCAACGATTCCGCCGTTGCATCGCGGTGCCTGCTCGCAAACCCAGGCCCGCATACCGGGTAGATTGTTTCATTAAAAAGGAGCTCAGCATCTTCATTCGACCACGATCCGAACCCGTAGCGGATGCGCAATTCGACCTCGGCGCGGCGGTAATCGCGGGGATTGTCCGAGATAAGGTGGTCAACCGCGATATCCGGGTACCTCGTCCAAAAATCCGGCATCCGCGGGATCAGCCACGTTGACGCGAAGGCGTCCGTGCATGCGAGCGTGACGTTCTTGGAACGGTCACCGTATTTCACATTTCGGACGATATCTGCGGCGCGCGAAAAACCGGTAGCCAACACGCCGTAAAGGTCTTCGCCGGCGCTTGTCAGCGCCACACCGGTTCCTAATCGGGTAAACAGCGGAACTCCGAGTTCGTCCTCGATCGCCTTGATCTGCCGGCTCACGGCGCCGGGAGTGACGTTCAGTTCCGCAGCAGCCAATTTGAATGACAAGTGCCGGGCAGACGCCTCGAAAACAGCCAAAGCAGTCAGGGACGGAAGGTCGTAGTAGCGGCGAACCATCTCAAGCTCCAAACACTTCGATAATCGCGCCGCGCGACAAATAGAGCAAGCAATGCTCAAGACGTCGGAAAACCATTTGCAAGGCGACGCGATAGCCTGCGTTTCGACTGACTATGGCTGCGATCCCACCCATTTACGGCGGAACATAGCAAAACTGTACGAACCATGCTTCGCGATCTGCGACGCTGTCCAATCAATGTCCGACGCGGCTGCAGAGTAGCATATACAGGGCGATGTCTGCGCTCAGCAACTCAACAAGGGGGTGGGACTTTTGCAGGGCTGCCCCACTGGTCTTCGGCAGCTGTTCAGAGATTATAAGCCGAACTTTCTCCGTCAAAGAGTGGCTTGAGCTATGACTGGCATTGAGAAGAAAACAGCGGCCATAACAGGCGCGGCGGGAGGCATCGGGCAAGCGATCTCCAGACAGTTCGTTGCGAACGGCTTTCGGGTGGTTGGGGGTGACGCCGACCAGGCTGACCTGGACAAGCTCGAGGCCGAACTTAACCGAACCGGACAGATTGTCTGGAGCAAGGCCGGCGACCTCAGAGAGAAGAGCTATTGCGAGGAGTTGATCGAGTACTCCGTCCAGGCGACAGTCACATCGGCTCGATCGAAGGTCTGGCGTCCAACCCTGGGCATCCTGCATATTCCGCCTCGAAAGCGGGCATTCACGGGTTCACAGCAGCAGTAGCGGTCGACCATGGGCATGAAGGGATCCGGTGCAATGCCATTGCGCCTGGTTGGATCAATTCTGATCTCAGCGAGGTCTACGTTGATAGCATGCCTGACAGTGCTCGTGTTCGAAGAGAGCTTCTCGCGATGCATCCGGTAGGACGCTTGGGCGAACCGAGCGACGTCGGCAATCTCGCTGTCTGGCTTGCCTCGGAAGAAAGTGCTTTCGTGACCGGTCAGGTTTACGTCATCGATGGCGGACGGACAAAGAAACTTCCGCTTCCTATCTCCTAAGACCCGTGGGGGAGCCGGGTTGCTGAACCCAGGCTCTCGCGGATTTTCAGGCAGTGGGATCCAGCTTCTCGCTAATTCGCCTGGTAATGCGATCGATAAAGATTGCCAGAACCACGACGGCGAGGCCAGCTTCGACGCCTCTCCCAACCTGCAGGCGAGAGATCGACCGAATGATTTCGTCGCCCAATCCACCGGCGCCGATCAGGAGGCGATGATGACCATCGACAACGACATCATCACGCACTGATTGACACCCGCCGTAATCGAACGAAATGCCAGCGGTAACTTGATCAGGAACAGCACGGCTAAGCGGCTCGCGCCGAAGGCCTCGCCGGCCTCGACCATTTCCTGCTCGACCATCTTGAAGCCAGGGCGGTTAGCCTGATCGCAAGCTGCGTGGCCAAGAACAATTCCAGGGAAGGTGCCGATACCGAAGAAAAGCGCCGCCGGGAGTACGAACGGCGCCATCGGATGCATGAAGTCGAGGATTGGCTCGACAACAGCATTATTCAGGCGTTTAGAAGCGGCGCTCAGGGTTCCGATGGGTGTGCTAGCTCTAAACTAACCGCTCGCGGGCGAGCGGATGTTGGTCGAGCAGACCTTGGAAAAGATGTGCGAATTCGATCGGTTGGGGAAGACTAGCGAGAAGTAGGAGTGAGACGTTCCATGCCAAGTCACCCGTAAAGTGCGATGCTCGCTTTTTCCTCAAGCAAAACATCAAACAAGACGAAGCGGGGTTGTATGCGGCACACCCATCGGTGCAGATGCCAATTGACAGGGCTCCCGCACATCAAAATCACGATCGGTGTTGACTTTCTTGCAGCGGGTATTCTGATGATCGTTTTCAAACAGGCCGTGTCTTTCGAGCTTAGTTGGCCTGAAACCGCGTCGGGATGCGTGTGCCAATCGCCCAAGTAACTGTCTAGATGTTTGATCCCGGGCTTTTGTGGGGCATTCTTATCTTCCGAATCAAAGGATGCCCCACAAAAGCCCGGGATCAAACATCTTAGCTGACAGAGGTTCTTCCACCTGGCACCCGCCCTTCAACGAAGGGCCGGTAGTCAGAACCACATTTGACGACGGCGTGCACGACACGCGCCATCTTGGCGGTAATAGCGGCCATTGCCTTGCGGCGCAGATCGGGATTGTCGCGATCCCTCGCGATGTAGCGTTCGAACTTATGACGGAAGCCGTTCTCCCGCTGACGGATGGCGATTTGCCCGGCGATCCACAGGCTGCGGCGCAGCCGAGCATTGCCGAATTTGGAAAGGCGGGTCTGGCCTCGATATTGGCCTGACTGCTGTGTCGAGAGGTCCAGTCTGCAGAACTTTAGAACTGGCGATGATGAGCGAAACTGCGAAGATCGCCGGCTTCGGCAATGACGGTCAATGCGTTGATCGGTCCGATGCCCGGGATTTGTCGCAGGAGTTGATAATCCTGGCTGTGCCGCAACAGCTCGTCGGCCTGCGCTTCGATCTCATTGCGCTGCCGAATCAGGCTGCGTGCTTCGTCAATGACCATCCGGAACATGCGAATGGCAGGCGCATCAAGGGGCAGTGGCAGTCCGATCGATGAGCGCGCCGTTTCGTAAATCCATCAGAATTTGTGTCTTGCTGACCTTGCGGCACGACGACATCCCAAGCTGCCGTCACAAACTCCTCCTTCGTCAGCGCCGTGATGCTTGCTGGGGTCGGAACAGGCATGGAGGAAGGCGAAGAACCAATCGCTGCGGCTGTTACTGCGCATTTCGCAAAAACGGGAAAGTCGTTCCGCTAAATCGCGGACAGCAGTTTCACTAAGTCGCGGACAGCAGGATGGGGTCGGCCCCCGGTTGCCTGGTTGAACTCATTTGCGATTGATTTCGCCGTTTTCGACGCCGGTCAAGAGCGGCGGTGTTTTTTGCTTTCTCATGCTGTCGCCTTCGAGGGTGACGCGATGGGCGTTGTGAACGATCCGGTCGAGAATGGCGTCGGCGATTGTCGGCTCGCCGGTCATGGCATGCCACTGGGCGATCGGCAGTTGCGCGGTGATCAGCGTCGATTTCCGGCGATAGCGTTCCTCGAAGATTTCCAGCAGATCGAGACGCTGCTGGTCGGTCAGGCTGTGGGTGCCCCAGTCGTCAAGGATGAGCAGTTGCACCCGAGCCAGCTTGTCGGTGAGACGGGGAAAGCGGCCGTCGAGACGCGCCAGGGCAAGATCTTCGAACAGACGCGGCATGCGCAGGTAGAGCACGGAATGATCGAGCCGGGCGGCCTGACGTCCGAAGGCGCAGGCCAGCCAGGTCTTTCCGGTGCCGGTCTGCCCATTGATGATGAGGTTTTCATGCGCCTTCAGCCATGCGCCTTGGGCCAGCGACAGCGTATTGCGCCGGTCGAGCCCGCGATGCGCGGCGAAGTCGATGTTCTCGATGCAGGCGTCGACAAAGCGCAGCCTGGCAACGGCGAGACGGTTGGTCAGACGCTTGTCGGCACGCATGGCGGCTTCACGATCGAGCATCAGGCCAAGCCATTCGTCGCGACTGAGATCGTCGGCGTTGCTCTGGTCGGCCAGGTCCCGATAGGCGGCGGCCATTCCGCCAAGGCCGAGAGCCTGCATCTGGTCGAGGGTTGGATGTGTCAGCATGGTTGGTTTCCTTCCTTCATTGATAATAGGAGCCGCCGCGGATGTTGGTGTGTGATGGCGTGGGCTTGACCGGCTCGGCTGCGGGCGGCACGCGGTCGAGGCCGGATTTGAGGATGGCGTTGACGGAGGAGTAGGTGATCGCATTGATGGTCAGGGCCCGCGCGCAGGCTGCCTCGAGCCGATCCCGCTCGTAGCGACGGGCCAGCGAGAGGATGCCAAACCGGAGCGGTATCCCTGTTCGGGATGGGGACGGTCGCGCATCATCCGCTCGACCAGGATGGCGGTGTTGGCGCCGATCTCGGCTGCCTGCCGGATCAGGTTCGCCGGCGTCGTGTTGGCATAGCGATGGTGCGCCTTGGGCATGTGCTCGTTGACGGTGACATGGCCGCAGCGCTGCGAGCGGCGGACATGGCTGGCGACGCGCTTGTGATCATGGAAGAGCTCGACCACCCGGTGGGTGAGCCGCACATCCACGCGCCGCCCGATCAGCGCGTGCGGCACCGAGTAGAAGGTCCTGTCGATCTCGACATGGTAGTCGGGATGCACCTTCGCCGATTTCCACTCCGCATATTCGAACGGCGCCGGCGGCAATGGCGACAGGGCCGTTCGTTCGATCTCCTCGAACAGCTCCCGGCGGCTTTTGCCGACATGGCGCATGGTGCGGTTGTTCAGATCCTCCAGCAACCCCGCGATTGCGGCGTTGAGATCGCCGAGACTGAAGAAGCGCCGGTTGCGCAGCCGGGCCAGGACCCAGCGCTCGACGATCAGCACCGCGCCCTCGACCTTGCCCTTGTCGCGCGGCTTACGGCTGCGGGTCGGCAGGATCGTCGTGTCGTAATGTTCGGCCATGGCGGCGAAGGTCTGGTTGAGCGTCGGCTCGACCCACAGCGCCTTGGCGACGCCGGCCTTCAGATTGTCGCAGACGATCGCCTTAGTTACCCCGCCGAAGAAGGTGAGTGCCCGGCACTGGCCCTCGATCCAGTCCGTGAAGGACGAGGCGCCCAGCACTGCAACGAAGATCTGAGCCTGGTAGATGACGCCAGTATCGGGATCGACAACGGGCACGGTGTGGCCCGCATAGTCGGTCTGCATCACCGCGCCCGCCTCGTGGCGGTTGCGGAACGTTGCGCTCGACCGGCGCTGGAAAGCGCCGAACCGGTCACAAAACCGGGTGTAGCCATAACCATCGGGGTGCGCCGCGCGGTATTCCTGCCACAACGTCAGCGTCACGCCCTTGCGCTTCAGCTCGCGCGAGATCATCGCCCAATCGGGCTCGTCCAGATCCTGCGGCGGACGGCCAACCCGGCGAAACAGAAGCCGCTCAAGCAATACGTCATCGTCATAGCCCGGCGGCAGCGGCCAGTCCGAGATGCCAGCCTCACGCGCCCGCAACAGATAGGTCGAAACCGGAGTCTTGCTGATCTTCAGCCGTTCCGACACCGCTCGCACCGAGAAGCCCTGCTCATGCGTCAGGCGCAGGATTGATCGTAGGTCTTTCACTGTCGTTCGTCTCGCTTGCTTCCGTCTTGGCATGGCCCCTCTCAACCCGATGATGAGAGGGCAACATGCCAGAACGGCGCTCCCGAGAACCGACCGTTATCCGCCCCGAAGACTGTCCGGGAATTAGCGGAATCACTGTCCCGTAATTACTGAAATCGCTGTCCGCGACTTAGAGCATAATCTGACCTGATGGAATCGCGAGGGATTCCCATCGGGGAGAATATCTGATTCATCATGTCGGCTGGGTATGGAGGCCAGCAGGCATGGTTGAG
>NZ_AYXC01000039.1:0-21188 GCF_000502275.1 Mesorhizobium sp. L103C131B0 | reverse complement strand
GTCCGACGATCACGCCGGCCTGGTGGCAGCGATCGGCGAGGTGATCCCCGAAGCCGCCTGGCAACGCTGCTACGTCCACTTCCTCAGGAACGCGCTCGATCACCTGCCGAGGAAGCACGGCGACGACTGCCTGCAGGAACTGCGCTGGCTCTACGACCGGCGCGATCTCGCCGAGGCCAAGGCCGATCTCGCCGCGTGGCTGTCCAAATGGTCGGCCCGCTACCCGCGGCTGACCACCTGGGCGGAAGAAGCCATAGAACAGACGCTGACTTTCTTCCGGCTGCCGCGTCAGCATCACAAGCATCTCAAATCCACCAACATGCTGGAGCGGCTCAACGAGGAAATCCGCCGGCGCACCTATGTCGTGCGCATCTTCCCCAANTTGGCCGTCGAGACCAATGAAAACTGGATGGAGGCCAACCGATACATCAACATGGACGACCTGCGCGAGCACAAGGAGCTCGCTCTGCGCCAAGCCGCATGACCAGCATCATGGCTGCCCCATTTTGCAGAACTTGACGCACACAACCCGGCGGGGAAGCTGTGTCGGATCGCTAATTCAGATTGAAGGTGAGATGAGAGAGATCCGCAAACTAGCAGCGATCCTGGTCTACGATGTGGCCCGCCACCACCGGTTAACCGGGCGCAGATGAAGAACCAGGTAGCGAACCTATGATACAGAAACCGTAGCAGCCACTCTCTTCGCCTGAGTGCGGGTCATGGATCAAAGGCGGATCACCCTGCCGACGGGAGATGGCTACCGCCACCGACCCCTCCATCCGCCTCCGAAACGCCCTCCACCAGCAACCAAGCGGATGATTAGGAGAAGTACAATGGCGCCGACGGTTGCATTGATGATCAGGCTGATCGTTCCGCTTCCCAGATGGATGCCTGCGCGGGGCAGCAGCCAGTCCCCTATGAACGCGCCGATGATCCCGATTGCGATGTCCCCGATCACGCCAAAGCCCACGCCCCGCACGATTCTACCGGCCAGCCATCCGGCAATAAGTCCCACTACCAATATAACTATTATGCTCTCGTTCGACAGGTGCATGGTGTCCTCCAGGCTTCGTTTCCGCAGCGCAATTCGTGTCTGCAACCGGCGATTAGTCCATAGCCGATCCGCTATCCCCACGAAAGCCAAAGCGCGTCAGAGGTGCTATCCGTCCCAGCGCGCAAACACTATCTTTAGGTGGTGGAATCCTTAGCACATCGCCGTCAGAGGCTCGTCTTGCAAGTACCGTTTTAAAGCTCACTGAACTTTAGTCGTGGGTTGCTGCCCTGCCGGCAGATCGTTTCGAACCGGGTGAGAATCTAGCTTCTCGAAGACAGCATCGTTCTTCGCACGCCATGCGTCGTCCGCGAGCCACAGATATTCCTGGTCGGGCATCAACGGAACGGCTTTCACATCGGTACTGGAGATGCGCAGGTAGAAGCTGTTCCGCTCCTGATTGACCTGCATGTACCGCAGAGGGACGACGATGCTGTCTTTGCCGGCGATGAAAAAGCCGCCCGAGGCAATGACTGCGTAGTCCCATCGGTCCTTGCTTCCAATGATGACGTTGCGAACTTCACCGACGATCTTGTCATCCGAACTGCGAACCTCGGCGCCGACAATCTCGTCGACACGTAGACCGGGTTCAAGCTCGTCAATATTGGTGAGAGGTCCTGCGCCTGGAGTGCTGCGTTTACCCTGAACTTCACCACCCTGCGGCCGCTGTGGTTCTTCTGCGGCCACCTGCTCATCGGCAAGGTCCTCGTCGTTGCCCCCAAGCTTCGCCATTGATGGCGCGGCAATCAGTTGTCGAATGTTGGCGAGCAAGCGTTCGCAGTCCTCCTGTAAGCCATACGACCACAGCAAGAAGGCGGCATCTCTAAGGGTTCGTAGGTCACGGACAAGGTAGCGATTTTCCGGATTACGCAATTCCGGGCTCTTGAGGACAGCCTCTTCGAGCTTAGCATCGGAAATGTTACAGACGGCGAAAGCCGGTTGGAGGCCAAGCCCCAGCAGCAACGCTACCGGCGCCGCCATCCAAGCCAATCTCATTGAAATTTCCCTCGGCGGCTACAGTTCGAACTCTTGCCTCAAGCACGCGCCAGCCAGGAGGAAATCCACCGCGGAACGAGCCCACCTCAACACTCCATACGGACTTTGGTTCCAGCTTGCGACGGTTGCTGACAGGAAAATTGCTGATGAACCTGTCATCAGTGCACGCGAGATCGTCAACGAGTATTTCATGTCGGACCTATGCACCAAGCGTTGGGGATAGAGGTGGCCTCGATGCGAACTGATGCAGACGTTGAGGGTCGCCCAAGGGCTATTGAAGACGTAACATGTCAAAGCAGATACGGACGACGGCGGCCGGTGACGCTAAAGCGGCTGACACCCTGCTTGGTCGTGCATGGAATGTGCCGTCGCGATGCGTCGCCCTGTCATTTTTTCGCCATATCACTGATCGCCGTCCCAGCACGTGTGTCGGGAAAACGCGCCGTCCTAGAGGGCTGGGTAATGGTGGAGATCTATGGTACCTAGGGTTGCCCTCCTAACGTGGAGGGTCCGAAACCATCCCAGCGATCCAGCCTCAGCGACCGTAGCGGTGCCGAAACAGCACGCCCTATCTCTCAGCTCTTGAACGTCGCGCTTCATGCCCCGCGTCCAGGGCGTGGCGGCAGCGAAGAAGGTACCCCATGGACGAAATATACACCAATGCGCGCGAACAGTTTTTCGCCGCTATACGTATCCTTGCATCGTCGCCTGACAGCATCCAAACCCGATTGATCGATGCTACGCCAAGGATTCTTCAGGTCACGATCGACGAATTCGAAAGCGCGCATGAACTCAAAATCAGATTTGCCCGAATTCTTGATCTTTTGGCGGTCGATCAGGACGATATCGCAACGGCTGCTGTGGAAACAGCCGCCCACATGACGGATTTCGAGGCAACCAAACTTGCCGATCTGATCTGCGACTTTTTCTCAGACCTGGAATAACTGGATCTGAGATCCCTTTTGGCCATTCGTCAAACCTCCCTTGCGATCTTGCGAGCGTCCATGAAAACCACAGCAGAACATCTGAAACCACTCCTATGGGAGCCCAGGAACCTGATCCGCGCCATCGAAGCCGCAGGCGTCACCCTATGGTCGTGGAACGTGGACAGCGATGCGTTGGCCATGGATGATCGGGCCTATGACCTGTGGGGCATATCGCGTGCCACGGACGTCAAATTTGAAGATCTATCCGCGCACATCCATCCTGCCGATCGACGGCGGGCAGTCGGTGCAGCATGGGCTGACATTGTTCAAGNATGACCTGTGGGGCATATCGCGTGCCACGGACGTCAAATTTGAAGATCTATCCGCGCACATCCATCCTGCCGACCGCGACCGTGTGCGAGCCGCGTTCAACGCGACGCGGGCAATTGTGGGCCCCTACGAGATCGATTTCCGGATCATGATCGGCGAGGAGCTCAAATGGATCTCGGCCCGAGGGCAAGGCGACGATGAAGGCATGGTCCAGCGGCTGATGTTCGGCATCTTCATTGACGTCACGGGGAGAAAACAGGCGGAGGAAGGCCGGGAGCTTCTGGCCGGCGAAATGAGCCACCGCGTCAAGAACCTGCTGACCATCGCCTCCGGCCTTACCGCTATCACGTCCCGTTCGACGACCACGACCAACGACATGGCGCGCGAGTTGACACAGAGGCTGACGGCCTTGGGCCGCGCCCACGATCTGGTCAGGCCCGTGCCGGGTCAAACCGAGGCCGCTTCGGCGCTGCTAGGCGATCTTTTGACAGTACTTCTGGCGCCGTATGATGATCTGGGCGCTTTCAGCGGTCGAATTCGGGTTGCGGTGCCCAGGATGAGCGTTGGCGAGTCTTCGACAACAATTCTCGCGCTTATCATCCATGAACTTGCAACCAATTCCCTCAAATACGGCGCTCTGTCGACCGAGACTGGGGCGCTGGATGTTTCGTGCTCGGCGCAAAGTGAGGCCGTCTCGATCGTCTGGACGGAAAGTGGCGGGCCTCCCGTTGAGGCGCCGACCGCTGCTCCAGGATATGGAAGCAAATTGGTCGAACGCAGCGTAACTGGTCATCTGCGCGGCTCGATTGTCTACGACTGGGCAAAGGATGGTCTTGTTGTCACGCTGAAAGTCCAGCCTGATCGCCTTGCGCAATAAATCTTTCAGTGATCTCGGTGGCCTAAACCGTTCAGTAAGGGTTGGCCAGCCTCCGTCATCGCCATCAGAGCGACAGGACACCTCGCAGGCAGGCTGCTACTGCCGCGTGGTCATAGGGCTTGCCGAAGAACGCGCTCCCTCCCGGGAGATCCGCTGCCGCCATGGCGCGGTGACCTGACGTCGCTACGATCTTGATGGGCGGCCATCGATCGCGAACGGCGGCCGAAAGTCTCAGGCCATCCATACTGCCCGGCATGTCGATGTCGGTGAACATCGCTTCGATCACTAAACCTGTTTCGAGTATGGCGATGGCTTCGTCGGCATTGGAAGCCTCGAAAACCAGAAATCCTTCGCTCCGGAGAAAATCCGCGATGTCAATGCGGATTAGAGGTTCGTCTTCGACAACCAAAATACCTAGAGGTAGCGACATCGGTTTCTACCTACAATTGATAATCACGTCCTCAACTCCTGTGCGCCGAAATCGCTCCATTGAAATACTTCACAAGGCAGATTTGGCGCAGACTGGCAGCCAACCGCCGCGTCCACGCTAACTCTCAGGGAACGTCGCCGCGCCTGCAGAAACGTCTTGGGAACGTTGCGGCTAACCCGCTTGCAAGTTCCTGCGCATCAATCTGTCAGGCAAACACATCCAATGTGGCCTGTTTTGTCCATGCGGGCTGGGTTCAACGGGCGCGAGCCAAAAGCTAGCTTTTCGCGAGTGCGGACCCGAAACCGGACAGTCCGGAGACGGCCCCAATTGAGCCGTCGGCACGCCCGCAACCCGATGTCCAGTTTTTATGCCTCTCCACCAGAAGCTTGGACTGCTATCGTGAAGAGTTTCGGGCCCTAGCAGGCGTACGAAAGTCCCCGGCAAGGAACCTCGGGTCACAGGTGATAGCTATTAAACTAGGATTTCGGATTTGGCAGAAATCGGCGATGGCGTGACCGCCGGTCGGGAGGCTCTTGGGGTGAAAACGGACAGACGGCTTCGTCGCGCCGCGCGCAAGCATGGCCTCGAAAATGCATGGGCCAGGCAGATTTCCTTGGCTGGTCCTGGACCATCAGCAGAAGGCGCGATTTGCCCCGCATCATCGAGCGCAACCGAGTGGCCTCGATGACAAACGATGGTGCTTTCGCCGCCTTGCCTGAACATGCGGGAATGTAACTTAGCCGCAAGTGGAATGGTAAAACCGCACGGAAGGCTGACAGGCCGCGTCGGGGTTGAAAGACAAGCATCTTCGGCCAGCAGAGGAGGCCGGAGCATTGATCAGCTTGGCTGGCAAGGGTCTCGCGACTCGGCACTCTTTTCCGCGTCGCGAGACCCGTTGTCAGTTGGCGCTGGCGACCGGCGCCACCAGCGCTGTGATGCGGCGAATTGCGACGCGGCGGTTCTGCCGTTCGGACCCTGTCGTGTTTACCTTAAGATAGCGCTCGCCATAGCCTTGGGTCGTCAGGTTCTCTGGCGCGATGCCGAAGGAGGTGGTGAGGGCCTCGGCAACGGCCTCTGCTCGCTGGTCGGACAAGGCCAGGTTTGCATTGTCGCTACCGACGGCGTCGGTATGTCCTTCGATCAAGAATGTTTCGGCCGGGTTCTTCTTCAGCAGCCGCTCCATTGCGTCCGCAACGCCCTGCAGCTTTTGGACTTCGCTCTCCGAGATCGCCGCCGAACCGGACTCGAAATTCAACGTGTCGAGATCAACCCGCCGGGCGATATCGCGCACACGCGCCGAGCGCTTGACCTCGTCGACCGAGTAGAGCCGCTGGACCTTTTCCACCGGCGGTTGCTCCAGGAAGGTATAGTAGTCGTCGGCATTCTCGACCAAATCGGACTCCAGGATATATTGTTTGCGCGGGATGTTCAGCCGCATCGGTGGCAAGTCATCACCAGGATCGCGCCAATCCTGTACGTCCTGGTAATACCTCTCGTCGACATAGCTCAGCACATACTCGCGGCCGTCGGGCGTGATGCGCGATCGCTGGATGACATCGCCATAGCGGTTGCGGATGGTGACGATTTGGATGCCATTGTCCCGAACGATTGTCTCGCGCGTGCGGTCGCCCGGCAGATCCTCGTAGTATACATCCTTGGCACCACGGTTCATTCGCGGAGCTTCGTTGCTCTGGACGATCGTCTGGTTGTTGAACTGGATGATGATCCGACCGCCAATTTCGGTGAGAACATCGGCGCCCTTTGGACGCTCCGGCGCCTGGCTATCCGGGGCCTTGTCGCGGCGGGTACCCTTTTCATCCGTCACCGGAACGATCTTCTCAGGCTTGATTTCCTGCTGCGCTGCCTTGTCGTCCGCAGGAGGCGGTCCGGAGTCTACGGGGGCAGCCGCAGAAGCGGGGGCCTGACCTCCATCGCTCTGCTGAGCGGGCATTTTGCCGTCCTTGCCCGGACGTTTTGCATCTTTTTCGCTGTCGAGGACTGGTGCGGCGTTCGGATCTGCTGGAGCCTCGCCCTGAACTGGCTTTTCGCTTTGGGCGGGCTCCGCTGGCTCACCATTAGCTGGGGCGGTTGCAGGCTGCTGATCGGTCGAAGGTTGTTCTCCAGTCACGGGCTGCGTTGGTGCAGGCGCCTCGGCGGCAGGCTGCTCGGCGGCAGGTTTCTTTTCTGGCTTGCTCGTAGGTTCCGCCGGCTGTTCGCCCTGGGCAGGCGCAGGCTGATCGGTCGTAGCAGGCGCCTGGGGAGCCGGGGTGGGTATAGGTGCCTCATCTGCAGGTGGCTGGACTTGCTTAACTGGAGCCGATTTGTCTGGGGCCGGCTGCGCTGGCGCAGCCTCGGAGGCCGGCGCCGGCGCGGCCGGTTGAGCAGGCTGTTCCTTCGCGGATGGTTCAGCCGGTGGGGTGGATTCTTGAACGGGAGCTGCCTCGGACGCAGGTGCTGCCTCTTTTGGCTGCTCCTGCGGTTTCTGAGCAGGCTGTGGTTCGGTCGCTGGAAGTGGAGCAGCGTTTTCGGTGGGAGCCTGCTGCCTCAGCGCGCAGGCTTCGGCGGACTCGCCCTCCTTGCATTTTAACTTGATAAAGATCGGCGGTGGGGATGCGACGAATCGTGCGGGACCGGAGGCGGCGCTGCTGAGGGGCGCGAAGGGCCCGAACGGCGCGGACGCGATCAGCAAACCGAGTGCAGTGCTCGCCAAAATTTTTGGTCGGCGTGTCATTTGAATTCTCCTTGACGTGTCCCGTCGTTACTGAAAACTGCTACATTCGTTCCGGTTCGATCTGGAATGCCGCGCTTGCTAACAGCCGACGGGCAGATTGCTTCGGAGGCGACGCCGCGAGCCGAGCCGCAGATACAGTCCGCCGGAGGACGCCGCGGCCTGTTCCGGGGTAATCTGCGGTATGAGAACGCCCGCTGGCTAGCGGATGGGCCTTCTGGACCCTTCTGACCGTCTGGACGGACCCAGCGGGCAAATGGCTTCGGTGCCGCGAACTGACGCTGCAGGCGCACGACTTCAATCAGTGTCAAAATATCCGGCCCGGCCCAGCGATCTGGGTTGGATTGCTAACCGGAACCTGTTGGTTGTGCCGTTCATCGCCCTGGGTGGAAGGCGCAGGCGCCTCGGAGAGGCTGCCATGGTTCAGATGCGTGCAGTGCTCATAATCATGGCCGCGCGCACCGCATCGAGAACAGCACATGGGGAGTTGGTATAACAGCATCTACTACAATGCAGGACTCGGCTTTTGGTTGCCAGGGCCGACCACGGTTGTTGGAGTTCCGCAAGGCGCCGCCTCAAGCCGCCCCTAGCGAGGATGCCGAGATTGTGAGCTCCAATGTCCACAGCGAACAAGAATGGCCGTTTGCGCCGCTCGGAGTATTTACAAGCGGCTCGCTTGGCCGACAGGCGCCCAGCCACCGCGGGGCGCTGCCCCGCAGCCGCACAGTTTGGGCTAATCGGACGCATATGCGGTCTGCCTCAGCTGTTGCGGGATTTTTGCTTTTAAAGACGCGGAATCCGGCTCAGAACCATGATGCTCCGGCCGTTCACGATATCTCGATAAGGGATAAGGATGAGGGTCTGCAGCGCTTTAGGTAGCGTTGCGACTGGATTTTGAGTCCGTCGGAATGTGCGGAACGTGTCCGAGGTCGCGTTGGGCGGACGCTTCCCCAATAGCGGGTTAAGCAGCTAGACGATAACCTTTAGATCCGGCGAACTGTTTTCTCGTCGAACTAGGCTGCGCGCCTGTCAACCAGTTTCACACGCGCCTGCCTTTCCAACCGATTCGCCATATCTAAAGTTTCTAAATTAGTTACACCTTATGGAACTTTGGTGCGGGCTCTTCATTTTCATCCGCATGCGAGCCTCTGTGATCCAAAGCGTCGGGACGGGAGTGAACGCGTCGCCGCGCTACTCGCTGGTCCTGCCGATATATAATGAACAACAAGTGCTGCCGCGACTGATCGAACGGATCAGATCACTGATCAGTCGGCTGGACGGAGAGACCGAGGCGATTTTCGTCGATGACGGTAGTCATGACGGCAGCGTCAAATACCTTCGGCGGGTGGTCACCGCCGAACCTCGCTTCCGGCTTATCGAGCTTTCCCGTAATTTCGGACACCAGATTGCGATCACGGCAGGCATGGATGCTGCTGCGGGGGATGCGGTCATCGTCATGGATGCCGACCTGCAAGATCCACCGGAGGTCGTTCTTGATCTCGTGGCAAAGTGGAAGGAAGGTTTCGAGATCGTGTACGCCCGCCGTGTTAAGCGCGAAGGCGAATCGTGGTTCAAGCGGCTTAGCGCCGATCTTTTCTACCGTTTCCTGGAGAAGATGACGGCGGTCAACATCCCGCGCAACGTCGGGGACTTCCGCCTGGTCGGCCGCCATGCGCTGGACGTCTTCAGACACATGCCTGAACATGATCGCTTCGTCAGAGGCATGTTCGGCTGGATGGGATTCAAGCAAGCGGCGGTGCCATTCGAACGCCCTCCGAGGACCATCGGCCAGACCAAATACCCTTTCTGGAAGATGATGCACCTTGCCGTTCACGCCGTTGTCAGCTTCTCGGAAAAGCCGCTCCACTTTGCGCTTTGGGGCGGATCGGCGATTTCCGCACTTGCCCTGACCTTTGGCGCTTACGCCGTGTTCGCCTGGATTTTTGAAACCGGCGTCATTGCCGGCTGGACGTCCACCGTGGTGATCGTATCGTTTCTGTGTGGCATCAATCTTTTCATGACCGGCGTGGTCGGCCTCTATGTCGGTAGTATCCACGCCGAGGTGAAACGCCGACCTCTTTACGTGATCAATCGGCTTACCGGCTTCGACGAGCCGGTGGCTGCCATCGGTGGTGGGCGCCGGAGATCATTTCGCAAGCCCAACAACGGAGTCGCTCCAAGTGGCCGAACTCTTCGACAGCTATAGATCCAGTTATGCAGAGACGATCGATGGGTCGATCCGCTTTTCCGGACTCAAGCACGATTTCTTTTTGGCTGCAAAGGCCGACCTGCTGCGGCGCCTAGTCTCCGAGCGAGGACTTCGTCGCCGGGGAGCCATGGTGCGGGCGCTTGATGTGGGCTGCGGTGTCGGTTCGCTCCATCCTTATCTAGACGGCGCTTTCGATCGCCTGGATGGCTGCGACGTCTCGCAAGGGTCGATCCAGCGCGCCAGCGAGGACAATCCGGGCGTCGTCTATAGGACATGCACCACGACGGGCCTGCCTTATGAGGACTGCGTGTTCGACTTGGCCTTTGCCAGTTGTGTTGTTCATCATGTTTCGCCCGCATCCTGGCTCGATTTTTTTCGCGAGATGCGACGGGTCGTGCGGCAAGGCGGCGTCGCCTGCATCATCGAGCACAATCCCTATAATCCGCTGACGCGTCTGGCGGTGCTCCGGTGTCCGTTCGACCAAGACGCGGTCCTGCTCAACGCGGTCAGAGCAGCGGCCCTCTTTCGACAAGCAGGCTTTAGGGAGGTTCGATCCGAGCACTTCCTGCTGCTCCCGTCGACCGGCGGGTTCGCCAGACAGGTTGAGCGTGCCCTGGCGCTGCTGCCGCTTGGAGCCCAGTATGCGTGTAGCGGGCGTGTCTGAGCATCGATCTGCCGGCGGCGGCACCCTAAAGCTTCTGGCCCGCTTCGGCCTGGTCGGCATCGCCGCCACAATCCTGTATGCCGCCTTGGCAACCGCCTTTGTCAAATCGGAACGGTTCGGCTTCAGCCCCGTCCGGGCGTCCCTTGCAGCTTACGCAGCCGCGGCGTTGTTTTCCTATCTCGCGCACAGGTCAGTAACCTTCATGTCGCGGGGGTCGCACAGATCAGAGGCTCCGCGTTTTCTCTTGCTGGCGGCGACCGGCTTGGCGATCGCCTATGGCGCGCCGGCGCTTTTGACGACGAAGCTGGGCCTGCCCCTTATCTTTCCCATCATGATTACCTGCTTGCTTGTACCCGGGATCAATTTCGTCGTGCTCGACCGATGGGTCTTTGTGGAACACATTCCCGATCAGACCGGCGATGGCTGATACGCAATCCGCCAGAAAGATTCGTTCTAAAAACACCGTTTCACGGTAACGTGAACTGCTCCAAAGCCGCTTGCTGAATCACGGCCAACGCAAGGAACGATCTCATGCAGATAATTTTGACCAGGACGACGTGACGATCAGTGATGTGCCCTCTACGCAGGGTGGTGATCACCGAATGGTTTGTCGCCGCAGACAAGCCCTAATTTCATTAATCTTCCGTTCCGAAGGGAGCCCTGCGTCCGTACCGATCAGCCGTTCGAGGCGAACGACGCGCAAAAGAAAACGTGACCCCGGCGGACGCTGCGCAGTGCCGCCATCCCGGCGACCAATGATCTCGAGCCCGCGGCGCTCTACCCTATCGCGATTGGCTGCCGGCCAGCGGCGAGGAGGCACGCGACGGCTCTCCTCCATCCGGGAGGTGCAGGCACATGAGATGATCACGAACTGTTGTGCTGCTGAAATAGGGCAACTTCAGAAAGTCGTGAAGCGGTGTTTCCGTCCGGAATTGCGTTAAATAAAGAGTTAGAGCACTTCACCGTTTGCACAAAACGGTGAAGTGCTCTCTAGCCGGCGTCGAGCCGAAACGATACCAATTTAATGGCGCGTTTGTAGATCTTGCTGGCGGCTGGGCTTGGCGGAATCCCGTCGCGATAATCGAAAGTCACTTCGAGTACCTTTGCGCTAGCAAACGCTGCGTGCGGGATCGCGAACGAGATCGTCGTCGGGTCTTTGCTCGACAGTGTTACCTCGTGTACGCGAACTCCGTTCACCGAGATGATTACCCTTTGGGTGGTCTGTGGTGGACGAATGACGGCGGACATTTGTAGCGTTGCCGTAAGCTCGTCGCGAAGCGAAGGTATTTCCAGTCTCAACCGAGAGGTCTCGCCCAGCGAATGGGTTCCGTCGGCTACCGGGCCCGACCAACCGCAGACCATCATGCCGGCTGCTTGTTTGGCGCCGTCGGATCGAAACGATACCGTCTGGCCAGGAGTGTAGCTGCCAACCGCATCGCGATTGAGGCACGTCGTCGTGCGATCGATGTAATAGGCCCGATAATCGGCGTTGACATCTGGATTGAGAGCGAGTGCGAGGATGATGATCTCGGACACGGCCAGAACCAACGCCAGCGCGTAGCCGCGAGTCGAGCCAGCACGGGCATAGAGTGACAGGCTGTCAGACCAGGGCAAGATAGCCTCCAATCCACGCCAAAGTCATGAAATAAGATGCGCTCAGGAAAAGAGCCAAAATCACCAGATAGGTCAGCTTCGATACCGACAGCAGCTCGGCAATCAACATCAGCAGCGGCGCAAGCCCAATGACGTATCTAACCATGGAAGCCAGGTTGGTGATCAACGGCAGGATGATGCTGCTCGCACAGAAGAGCGCAGCGCCATATCGCCTGCGGGCCGCCAGAACGACCGATAGGATCAGCCCTATAATCGCTGCGAGCGCGCTCCATTGCGGCGCCGTGGGCAGCCAGCCTTTTGTCGGAACAGCAGCGAGACCGTCCCATAGAAAAAGGAGCGGATCGCCAGCAACCCGCCCAAACGCGCGCTGGACGTGCAAGAAAGCAAACCCGTCCCCGACAGTGAGATACAAAAAGAGCATGTAAGCAAACAGGCCGGCGGGCGAGATGAAGATAGCTACCAGCATATCCGGACGACCAAGTACCCATCGCGGGAAAGACACCGCCGACCCGCCCTGCTGGCGGTGCTGCTCGAACATTTGATTGACCATTGCAAACACAGCAAGGACCCCGACCAGCCTCGTTGCCGACAGCAAAGCGCATGTAACGCCAGCGGCCAGGTAGTTGGAGCGCTTGAGTGCCAAAAAGACGCACGACGTCAGGAGCACGAAAAGAGGTTCGGTAAGGAACGTGGTGAAGTGGAAGGAGAACGGCCCGCTAAGCAGAAAAGCGCAATACAGTATGTAAGCGCGGACGTTCTTCTCCAGAAGTGGCCATGCCACAAGGCAGGCGGCGTAGCTGCACGCAGTCGAGGTGATCGTCGCGATCAGAATCGTGGAAAAAGGGAAAGCAAACCGAAGGGTCGTCACGAGCATGGGATACAATGGAAAGAAGCCCCAGCGTCCGACGTTGCTTTGGCCTGGAATGGGAAAACGCTCGTAGCCGTGTTCGGAAATGTCCACATACCACGCGCAGTCCCACCTGCAGAGCGCACGCGCATAAGCTTCGAAGCCTGGCACTGCCGAGACTGAATGGAATGCAGCATACCGAATGACAAGCCCGCTGATCATGAACAGGAGCGGAACCGAAGCGGCGATGACCCAAAGGCGACCGCCAGCGTTTGCGCGGGCCAAGTCTCCAAGCGCCAGTTGTGTCTCCACAGGTGAGGCCGCCATACTCTCCGATGGCGAGCCTGTGTTCGCCTGCTCGATGGCGCTGCCAGCCATGAAATCGGTCCCTCGAAAGCTTCAAGATCATCAACCAGACTTGAAGCCCCGTCTGCGACTGAACTTAAGGATCAACGATGCCGCGCCGCTTCGGTTCCTTCTGCAGCAGGAAGTCGTCCTTGGGTCAGGTCGACCGATCACACCAGCCGAGGAAGGGAGCGATATTCGCGCTTCAACGGCACCGTTTCCTCGCAATGGCGACCTTCTTCATCGACATGCATGGCTGGGCGGCCGACCGCGCTGGGTACCCCTCCGGTGAGGGCCGCCTTGAAGGCGATCTCGCCATCCGCCAAGCCTTTGAATTCAGATGTGCCTCCGCCGACGAGATCGAGGAAGTCGTTGTCCCAAACATCCATACCGACGATGCGCCAACGGCCGGCAAAGGCCTTCGGGAACCTTGACCATCAGCCGGTCTCCGCCAAAAATCGCGCCATTGACACTCAGGCACACCCGTTTCCTTGACTAGGTTTCGGAATGCAGAGCGGAGAACGTCGGCCTGGAACGCGGACACGGCAACAGGAGCCGGGTCGGCATCTTCCCTACCTCGCGCCACGTCGTCGCGATGACGTTGACGAAGGCGCTTCAGCAGTTCGCCTGAAGCCGCATTCTTTGTCGAGTTGTCCATCTCCCTGCGAAGTGCGGTGGTCCCTGCCATGGACCGCTGCCGAGATAGGCAGGTGGCCTGAAGGGCCGCCAGAGCGATATCCGTATGCGTTGCAACCATCGCAGCCACCCTCAAAAGCAATGGTAAACCCCACATTAATAAGCTCGCCGAAAACCTTACAGGGGTGCCGGGCCGATGCTATCTTCTCTCTTGTTCTGTCATCGCAATGAAGGACGACATGCTCGAGCACCCGTAGGACACCTATTGCATGGAAAAAGCTGTAGGCCTTTACAGGTGCCCGGGAAATCCGCCGTTTGTCTGCCTTGTGGAGCGGGACAAAGCAAGTTACCTGGCTCAGGCCGCCTACCGTGAAGCGGGGCACAAGCCCGACATCGAAGCATTGCCGTGGGAAGCTGACTACAGGGCTGCCAAACAAAGGAAGACCTGTTCTATCGTTGTCTCTCGCCCTTAGCACCGCGACATGATCAGTTGCCAAGTGGTCGTTGCGGCGGACGACCGCGTTGAGGATCAGCGCTGCTGACGTCTACCTCGATCTCTGTCGTTTTGATGCCGAGCGCTTTAGCATCGGCGAAAGCTCTTGGGTCAGCTCGGCAATAGAGATGACACCGGCACCGACCGTATCAGGGACCTTGTTCAAAATCAGCTTGTGCAGAAAGTCTGCGCCGCGCGTGCTCATGAGCTGATAAAGCGCCTGCACATATTAGTTTCCGCTCATCTTGACGCCAGCGCCGGCTGCTCCAGGCTCTTGGACATGGCTCGGGGCAATATCAAAGTTGGCGACGAGGTCGCCGTCACTGCGATTGTAAGAGGTCGGGTGATCCCGATCGCATAAGGGTGACGATCCCCACCTATGACTTCTCGCATTGTGTTGTCGCTTCGATCTCTCAGTGATTGGCCAGCATTGAATTAATCGGCCCGGTCACGCGCATCGGCGGCGACAAGGTGACCGTCAGCCTCCGGCCATTGGTGACTGTCGAGGCCGAGCACGTGCGCCTGGTCGAAAGCCATATGGCGCCGCTGCGGCGAAAAAAGCCGCATGTTGACAAAGTTCAACTTCGCTGCGGACCAACATCGCTTTCGTTTGGTAACCATTTCGGCGCCGAAGTCGGCCGGCGATCGGGGTCAGAACTTCGCCCTGTTCCCTGCCGTTGATGCTGGCAGTGCATGGAGGCTGGGGACGCTATTCGGGGGCCTGGGCTCTACCTGCGCAATCGCTGCAGGGAACGCTTGCCCTCCGTGCCAGCTCGAAGATTGGCGTTCGGCGTCATCGTCGCGCCACCTGAGAGTTCCACCCGTTGGTCGAGAGCATGGCGTTTCGGTCCCAGCCTCCCTCGTCCTGCTCCTCGGATCAGCGTGCGCCTCGGGTCGATGTCGTCGAGTTGAGGTGCACGGCTCCGAGACGCTCCGAGCACCGCCATCCGTCGCCACGATAACGAAGCGCAAATCGGTCGAAGGGAATTGCGCCCCTAAACAACCTGCTTTGTACGTTTCCGGCACTTGCCTTTCTCGGAAGATGCACCACAGAATAGCTGGTTGACGTTCTATCTCTCTGGGAGGATGGGATGGACATTCAAGCACCTATTCGGACTGCACAGCGAACGGCCAAGGAGTTGGTTCGCGAGGTCCTGTTGGGTTCTCAACCGGGCAATATAATTTCCGTGAAGGCGACCATTGCAGCGGTGCGCGAGCGCGGCCATGATCTTCGTGAGACTGACTGCCAGTTGGTCGAAATGATCGTCAAATCAGCCTCCGTTTGGGGACTGTTCATCGCCTTTGACGTTCGAGAGGCTTGATGCCCCACCGTTGGTTCAACCCTCCGGTTTATGTGAAGACTGAGCGCCCGGGGCTTCGCCTTGGTGTCAACCGAGTTGATGCCGCCGCGGAGGAGCTTCTAAAGTGGTCCAATCGTGGCCCCAAGTGGCGGCTGGCGGCCGAGGCTTGCCTATCTGCGATGGATGGCAAAATGCCGGGTAACAACTTCCGGCTGCTGTTCGAGGCCGCAGCTGATGAAGAGGAGATGCTGCTGCCGGATTGACACCGCTGGACGGGACCATTCGGGTCTGTTCGCGTCTGGTTGGCGAATTCACTAGCGCAACGGGCATCTATGCCGTCCGGCTACCGAGCGACGCCCCAGATGGACAGTTGTTTGCCGGTGGGCGTACCATAGGGCCGGGGTGACCGATGGAGGTCACATGGTCGATTATGCATCACCCGTGGCAACTCGGCATCTTCTTGATTTTGCATGATAAAATTTGGACAGCGGCGTGACTGAGGGCGGGTTCTGGGGTGCGTATGCGACCTCTTTCGACCATGTTCACGATTGCTCATGTTCCTTCCCTTTGAGTCGATTTGTCGCACGGCACCTAACGGTTTGCTGACTTGCCCATTCGTTGAGGTCGGCCACGGGATAGACGATGGACTTTCCAATCTTCACGAAAGCTGGCCCGACGCGCATTGCTCGCCAATTGGCCAATGTCCCTGTCGAGATAGCACCGCGAAAACGTTCAGTCACTTCCTCCGGCGTTAGATACAGTGGTTCCGTCATCTTGTACCTCAAACCAAGTCTCTGTTTGGATGATGCGGGTCCGCGAATGGTGAAGACCAAGACGACCTCCTGCACTCGGGGTCGACAAAACGATCTTGATTGAGAACATCTGTCGATACCGGTGCGTCACGCACCTCTACGGCGACTTCGCGCAACACTGAAAGCGGGTTCTGACTACGGTAGGACCGTCTCGGGCTGCCGGCTAGAAAAAGGCCCGAGGGGGACAACGCCTCGATCGCATCCGATAGCGGACACCGGTGCCGACGCGGATCGCGCCGTTAGTCCGCGGCGGATATCCCGCCATGAAGGACGCCTTTCTTTTCGGCGGATCTGCGCTTGGCGATCGGGGCCGCCAACGGGCGCTGCTCGCCCGTGTCCGAGGGCCGCGCGCCCCAACTCGACGGTCGATTGCTGGACATCGTGATGTCGCAAAGTGGTGAAGGTGTTTAACTCCGGCCTTGAGTATTCCGATGTCAGCTTTGTCGCCAATCTCGGACGCTTTAATGCTGCTGCAGCCTTCCTGGAACCTGCCGTTTATTACAGTTCGATTCGGTTGACGCTGACGACAGTCAGCCTGTCGAAGGCACTGAGTGCTATAGTTATAGCAAGAAGGCGCCTCCGTCCCTAGCCGGGCATCAAGAGCACCTCAGTGGCCAGATAGTGGCGATTTTGCCCTGTCGGTAGGTACGGTGTCAGGCTTGATGGTCTCGCGCCCAGACGATCAATGTCGCCAGCGCAATGGCCGCTCCATTTGCAGAGCTTGACGTCACACAACCGAGGCCGACTGCGGAAGCAGCCCGCACTCACCCAATCTCACGAAATACAACAACATCTAACTCGGATTTTCGCTCGGCAACACCCAGCGCTTCTTGCGGGCCGGCGACAGGTGCCGCACGAATGCCTGCCGCGCGGAAGGTGCGCCATCGATCCGAAGAAGAGCCGTCCTGCGTCGTGCAGCGCGACCAGCCGGGTGAGGAAGAGCCGTCGAAACAGCTTGCCGAGTACGCGTGCCGGAAGCAGGAAGGCCGACCGAGAAGATATCCAGCGGCTTCCGTCCGGAGCGATGCCGCCGCCCGGCACGACTGGGAGGGCTCACCGCGGCAAAGCATACTGCCTACAGCCGCTTCATTGCCGCGGTCGATGGGGCCACCGAAGTAGAAGACGCCTATCTGCCGAAGACGGCCGAACTATTCATTCCCTTGTCCATTGGCGGAGGGCAGTCACGCTGCGCTACGGGGATCTCGATGAAGTCGAGGCCGATTTGGGCGAGGACGTCAAAAGCCGTTATGCCGAGCAGCAACAGAAGCTGGTGGCACTCGCCAAGGTGGCGCCCGATCTAGGTAAGCAGTCGGCCGTCGCGCTCCGCATGGCCAAGCGAGCCGATCTGCGAACCTTAAAAAGGTTGATCAAGGAAGAGCGCGCACGCGTAGCGCTGTCGGGCTAGAACAGGCGATCAACGAACGCAACGAGGCGTCCGATGCAGAACGCTCCGCACTTAACGCCGTCTACGCCTATCGTTGCACCACAATGGAAGCGCATCGCGTCAGGGCCGAGTTTTTGATGGAATTCGCCACAGGCAAATATGGCGACCTCCAGTCCGAGGACGTTGACGCGCTGCTTTGGTCGTTCCTGCCGGTCGAAGCCTTAATGGAAAGCGGCAGAACATGAATGAACGGGAAGGTGGCTGATCCCGCCTAGAATTACTGCCCGCTGCCTTAGAGTGGCCGGCTTTTGTGTTTTGGCCGGAGCCCGGTGCCGTCAACTCACCCTGCTTGAAGTTAAATGCCGAACCTTCTTCGTTCGTGCAATAAGTGAGTCGTAGTTTTTTACAGTTAAATTCTAATTGCATCTAAGTTCGGTTGATATTGAAAGGCATGTTCGGCGAGTTTTCCTAAAGTTAGGCAACCGCTTTCTGTTCTATGCGTAGATGCTGTCAACAGCCAAAGTATTTCGGCTGCAGAGTTCGACAACCAAGGAGAGTTTCATGGTAAAGATTCTAGCGCACTTCGCCCGTGTTTTGGCCGGCGGTGCAGTGTTAATAGCCCTTGCGTTGCCTGCCGGCGCCGGCGGCGGCATTGGCGTTGGTGCCGGAGCATCTGTCGGCGGCGCCGGCGGTGTTAACGCTGGCGCTGGCGCGTCTATAGGCGGTAGCGGCGGCGTTCGGGCGGGTGCGGGTGCTTCGGTCGGCGGCTCCGGCGGCGTGAACGCTGGGCTCGGCGCATCGATTGGTGGCTCCGGCGGTGTCAAAGCCGGCGCTGGCGCCACAGTAGGGGGCAGCAATGGGATTGCGGCTGGTGCTGGGGCAAATATCGGCGGTGCCGGCGGCGTTACAGCCGGTCTCGGTGCGACCGTTGGGGGCACGACTGGTGTCGGCGTTGGTGTGGGTGTCGGCATTGGCGGTGTGCCTGGAACGCCAGGGACCCCGGGCACTCCCGGCACTCCAAGCCTGCCGGGTGTTGTTGCCGACATGTCCAAGAGTCAGATTGCACGCATGAAGAAACGCTGTGTCGATGTGCTGAGCGGTTCTGGCTCTTATGACAAGGACCTCCGGGAGCTCTGCCTGCTGATCTCGCGGCGTTAAGAGAACCGTCGCAGCTTTGCGATGCGGTCGGAGTTGCGTAGAAGCCCGCCGGCGTGAGCCAGCGGGCTTTTCATTTGTCCGGGGAACCACGCGCAACCTGCCAAGTTGGTTCGGTGCAGCGATCTGGTGCGGATACCGGGTTCCGCTGCCGGCCGGTCGGCAAAACGGTCGGGCCCGCGCCATCAATCAGCGCTCTGCATCCCGAGCCTCCGTGGACCAAATATTCCCAACCACTAATGGTCGATCTATATGATGCCCTCATGGCAACTCTGCGGTACGACATCAGGCGGGAACCGGATGGGACGTGGACGGTGTTCGACGTGTTCACCGGGCTGCCGGCTATTGTAGCGGGCCACCCATCTGTCGACCTTCCCGACATGGAGTATGCCGAAGAGCTGGCAGCCATCCTGAATGCCGACGACCTGAAGCAGAGGCTATCTCACGGAAGGTTCCCCCCGGAGGGTTCGCCTGACTGAGGTGGCATGACAAGTTGGGCCATTCGCCCGCCTTCGTGCCCCATCAGGGCGCCGAGTGTCGGCCTCTGTTTGATAGTAGGGGACGGGGTTTTTCATCACGCGCAATTGCATCTGGTCAATGCTTGCGAGGCGGCAAGGCTTCCGCATCGTTCATCAGGCCAGCTTGTGCCTCGTTGCAAATGTTTTGCTAAAGCCCGGTTTGCGCCGTGTTTGCAGGCGATTATGTCGTTGACAAACGAAGCTCAAATAGGAGCTAAACCGATCCATCCGCAAGCGGAGCTGGACGTTGCTGATTAAGCAGCGTTGACAAGGCCGTGATGATCTGAGGCAGGGCGAACGGCTTCGAGATCATGATGCTTTCCGGAACACCCTCAACGCCCCAGTGAACCGCGCTATCCCCGCTGATATAAACCACAGGGAAAGTGGGGTTGGTGCCTCTAAGATACTTGGCTAGCTCCCATCCGGTTTTCCCCGATCCTAGTCGCACGTCTGTAACCAGGCTGCTGAAGCTTTCCGGCTTCTCGTTAAACACCTCAATGGCCGCTTCGGCGGTGGGAACGGCTACAACCCGAAAGCCAGCCTCTTCCAAGGTCGTTTCAAGGTCGAGCAAAATCAGTGGCTCGTCTTCTGCGACCAGAACCAAACTGTGTTCCATCCCGGAATGCACCCCTAAATCCAGCGTCGAACGCACAACGCGCGCGTTAGTTCCACAGATGGTTGTGGTACGCCGCTGCAGTCCTCGCTCAATGCGGGCGTGCGCTACCCTGCCGTAAGGGAATGCCGGTGCAGTTGGGCAGCTTGTGGGGGCTTAACCGCACCGGCCACTGCGGGAAGATATGAGGCCCCCCGCGCCGCCTAAGATATAGGCGTATCAGCAACCGAGCAAATTATCTCGTAATGCCATCTTGAAGGCTCAAACGCGAAGCCAACTTAGTTCCGAGAGAATGGGCGGAATTGGTAACCCGATGTCCAACCCCGGTAGCATTGAGCATCTTTGGGCTTTGGACCTTGCCGACCTACGCAAGGAGTTTGAAAAGTTCGTTCAAGAGCGCGGGACAACGCCTCTTGAGTGGGACGAGCACACCAAGCTTTTCCTTGAAGAACGAAGGGAGCGCTGCCAGGAACCGGACACTACCAGGCAGTAGGGGATTCACTCAGACCGTCAACGACGGAAGCCAAGGTCGACGAAGCCGACGAATAGCCATTGCCGTATGAATCCGTACGGTCGTTTTTGATTGGAGGAAAGGGTTCGGCGGGCCTATAAAGATGGCGTTTACCATTGCCTTATTGGGAGGATGCGATGGTTGCAACGCCCAAAGATATCGCTCAAGCGGCCACTGCGGCCACCTTGCTGATGTGGCAGATGTCCATGGCGGAACCCGCTACATTTCGCCGTGACATGGATCAGTCGCGCCGGGCCATCCGAGCCTCTCGCGAACTGCTGGAGCGCCTTCGTCAACGTCATCGCAACGACATGGCGCAAAGTTGGGAAGATGCCAATCCGGCTACGTTGCCGTCTCCGCGCTCCAAGCCGACGTTCTCCGCTCTGCATTCCGATGCCTAAGGGAAACCGGAGCGCCTCAGTGTCAATGGCGGGAGCTGGCTACGAGCCTGGTGCATGATTTCACCGGGTGCGAGCGGATCGAGGCTGCGTTGGTGGACTCGATCGTCGGCAAGTAGCCGCAGCCCCCCAGCGGCCCAGCAGCCTTAGGGGTTTGGGAAAAGCAGCAGCAGGATCAGCAGAGCCTGCCCGACGAGACAAAACGATAGATAAATCGACATGATGATCATGGCCGGATCACCAAGGTGACGAGGTGCAACCATGTTCTCCGTTTCGGGCATCTCAACGATCGGCCAGAAGCATCTAGGCTCCAACGTGTTATCATTGTCTGGAGCCACCTGGCGCCGGCG
>NZ_AYXC01000038.1:0-21310 GCF_000502275.1 Mesorhizobium sp. L103C131B0 | reverse complement strand
CCCCAAATCAAACCGACCGCCTATGAATCACTCAAAGACTGATTTGGGAATCCCCTAACTGAGGACACGCCCTAGGCTAGTAGGAGAAGCCAATGTCCAAACGATCAAGCCGATTATGGCAGCGGAGGACTTTGGCTACATGCTGGATGCCCTTCCGGGCGCTTACATACTTTGTGGAAACGGCGACAGTGCCGGATTGCATCATCCAGCTTACGACTTCAACGACGATGCCATCTTGTACGGGACCTCCTTCTGGATTCGACTTGTCGAGACAAGGCTCGCGCCGTGACTGATCGCGGTATCCATGGCGTTTGTACGAGTTCGGGGCGCCGCTGCGATGACCACAGCATACCAATGCCGGACCATCACGCCGACGATATGGGCTAATGACCGTCGCGATGGGTACGATCGTCAGCAACATCCGGGTATCATAGACCAACAGTTTGGGCACATTCGCGCCGGACCTCGTCCGTCCCATGGGATGCTCACTCGAGGGTTCACCCTGCAGCGGCCCCACGAATAGCCTGGAGTTGCCGCCATCACAAGAAAGAACGCGTCAACAGGTCAGATGCAGTATTAACTCAAGTTCGACGCCAGTAACCTACAGCCGGCCGTGACCTTTGCGCCGGAAATCCGCGGCTCCGCAACCGGATCCTAGCAATTCAAACCAACCATCAAAAGCACCTGCATGTCGCGCCCAGCCCGACCTCCGTTGACCAGCGCAGACCGAGAGATCTCCTACTCCCTTATGGCGAGTGCCGCCTCTTGTGCGTAGGCAGCGAGAATTCGCTGATTTCCTGCGTTGACAAAGGTTGATCGGCGCATATCGGCCAATGGACGCTGTTAAAATTCGCGGCCCGGCCAGTGGGTGCTACGTTCCCCATGTGTGAAATGGGGCCTGACGCGAATAATTTGCTGAGGAATATTGATGACTGAAAACCAAATGCCGGCACTCGAGGATAGTTGCGGTTCGAGCGCAAATCTGTCCGTGCGAATCGATGCGTTGTTCGCACCTTGGGCCAAGGCGGACTCCCCCGGCGCCGTGGTGGCGGTGCGGCGGGACGGGCGCGAGATCCATCGTGGTTACTATGGCTTGGCCCATTTGCCGCATACCATTCCGCTGTCGGGACACAGCGTTATACGCATCGGTTCGCAGACCAAGCAGTTCACGGTGCTGCTGGCCATGATTCTGGAGACTGAGGGTAAGTTGTCGTTTCAGGATGACGTGCGGCGACACCTGCCCTGGCTGCCCGAATTCCCGCGCACGATAACTTTGCAGCACCTAGCCGCAAACGTTTCGGGCCTGCGAGACTACTTCGAGATCATGGCGTTGGTTGGCCAATCGCCATTGTCGCCGACGCCGGTCACGCTGCAGCTCCGGATGTTGCGCGAGCATGCTGCGGTGAATTTCCCGGCCGGCGATGATCTAAGCTACTCAAACACCGGCTTCCTGCTGCTCCAACAGGTGATCGAGCAGGTCTCCGGCCGCAGTTACAACGAGCTTCTGCACGACAGGATCACCGGTCCTCTCGGCATGCGTGACACCCGGATGATGAAGCATGACGACGAAATTCTTCCCAACCTTGCCGACCACCATACTAAAGGGCCAGACGGTACTTGGCGCCGCGCCTTTTGGTCTGGCTATGAAGCCAACGGCGATGGCGCCATCGTCTCGACGCTCGACGATATGCTGATCTGGCTCACCAACTTGAACGACCCGAAGGTAGGCGCGGCGGAGTTGGCGCGGATGGCTCAATCGGGCGCAATGGTGAATGGGCGTCCGAGCCCATATGGGCTCGGCCTGGACATGAGCACCTATCGAGGCTATCGCAGCATCGGCCATGGTGGGACGATGGCAGGGGCCAAGTCGGAGGGCGTACGCTTCCCCGATTTGGGCCTCGACATTATCATCGTGGCGAATACCGACGACATCGCGCCATTTCTTATGGCTCGGCGCATCGTCGACGCGGTGCTCGGGTTGCCCCCTGGTCCTCCACATTCCACGGCAGCCAGTGCACGCTTTGCCGCCGCGACAGGCCTTTATCGCGACGAGACGACGGACGACGTCTTCGCAATTGCCCTCAAGAACGGTGTTCCCGTGTTGAGCGGCGATGAGATCGAGGAGGTGGAGCCAGGAGTGTTCGAACGCTTACTCCAGCGCAACGTAGGCTCGCTTCGTCTCATTCCGCGACCGGATGGTGATATCGATGGCGACTGGTTCGGTCGCAAGCGGCGCTATCGTCGCCTCGACGACGTCGCCCCGGCAGTGCCCGCTAACGCCGCTGGCCGCTACGGCGACCCCACCCTAGCGCTAGAAGCCGAGATAGTGCTCGAAGCAGATGCGGCTCGGCTTCGCATCCACTCTTCCTTCGCCCAGCTCGAAGCGGTGCTCCGTCCGGTGGCGCCTGGTCTGCTGCTGGTTCAGCCGATATCGGAGGCGAAGGTACCGGAGCCCGAACCCCCGACGTGGCGCTGGGTCGTACGGGTGCTCCCAGAATCGATCCTGATCAATGGCGGCCGCATAATGGGCCTGAGGCTGCCACGCCTCCACTGACGACCGAACGGTCGTAGAGCACGTCCTCGACCATGTCCGGACGCCGGATGCACTGAGTCGAGGGTGGCTGGCACCGACACTAGCAGGCTGTTGAAGAAGTGTCCCGTTTGGCTTTGAGGATGGCCTCATCGCCATTGTGATAGGCGAATGTGATCTCGATGGAGCCGTCGTCGAGTAGTTCGGCGGAGCCATCACCAGTGGCTTCGTCCATTTCGTCGAAGCCGGCCCATGTGAAGAATACCATCGAGGGACCGTAGTTGAGATCGAGGCTGGCTTGCAGAGCGCCAAAGGCGATCTCACCGGTGTTGTCGGCCCCGATGGTGACCATGGCGGGACCGCAGAGGCTGAGATAGCCGCAATCCCACAGATCGGCCTCGACGATATGCCAGCGGTCAATCAGCTTGCAGTCCGCCGGCGCGCTCATGTCGGCACCGCGATCAACTTGGGCAGCCGCACCAGATTGTAGGCGGCAGCCGCGAAGGTGAAGGCCCATCCGACGCGGTCGCGACCGCGGAACTTCGTCTTCTCTTGACCTGCGATGACCTTGATCCAGCCGAACGCCTCCTCGATGCGTTTGCGGATGCGCTGGCTGACGACATAGCCGACGTGCCGGGTCGTGCGACGATCTATAGCGGAACGGCGCCCATTCGTGTTCTGCGCCACGTGTGGCGTCACCTTCATCGAGCGCAACTCGTTAATGAAGTCCTCCGCGTCATAGGCCTTGTCGGCGCCGAGGGTGATGGCTTGCGGTCGCTCGGCGCGGGGTTCGATCATGTGCAGAGCCGCCACTCGTTCGGCATGCCCGTCGGCCAGCGTCAGGCAGGCATCAACCAGAAGACCATGCCGGTTCTCCATCAGCCCGTGCCCCATGAAGCTGAGCTTGGCCTCCTTGCCTTTCCCCTTGCGGAACAGCCGAGCATCACGATCAGTGGTCGAGGCATGCGTCTCGTTCGAGCGCTTCTGGCCATGGAAGTCCGCCTCCTCATTGCGCCCGCCACCCGACGGTGGCTCATCCAAGCCGTCCTTCCGCTTGAAGCTCTTCATCGACGCCCAGGCCTCGATCAAGGTGCCGTCGACTGAGAAGTGATCCGTGGAGAGAAGCTTCTTCACCTTGGGCTGCGCCAGGACAGCGTTCAAGAACTTCGCCGCGATGTCGCCCTCCAGCAGCCGGTCGCGGTTCTTCGAGAAGACCGAGTGATCCCAGGCCGCGTCGTCAACGCCGATGCCGACGAACCAGCGGAACAGAAGGTCGTATTCCAGCCGCTCCATCAAAAGCCGTTCAGAGCGGATCGAATAGAACGCCTGCAACAGCATTGCCCTGAGCAGCTTCTCCGGCGGGATCGAAGGTCGCCCGATCGGCGAATACAGCGCCGCGAAGTCCCGCTCTAACGCTGCCAGCGCCTCATTCACTATCCGACGGATCGCGCGCAGTGGATGATCGCGCCGAACCCGCGCCTCGAGATCAACGTAGCTGAACAACTCGCCAGTTCGATTGTCGCCGCCGCGCACGATTCACCCTCCGCATTCTCGCGAAATGAGTGAATCACGGAGCTACCCCAACCGCGAGCCCCTTTTTCAACAGCCTGCTAGATGGTTAGTCCCGGCATTTGCTGGAGCGGATTAAGCTTGAAGCGTTCAGGTTTGTGTGGCCCAAGGCTTCAGATGATCTCATAGGGCGTGAGGCCTTTTTCTTGGAGCCTGCGGCCGAAGTTGTGGGCCGAAACGAAGTCGGCAAGGTGCTATCTCGACCGCTTCTACCATAGTCTGAAAGACATTCGTCGCGCATTGACCCTACAGGAGCCCGGTGTGCTAGGCTGGTGCCGCTGACAAATGTTTCTAGGTGGCTAAGCAAACATCTAGCAACCAAATGCTTTTATGCAACGCCTTGAACCTGACCAGATCTCGCAAACGTCAAGGTCCATTCTGCTTACCGGCGAGACTGGTATTCAGGACTCAGCATCGTCTCCGAGAGACTGTTGAGCGTCGGCAAGTGCCTCCATCTGGAAACGAGATGGCACCACCTCCGACTTTATATTGGCACACTCGTTGGCATGTGACGCATAGTTGGCCAGGCCACAATTGCTTTTGGAACAAATCGAGCGAAACGAAGTGCAAATCAAAGATGTCTTGTTGGCGCCTGGCAACGGTGCATTCTTCTATGATGATCAGGAAGCCATTAAGTCCGGCGCAATCCAGAACGGCTTCATCTATGTCGGCGCACCGACAACGCCTGGGTTTAAGTCGATTCGCATTCCGGCATCTTCGCTCAGCGTCGGGCTCGTTCTTTCTGACGGCACGGTTGTTTGGGGCGACATGATGAACGTCCAGTACTCTGGCGCCGGGGGACGCGGTCCTCTGTTCGACACCAATCAAATCTCGGATTTGACGTCGCGGGTTGTGGTCCCGCGGCTTCTGGACGTCGATGCATCTCGGTATCTTGATGCCTGCGCGAAGGTTCTCGAGCTTCACGAACATGAGCGACTACCTCTCGCGATTGAGTATGGCGTCAGCCAGGCGCTCCTTCGTGCAGCGGCCCATCTTCACCGTACGACGATGGCGGAGATCGTATGCAGTGAATTTAACCTACCGCTGCCGACGCTCAGGGTCCCGATTTATTGCCAGAGCGGCGATGCGCGCGAAATCAGCGTGGACAAGATGATTCTAAAGTCCGTGGATGTGCTTCCCCACGGCCTGATCAACTCAAGGCAGAAATTCGGCGTCGACGGCAAGCTCTTCATGGAGTTCGTGAAGTGGGTTGCAACGCGTACGCGCCAAATCGGCCGCCCGAGGTATCATCCGGTGCTGCATTTCGATGTGTATGGCTGGATCGGTCAGGAAATCGGCCTGGAGCCGCAACGCATCGCCGACTTTATCTGCAAGGTTGCAGATACCGTTCCGGATTTCACGCTCAACATCGAGTTCCCAGCGGATTTTGGTTCGACGCAAGCGCAAATTGAGAACTACGCCAAGATCGTATCGATTTTGGACAACCGGGGTTCCGGCGCGCGCATTGTCGTGGATGAGAGATGCAATACGCTTGAGGATATTCGGCTCTTTGCCGAAGCGAAGGCCGCGCATCTCGTCCAAATTAAGACGCCCGATGTCGGCTCAATCGCCGACACAGCGCGTGCCGTTCTCCTTTGCAAAGCGAATAAAGTCGGCGCCTATGTTGGAGGCAGCTGTACCGAGACAGATCTCTCCGCCCAAGCTTCTGTCCACGTATCGGTCGCAACCCGGGCCGACATGATGCTCGCAAAGCCCGGAATGGGCGTCGACGAGGCGTTTTCCATCGTCGGGAACGAACAGAACCGATTGCTGGCGATGCTGAGCCGTCGTCGAGCTCAAACCGAAAACGTTGGATGAAAAGCACGGTGTCGCATGCAGAACTCACTTAAGGGGATCACTGTCGTAGCCGTGGAGCAGGCCGTGGCCGCGCCTTATGCATCGTCTCGTCTTGCGGACGCCGGCGCCCGGGTGATCAAGGTCGAAAGGTCCGAAGGTGACTTTGCCCGAAACTACGACAAGTTGGTGCGGGGACAGAGCGCTTACTTTGTTTGGCTCAACCGGGGTAAGGAGTCGGTCTGTCTGGACCTGAGATTGGAGATGGACCGCGAGGTCCTCGACACGCTCATTGCCAATGCTGACGTCTTTATCCAGAATCTGAAACCGGGCAGCATCGAAAAACTGGGTTTCGCTTCTGCGGGTCTCCGTCGACGTTTTCCGCGGCTGATCACCTGCGACATTTCTGGTTTCGGGGAGATAGGTCCATATTCCCATCTGAAGGCTTATGATCTCATCGTCCAGGCTGAAACAGGTCTATGCGCGATCACCGGTAACCAGCATGGGCCTGCGCGTGTAGGGGTCTCAGTTTGCGACATCTCGGCGGGCATGACAGCGCACAGTGCGATTCTTCAGGCGCTGTATCACCGCAAGATCACCGGCGAAGGTACCAGCATTCAGGTGTCACTGTTCGATGCCGTCGCTGACTGGATGAGCGTGCCCGTTCTGCAAAACGACTATAGCGGCTACCATACGGTACGCGCGGGCGTGAAACACCCGTCGCTGGCGCCGTATGGCGCCTATCGTTGTGCGGATGGCAAAGAGGTCATCTTGTCAATTCAGAATGACCGCGAATGGGTGAATTTCTGCGAGAAGTTCCTGAAGCAGCCGGCGCTCACACGCGCACCTGGTTTTGCCGACAATATGGAGCGCCTCGGTCACCGGGTGCAACTTGATGAGATCATTGAACGGCGGTTTTCTGAACTATCCTGCCACGAAGCAATGCAGGAGCTTGAGGCGGCCGCCTTGGCATATGGCCGACTGAACGAACTGGTGGATGTTTCAAGGCATCCGCACATTCGCAGGGTGCAGGTTGGCACACCCGAAGGAATCGTTCAGACGATAGCGCCGGCGGCGATTTTCAACTCGGAGCGGCCCTCGCTGCGCCCAGTTCCGGCTCTTGGCGATCATACCGAGGCTGTCCGCGAGGAGGTTCTGGGGCTTTTGCGCGAAAGAGCCGCGTCAGCGTGAGCGCGTCTGAGCAAGGTATGCGCTCGCGGTTTACGAAGAGCCTGTCTACTTCGGATCATCTCAGCGATCGGCCATCCAGCTGCTCACTGCCGCCACGCTCGCTAAGATCGATCGCAGAGGCGATTCCATGACCAAGGACACCTTTGCGGCCGTTGAAAGCGCGATGTCTGTACCACGCTGGAGATCCCTGCTCTTCGTACCCGCTCACGTTCCGCGCTTTGTGGAGACGGCGCATGAGCGGGGTGCAGATGGCGTCATTCTCGACCTCGAGGATTCCGTTCCCCCAGATAAAAAGGGCGAGGCACGGCGGCAGCTTCCTGAATTCGTGGCAAAGGTAGGGCGCGAGGGCGCATCTGTTTTGGTCCGCGTGAACCGTGGTTTGCGCGCCTTGGCGGCCGATCTCGATGCAGCCGTGATGGCGGGTGTTGACGCACTGGTTCTTCCGAAGACGGATTCGGCAGAGTGGGTTTTAGAGATCGCGAGTGCGGTTCTGGAACTTGAACGGGAAAGAAATCTTGCGCCGGGACGCATCCGGTTCCTTGCTCAGATCGAGACCCCGGGCGCCTTGCACAGGCTTGCGGCCATTGCGTCGGCACATCCCAGGATGGTCGCAATGGCGCTTGGTCCTGAAGATTTCAGTACCGCTGTTGGCGGCACCCCGGAATTTGACCTTCTCTTGACGCCAAACCTTTATGTTTTGTTTGCCGCCCGTGCGGCCGGCTTACTCCCGCTAGGCTTCATAGGAAGCATCGGCGAGTTCTCGGACACGCAGAAACTTCGTGAAGCCGCAGGGCATGCGCGGCGGCTCGGCTTTACCGGAGCTTTGGCGATCCATCCGACGCAGGTGGCCATATTCAATCAGGCTTTCTCGCCAAGCGGGCAGGAATTGGAGTGGGCCCGTCGCGTTGTTGCGGCGGAAAACGATGCCGCCATACGTGGCCTGTCTGCATTCTCGTTGAATGGCAATATGATTGATCCCCCGGTGGTGCGGCGCGCCCACGAGATTCTGGCTCTCGCGAGCGACAACTGAGCCTTCAAGTCAGCGGCCGGACAGGCTGTTTTTCGAGCCATGGTCCGACGGTTATTACTTGCCTGCCATCTCGTTTCGAGATAGATGTGGAAGCACTGGGGAACATGCCCCAGTTGGATTTGTTCATCGTGGACATCAGGCAGTTAAGATACTTTGTCGGCGTCGTCGAGGCCGGCAGTTTCACGAAGGCAGCTGCGACCCTCAACGTTGCTCAAAGCGCTCTAAGCCTGCATGTGCGTCAACTGGAGGAAGCATTCGGCACTCAGCTTCTGGTTCGCGATAGGACGGGTGTCAGCGTCACGGCGTCCGGAGACAAGCTACTTGAGCGCGCGCGGATCATCCTTAAGGAAATTCAGCTCACTGAGGCCGAACTGACGAACTCGGTGGCGGCTCCTTCCGGAGAGGTGACCATTGGCATTCCGTCCGGAGCCGCTCGCGTCCTTAGCGGCCCCCTGCTTGAGTCGGTAAGAAGCGAATTGCCGAGGATCTCGCTTAAGATGATCGAGGGCATGACGGGACCGCTGGAGGAGTGGATGGCTGCTGGCCGTTTCAATCTGGCTGTCCTGTATCGCACTGCCGAGAGCGTGGGCCAAATGACGGCGCTCGCCCGCGAAGAGTTTTGCCTGGTGGTGCCGCCGGGTCAACCGCCTTTCGAAGATTCAATACGGCTTGCCGACCTGCACGCGTTTTCGCTGGCGGTTCCCATGCGCAACAACAATGTCAGGCGTTCGGTGGCTGATGTCGTTGCCCAACACGGTTGTGTGCTGGACGTCAGATTCGAAGTCGACTCCCTTTCTACGATCATCAGTATGGTCATGGAAGGAAAGGCGTATTCCATCCTTACCCCGTCGGCCATTCAAAAAGAGGCGTCTCAAGGCCAAGTCCGCACGGTTAAGATCATTAATCCAGTGATCACCCGTTCCGTTGTGCTTGCCGTCAACCCGAAAGATGAGCGCTCTCCAGCCGTGTCCGCAGTCCGCAAGCTGATCCCCAAGGTCGTAAGGACTTTGATCGAGGGCAAGCACTGGTCAGCCACGGTTCCGGACCGGATTTAGGCACATCCTTCAAACCAAGTTCCAGGTGCTACCGCTCCTCCGCGACTGCCTGAGCCGTATCAATCTGTATTCGAGATGGTTTTGGTCGATATTCCATATTTGACCGGGCGTTACAATCGCGATGAAACTGCAGCGAGGCGAGCCCATGGTCCTGATATCGGCTGGTCTCGCACTGGCAAGAATTCAGTCACGCGGAGCATGCGATGCCCAACGCCAAGGCCTATCAGCTTTTCATCAATGGCGGGTGGCGAGCCGGCAGTGACTCAACCACTCTGCCGGTGATCAACCCTGCGACAGAGCAGGTATTTGGCTCGGTGGCCGCGGCGTCGGCTTCGGATCTGGACGAGGCCCTTGCTTCAGCAGAGCGAAGCCGTCGGTCTTGGTCATCAAGGCCTGCAAAAGAGCGCGGCGAGATCCTTGTGGTGGCCGCCAGGATCCTTGCCACGAAGGTGGGAGACGCAGCGAAGGATTTGTCGACCGAACAGGGAAAGACGATTGCCGAAGCGACAGGTGAGTACGCGCGCGCCGTCGAGACGCTGGAGTGGAACGGCACGCACGCCGAAGAGCTGTCGGCCCCTATTCCGATGGGCCCGAACCGAATGATCGTCCCCGAGCCCCTTGGTGTCGTTGCTGCCTTTACGCCTTGGAACTATCCCGCCGTTCTCATCGCCCGCAAGCTCGCCCCTGCTTTGGCGGCAGGCTGCCCGGCGATCCTCAAGGGGGCTGAAGAGACACCAAGCGCGGCTGTCCATTTCGTCGAAGCCTTGCGACAAGCGGGTATTCCGGACGGCGTGGTTAATCTCGTCTTTGGCGTGCCGGTGCAAATATCCCGGCATCTCCTCAGCTCGCCGATCGTCAAGGTCCTAACTTTCACGGGCTCTACCGGGGTTGGAAAACAGCTCGCCAAGCTCGCCGCGAATAACTTGCAGCGGTGCATCCTCGAACTCGGCGGGCACTCGCCGGTCGTTGTGTGCGAGGACGCCGACCTCGCAAAGGCCATACCGGCAATCACGGAATACAAGTTCGAGTGCGCGGGTCAAAGCTGCAATGCGCCCAGCAGGATCCTCGTCGCGCGGCCTCTCTATGAGGAATTTCTGTCGCGGATGACGGAAGCCGCCGGTAAGATCAAGATCGGCCCACCGGACGACCCGGCGACAGAGATGGGCCCAATGGCAAACGTGCGGCGAATCGAGGCCATGCAGCGTCTGATCCAGGATGCTGTCGATCGCGGCGCCCGAATCGAAACCGGCGGTGCCCGCCTCGACCAGCGGGGTTTTTACTGGCCGCCAACCATCCTGACAGGGGTGCCAAAGGATGCGAAAGTGCTTCATGACGAGCCGTTCGGGCCGATCCTCACAGTGGCGCCGTTCGACACGATCGAAGAGGCGATCGAAGAAGCCAATGCCACCGAGTATGGCTTGGCTGCCTACTTCTTCACCGGCGCCGCCGATGCGAAACGGGCGCTGATTGGCGGTCTTTCGGCAGGCGCTGTCAGTGTAAATTACCTGAAAGGGGTTTCCGCAGATGCACCATATGGTGGCGTCAAACAAAGCGGCTATGGATACGAAGGGGGCGAGCAGGGATTGCGGAGCTTCCAGAGCCTGAAACTGGTCAACGGGGTCGGATCATTTGGATGAGATTTCGTGGATAAAGACACACGGACCATTGCCGGCAAGGATATCACAAAGAGCGTCGCCGACGCCCTTCAGTACATCTCGTACTACCATCCCCCCGACTACATCCGGTATCTTTCGCAGGCATACGCGCGCGAACAGAGTCCGTCGGCTAAGAACGCCATCGGGCAGATTTTGCTGAACTCCCGCATGGCGGCCTTCGGACGGCGCCCGATCTGCCAGGACACCGGTCTCGTGGTGGTCTTTGCAAGGGTTGGCATGGGCGTCCACATCAGATCAACGGCCAGTTTCGCCGACCTGGTGAATAAGGGCGTCCGTCAAGCGTATCTCGATGCCGACAATCCCCTTCGACCCTCGATCGTCTCGGATCCGCTTGCCGGCCGGTTGAACACGCGTGACAACACGCCGGCAGTCGTCCACGTCGACCTCGTGCCTGGCAACCAGATTGAGATCACCATCGCCGCAAAAGGGGGCGGGTCCGAAAACAACGCGCGTTTCGCCACACTTAAGCCCAGAGCGTCCGTTGCCGACTGGGTGGTCGACACCGTTTCGACGCTTGGCAGCGGGTGGTGCCCGCCCGGACTGATCTCGATCGGCGTCGGCGGTAACGCCGAAAAGGCGATGCTGCTGGCCAAGGAGGTCATGAACGAGCCTATCGACATGACCGAACTGCTTTCCAGGGGACCTGCCAACGCGGAGGAGGAACTGCGTATTGAGCTCTATGAGCGAATTAACGGGCTGGGCATCGGGGCCCAGGGCCTCGGTGGTCTGACGACTGTCGTTGACGTCAAGGTTGCGACTTATCCTACCCACGCAGCATCCAAGCCCGTGGCGCTCATTCCGCAATGCGCCGCCAACCGGCACCTGAAGTTTACCTTGAACGGCTCTGGACCCATTAGGCTTGAGCCGCCCGACCTTTCCGAATGGCCCCAGATCGGTCATGAGGACTTGCACACGACCGGCGTCCGTCGGGTCAATCTCGATGCGCTCACGAAGGAACAGACGGCATCGTGGCGCTGCGGGGAACCCCTTCTTTTTTCCGGAAAGATGCTGACCGGCCGTGACGCCGCCCACCAGCGAATGGTCGATCTGATCCATGCCGGCAAGCCGCTCCCGGTCGATCTGCGCGGACGCGTGATCTACTACGTCGGACCAGTCCGTGCGGTGAGGGATGAGGTCGTCGGGCCGGCCGGCCCGACAACCTCCAGCCGCATGGACGGTTTTACTGAAAAGATGCTCGCCGAAACCGGGCTTTTCGCGATGGTGGGTAAGGCGGAGAGGGGGCCAGCGGCCATCGAGTCGATTGTTAGACACAAAACGCCCTATCTCATCGCAGTGGGTGGCGCTGCCTACCTGATTTCAAAATCGATCAAGGCGGCGCGGCTGGTTGCCTTTGAAGACCTGGGGATGGAAGCGATCTATGAATTCGAGGTGCAGGACATGCCGGTCATTATGGCTGTCGATGTAGAGGGAAACTCCATTCACAATTCCGGGCCTCTTGAGTGGCGTAAGCGCATGGCGGCCGACAGCATCGCACGCAACATCGGCGTTTAGTCTTCGGCGATCCGGCCATCTCAGCGCCGGATTCTGGGCCGTAGCGGTAACACGAGCGACATTTTGCAGTGTCCAGCTCCTTGGGGAGCCAGATAAGAAGGGCGTTTAATTCATCTCGAAGCCGAATGCGCCGATGTAAGCACTGCATCTGACTATGCAGTGCACGCAATCAATGCTCGGATGCTGTCGAGGGTGTCTATCAGTTAAAGCAAAGGAGAATCACAAATGCGCTATCTATTTACGAGGAGGTCTCCGCCGAAAGGCGACTATACTCTCCAGTTGCGTCATCACCCGTTAGGCCGCGAGGCGATAGCCAAACTGCTTCTACAGCCTTTCTCCATGGATCGCTTCCACTGACTTTCGACAACCCACTCTGGCATTGCGAGCCGAAAACGGATGCCGTCCACTACATTCAATCACTTCATTAATGGTAATATTGGTTGGCATGAATTGCGCTGTCGACAACGGCTTGAGAGCAAAAGGTCATGAAGTCGAAATCTGATCCTGTGCGCCTAGACGCTTGGGACGTCCGGATTCTCTCCGAGATTCAGTCAGACGGTCGGATTTCGAAAAGCGAGCTCGCAAAGCGTGTTCATCTTTCGGCTTCGGCCTGTTCGGAACGGCTCCGTATCCTCCAAGCCGCAAGAATCGTTGAGGGGTTCTACGCGCGACTAAGTCCAGCGCTCATCGGGGGCATGATCTGCATAATGGTGGAGGTGGTTCTGGATCGTCATCGTCTGGAGGATCAACGGAACTTCGAGACTGCGATCCAAGAGATCCCGGAAATCCTGGACTGCTGGGCTATCGGGGGGCGGATCGATTATCTGATGCGCGTTTCATCTCCTTCTATGGCTGCCTATCAGGATTTCATGGAGGGACTGCTGCAGGCAGGCTTGGGGATCGATCAATACTACAGCCTTATCGTGACGAAGCCCGTGAAATCCAATTCACCAATCCCTTTGTCCGCACTAAGTCAACGGTAAACTCCCGAAGCCCTGGTTTCCACGGCGTTGGTGCCGATCCGGAGAATTCGTCGGCTAAAGACATACATTTCCGCGAAACTCGCGAGGCGTTTGCCGGTATGCTTTCTTAGTTAATAAAGTGCCCTGCAGATTGCTTTCAAAAACCGCAGGTTCTCATGATCAGAATACTCAAAGTCGGAGGAGAAGTTTGTTGTCCACGTTTTTTAAGAAGGCGGCAATCGCCGCGAGTTTTCTCTCGTTTCTGTCAATGTCGGCTTTAGCTGAGGATGTCGGGATCATTGACCTCAGTGATGCGAAGGGTTGGGTTGACAGGCAACCGCCACCTCCAGACGGCCTCCACATTCGCGAAGTGAAGATCTGGGCCCCGACCCCCTGCCACCACGCTATGATGAAAGCCGCCGGAGAATCAAAGTCTAACCCCCCTGTACCTCAGTTTGAGGTCACGATTGAGGAGCCGGCAACCAACGTTGTCTGCATCCTTGTTGTTAGTAAAGTCACCGTGGAACCATTCGATGTAGAGGATTATGCGGGCGGCTTGCAGGTCCAGATTTTCTACAGGGGCCACGAGGGGCAGCTACTCGAGTTGCAAGAGGTTCACTGAGGGCTCGCGAAGAAATACGAACATCTTATGCTAAAAAAGCCTGCCGACATTCGGCCGGCGGGCTAGTTTGCGGTGCGGCGCGGTTTGAGCAAAATGGCGGAGGCGCAGCTGTTCTAAAAGCTATATTCATTACCAATATACGTTGGTAGTTCGTGCCGCGTCGGTCAGTACACCGCCACGTTGTCAGGTTCGGCTCCGGTCGTGGGTGAATGTACGGTTCGGAGGGCTGCCATCAATGTCCGGAAATGGCGGCGCTTGGTAACTTTCGTCACCGAATTCTAGCTTCGTTTAGGTAGCCACAATGTAATCGTCGACAGGTCGCAAATCGCGTTATCGGGAAAGTCGCATGCACAGACACATTCGCAGTGCGTCGCTGCTGGGCTTCGAGAAGAGTAGCATATCGGGTCAGCCGTTCGACCGTCTCGATGATCGCCTCGGCGAGTGCCTCTCCCTCATGCACGGGTTCGGAGCCGTAGAGCAGCAAGACGGCTTCCTCTCGGCAGCACTCCGGCGGGGCATGTCTGTTCAATTGCCATGCGAACCAGCTTGAGGGCAGCCCATGCGTTGCGAATATTGTCATCCATGCTTGGACTCTGGCGCGAGTCCGGCAGTCGTCAAGGACTATGGTCAAAACTCCATAGTCTGGCTCGCATGCTCACCTGAGCCCATGAACCTAGTAGGCTGAACATCCGCCCCAGTTACACGATGCGATTTCCGCCGTTTAGAACTTATAGGTAATTGCGGCGCGAACGACGTTGTAGTTCGTCTTCACGTCGCATGGAACGGTATCGAAGCCAAAATCTTTCTTGCCAGGATCGACATAGAGATATTCCGCGCGTGCAGTCCAATTGCTATTGAACGCGTTCTGAAGGCCCCCGCCGACCGCATAGCCGGTCTGGAGCTCGCTCTCAGCAAAGACGTGCCCATCAGTCTCCACTTCGCCCAATGCAACGCCGACGGTGACGTACGGTAGCCAGCGGCCAAAGGCATAGCCGACACTGCCACGGATCGTCGCGAAGGCATCCAGGCAACCTTCGGCACCGAGGCCGCCGAGGAAAAAGCCTGGCGAGGACTTTTCCTTGAAGCCCAGCTAGTTAATATCGCCTTCGATACCAAACACCGTTGGAGGAGTGGATGACTGCTGGCGGCTTCAATCTGGCTGTCCTCTACCGGAGCCATGCTATCGACGGCGATTGGCGCCAATACCGCGAATTCGTCGGCTAAAGACATGCAGTTCCGCGAAACTCGAGAGGCGTCTGCCGGTATGTTAATTGCTAAAGAGGCGGCTGGCTGAGTGTTCTCCGCCGACTGATCACGAGGACAGGGACGATGCGCTTGAGCAATCTGGGAACCGAGCAACTCCGGCAGAAGGATCAAAGCTTCGTCTTTCATCCATCCACGCACTTGGCCAAGCACAGTCGCGGCGAGACGCCAAACCGGATTATAGCCGGTGCAGAAGGCGTGTACATCTGGGATACGGACGGCCGAAAGAGCCTCGACGGTTTCGGCGGGCTCTACTGTGTCAATATGGGATATGGATGCACGGAGATTGCCGAGGCCATCGCCCGGCAAGCGCACGAGCTGCCGTTCGCCCATGTCTATGCGAGCCAAGGGACCGAGCCTGTCGCCCTTTTGGCGGAGGCCGTGGTCGAATATTTCGGACAGAACATGCGAAGGGTCTTTTTCGGCCTTTCCGGTTCCGACGCCAACGAAACCAATATCAAGCTGGTCTGGTACTATAACAACATTCTCGGCCGCCCTGAAAAGAAGAAGGTCATCTCGCGGCATCGCGGATATCACGGTTCTGGCTTGGTCACCGGTAGCCTGACAGGCCTTCCATTCTTTCACGATTTCTTCGACCTGCCTCTGAATTTGGTGCGCCATACGACGACGCCGCACCATTACCGCCAAGCGCATGATGGCGAAAGTGAGGAAGCGTTCTCCCGGCGCTGTGCTAACGAACTTGAAGCCCTTATCCTGGCTGAAGGCCCGCAGACGGTTGCGGCATTCATCGGAGAGCCGGTACTTGGGACCGGCGGCATCGTTCCGCCCCCAAAAGGATACTGGACGGCAATTCAAGGCGTGCTCGACAAGTACGATATCCTTCTGATCTCTGATGAAGTGGTCTGCGGCTTCGCGCGAACCGGTGAGAAATTCGGCTCCCACTTGTATGGCATGCGTCCGGATTTCGTGACCATCGCCAAGGGCTTGAGTTCCGCCTACCTGCCCATTTCCGGGTCAATCATCGGCGACCGCGTCTGGTCGGTGTTGGAAGAAGGAACGGAGAAGCACGGTCCTCTCGGCCACGGCTGGACATATTCTGGTCACACGCTTTGCGCGGCGGCCGCACTTGCCAATATTCAACTACTCAAGGAAAAAAACATCCTCGAGCATGTCCGCGATGTCGGACCCTACTGGCATGCCCGCATGAGAGCCGAACTGGAGGGCCATCCCATTGTCGGCGAAGTTCGCGGCGTTGGCATCCTGTCCGCCGTAGAGCTGATGCAGGATCCTAAAAGGCGGGTACCATTTGAACCTGGACTTCAGGTCGGCGTGCGCGCCGCCGCTGCTCTGTTTGAGAATGGTGTCATCGGGCGGGCCATGCCGCATGGCGACATCCTCGGCTATGCCCCACCTCTGATCATTACGCGAACAGAGATCGACATCATCGTCGACGCGACTGCGAAATCGCTCGATACGACCTATCGCGCGCTGAAGGCCGAGGGCGCAATATGCTCCTGACGCAGACGGTGGCCACGCTAGGACTCCCGGCCATGAGTCAAATTCCCAGGCACTCGCTTCCGCACAGCACGCGATCGAGGTTTAGGCGGACCGCGCGCCCGTAAGGCGCGCGGAGATGTTGAAGGATGCACCTGCCCTTTGGCCTGAAGGCCCCGTTGCTGCCTGTGAACCAGAGACGGGCTCCGGACCCACGGTCAAGGTTCGCGGGGCGGCGCTGGATGCTCTCTAGTACGAGGTCGCCGGTTCGCCGGCTCTCATCGAGAAGTGAAGCGTCGCCTGCGGTAGGCCAGGCAATAACGCCAGTCCCAGGAAATGGAAAGGAGGTGATTCACATGGCGAATAAGGAAGTTACGAGCGCGAAGGCGGCTTCGGCGGCTGCGAAAGTGCTCAGCAACCCCAACTCGAGCAAGGCTGCCAAGACTGCGGCAGCATCGGCTCTCACGCAACGTCCCAACAAGAAGTAGGCGGACCTCATGGCGGGCCGGAGGTCTTCGGCCCGCCACCCTCAAGTGCGATCGGCTCAAGGAGGCCGACGGTGATTTGCGCGATTAACTACGACCTCAAGCGACCGGGTCAGAATTACGCGGCGCTTCATGAGGCCTATCAAGAACTGCGGTGATTGGTGGCACTTTTTGGGGAAGTGGTTGATACCGGCCGAACGCGCAAGGCGTCTGGAGCCGTCTCGAACCGAATGTCGACAAGAGCGACTTCTCATGATCGGCGTGACCCGCGACGACTATCAGGGTTGGCTGCCTCAGGAGGCTTGGGATTGGATCAATAGCCGCAGCGCAAAGCTGGCGGCATTAGGGGAACCATAATGTCGATGAAACCGATTTCCGCGAAGCCATGGCTGGTACGGCCGCGTGCCTTGATCTACTCACTTTTGCATATCTGTCCTTACCGCCGCAACCTTCCGGCAAACCCAAGCTGATCTCGAACTATCCGGCTCGTTGGACCGCGCACTACCTGCAAAACCGGTATCAGACAGTCGATCCAGTTTTTCGTGCTCGTTGCGGCGGATGTCGGTTTCGGTGGGGATCGGATATGCGCGGCTTTGCGACATCGCAGGTTCAGCAGAGGCTGTTCGAAGAAGCGGCCGAACTGTGGTTTGACGATCCCGATTGTCGATCGCCGCGGCTGCCTCGCGGTCGAAAAAGGCTGCCTGATTTTCACTGACCGCAAAGCCCAGCGCGCCGCCGCGTCCGGTCGCCATGCGGCCGCGACCTTCGCGCGGCGTCCCCTGCCGGTGTTCTCCCCACCGGCAGGGCACCATTTGCAATCGCTGGATGGGCGTTTGCGGCGCGTCGGAGATTGAGGGTTGAGACGAGGTTAGGGATTGTCGCGCCTCGGTAAGGGTAGATAGCGCATTTCATCAAACCATGGGTTTGGGCACTGCACTCGGAAATCTATCCGGATCTCAATGTCGCGGCGATCCGATGGAAGCTGACGGATTCAACGCGTTTGGCCCTGAGAGTACTTCGATTACCCTCGATCACAGCCCGCATGGAGATCACTTGTGCCGCGCTGTCCGGTTCCCCGATGACCGCGATGTTTGTGCGGCACGCCCCGCTAGCGCACCTCCCCCCGACGCAGGGGAATCGCATTTGAGTAGATGGGAAATGGCTTGCCAAGTGACGGATTGTGGATTCTTGGGAGGGCTCCATTATTTGGGAGCTCTCGATGGAAACGATCCAGACTGTGTTCGGTCATCTCGATCCGCGCCACCAGAACGCTCGCCACGATTTTTGCGAGATACTGTTCATTGCCTTCGCTGCGATGTTGTGCGGCGCGAAGAATTGCTCCGACATCTGGCGCCTTGGGCAGGAGAAGGAAGCAATGCTGCGCCAAGTGCTCGCTTTGGCGCATGGCATCCCCTCGCACGACACCTTCTCGACACTGTTTCGCAAGCTTGTCCCGACAGCGTTCGCCGAGGCCTTCGCCGGCTGCATGCGCCATGTCGCGAGCGCTGCCGGTGGCGCGGGGCAGATCGCCCTCGACGGCAAGTCCATGCGTGGCGCCTTCGAGAAGGGCCGCCAGTTCGCGCCGCGCATGATGGTGTCGGCCTGGGGCGCGCAGCTGCGCATGACGTTGGCAGCGTTGCCGGCGCAGAGCGGCAACGAGGCCAAGGCGGCCATCGAACTGTTGCGCCTGATCGACCTGCGCGGCGCCGTGGTTACGGCCGATGCGCTGGATTGCTCGGCCCAGATGGCCGAGGAGATCACGCGGCGCGGCGGCAGCTATGTGCTGGCCTTGAAAGGCAATCAGAAGCTGCTTCTGGCCGATGCCGAGCGCCTCATCGCCGGCCGGCCAACGCCCAAGGCGGCGCTGGCCGTTACCGAGGAGGTGAGCCACGGCCGCCTGGAGCGGCGGGCGGCGCGTGTCGTGCGTGCGCCGGGGCTTGGCCGCAAGCACGGCTTTGCCGGCCTCGCGGCCATCGGCGAGGTCAAGCGCACGCGTGTGGATCGACGGCAAAAGGCAGGAAGAGTGCTGCCTCTATGTGCTCTCGCGACCGTTGTCGGCCAACGACCTGCTTGCCGTCGTGCGCCGTCACTGGGATGTAGAGAATGGCCTGCACTGGCAGCTCGACGTGATCTTCCGCGAGGACGACTGCCGGACCAGAAAGGATCACGGCCCCGAAAACCTCGCTCTGCTGCGGCGCTTCTGCCTCAATACTTTCCGCGCCGACAGCAAAAAGGACACCATGCGTGGCAAAATGATGCGCGCAGGCTGGAACGATGCTTATCTCTTCCAGCTCATGACTCAAATGCGATAGCCCTGCCCCCCGACGGGTGAATCTCCAGTCAACGACGTTGCGGAAAGGAAGTCATCCGCCGGCATTGCGCTCTGGCAAACGTCTCGAAGCGTAGTTAGCGCGACATCGTGCCGACTCGCGGCGTTGGGTCTGATTTTATGACGTGCTGCATTCCCGCAGAGTTAGGCCGCTTGTCTTCCCGCTGTCTGCCCGGCGATATGCGCCGTAGCAGCGCTTCGCAGCGTGTGGATCGGGGGTGAGTTCAAGGTAGGGGCTAGAAAAGTGCAAGCTGTCTTCGAGAGATTTTGGAACGGCTTTCAGAAAGCGCCGATGAGGCTGATCTCCGCTGCGCCCTGGCCGATATCGCCTCAGGTCTCGATCTGCTCGCTCTTGCCTACCTCTCCTTGCCACGGTGGTCCAATGACAGGCCCACGCTGATCTCAATTATCCGGCGCCCTGGACAGCACGCTATCTTGAAAACCGGTACCAGAGTGCCGACCCAGTCATTGTGCGTGCACGCTGTGGTGGATGCCCGTTTCGGAGGGGATCCAATCTGAAGGGCAGCGAGGCTTCAGGGGCTCAGGTTTTCGAAGAAGCGGCGCAGTTCGGCATCTGCTGCGGCGTGACGATCCCGATTGTCGATCTTCGCGGCTGCATTGCCGCGGTTAGTTTTGCCGCTGATGAGCCCAATCCGGCATTTCTCCGGGTCGCTGAACGGTATGAACAAGCTCTTCAACTCTTGGCGACCTGTTTTCACATTTTCGTTCGCCGCAAGCTGCCGGGTGATCGAACAGTGGATGGCATTTCGCTGACACCCCGCGAATATGAGTGCCTGCAGTGGGCCGCGCGCGGCAAGTCAGCCTGGGCTATCGGCTGCATCTTGGGAATCAAGCCGCGCACCGCCGCTTTCCATTTGACAACGCTAGAGCAGTTCAGATTTTGACTGAATCTGCGGGATTCCCATGAGAGTGGTTTTGTGATTCAAGATGCTGGCTGGATCGGAGGCCAGCATCAGATGACGGCTCCCTTTCGAACGATCTACGTGAGCGTGTTGTTGGCGCGATCGAGGCTGGCGAGAGCTGCCGCTCGGTGGCGGCTCGTTTTGGCGTAGCGGTTTCGTCGGCGGTGAAGTGGTCGCAGCGCTATCGGGCGAATGGGTCTGTGGCACCGGGTAAGATGGGCGGCCACCGCAAGCGTGTTCTGGAGCCGCACCGGGCGTTCATCGTGGAACGGATCAACCAGACGTCGATCTGTCGCTGCATGGGCTGAAGGCCGAACTTGCGGCGCGCGGTGTGAAGGTCTCGCACGACACGGTATGGCATTTCCTGCGGCGCGAAGGATTGCGGTTCAAAAAAAACGCTATTCGCCCTTGAGCAAGCTCGCGCCGATGTTGCCCGCCGACGACAACGCTGGCGTTCCTGGCAGGCGGGTCTCGATCCGGAACGGCTGGTGTTCATCGACGAAACCTGGATCAAGACCAACATGGCACCGCAGCGCGGCTGGGGACCATGCGGCAAACGCCTGCGCGGCTTTGCTCCGCACGGCCACTGGCGCACGCTGACCTTCCTCGGCGCCCTGCGGCTCGACCGTCTTGCTGCCCCTTGCGTCTTCGATGGACCGATCAACGGCGAGAGCTTCCGGGCCTATGTCGAGCAGCAGCTCGTGCCAGTGCTCCAGCCCGGCGACATCGTCGTCATGGATAATCTTGGCTCCCACAAGTCGGCCGCCATCCGGCAGATGATCCGCGCCGCAGGCGCCAGGCTTTGGTATCTGCCGCCATACTCGCCCGACCTCAACCCATGTATGGATGGCTCCTGCGGGTCAAGGGTATCGGATCGGGTTTGGTGAACAGGTCGGTTGCGGCCATGTATACGG
>NZ_AYXC01000037.1:0-37110 GCF_000502275.1 Mesorhizobium sp. L103C131B0 | reverse complement strand
CATCCTGCTGCGGACCGGGACGGCCAGCATGGCGCCTTCGGAACTTACCCCCGACCGGACCCAGGGACAGCTGAAGCGCGACGCGAGCGCGATTAAGGAACAGGTGAGATGAAAGAGAAATCCGCAGCCGAACTTGAACGCGAGGCCGAGGCGGCGCGCGCCCGGGTGATGGAGACCGCCGAATCCATTCGAGGCAAGATGACGCCGGGACAATTGCTGGATGAGTTCACCGGGCTGTTCTCGGGAGGGGAGAGCGCGGCCATGCTCAGCAATCTCAGAACNAGGTCCGAGACAATCCTTTGCCGGTCACCATGGTGGGCGCAGGTCTGGCCTGGCTGATGTTCGGCAGCGGTGCCTCAAACACCGCCCACCGTTCGGCTGGCTATCCATTGCCTTCAGCGCCGGGACGACATGATGTAGCAGGGGAGCGCGGCGGCTTGGGCGGCACGCTCTCCGACGCCGCGGAATCGCTCTCCTCGAGCGCTGCCAGCGTCGGCGACACCATATCGAGCACCGCAAGAGGCGCTGCGGCGGGTCTGACGGGAAGCGCTGCCAATGCAAGCTCGACGACTGGGGACATGGCGGCGAAAGCCAGCNGGCGCTGCGGCGGGTCTGACGGGAAGCGCTGCCAATGCAAGCTCGACGACTGGGGACATGGCGGCGAAAGCCAGCCGCTCCGCGCAAGATCTGTTGGAGGATCAACCCTTGGCCGTAGCGGCCGTCGGTCTCGCCATCGGCGCCGCTATAGGTGCAATGCTGCCCCATACCGCAACGGAGGACGAGCAACTAGGCGCCTATGGCGACAAGCTTCGCGATTCCGCCGAAACTTTGCTCGACAGGGGCCTCGATGAGGCCAAGCAGGTCGCCGCCGACGCCTATGAGACCATCAAGCAGGAAGCTGGCCGGCAAGATATGGAAGCAGACACGATAGCCGATCAGCTCGGCGAGNATTTCCGATACGTCTCAGCGCCAAACCTAGCTTGATGATCCTGGATCAACGATAGCCGGCCTCTCCAGAAAGCGTGATAATGGTCGCGCTGATCGCTGCGTTTCGAAGGCCCAGACCGCCTTCAGCCAATTGACGTGACGTGCCCGGCAATTCCCAGGATGCGCCGGAACTGCAGAGCGCTCAAATAGGACCCTCGCTAACGGAGAGCCGTCCAAACACGGCTCACAAGCTGTCGAGCAGCAGTGCGCCCAATTGTAGCCGTTTGGCGCGGCTGACCGTCCCGGCCTTCAGGGCCACGTGGCCTCGTCCGAAACCCACTTATGGAGCACGGCGATACGAGGGTCGGTCCAGCACTCGTAACCGCAATTCGTCATCGCTCACCGGGTTGACAATCGCTGCTCAGGCGCCATGCTGCAGTGCAACATGGCTAGCTACGAAACCAGCATCATCAAGTCGTCGCGCATCGAATGCCTGGACGGGCTTCGCGCGCTTGCGGCGATCTGGGTGCTGGTCGGGCACTGCATGCTTTTGACCGGCTGGCAAATTCCGATCGTCGGCGAGCCGGATCTCGGCGTCGACCTGTTCATCATGCTGTCCGGCTTCCTGATGGTGTTCCACTATCAGCTGCGCCAGGAAAAGGAGCCTTGGCAAAGACCGGAAACCTGGCTGAAATTCTGGACGCGCCGCTATTTCAGGATCGCGCCGCTGTTCTATGTCATGCTTTTCCTGGCGCTGGCGCTTGGCCCCTATCTCTACGATTGCAGGATCATCATCGACGATTTCCTCTCCAGATCGCACCAGGCGCCGGAACGCTACCTCGACGGCAGCCTGAAGAACATCGTCGCTCATCTCACGTTCCTGTTTGGGCTGGTGCCGAACCTCGCCTATCGCACGCCGCTGCCTGACTGGAGCCTGGGGCTGGAGATGCAGTTCTATGCCGTGTTCCCGGCCGTCATGCTGCTGGTGCGCAGGCTGGACTGGATCAGGAGCGCCCTTGTGGTTGCGGCGGCCGGCTGCGTCATCGTGTTTGCGATGCGGCTGTTGCCGATCCATTTTCCGATGCCGTCCTTTCTGCCGCTGAAGATACAGATATTCCTGTGCGGGATGCTGCTGGCCGGAGTCGTGCATCAGAGCCGACCGAGGCCGTTCCTCTATCTGGCATTGGCCATGCTTTTGGCGGCGCTGCCCTTTGGCGGCGACCAGGGGCTGGGCAAGCTTCTGGTGCGTGAAGCGCTTGTGGCGGGCTTTTTCGCGCTGGTTCTCTACCGCATGCTGCCTGGAAGGGCGGGAATGTTGGCGCGAGCGATCGCCGTGACGCTCAGCAACCGGTTCTTCCACCTGATGGGCGAGCTTTCCTTCAGCATCTACCTGATCCATCTGCTGGTGCTGCAGCCCGTCGCGGCGTTCGTCATCAGTGAGTTCGGCCACGAACTGTCGGCGCCGCTGCGCTTCGCCATCGTCGTTGCCGTTGTGCTGCCGACGGTCACGTTGCTGTCCTGGATCACCTACACTCTGATCGAGGTCCCCGGCCAGAAGGCGGGCCGCTTCGTTGTCCAGCGCTTTGGCCGGAAAATTGCGCCGGTGCTCGAGAAGACCCCGGCGGAGTAGGGCGCCAGGCGCGGCGCATAACCACTGACGTTGCCTGCTCCCCCTGAGGGCGTTAGTAGCCCGCAACCGGAACATCACATGTCCTGGTGCATTGCTAGTGAACGCCAATTCGACTGGGGCGCAAAATGCATCGCGCGATCACAAATGCATGGGCAATGGTGCGAGAAGCCGTCGTTGGGTTCGTCAACGACAATGCTCTCAGCCATGGCGCGGCGATCGCTTTTTATGCCACAACATCGTTGGCGCCAATTCTGCTCATCGTGGTTGCAATTGCGGGTCTCGCATTCGGTCACGAGGCAGCCCAAGCGGCATTGTCCGCCCAAATCACAGGGATGATGGGTACAGAAAGCGCAAATATCCTGCAAACCGCACTGAAGAGCGCATCCGAAAAGCCATCCGGCGGCACCTGGGCGGCGGTGATTGGCATCATCACCTTGCTTGTGAGCGCTTCCGGGGTCTTCGGCGAAATACAGCAGTCCTTGAACATGATATGGAAGGTCGAAGCGCAGGGCAGTTCGTTGTCGCGCCTGGTGCGCGCACGTGCGGTAAGTCTGGGACTGGTGACCGCACTTGGCTTCATGTTGCTCGTCTCTCTAGTCGCGAGCACGGCGATTTCGGCCCTAGGCAACCTCATCAACGCCCAGTTGCCGTTCGGGACACTTGTCCTGGCCGTTATCAACGCGGTCGTTTCTTTTGTCCTCCTCGCTGTAATTTTCGCCGCTATCTTCAAGATCTTGCCTGATCGAACCCTGAAATGGCGGGATGTCTGGATTGGCGCTGTTGTGACCGCTGCCCTGTTCACCCTCGGGAAATCGCTTATCGGTTGGTATGTAGGCTCCAGCGCGGTCGCGGCCTCATATGGGGCCGCCGGTGGGCTGCTCGTCATCCTGCTGTGGGCTTACTACTCGGCGGAAATTTTTCTTTTTGGTGCGGAAATCACTCGCGCCTATTCCATTCGACACGGCAGCAGGTCCGATCTGGATGCTGTGCTTCACAGTGCTTGACTGCAACACATGCCACTAACTACCAAATCGACTAGGCGCGCGGCGCACCGGCCGGGGCTTCGCGACGCCACATCACCCATGGCGCCGACCGCATCACCGAGCAGGGCACGCGAGCTGGATACGGTCGACACCATATGACGAGTGCAAGTGCGCTGGTTGGTCAAACCATGAGGGTCACAGTTTGAGTTGCGAAAGACGCGGTTCAGTGGCGACGCGGACGGCGCTTGCGTATCGGCTTTGTACTCGCGCGCCTGCCGTCCGGCGCCTTCTTGGCAGCAGCGGAGCGGTACAGGTTCATGAGGTCAATCAGGAGCCGAACAATGGCAATCGCAGTTGCAGCATCGAGCCAGCCCGCAATGCTTTTGAGCATCGGGATTGTTCTCCAAGCTTACGACGTGAAAGCGGTCGAAGGACCTGGGCGGCAGTGCCCCTTCGCCTAGGCGAGGACTGCCACCCATTCGTTGTGGCACTCAGTTGCCAAGCAACATGACATGAAAAAGGCCTCCGAAGGAGGCCTTTGGATGGTGTGAGCGAGAATCTCCACCCAACAAATTATCCCACATTTTGTGCATGCAGCGCAAGCCGTTCGCTTGGCCAAGGCGCGCTTGGCGCCTTGATGCTTGGCTGCGTGACCGTCACCCCCGCTCTTCGGCAGCAGCCGATGGTCGCTGTCGGCACTTTCAGCAGCCGCAATGCGATGTCATTGTTGGCGCCAAAAACCACCGCTTCACGTCGCTTCCGCGAAATGGGATCCTTGCAAGCACCGAGCGCAAGCTCATGAGGCAGAGGGTGTAAATGGACTGAGCGGGCGTTCTCATATTGTGAAACGCCGAACGGATCCCGGGTCCCTGGAAGGGCGGCAGCAAAGGTAAGAGAGCCGCACTTCCAGGGAGGCTGGATCAATAGTCGTTGTTGTAATAGCGATCATCGCAAGGCGCCGTGTAGATCCGGCCGCGGCGGTCCTGGTAGCGGCAAAGCTGTTCGCCGCGGCGCTGCGGCGTGGTCGACTGGCCGATGACTGCGCCGAGCAAGGCGCCGCCGGCGGCACCCACGACCGTGCTTTCGGTGTTGCCGCCCAGTGCCTGGCCGGCGAGGGCGCCGACACCGCCGCCGATGAGTGCGCCTGTGGTTGCCCTCTGCTGCTGTTCGGTCTGAGTCGCGCAGCCTGCAAGTGCTGCAGTCATGAGCACGGCGGCAATGGTTTGTCTGATCATCATCTTGGAACTCCTTTGGAGCCCCAAACGCGGATCGGGGCGAATGGTTGCCAGTTGCTGGCGCATTGCGGCCAAACGGCGGCACGCCCGCTCACGAAATGAGACGTGGTTTCTCGGGCCTTGAAGACAATGGTTGCCAAAGCGGAAACGGCCTGCGCGAACAGGTCAATAGCGCATCGGTTTGAATCCGTTGATGAGCAGCTAGGCTGGCTCGTCGCGTATCGCCTTTTTCGCGGCGGCGATCAGGAATCCAGATCGGCTGCAGCCATGCCGTTCCGCATATTGATCGATCTGGTTGAGGACATCTTCCGGGATGGTGACGTTGACGCGCACGACCTTCTTCGCCTCGGCTTTCAGGGCAACCAGGACGGCGACCCGGTTGAGATTGTCCTTGTCCGACATGACATCTTCCAGGGATGATGACTCGGGAATGGCTTCGCCATTCTCGACAAGGCCTTCGAGATGGAAGGCCAGGGCCTCTTCGGCCATGGCGCGGGCGTCGTCCAGGCTGGTGCCGGCGGTGACCACGCCCGGAAAATCGGGAAAGGATACGCCGAAGTCGCTGCCCGCTTGCTTGTGGATCAGTCCGGCACGGGTCGGTTCCCCCAAGGAGCGGCTTCGAGGCTCGATCAGACTATCGAGCCATTCGACACAAACTGTCGAGGTATTCCTAATGGGACCGTAGGAAGCTGCCTAGTAGGTTGGGCATGCCCCAGGCAGACATTGCCTGGGCAACGGTCGAGAGTGTGGGGAAAGTGCCAAAGTTAGATGGCGGGAACCAGACTGTGCCTAGAGTTCGCGCTGCGCAGTACGTGCGCATGTCGACGGAACACCAGACCTACTCGATCGACAACCAAGCGGATGCCATTCGCGACTATGCCGATATCATGGCTTACGAGATTGTCGCCACTTACGAGGACCTCGGTCGCAGCGGTTTAAACCTTGGAGGGCGCCCCGGTCTTCAGAAGCTGTTGGCCGATGTCGAAAGTGGGCGAGCCGATTTTGAGACGGTTGTGGTCTATGATGTAAGCCGTTGGGGGCGTTTTCAGAACATTGATGAAAGCGCAGCCTACGAATACCGATGCCAGATGGCCGGCGTGCGTATCGAATTTTGCGCCGAGCAATTCGCAAACGACGGCAGCATCGGGTCAGACGTCCTCAAAGCAATCAAACGGAGCATGGCTGCCGAGCAGAGCAGAATGCTCTCGCAAAAAGTCTTCATCGGCCAGGCTAGGTTGATCCGGCTGGGCTTCCGGCAGGGCGGGAAGGCCGCCTTTGGCCTGCGGCGCCTGCTTGTCGATCAATACGGCCGTTCAAAAGGCATCCTTTCATCCCACGAATACAAGAGCCAGCAGACGGATCGAATAGTTCTGGTGCTCGGCCCGCCTGACGAGGTTGCGACAGTGAAGTGGATCTTCAGTCACTTTGTCAGAACACGCAAGACAGAGCTGGAGATGGCAAGACTGCTCAACAAACGCGGCGTGCTCAGCGATTTGGGGCGACCATGGACGCGGGAATCCGTGCACTCGGTGCTGACCAACGAAAATTACATTGGCAACAGCGTCTGGAACAAGCATTCGGCCCGGCTGAGAAGCCATCAAGTCCGCAATCCCCCCGAACAGTGGGTGCGGGTGGAAAACGTCCTGGAGCCGATCGTCGACAGCAAACTGTTCGATCGGGCGCAGATCGTGCTCAAGACCATCTATCGCCACATGACCAACGACGAGATGCTGGCCGCCCTTAGGGCGCTTCTGGCTCGCCGTGGCGCCTTGTCGTTGGCCATGATCGACGCGGATCCCGGGTGCCCGCCGGCCCAACGCTACCAGTGGCGTTTTGGAACCATTGTCAAAGCATATGAACTGATCGGATACGAGCCATCCAAGAACTACCGCTTCATCGGCGTGAACCGGCACCTGGAATCAATGAGGCTGCAGATTATCCGGGATCTTGTGGGCGCGATTGATAAGCAGGGCGGGGTTGCTGCCCATGACATGGCGATGGACCTCCTGCGGATAAACGAGGAGATCACGGTGGCGATTACAATGGGCCGATGCAGGGTTTCCGGCTTCGGCTATCCTCGCTGGTTTTCCAAGGCCGATAAACGGCCACTACCCGACATTTTCGTCCTGATCCGTATGAATCCCGGCGACCTGACCATTCGGGACTATTTGATTGCGCCTGCCCACGAGATCGCGGGTAAATCGGAACTGTATGCCATCAATGGGATACCGCTGGACAGCTATATTTTTCCCACGCTCGACCCCATTATCAGGTTGGCAGAGCGAGAGCCTGTCGGAGGCGTGGCTTGGTAGTCAAGCGCTTAGCCAAGGACGCCGCCTACCGTGCGTTGGAAAACGGTGGCGACAGACATGCGAGCAATATTGTTGCTGGCGCATTAGGGTCCAAGAAGAGGCTTCGTTCACACGAATTTTTGGCGACCTACGATACGGAATGCAAACGCATGCGCGATTTCGTAACGCAAGCGGCAAAGTCTGAACAGAGCCTAGACCGGATAGTAGCGGCGCTCCACCTGATGATGCGCGACAAGCAATTCTGCGCCACGCTGGTGTCCGAGGGCTTCAGGACAATGCCAAGCCTACTGGCACATAGGTTGCGTGGCGCGACCCGCGAGCCGCAAATGTTCTGCTCTCCCGGAAAACCCGCTTCCGAGACAGGCGAGAACCGGAAAGCCGTTAACGGAATTTGCCCTGATGTCCTCGACCTGCTTCGGGACGCGCCGGTAAAAACAAAAATCTTCGGGTTGCTCCAGAAGGTGCTGCCAGCCAGGCAATTGGAGATTGGCCGACTGATGGTGGCGATGGACCGGGTCAGGATCACCTACGCGAGACTACTCGTCGCTCTGACACCGCAAGCCCTGCTGGTCGAGGGTTTTAATCTCTCAACGATCACCACACAGGCGGAAGACCAGCGCGGCGCGATGGTGCTCGATGTCGGCGCGGTAAGCCTTGCGGTTCTCAGCGCCGCGGAACGTCATGGCCAGGTGGGCCTGGAGCTTGTCGCAGCCAACCGCTTTTTCGACCGGTTGATGGATAATTCCAGAGTGGTGCGGTATCTCGCCCGGACCTTTCCGGGGCATTTTGAAGAGTTTCACAGCTTCTCGATGCCATGCCTCGAACAGGGGCGCTAGATGGTCGGACGTCAACTCCTATAGAAACCGATAGCCGTCGCCGGGACGCAAACAACAGAACCAATGTGACTTCTGTCTATGCCTCGAAAAGCCAAACCCGCCGAGCTTGCCGCAGCCAGAATGCTCGCAAAGCGATTTTCGATCGGCTCTCGGCCGCGCGGAATCGCTGTCATGTCTTCGGCAGGCCGGCCCGGTTCGTTGCTCATAGCGGGTTGATCGGCCCAACGAGGCCGGGATGGTCGTTGGGCAACTTGTTGACGGCGCTGGTGTTCACCTCACGCCCAACGCGATTGAACTGCAGCTGACCGTCGATGTCGTGGCTGAGAATGTCCTTGAGGCTGTCCTTGGGCGTCGCCGGGTCCAGCCAGGCGTCATAGTAGGCCGGGTCGAGAATGAGAGGCTGCCGATCATGCAACTGCTTCATCGGTTCTGCGGCAGGCTCGGTGATGATGGTGCAGCTGGTTATGTCGAGATTGGAATTGTAAGCCCAAAGCCCGGCGAACGAGAAAGGGGCGTGGCCTGGCTGGTAGATGTGCCAAGGGTCTTTCTTGCCGTCGGCTGGCGATATCGTCCACTCGTAGAAGCCATCGGCAGGGATCAGGCAGCGCTTGGACTTGTAGGCGTCGCGGAAGGCGGGCGCTGTATCGATGCCCTCAATCCTCGCATTGAACATAGCCGCCTTGGGCATTTCCTTTGCCCAGAAAGGGACCAGCCACCAGCGCCCTTCACGGAGCCTGTGGTTGCCATCCTCACCGGCAGTGACGAATGGGACATCCTGAGTCGGCGCGATGTTGTACCGGGGCTCGTCGTTGCGGCCCGTCTCCGCCGGCGCAGTTAGGCGGTAGAGCCGGTGGATTTCCGACCACGACAGATATTTGGTGTAACGTCCGCACATCGCTCTGCCTCAGTTGCGCAGGAGTTCAGGCACGCTGAGCGGGCCAAGGTCGGAATTCTCCTATACTCCTCGCTGCGGCGCCAGACGCCGCGTATCTTGGCGGCGGGGACCGATTGATTGCCTTCGCCAGTAGCCTTGCGGAAGGCTCTGGGCGACCACAGAGTTCCCCTTAGTGTGCGCCGTGGAGGCAAAAAGGGCAAAGTCGACGACGATCATGCCATGTCCCTCTCACTGCGGACTTAGCAAAGGCTCTCGCAAGGAATGCCGTCCTTGTCGCGGTCGAGCTTGCCGCCCCAAGAGCAGTTGGCCAAATACCAGTTCGCCTCGTTGCATGAGCTGATCTGGGGACAGGTTCGCCGTGGCTGACAAGAATAGCTCTGCGCCACCTGCCCATTACGCATGATACCGAGTGGTTGTTTTGCTGACGGCCTGGTGGTGCCGTTCGCATGCTCTGCGCGCCAATCCCATGGCGCCTGAAACGCTCCAGCCCACAGACCGACCTTCGCCGCCTGGGCCTTCGCCTGCTGTCTTGCGTAGGCTCCGTGGCTGTAGCGCGGCCAATCTAGTGCCAAGCCCCGCTCGACAAGCCAGCTCTGGACGTTGCGACCGTCGGCGCGATCGCAATCCCCAACAAGCCGGCCGTACCGGTCTCGGTTAACAAAGCTGCAATGCAACGGACGCGATGCAGCCAGGAACTCGTCCAAGGCTTGGGCAGCATGGCGCCCGCAGGCGTATTCGAAGCCCTTAGCGTCTTCGCAATATTGCTTACTCTCGGGCGCATCGATGCCGTTGAAGCGGATGCGCTGTCCGTGGATCTCGATCGTGTCGCCGTCGATCACAGACGCGACACCGGCGATCGGCGCCGGCTTCGAGCCGAACCAATTCGATGCATTGATCTCTGGCAAACTTTCGCTGTGCTGGATGGCGGTTTGCGCGACCAGAGCGCCAGCCGCTACCGCAGTCACCAAAATCAGGCGCCGCGGCACATTCGCCCATCGGTGCGCACGGCTATGCTTGGCACCGGTTCGCTTTCGCCAGCGATCAGATCGATTGTCGTATCGGTATTTGTCCACGCCCTCATCCCCGCAGAGAGGATGCGACTGTTTCTACGAAGAGTCCAGAAGACGAGACGCGCGGAATGCTAGCCCCGAAGCCGATGCGTGCCGACGCCCCCCTCGACTTCGATCTCGGTTAAGGGGGTTCGATGACCTGTTGGGGTGCATTCGGCTGTCGGGCCTGACCGGCGCGCTCCCGAAGGTGCGTTCACGCGGGAAAACCGGCCTTTCTGAAGCCTGACGTGAAAAGCTCGAGGTCGACTTGGTGGGCGAACGGGAGACGTGAAATCAGCCGGATAGTCAGGTCGTGTTTCCTTATCAGTGCTTCCTGAACTTCAGCACGCGCCTTCTGCGTCTCGCCCAAATGAGCGTACGCCGCTGCGAGAAAGGCATGAATGAAGAATTGGTCGCCGGCCTTCTGATACGAACCGACGGCCTCCGAGTACCTTCTTAGCAGAAAGAGGGAGCTGCCCTTCACCTCCCAGAACCATATTGGAGGTAACGGGTCGCGCAGCAGCGCAGATTCAAGCACGTTCAGCGCGCTCTCGGCCCGGCCGCCGTAGTTGAGCCAGCTTGCGTAGTCCCCCGCTATGTTCACGTCCAACGGGTTTAATGAGCGCGCTTGCTCGAAATGCACTCCCGCGTCGCTGTGCTGGCGCATGTGCGTAAGCACCAGGCCCATGCTCTGGTGACAGACGCCATCGCTCCTGTCGAGAGCGAGCGCCGTTCGTGCCGAGTCCCAGGCGTTCTGTAGCGTCCGCGGATCGTTGTCGTACCAAAATCTGCCGACGAGCGCCTGCGCGAGGAAGGCGTGGCCTTGAGCGAACGTCGCATCGAGCTCGACACACCGGACGAATAGGGGCTCGGCCATGTCCAGTTCATACCGGTAGAACTGTGCGCGCCCCTGCAGGTAGCAGTCGTATGCATCCCAATCGGCCGGAGGCTTGCGTCTGGTCCTGCTCGTCGAATCGGCCTCCGCCTGGCCTTCGACCATCGAGGCGATGAGAGCCGCAACCTCGTCTTGCAATGCGAAGATGTCGTCGAGGGCCCTGTCGTAGCGTTGGGCCCACAGGTGGGTACCGGTGGAAGCGTCAATCAACTGTGTGGTGATCCGAATGCGATCACCCAGCTTTCGTATGCTGCCTTCGACGAGGTAGCGAACTGCGAGTTTGCGATGGACTTCGGCAATGTCCAATGCCGGATAGCGAAACTGAAAAGATGAATTCCGCGCGATGACAAGGAGGGAGCGGAACCTGGCCAGCTCCGTAATTATGTCCTCGGTTATGCCATCGCTGAGATACTGCTGGTCCTGATCGCCGCTCAAATTGGCAAAAGGCAGGACCGCAATCGACGGCTTGCCGGACCCTGGTATCGGTCTGCGGGATGCGCTCGCCACCGGCTCGACAGTCCCGGTGAAGCGGTAGCCGACGCGAGGCACCGTGGCGATCCACTCGCCGCCGTTGTCAGCCGGACCGAGTGCCTTTCTCAGTGTCGCTATTTGGACCGTAAGGTTGCCTTCCTCAACGGCGGTTCCCGGCCAGGCAGCGTCCATCAGTTCGGCCTTGGTCAGGATCTCGCCGGGCCGGGCCGTAAGCGCAGCAAGCAGCGTCAGCCCACGATGCCCAACAACGATCGGGATCTGCTCTTTCAGGAGCGTCCCGACGTCAGGATCGAGTACGAACGGACCAAAAGCGATGCGTGTCCCCTGCATCTGGGCATATTAGACGTTCCGGCGGTTTTCGGAACAGTGTCGGCACCCCTTTAATCCCGGGGTCGCTTTCGAGGCCTATGCCCAGAACGCGGCCACCTGTCCATCGATTAGAAGATAGCGATCGGGCGCTGGCCGCTGCGCGCAAATGTCCGGAGTGGCTACCCCGACTGCGTATTGGCCTGCGCCGCTGATCAGAGATAGGGAACCGCAGAACTGACCGGAGCAAGGCTGGCGGTAAAGCATTGATATTGCTGTTGTGAATCTAGGGATTTTGGGAGGTACTCCCCAGCTTCGGAGAAAGATGGGCATTCGGAGAGCAGTTTGGGCGGGAACGTTGTGTCCGCTCTCCCCAGCTTTCGGCCGCACATCCCGCAAACGCCGGGCTTCCGGGAAGCCATGAAGGGATCGGAGAATGGTTAGGACCTCGAAGGTGGTAGAGGATCAAGAGTTCGAACCCTCCGAGATTATCTGCTTTTTAAAAAAATCAATAAATTTCCGCGTCTTCAGCGGCAGGTAGGCGCGGGAAGGATAAGCGACCCACACGGCACTCTCCTGCGCCCCGACGCTGATCTTCCAACCAGGGAGGAGTTGGACAAGCCTTCCGCTCTTGATGTCCTCATCCGCGCACCCTAACCTTTCTTCAATTCACGAAGCAGTAGCGGTTGTGCGGGGGCACGCCAGTATGACAAGCGAACGTCAGCACGAATACGAGTTGGGACATTCGGAAAGAGAACTGAGAAGGCTGGCGACGCAGGCGGCATTGGTTGACCCGATGACCCGGGATTACCTGCGGCGAGCTGGCCTTCGAGCGGGAATGCATGTCCTTGACGTGGGGAGCGGCGCTGGCGATGTCGCCTTTCTCGCGGCTGATATTGTCGGACCCACAGGTCTTGTTATCGGCTCTGACAGGTCGGCGGAGGCTCTTGACGCTGCTCGGGCGAGAGCCGCGCAACGTGGTTTGGAGAATGTAATCTTCCACCAGTGTGATCCTGCCACCTTCACTTTCGATATAGCGTTCGACGCTGTTGTTGGCCGATACGTCCTAATGTTCGCGCCCGATCCGGTCGAGATGTTGAGAGGGGTTGCGCGGCATCTTGGTCCCGGGGGCGTGATGGTATTCCACGAAGTCGACTGGACTGGCGCTGCCTCGTTTCCCTCCGTCCCAACGTACGACAACTGCTTTCGGTGCATTGTGGAGACATTTCGTCGTGTAGGGACCAACCCCAACATGGGCCTGCAGCTCCATGCGACCTTCGTAAAAGCCGGGCTGCCGGCCCCTAGCATGGCGGTAAGTGCTCTCGCCGGAGGTGGATCAGACAGTATGAGCGGCATTGATCTGATCTCCGATCTCGCAGCGACCATGGCTCCGGTCATGGAGCAGATGGGCGTTATCGCAGCTTCAGAACTCGGTCCCGAAACGCTGCAAGATCGAATTCGCGCCGAGGCTTATGCCAGCGGAAGCGTGGTGGTCGGCCGATATGAGGTGGGCGCCTGGTCACGACGAATGTAGGCACCACGGTCATGCGCCCGAGCTTCCCTCGTCCAGCCCGCTCGAGCTGAAATTAACCGCTCAACGATGGAGGCGGAGAAGGCGCACTAGAGCCGTCCGACCGCTGCAGCGATAGCGCCATCAAGACAGCGCTGCTACCTCAGGGCAGCAGGTGAATTGCCACAAGCTCGATGATCAGCAAAACGGCGCACACCACGCCCGCAAGGGCATAGCCTCTCCAATACGCGCGGATGTCCTGATCGGTTTGGAATGCTTCTAGCCAGAGCCCATCGGGGGAGACGCCAAGGCAAATGGGGATAGGCATCGCGGCTGGCACGATTGTATTAGGTGCTAAAGCATCTCTGCCCAACATGCAGGCGGCTCTCTGACCGCGAAGAACACATATTAGCCTGCGCTAACTAATGGCGAAAGCCCCTCATGGAAATATCGCCGGCCTGTCCTGATTGTCTCTTTGGTTCTTTCAAACTGGGCAATGGCGTGTCGCCGCAGGAGAGCGGGACAAAGAACAACATCGTCGGTGTACGATCTGGAGCTCGCTGCCGACCAGGTCATAGCTGGCTCCGGCGCTGCCAAGACCTGGTGACACCGGTCTGGCCGCTGGCGAAAATATGCGATGCTGTTAAACTTAGCCCGTGTGAACACGCATGAACGGGGGCTTTGTGCCGGTATCATATGACCTCATTGGCAAGACAGCCGTCGTAACCGGCGGAGCAAAGAGTATCGGCAACGCAATCGTAGAGCGCCTTGTAGCGTCGGGTGCAGAATCGGACGAGCCATCCTGGATGGGCAGTACGGAGGCTGGTTGAATGGCTAACTTGTCATGCCACCTTAGTCAGGCGAACCCTCCGGGGAACCTCCCATGAGATAGCCTATGGTCACGATCTGCGGGACATGGACAGGACCGGCGTAGCCAGAGGCGAGGTAACTATGGACATCGACGAGTTCCGTGCGACCCTTCAGGGTGTAGANCATGCCTATCTGCACCGCAAAGAAGGCGACCTTTCTAATGCAGCCTACTGGTACCGCCGCGCCGGGCAGCCTGTGTATGTTCGGCCTTAAGCGACCGTCCGCTATGCGCGCGTCACGTCGGCCATAATGCAACTTCGCCTCTGTCCGGCAGCAGTTAGAGCAGAACAATGCAGTAGGGGCGACTGCGCAGGACATCGCCCTTGACCCTTCTGACTGACTGGTTGAGAAGCGCAAGCAATCAAGGCGCTACCACCGTGCTGCCCTGATCGCAGGGTCGCAGTGCCACCGACCGTCTGCAATTTCTTTAGATCTCGGATAGGTTTTGCCGGTATTTGTCGGGAAAAGGAGCCGAAGTGATGACCGACATCTGGCATTCACTCCTCGCCAACCTTGCCCTGGTCTCCATTCTCGTGGTCGCCTGGGACCTTGTGGCGGATTTCACCGGGCGTCTCTCGCGGCGGATGCAGTCGCTGCTTCTCGGCTTGGTCATGTGCGTTGGCGCGGTCATCTCCATGGCGACGGCCCTGTCGGTCTCCGGCTTCGTCGTCGATCTGCGCGCCGCCTTCATTGCTGCGGCCGCGTTCTTCGGCGGATGGCCGGCAATGCTCATCGCCACGGCCGGCTCCATTGTCTATCGCGCCCATCTCGGCGGGCAGGGTGCAGGTGCTGGTGTCATGGGTATCCTCATCACCGCAATCGTCGGCATCGCGTGGCACCACATGGTCGCGGCCCGATCGCGCACCATGTACGACATATTCGGTCTTAGCGTAACGGTCGCTCTCGCCGGGCTTATCACGCTCCTGGTCATCCCAGCGCAAGCGCTCACCGGTCTTGTGCAGCAGAGCACGTTCCCGTCCCTCGTGTTCCGCTTCCTAAGCACAATCATCATCGGCGTCCTGCTCGACCGGCAGCAGCGCCGGCGGGAGCTCTTGATGTCCAACATGACCTACCGGGCCATGGTTCGCGAACTGCCGGATTGCCTGAATATAAAGGATGTCGACGGCCGCTTCATCGCCGCCAACCCCGCCACCGCCGAAATGGTTCGCGCCGCTTCGGTCGACGATCTGATCGGCAAGACGGATTTCGATTTCTACCCCAGGGATGTAGCCGAGCGCTTCCGGCAAGATGAGATGGGCGCGCTGGAGGCCGGGCAGACGTTGCGGATTGACCAGCCGGCGCTTTTCCCGGACGGCCGGCAAGGTTGGCTCTACACGCTCAAGGCCCCCTTCCGCGACGAGGCGGGCAACATCGTTGGCGTCATCACCTACAATCGCGACATCACCGAGCAGAAGCGCACCGCCCAGCTCAAGAACGATTTCATTTCCACGGTCAGCCACGAATTGCGCACCCCGTTGACCTCCATCCGCGGCTCGCTTGGCCTGATCGCGGCCGGTATTGCCGGCGAACTGCCGCCGAAGGCCGCGAATCTCGTCAACATCGCCCACACCAATAGCGAAAGGCTGGTTCTCCTCATCAACGACATTCTGGATATCGAGAAGATCGAATCGGGCGTGATCACCTTCAAGATCAAGCAGATGTCTGTCCGTCAGGTGCTAGAGCAGGCCATTGCCGCCAGCTCCAACTACATGGCTGACAGCCGGATCAAGATCGTTCTGATCGACGATGCCCCACGCGCTGAGGCCAACATCGATCCGGATCGCCTGCATCAGGTGATGGCGAACCTTCTGTCGAACGCGATCAAGTTCTCGCATGCTGATGGCACCGTCACGGTGAAATTCCAGCGTCGTGACGGCGACATGCTGCGTATTTCCGTCATGGATCAGGGCACTGGCATCCCGGAGGCTTTCCGCGGCCGTATATTCGGAAAATTCGAGCAGGCGGACGCTTCCAGCACCCGTAAGGTAGGCGGCACCGGCCTGGGGTTGAGCATCGTCAAGGCCATCACCGAAAAACTGGGCGGAGCCATTTCGTTCGAAACCGAGGAAGGCAAGGGAACCTCGTTCCACCTCGACCTTGCAGAAGCACGCAGGCACCACCCAAGGCCGTATCCGCCACCGCACCTGACGCGGAAGCCCGATGGCCGCCTACGGGTTCTGATCTGTGAAGACGAATCCGACGTCGCCGCCGTGATTGCGGCACTCTTGGATGCGGAGGGCTTTTCCAGCGACATCGCACCCGATATCGCCACGGCAACGGCGCTTCTGAGGTCCCGCGAATACGTGGCCTTGACCCTCGACATCAAGCTGGCGGGGGAATCCGGTATCAAGCTCTTCCACGACATTAGGGCATCGCCGGTCAATTCCGACATCGCGGTCATCGTCATCTCCGCCGTTGCCGATGAGGCCAGGGGATCGCTGAACGGCAGCGCCGTCGGTATTGTCGACTGGCTGGAGAAGCCGGTGGATTCAAAGCGGCTTCACGCCGCCCTTGCCAAGATCCTTGCTGGCAGGACCGAGCAGAGGCCGAAGATTCTGCATGTCGAGGACGACGAGGGCGTGCTTGCGGTGATGTCGGAGGGGTTGGGTTCGGGTGTCTCAATCAGTTCTGCGAAGACCCTCAAGGACGCCCGGGAGGCGATCGGCCGGCATCGCTTCGATCTGGTGATCCTGGATATTGCACTCCCCGACGGATCGGGGTTGGACCTGCTGGCCGATCTGCCGCTCGAGACTGGGGTAATCGTGTTTTCGGCGGCGGAGCTAGACCAGAAACTAGGTGATCGCGTGCAGGCTATCCTGACCAAGACCAGGGCGTCGGAAATCGATGTGGCAAAGCTGGTCAGGAGCATGTTGGTTTCGTCCCGCACCCAACCTGCCGCGCACCCCAAGGAGTGACGCTCATGCCCGCAAGGATTCTCTATGTGGATGACGAGGACGATATCCGCGAAATCGCCCAGATGTCGCTGGAACTCGAGCCGGAGTTCGAGGTGCTGTCCTGCCCGTCCGGCGCGCAGGCGCTCGCCGATGCCGCCGAATGGCGACCCCACCTTATTCTGCTCGACGTGATGATGCCGGACATGGACGGACCAGAGACGCTGCGGCGCCTGGCCGAGTCTGGGGCGACGGCTTCGATACCCGTGGTGTTCATCACCGCGCGCACCCAGACGCATGAGGTCGAACGCTACTTGGCGATGGGGGCGGTAGGGGTTATCGCCAAGCCGTTCGACCCGCTTGCGCTTGCCGGTGAAGTCAAAAGATTGCTTCGACCGCGCGCCTGAGCCGACCTTTGGCTTGGGCACCGAGCGCAGCGTGGCAGCAGACTGAGCGACGCCGTTCACGGCTCCTATACCATGTCTCCTTATTCATCTACTGATTGTGCCGAGGTGCAGGCGTAGCGAATCAGGCGGTCTATAATCGCCTGGCATCGGCAGACGTCGATGAGAGTTGAGAACTGTTTCTCTGCATGAGCCACGTTGGCGGATGTGGTTCATGGATTGATCACTCCGGGGGGCGACGGAACCGGAGCAAGGCGGTTGAACGGAGCGAAGGCAAGAGTTCTGATTTGCGATGACGATCCCCTCTTGATCGAACTGATGGAATTCAGGCTCAGGGCAAAGGGATACGAGGTCATCAAAGCAGTAGACGGGGCGGAAGCGCTCTTGAAGGCGGAGCATGAGGCGCCCGATATTATCGTGCTCGACGCTATGATGCCCAAGGCCGACGGCCTGGAGGTTCTTGCCCGCATAAAGAGCGACCCGGCTTTGTCGGAAATCCCGGTGGTCATGCTGACCGCCCGCAAGGGCGAAAAAGACATCGTCTCGGCCCTTGAGAAGGGGGCCGACGACTACCTTGTGAAACCCTTCATTCCCGAGGAACTCCTGGCCCGGCTTGCGCGTCTATTGGCGCGGAAGAGCGGGAAGCGCTGATGAGGCGCGGCCGGTGCGCCATGGTTGCAGCATGCGTCTTCGTGGCGGTTGCGGCAGCGCCCGCCGCGACGCTGGCCCAGACGGTCGAGGAACTGTACGCCTCCGGCGTCAAGGCCAGACAGGCCCAGCATTTCGACGAGGCGGCGCAGCTGCTTAGGCGTGCGCTGGCGCTCAAGCCGGACAATGCCGACGCCCTGGTGCAACTTGGCTTCGCCGAACTTGGCCGCAACAATCTGCGGGCGGCGCGTGAAGCGTTTTCCAAGGCGCTTGCGATTGCGCCGGAATATCTGGATGCCAGCTTCGGCATGGCTCAGGTCGAGTTCCGGTCGGGCAATCTGGACGCTGCCCTGCCGCTGGCCGAAAAAGTCTCGCGTGCCCAGCCCGAGAATGCCGATGCGAGTACGCTTGTCGCCAGCATCCACAAGGCCCAGCAAGCCGGTAGCAGCAAAGCGAAGCCTGCGACCGTGAGGAAGAGGCTGCGTCCGCCGCGGCCGGATCCCGTCGCCGGACTGATGGAGAAGGGCCAGAGATTGCGGGCGGCGGGACAATTGCCCGAGGCGCAGAACGCCTACCGCCGAGCGCTGCGGCTGGCGCCGAAAAACACCGACATCCTGGTCGCCATGGGTCTCGTGGCTGGATCCCAACAGAAATTCGACGAAGCCGGGAATTTCTTCGACCGGGCGCTGGCCATCAGGCCCGGACTTCTCGATGCCCGCCTCGGCAAGGTGCGCGTGGCAATCTGGCAGGGCGACGTGCCGCGCGCCCGCACTATGATTGATGATGTGCTTGGCAATGTGCCTGGCAACGCCGAGGCGATCGCTCTCGACGCACGTGTTTCCCTAGTCGAGCAGGACTACACGCGGGCTGAGCAGTCGTTTCAGCGGGTGCTGGCGATCGATCCGCGCAATGCCGAGGCGCTGGTGGGAATTGGCGACCTGCGCCGGGAGCGCGGCGACGACAACGCTGCGCGCGACGCCTACCGGCAGGCGCTTGCTCTCGAGCCTGGCTCACCCGATATCGAGCAGAGGCTGGCCGCGCCACCGCCGCGCAAATGGCGGTTCGATCTGGGCAGCGAAGTGAGTGTGCTCACCGACGGCCTTGGCGAATGGACCGACAGTTTGGCCGGGGTTGCCTATCGGCTCACCCCGCGGATGACCATTTCCGGCCGCACCCGAGTGGCGACCCGTTATGGCCGCACCGACCTTCAGATCGAAGGCCGCATCGACCAGGCCTTTTCGCCGTCGGTTTCAGCGTATGCGCTGGTGGCCGTGACGCCGGATGCCGATTTCCTGGCGCGCTCCTCGATAGGCGCCGGCGCTTCATGGCAGATCCTGGCGGCCGCAAAGAGGTTCGGTCCGTTCTCGCTCAACATCGATACCCGTTATGACAATTTTGCCAACACCGAGATCACCACCATCTCGCCTTGGGTGCAGGCCTATGTCCTGGATGGCCGGCTCGGGCTTGCGGCGCGATGGGTGCACGCGGCCGACGATATCGGCACGCGCGCCGATGGTTATGTCCTGCGAGTCGATCTTGCAGTTACCCCTAGCGTCAATGTTTTTGGTGGTTTTGGGGATGCCCCCGAGATCTCCGACGGCACGCTGGTGCCTACGCGTACCGTCTTTGGGGGCATCTCCTTGGACGTTTCCGACCCGCTGACGCTGCGCAGTAGCTTCGCCCATGAGCAGCGCCCGACATTGGATCTAACCACATTCGGGCTCGGCCTGACTGCGCGGTTCTGATCATGTTGTACGTCTGGTACCTGTCCATCCTGCTCAGTGCCCTTTCCCTGGTGATCATGCTTCTGCTGATCGGGCGCCGGGTGCTGCACGAGCGCCGGGGGACGGCGGGCGCCGATCAGCGGCGCCTTCTTCTAACGGCGCTGATCGCCTTCACCGAAAATCGCGATCGCGAGGCATTGAAGACGGCGCTGCTTGCGGTGCCGGCAAGGGTGGCGATCGATGCCGGCTTCGAGTTTATCTCGCTGCTGCGCGGCGAGGAGCACGACGAGCTGCTTTCAGCCTTCAACGAATGTGGCCTGCCGACCCTTGTCGGCACCCAGCTTGAAAAGGGCAACGGCGCCGAACGCATCCACGCGGCCGAGATGCTGGGGGCGCTGCGTTCGGAGGACGCGGTGGCAAACCTGCTTTCGGCGCTCGATCGCGACCGGTCGCGCGAGGTCAGGATCGCCGTCGCCATTGCGCTGTGCGATATCGGCGCCCTGCCGCCGCTGATTATAACGCTACGCAAGATCGGCGTGGCGGGGCAGCGCTCGAGGCGCGTGATCGAGCTTTTCAGGCGCTTCCCGTCAAAGCGGTTCGACGAGCTTGAGGATTACGGCAGCCGTGAGGACGCAGTGCCTTTTATCAGGGCGGCGGCAATCGATGCGCTTGCTCGCAACGGAGGCCTCCGGTTTGGTGAGTTCTTTGCTCGCGCGGCTGGCGATCCGTCACCGGAGGTCGCCGCAGCCGCATTGCGGGCACTCGGCCTGACGGGACATGCCAATGCGCCGGCCATCCTGGCCAAGGCGATGGAAGATGGCGGCTGGGATGTGCGTGCCGACGCCGCCGATGCAGCGGGCCGCCTCGGCCTGTTTGAACTCGCCGCGCCCCTCGCTCAGCTGATGGACGACGAGGCATGGACCGTGCGCTATGCCGCCGCTAACGCATTGCGCTCGCTCGGCCAGCAGGGAGAACAGGTGCTGCGCGAGATCGCCGCCAGCGAGGTCTCGCGCCGCCAGCGCACGGCCTCACTGATCCTTGCCGAGGGGCCGGCCGCGTGATGTTCGACTGGAGCCAAGAGATCGTCCTGGGTGCCTCCATCCTGTCCTGGTTCATCATTGGGGCAGGGCTGGCGCAGACGGCGGTATACCTCCTGCAACTCATCATTGCCGCCTACGCGCTGTCCAAGCGCCCGCCGGTCGCGCGATCGGCCCTGCTGTGGCACCGTTACGGCGACGTCGCGCCGCCGATCGCGCTGCTGGTGCCTGCCTACAATGAGGAAGTTAACGTAGTCGAGAGCGTGCACTCGATGCTGGCGCTCGAATATCCGAATTTCGAGGTGATCGTCATCAATGACGGCTCGAAGGATCAGACTCTGCAGCGCCTTATCGAAGGCTTCAAGCTGGTGAAATTCCACCGGCCTTATGAGGACGCCCTGGCGCACAAGCCGATTCGTGGGCTCTATTCCTCGTTGATTACCGAACGGCTGTTCGTGGTCGACAAGGAAAATGGCGGCAAGGCCGATGCCCAGAATGCCGGTATCAATGTCTGCCGCGCGCCGCTGTTTTGCGTGATCGATGGCGATTCCATCCTCGAGCCCGATGCGTTGATGCGTGCCGCGCAGCCCTTCATCGACGATCCAGAGCGCACCATCGCCGTGGGCGGCACGATTCGGATTGCCAACGGCTCCAGGATCGAAGGTGGCAGGGTGCGCGAGGTCCGGCTGCCGCGCCGGCTATTGCCGCTGCTGCAGGTGGTCGAATATTTGCGGGCCTTTCTCATGGCGCGGCTTGCGTGGAGCCGCATCAACTCGCTGATGCTGGTGTCCGGCGCCTTTGGTCTGTTTCGCCGCACGGAAGTTGTGGCGGTTGGCGGCTTCACCAGTGGGTCGATGGGTGAAGATTTGGACCTCGTGATCAAGCTGCATCGGCACATGATGGACACCAAGCGAAGATACAGCATCCAGTTCATTCCTGAGCCGGTGTGCTGGACCGAAGCGCCGGAGTCGCTTCGCGTTCTGGCAAGGCAGCGTACGCGCTGGCAGCGCGGTGCGCTCGAATGCTTCTTCCGTTACCGCTCCATGCTCTTCAACCCCCGCTATGGGCGCGTTGGCTTCCTTGGGTTTGGCCACATATTGATTGTCGATGTGCTGGGGCCGATATCGGAGGTGCTGGGCTATGTGCTGATCCCGACCTTCTGGCTGCTCGGCATCCTTTCGACCGAATATCTCTTGGCATTCACGTCGCTGGTTTTCACCTACGGGGTTTGCGTGAGCGTGTGTTCGCTGGTCCTCGAAGAGGCCGAGCTTCGACGTTTTCCGCGCGCGCGGGATCTCGCCTTGCTCACGGCCGTGGCTGTGATCGAGAATTTCGGTTACCGCCAGCTCAACAATCTCTGGCGCGTGAAGGGATGGTGGCAATATCTGCGCGCCGACCAAAGCTGGGGCGAGATGACTAGGACCGGCCTGACTGGGCCGAAGAAGTGAGCCAGCCAGTTGAATCACCGCAGCGTCCGCTCGATTTCAGTTATAAGCGCATCGAGCGCGGCATGCACGGCTCCGTCATCCGCCCGCTCGATCAGCGATGTTTCCAGTGCCGATGCCTGCACGCTGACCTCCGCAAACCCGAAGGTTCCCGCGGCTCCAGCGAGCGAGTGCGCCGTCCCAATCAGCGAGTCGTTGGAGCCCTTCAAAAGGGCTGTGTGACGCGCCGCCTTCAACTCCGCTAATTGAGCGGCGCACCGGGCCAGGAAACGTTGCCGTAGGGGGGCGAAGGGATCTTCCAAAATGGGAGGCGCTCCACGGCAGGTTTCAGAGGTATTCAAGCAGAAAATTCGGTGGAGTGAAACGAGCTGCTTGGCACGTCAGAGCGGACTAGAGTGGGCCGTGCCCCAACAAACGGCAGCTTCGCGCCTCTTGTCGGCCGTTGAGTTGATCTTTGCTCTGCCCGATAGCAGACCTTGCTGGCGACCACCTTGGACATCGCAGTTGCGCAAACACCTGACATTGCTGTTTGCTACTGGAAGGTTGCGATCAAGCCCGCGCAGGCCCTTTGTAGAAGTGCCACCTGATGATTCTGACTACCGGCGACCCGTTCTATTAAAAATGTCGAGAGTCCGGCTGCCGATCTTCCTCGCTGCGAATGGAGGGCGGATCGATTGACCGTCGAGCGACCTAGTATTTCTACTGCCATTCTGCCTATGGTTCGCATCTCGACCTAGTGGGCAGCGCTGCGACCGAGGCCTAGAACCTGCATGCGGCAATCACACGACGAACTCGAAGCTAGGATTGGGCATCTCACGCGGGAGCTCAACGAAGCGCTCGAACGCGAGACGGCCACCGGCGAGCTGCTTCGCGTCATCGCCTCGTCGCCAACTGATATCAAGCCGGTCCTCGACGCCGTGGCGGCTAGCGCCGCCCGTCTTTGCGAGGCCTATGACGTAATCATCCGGCTCAAGAAGAACGATATGCTCCATCTCGGCGCGCATTCGGGCCCAATTGCGGTCGATGAGGCGCCGTGGCCACTGGAGCGAGACCGGGTAATGGCGCGGTCGGTGATCGATGCGAGGACCGTGCAGGTCGAAGACTTGTCCGAGGCTGGGACCGAATTCGCGGCAGGACGGGAAAAGGCCATTCAGTACGGCTTTCGCACCATTCTGGCGACACCTCTCGTGGGGGATGGAAGAGCGATCGGTGCGATTAGCCTGCGGCGAAGAGAGGTGAGACCGTTCAGCGACAGGCAGATCGAGGTTCTGAAGTCCTTCGCCGACCAGGCCGTGATCGCCATCTCGAACGTGGGGCTATTCGAAGAATTGCAGGCACGGACGGCCGAACTGACCGAAGCGCTTGCTCAGCAGACTGCGACCGCCGACGTGCTCAAGGTCATCAGCCGGTCGGCCTTCGACCTTGAACCCGTATTGCAGACGCTACTCGATTCGGCGATCCGCCTGGCAGGCGGTGATATGGGCTCGATCTCACTGCGCGATGGCGATTGGCTACGGGTCATGACCGGGACCGGTTGGACAGATGAACTTCGCGCTTATGAGAAGAGCCATCCACACCCGATCGGGCGTGGGACATTTCAAGGTCGAGCGGCCCTCGAAGGGGCAACCGTCCATGTGCCCGATGTGTCCAAGGATATGGAATACAAAAGGCCGGAAGCGGCGAGCATGGGCCATTTCCGCGCGGCCCTTTCGGTCCCCCTCAAGCGAGGCCGAGACGTGATCGGCGTCTTCGGCATGGCGAGACGGACCGTGGGGCCGTTCTCACAACGCCAGATCGAACTGGTGGAGACCTTCGCCGATCAGGCTGCCATCGCCATCGCGAACGTGCGCCTGTTCGAGGAGGTGCAGGCGCGCAATCGCGAAGTAACCGAGGCGCTGGAGCGGGAGACTGCGACGGGCTCTATCTTGCGCGTCATCGCCGCGTCACCGACCGACATCCAGCCAGTCCTTGACGCCGTCGCCGAAAGCGCAGCGCGCCTCTGCGACGCCTATGACGCGACGATCTACCTGCGACGCGCCGGTCGGCTGGCGGTGGGAGCCCATCACGGGCCGATCCCCGTCGACGACACGGGACTGCCGGTCGCCCGGGACGTGGTCACCGGCCGCGCGGTGCTCGATCGCGCGCCGGTGCATGTCCTTGATTTGCAGGAGGCCGGCAGGGAGTTTCCGGTCGGAGCCGAGTTTGCGCGACGGCTCGGATTCCGCGCGATCCTTGCGGCTCCGCTCCTGCGCGAGGAGGACGTCATCGGAGCGATAATGATCCGGCGCGCCGAGGCAAGGCCATTCACAGACAAGCAGCTCGAACTGCTGAAGACTTTCGCCGACCAGGCCGTCATCGCGATTGAGAACGTCCGCTTGTTCGAGGAAGTGCAGCAGCGGACGCGGGAGGCTACCGAGGCGCTAGAGTACCAGACGGCGACCAGCGATGTGCTTGGCGTCATCAGCCGCTCGCCCACTGATGTGCAGCCGGTGTTCAACATGATAGCGCAAAGTGCCGCCCGTCTGTGCGAAGCGCAGTTCTGCTTCGTCTACAGATATGATGGCGAGCTTCTGCATTTCGTAGCGCATCACGGCATCACCGAAGAAAGCGTTCATATCGTACGCAACACCTTTCCCGTGGCACCTACTCGCGGCAGCGCCGCCGAACGGGCGATCCTCTATCTTGACGTGGCGCAGATCCCAGACCTCACCTTGGACAGTGAATTCACGCACCGCGCCGCGGCGGCTTTTTCGGGCCTGCGCAGCGCTGTCGCCGTGCCGATGCTGCGTGACGGCCTGCCCATCGGTTGCATAGCAGTCGGGCGCGCTGAGACGGGCGTTCTTGCCGCCAAGCAAGTAGAACTTTTGAAGACCTTCGCCGATCAAGCGGTCATCGCCATCGAGAATGTCCGCCTGTTCGACGAGGTGCAGGCGCGCACCGAGGACCTGTCGCGCTCGCTGGACGACTTGCGCAAGGCCCAAGATCGACTCGTGCAGACCGAAAAGCTCGCCTCGCTCGGCCAGCTGACCGCGGGAATCGCTCACGAGATCAAGAACCCGCTCAATTTCGTCAACAACTTTTCCTCGCTGTCCGGCGACCTTATCGTGGAGCTGCGCGAGGCGCTGCAAGGCGCGGCGCTTGACGACAAGACCCGCTCGGAGATCGACGAGTTATCGGACATGCTGAAGGGCAATCTCGACAAGGTGGTACAGCACGGCAAGCGCGCTGACTCGATCGTCAGGAACATGCTGCTCCATTCGCGCTCGGGCTCGGGCGAGCACCGGCCGATCGACATCAATGCGGTCGTGGAGGAGAGCTTGAACCTCGCCTATCATGGCGCGCGCGCCGAGGGGAAAGGCTTCAACATCACCCTGGAAAGGAAATTCGATCCAGGCGCCGGCAAGGTCGATCTCTTTCCGCAGGAGATCACCCGAGTGCTGTTGAACCTGATCTCCAACGGCTTTTACGCGACAACGAAACGACGTGTGGCCAATGGCGAAACCGGCTACGAGCCGGTGCTGGCGGCATCGACGAAGAACCTGGGCGATGCGGTCGAGATCAGGATCCGCGACAACGGCACCGGCATCCCGCCGGAGGTGAAGGAAAAGATGTTCAACCCGTTCTTCACCACCAAGCCGGCGGGCGAGGGAACGGGGCTAGGCCTGTCGTTAAGCCACGACATCGTCGTGAAACAGCACGCAGGCACCATAGAGGTCGACACCGAGCTGGGTTCCTTCACCGAATTCCGCATCGTTTTGCCGCGCGGCGCCGCGACGCTCGCCAAAGCTGGAGGAAGCGCTTGAGTCTGCTCATCCTGGTCGTCGACGACGAACCCGACATCGAGGTGCTTTTCCGGCAGCAGTTCCGGCGCGACCTGAGAGCGGGGCGCTTCGACATGGCATTCGCGCTTTCGGCGCCGCACGCTCTCAGCGTGATCGAGGCGGCGGAAAGTGCCTCGCTGATCCTCATCCTATCTGACATCAACATGCCGGGCATGAGCGGCCTCGAGCTCCTGCCGAAAGCGAAGGCGTTGCGTCCCGATGTGCCCGTGATCATGATCACCGCCTATGGCGACCCCGAGACCAAGCGGAAGGCGCTCGAAAACGGCGCCGAGGCGCTGTTGACGAAGCCCCTCGATTTCGTCGCGCTGCGCGGCGAGATCGACGCCCGCGTCGGGCTCGCGGCGTGACGGCGCTGATCCTCGTCGTCGACGACGAGCCGGACTTGGAGCCGCTCGTGCTGCAAAAGTTCCGCCGCCAGATCCGCGACGGGGCAGTGAGCTTTATCTTTGCCCGCGACGGCGTCGAGGCGCTGGACGTGATCGCCGCAAATCCCGGCATCGAAATGGTCGTTGCCGACATCAATATGCCGCGCATGGACGGTCTGTCGCTGCTTGCGAAGCTCCAGGACGCCGAGGAGCGTTTGTCGACCATCATTGTGTCGGCCTACGGCGACATGGCCAACATCCGCATGGCAATGAACCGCGGAGCCTATGATTTCCTTGTGAAGCCGATCGATTTCGCCGACCTGGAGACGACTATCGCCAAGACGCTGAGGCACCTTGCCCTTCTGCGCGACGCGCGGGGCAAGCAGGTGGCGGCCGAGCGCGCGCACGCCTCGCTGTCGCGTTACTTCTCGCCCAACCTCGCCGAGCGGCTCGCCAGCGACGCTGGCGAGCTTGCCGGGCAGCGACGCGAGGTGGCGTCGCTTTTCACTGACATCGCCGGCTTCACTGCGCTGGCTGAGACACTCGACCCGGCGGTACTGGGCGAACTGCTTAACGTGTACCTCGCCGGCATGACCGACATCGTTTTCCACCACGAGGGCACGGTGGCCAAGATCGTCGGGGACGCACTGCATGTGCTCTTCGGCGCGCCGGGCGACCAGCCCGACCGTGCCGCCCGCGCCGTCGCTTGCGCGCTTGACCTCGACGACTTTTCGGAAGACTTCCGCGCCGGCTGGCGCGCCAGGGGCGTGGCGCTCGGCCCCACCCGTATCGGCGCCCACGCCGGGCCGGCGATCGTCGGTAATTTCGGCGGCGCCCGCTTCTTCGACTACACGGCCTATGGAGACACCATCAACATCGCGGCGCGGCTGGAAGCCGCCAACAAACAACTAGGCACCCGTATTTGCCTGAGCGAGAGCGTCGCGAGGCAAGTTATGAATTTCCGAGGGCGGCCGGTGGGTGACCTCGTGTTGAGAGGACGAACGGAGTCGCTGCGCGCTTACGAGCCACTAAGGCCTGAGCAATGCGACGACCTCGCGACGAAGGATTACCTGGCGGCCTTCGCTAAGCTGGAAGCCGGCGACCCTAGTGCGGTCACCTCGTTCGCTGCTGAAGTAGGCAGGCGCGCAGGGGACCAGCTTGCGAGCTTCCATTTGAAGCGATTGCTGAACGGGGCAACAGGTCCGCGGATCAACATGGATTGATCGATTCGATGTTCAACGGCCGCTTCCTCTCCCTTCTATTTCTGAGGCTCGTTCCCAATTCTGCAATACGTGGACGGCACCGGCGGGCGCCTCGATCGTAGGATGACGCGCACCTGTAACATCCTTGGCCATCGATAAGCGACGCTGCAGCCGTCCGACTTGAGTGAGCTTCGGGCTGCCGCCCCTTCAGGCGAATATCTGCCCTTTCCATCTTGGCTGCGCAAACCGGACTGGCAGCCTTCGGCCCCAGAGCCGCCAGTCAGCAATGCGCCTCACCTCGGTCATTAAAGTTAACTGTGCCACTGCCTTTAAGCGGACATTGCCGGCGACCACGCTGGGCGTCGCGGGTGCGGCGATAGTCGCTTCGCGTCTGGGCAGTTTAGAATGGCGTTCCGCAAAGACCCCAAAATTGAATTTTCATGCAATGCGCCGGGGTGGAACAGGATTTTATTATCAGGGGCCACTTTGCGGTGCGTGGGACTTTTTCAACACTATCCGCCATTTGCCGACATTCATCGTGTTACAGAATCGGACGTGCGCCAAAGCACCCGCTTCCCTTCGCCCCGCTGCTTGCCCTCGTTTTGTCGTAACGTTTACTCCACCTTCTCAACGAATTGCAGGAACTCGACAGGTGGAAACAAGTTGAGTTTCTTAGCGACCTTCATGTTTACCAGATAGGCGAACTTCTCCATGGCGACGACAGGCATGTCGCCAGGCTTGGCACCCTCCGCCAGGATCTTGGCCACCTGCTCGCCGGCCAGCTTGCCGACGTCGTAGTCGCGGGCGGCCACCGACATCAGCGCCCGGGATTCGCTGACCAGATGCTCATAGGGGCTGAGCACCGGTAGACCATTTGCCACGGCAGCATCGGTGAAGACGTCCGCATTCTTTTCAAGGAAGGTGCTCGAGCCCAAGTAGACGAATTGCACGCCGGCCGCCTTCAGCTGAGCGACAGCCTGGGGGAGCTTGGCTGGATCCGGAGTTCCATCGGCAAGCGCCGGCAGTGGCAATGCGTCGAATTTGAACTTCATCTTTTCCGACAAAGCCGTCAGTTCCTCCGTCTTTTTCACCGAGTTGGGCTCACTGCGGTCGAACAGGAGGCCGAGATGATCGAAGCTCGGCAGGTAGCGCTTGATGCTCTTAATGTTGACGCTTTCGGGAACTCGGTTTCGGGTACCGGTCACATTGGCGCGGCCAGTCTTTTCGTAGCTTTCGATGATACCCGCACCGATCGGATCGGCTACCACGGTGAACACCACAGGGATGTCATTGAGAAGATCGCTGTTCTGCTGGTCTTTCAACGTGCCGACCATGCCTAGAGTAGTCTTGGTGCCCCAGGTGACCACCACGTCAGCCTTGCGGTCGCGTGCATCCTTGACAAAGTCGGGCAGCTTGCTCTTGTCCTGTGCCGCATCGTCGACGACGAAGCTGACATCAATTTTCTTTTCTTCAAGCGAGTCCTTGAGGCCCTTGCAGACATCCTCGCAGCCCAGCCACGTTATCATCACAACGGTCTTCTCCGCCGCCTCGACCCGAGGCGGAAGAACGAGGCAAGAAGCTAGCGCGGCCCCGGCCAACATAGGGTATGTCAATTTCATGCTTTCCTCCCTGCGATGATCGGCAAGCTGTGGCTTGCCACGTGGTAGATGAGATACGAGCCAACCCCGGCCAGCACCAAGATGGCGATGAAGCCCATTGCGGCGGAATAGCCAAAACTGCCAGCGACGCCGGCGATCGCGAAAAGGCCCACAACGCTGCCAATTCGGTCCATGACCCTGACAGCGCCAAGGACCCTTTCCGAACCGATATGGGCCAGCCTTCCTTCCGCAAGTTCCATCACCGTGGCCGTCTGCGGCCCGCTCACCAGGCCGTAGCCAAGGCCGGTGCCGATTGCGGCAACGACCATTGTCCAGCCGTTGGTAACTGCCGCTGCTGCGAGCAGCGTCACTCCGCCAAGCAATGCTCCGGCGACAGTGATGCCCACTGCCGAGATCCTGCCGGCAGGCAGTCGCCCATACAGTGACCCTGACAGGATCACCATCAGAAAGTAGATCATCATCAGGCGTCCGGTATCGGCCGTGGAGGCGCCTAACGCGTTCATCTGCAGCGACAGGAGATAGGAGATGAAGACCTGATCGAGGATCGTTTGGGGCAAGATAATGCCAAACAGCAGGGTCGCGAACTGGCCATCAGCAATTGTTCCAAGCAACTGCCGCAGCTTAGAGCGGCCGCCCTGCTCGGTGAGCGCCGAAACGTGGGTGGGGCCAGGGAGCATGCGCAAGATCATCGCTGCGGAGATAACGATCAAGACGGCACAAACCAGAAATACGCTGCGCTCGCCCAGACGGTCGGCAACCACGCCTCCCAGTGCCGTTCCAGCATAGAAGCCGCCAAACATCGCCACGTGGAACAGCCCTAGCGCTTGGGCCCGATGTTCCTTTGGGGCAGCGTCGATCACGTAGTCCTGGCAAGAGAGTGAAGCAAAAGCATAGCCAATGCCGCTGAACACACAGAAAAAGATAATTTCGAGCACATTGGTGGAAATGAAGAACCCGAAATTCGAGAGGGCCGCTGGGATGGAAGCAAACAGGAACAGGTTGCGGTGCCCGAAGCGTTTCGCCAGCGGACGCGCATAGGGCGAACCGAAGACAATGGCTGTGAGATAGGCGGCGAGCGGCAAACTGATAACGATGCCCGGGTTGAGCCAAGTCAGCGGATTGTCGGAATCCCGGACATAAAGCGAAAAGAACGACAGTGGAAATGAGTCAGCCGCGGCGATGAGGAAAAGCGGAAGTCGCACATCGCCTAGACTGCAAAATCTCATGATGAGCGGCCGGCCAGCCGGGATAATGAAGTCCGGTTCCAGTTGCACGGCACGGGTGCCCTTGGGTAGCTCCTGGGCGGCTGCCATCATTGCCGCAAGCCGCTCAGCACGCAAGGAAAGGGCTTGGCCCAGCCTATCGACGGCGCTAATCCCGCTCACCAGGATGCGGTGGGAGAAATCGCCGGCCGCCTGAAGCTTCAGGATGTAGTCGAGGCGGGTCAAGGGTCCGGTTAGCGAGTGATTGGTCATCACGGAGACCAGTTCAACCGCCAACAGAATTGTCACCAGCGTCACCACCAGGAGGTCGAGAATGAGATCGCGGAATTGACGCGAAAGGTATCCCGCGTTCTTGATTACGACGACATTGGCCACCAGCTTGTTGTCGACGACGATCGGCACAACGGTCCCTGCCTGTAGCATCACCGACGTCGTGGTGGGCGGGCGGGTGCCCATCTCCAAAATGGGTCGGTTGGTGACCAGCGCGAAGTAGGAAATTTCTGGAAAGTCGCGAAGCAGGGACGAGAAGAATTCGCGTCCACCGACCATCATATCGAGTGGCACACCCGCCTTTAGCGTGCGGGCAATAGCATCATTGGCAATGCTGCCAATAAGCCTCGTGCGCTTGTCGAGTTCGGGAGCAAAGGACTCATCGATGCTGCGGTAGGCGACAGTGCCGAGCGATACGGTGATCCCCAGCACCAGGACGGCTATGAGCGCCGTAAGCCGTCGCGACACCGTGACAGCCATGGGGCTATCGGGAACCGAGATGACGTCGGCACCCTGTGGCCACGCAGGTGGAGCTTCCGCGCGGTCTGCTCCAATAAGCGCAGCAAGTTTTGTCATTGCCAAACGGTATTTTGCGGTGCCTGCGGCGAGCGTCGCTCGAAAATCGGCAAAGTCGCCGGCAGTCAAAGTGCTGTCGTCTTCGGCATGGCTTGCGATATCATCAAGGGTGCGGATGGCCGGACGCAGACGATAGCGCAATGCGGCGTAAGCTAGGGTCGAGAATCCGGTCAGAAGCGCCAGCGCGGACAGCCAGATTTGCGAACTGATAAGGCGATTGTGGTTCCGCAATTCGTTCATCGGGTAGATAACTGCCAATGCAGCGGCCCGCTCGTCGTTCTCGTCCTTTATGGTGGCACCGCTGATCAGCGCGGTCGCAGTCTCAAGACCCCACTGGCTGTTGGAGCCCTCTTCCATCGCGCGACCCATTTGGCGCCCGCTAAATGGAACAGCAGTATCCGGCACAGAAAGGATAACTCCGCCGGCTGCATCAAGCAGAACAATGTTGGAAATCGTGGGGTCGGTCTGCCAAGCCCGGTTCAGCAGCTCTTGGGCATTGCGCACCGTCGCCACCGTGAGACCAAGTTCCGAGACTGACCGGAAGGGGGCGGCGGTTGCCGCTGCAATGACCGAAAGTCGTTGCCGCACAAGCTGCGAATACACCGCCTCGTTCTGTAGCTTAACCAGCACCGCTAACATAGTAACCACAATTGCCAGAACAACCGTCAACGCTAGCCATACGCGCACCAAAAAAGTCATTTGTACCCCTGCCGTTATCGCGGCCCTATGGCTGTTAACTATCCCTCGATACTTCGTCGTGATGTCGTCTTGCTCGCTTTCGAGGCGGCGGGGATCCCCTCAAAGATTACTACTAGATGTTTGCCAGCTCGGCGCCCACGCGCCAGCGATCAAATTTGAAATCGATCTGATCCCAAGCTAGTAAAACATTAGCACACCCTCCATTAGGAAGACAGCGAAGGGCTGGTTGCAAAACCAGGGACCTCGGCCCCGTTGCGGAAGCAAACGTCCGCATTGGGCCGATACTGTTGAAAAAGTCCGATCGCGGCTAACTACGGCATTTGCGTAGCGTGGCGTTCCGAAAAGACCCACAAGTGAATCCTGATTCCATGCAATGCGCCAGGGTGGAACGGGATTCTATTGTCGGTGGTGACTTCGCGGTGCGTCGGACTCTTCAACACAATCGGTCAGTTCACGTCGATGCATGGGGAGCGCCTGAATGTCCGCTTCTCACATTCCAGGCCTCGAAGCCGCAAGTCCGCAATCGGCCCCAAACCTGCCAGTCCGCAATGCGCCTCATTTCGGGCACTCAAGCAGGAATTGAGCACTTCCTGAAAGCTGTCTATCTCGTTGGCTGGTTCCCGGTCCCTAATGGTTAGCGGCCCTGGAACCGAGGAGTCTGATGACATGAGGGACGGTCTGCTACCCGGCCCGAGGGTCCACATTCCTTTGGTCAAGGCGTGCTGGGCGACAGCACCCAGGGAACTGCTATTGGGTTTGTGTGCCGAGCATTCGTAGGGGCGAAGCTGGGGAACCAAATGTGCGAACGGCCGACCGGTGGTTCTCCCGGGCTTGGCTTGGAGACCATTAGAGTGCTTGCTGCATACGGGGCTATCATCTGCGTGCCGCGCTTGACCCAATCGCCGCCCAAGCCGCTTTGAGCGGAATTGAAGGGGTAGAGGTCTGGCCCGTTGACCTGATCGATCAGGTTTCAGTCCAAACCTTTGCCACCACCTTTCGCGATCGCCGAAGACGACTTGATATCCTGGTCCTAAATGCGGGCCGGGCTTCACCAGATTACCGACCGGTCGATTTCGACGATGCGCGCCCGGCCGGTTAGCGCCATTGCCATCTCGAAGTCACGGCGAAGCAGGTTGACGCAGTGGGCTACCCCCTCGGCCCCAGCCGTTGCTAGGGCGTAGACATAAGGGCGGCCAATCATGACAGCGCTTGCCCCTAGCGCAATCGCCTTCAAAACGTCGGTGCCACGCCTAACGCCGCCATCGAGGACGATGGGGATCCGGCCGGCCACCCGTTCCGCGATGGCGGGCAGGGCGTCGATGGCTGCCGGCAGTGTGTCGAGGTTACGCGAACCGTGGTTCGAGACGACGATAGCATCTGCACCAGTTCCGATGGCTTGCTCGGCATCGTCAGGATCGAGGATACCCTTCAGGATAAGCGGCAGGGTTGTCAGCGAACGCAGCCAGGCAATATCCGCCCAGGTCGGCATGGCCCGCTTTTGCGCAGTGCCAACTTTAAGCACGCCGGTGTTCCGGTCCTTGAAGTACGGCGTTGCAATGCTATCGGGCATTTTGAAGCCTGCCCGGAATTGCCTGCGGCGATCGCCTGGCGTTGGCAAGTCGACCGTCACGCTGATCGCCTTTGCGCCCAGTGCCGCCATGCGAGATACGAGTTCGCCATTGAAACTGCGATCGCTTTGCCAATAGAGCAGGAACCATACTGGAGACTGGCTCTCCGCTAAGCAATCCTCGATTGCCGCCGTCGCCGTAGTTCCCACAATGAACACCGCTCCCGCCACTCCGGCGCCGCGCGCCGCGGCCACCTCACCTTCCGGATGCGCCAGCCGCTGATACGCTATTGGGGCCAGGATGATTGGATGGGGCAGCCTTTGCCCGAAGAGTGTGATCGCGGTATCAAGTCTTGTGACATCGCGCAGCACACGCTGCCTCAACTTGATGCGGTCGAATGCGGCTTCATTGTCACGCTTGGTGATTTCGTCGCCAGCACCCCCGGCAATGAACTCGTAAACCGCATGCGGCAACACCTCTCGCGCAGCTGGTTCAAAATCCGCCAAGCCGAGAAACCGGGATTCGATGTCAAGTGGCATTGACCAGTCCGATCGGTATCTCAAAAAAGTCGGCGATTTCACAAGCAACATTGCTGCAAATTGCTGCAATCCGCAAGGCGGCGCCACGACGCGCAGGGTCAGCGAGTTCCCGTCAACGGAGTTTCCGGGACATGATGCACATTTGTTGGCCGCTGGTTCCTCTCCATAAGATGTCGCGGCCAATCAAGACTTAGCGGGCGCTTCCGAGCAGCGGCGTCGCGGACCGTCATAGGAGGGCAGACGGCGCCCCGATGGCTGCCAAACAGGCTCCTGAGCCAACACTTTAAGACCCGCCACAGCTGAAGCGATGCTAGCCGAACGTTCAAGCCGCCGGGTTACACCCCCGGCGGCTTTTGGTGGCTCGACGGAACCACTCAGGGAAATGCGTTACGCAGCGATGAGCCAAGCTCCGTTCACCGGCTTTTTGTACATTAGCGGAACCTGAAATTTGGGAGCATGTTGATAGAACGGCAGCGAGTGGGTGTTCGCTGCCGGTCGAGGTCCCGCAAGACTCGGCCGGGCTCGCACCACCTCGCCGGTCGGTGCGAGCCCACCGTCGCGCGACCAAGCGAGCTTCCCATTCTCCGCCCCTATTTAATACTAGGGGACGGTGGTTTCACCATCACGCGCAATTGCATCTGGTCGATCGTTGCGACGATCGCAGCCGCCAGCGCTTCCGCCTCATCCATGAGCCCCGCCCCATAGAGACCGTTCACCGCTTCCTCGCTAGGCAGCACGCCGGGCGGGCAGTGGTCCTCGATTGTGCGCCGGATGAGCGTCAACGCTGCCCGACATTCGGCGGCTTCGATCTTCATAACCATTGAAACATTCACCTTAGCTAAAATGTTCCGGAACCGATTTCAGGCTGGCGGCTTGAGACGGTGAGGGAAGAACACTAGTCATGCCCATCAGACGAAAAGCCGTGGATGCCGGGATTTTTAAGCCTGCCGAATTGGCCTTGCTAGGGCGCGTTTTCGAGCAGCTTAAACTCGTCGACGACCAATCACCCGATGCGCAGGGCCGGTTGGCCTCTCGGATCATTGCCAACTACATGGCCGGGATAAAAGATGAGGCCGAACTTCTCTCGCTTTCGAAGCAGCCGTTAGGGCGGTAAGGTCGGGAAAGCTAGAGCTTCACCAGCCGCACAACATCAAACGCGACCGTCACCACCGGGCCACTCAGGCTGACCGTTACGGCGTCCTTCTCGACCCGTGTGGCGCTGCCGATCAGTTCGATGGTCTGACCTTTGACCACCTTCGTGGTGCTATCCCGAACGGAATGCGGAAATCCGTAGGTCGGTATCGACACGCTGATCCTGTCGTCAGTGACGCGTCGAATAATGGTGGCGTCGATCGCCACCTCATCGCCGATGTCGAGATCCCTAGCCATGCACTGGAGTCTGGTGCGTCAGTCTCACGGGTCAAGTAGCGGAACCTAATATGCGCTTTGAACTTATCGGCTGATGAGCACACGCGGTATCAATTTCCTCGATCGCTGGATCGGTAACAATCTCCCCGAAACGGCGAAGGCCGACACGGTTTCGATCAGTGAGTACACACACAATTGTATGCCGACGCTAAGGCGCTGGGGATCAGGCGCGAAGAGATCGACGAAGAAGTTGACAGCCTATATCGAACGCTTGTCGATGCTGTGGCGCACTTTGATCCTGGCTTGACCGAATGAGTGTTCGCGGCAGGAAGTTTCGCGACAAATGGGTAGCCGAAAGTTGCCCATTATGGCGCGAGGCGATCCGATCGCCGCCAGCGGATTGGCAGAGGAGGCTCATGCCACCTGTGGGCAGCTGCTCATGCCCGCAGCCGATTTGACTGCCAACTGTGGCAGAAAAACAACTACCCCTAGCGGCGCGCTCTGCTACCAAAGGGCAGGTCAGGAGATGCCTATGAAGACGCTGCTTCTTGGTTTGTCGTTGTCTCTGATAGGGTCTTCGGCGTTTGCTGCCGATGCCGTCCTCGAAGAAGTCACCCCAGTTTTTAGCTGGACAGGTGGGTATATCGGTCTTCAGGCAGGCTACGCCCGGAGCGACGGGAATATACGCCAACGCAGCGGCCGGGGCTTGGTTGAGACAGATCCTGACGGGTTCCTTGGCGGTGTCTACGCCGGTTACAGCTATCAGATGCCGAGCAATATCGTCATTGGTGTGGAACTGGACGTCGTGTATGCGAATGTTGATGGCAGCGGCCAAATATTCGCGGCTCCAGGTCTCCCGGTTCCGGGCGGCATCGCGATCGAGGAACTGAATTGGAGTGGGGCGGCAAGACTTCGCCTAGGGTATGCCGTCGATCGCTTTCTGCCCTATATCGCGGGCGGCGTTGCATATGGCGGCATCGACACAAGCAGTAATACCGTCTCAGGTTCTTTCGGAGATACATTCACAGGATGGACGATAGGCGCCGGCTTGGACTACGCCATGACCGACAATCTTCTCCTGCGGGCCGAGTACCGCTATACTGACTTCGGCACTGAAGCGTTGCCAAATGGGAAGGTTGATTTGAAGACCAACGAAGTTCGCTTCGGCATAGCCTACAAATTCTAGTCCTCGCAATTCCCAATAGAAAAGCCTGCCGCTTGCCGCGACGGGCGTTTCTTTGTGCACCGTTAATTCGGGGGACCGTGGCATCTGCATGAAGATGGCCGGCGCCGCAATGGGAGCATTGCCTGATCAGCGCCGGCCGGGCGGTAAAATCAAATCAGGTCCGCCGCAACTCAATCGATAGCTGATTCTTGACGTTGGTAGTGTGCTGAGAGTTCTGCAAATTCGCTGAGAGAGGGCGGTCATGGCAGGCTGGTGATGTTCAACGTCACCGATTCCCTGGAAGGAACGCCACCATGACCAAGACAGAAGNGGTAGTGTGCTGAGAGTTCTGCAAATTCGCTGAGAGGGGGCGGTCATGGCAGGCTGGTGATTGTTCACGTCACCTGATTCCCGCGAAGGAACGCCACCATGACCAAGACTGAAGTTAAGACCGCCAGCGCTGCCGTCAAAGACATTTTGCTTTCGAACCCGGATGGATTGCACGAAGTGCTCCGTGCGGTGATGCAGGAGGTGCTTGAGGCCGAGATGGACGAGGCGCTGGGTGCCTCGAAGAGCGAGCGCACG
>NZ_AYXC01000036.1:0-23317 GCF_000502275.1 Mesorhizobium sp. L103C131B0 | reverse complement strand
GATATCGCTGGCGCGAACCACCACGAAAGCGCAAATTTCAGTCCATGCCAAAGCTATCTTAGCGCCTATGCCCCTTGAGGGGGGAGATGTCGCCAAAGCCGACAGAGGGGGTCGCGGCGCGTGGAGCGCTGGTGCCTTTCGCAACGACAAACGAGGTCGGCGCTTGATGGGAGACGACCCTTCTGGCCTGCCGGCCATCTCCCCCTCAAGGGGGGAGATCAGCAGTTCGATCCCTTCGGCAATCGCCAATAAAAGAAGGGCCGGCAACCGCCAAGCCCTTTCTTCATCCTAAGCCAGAGCTTCATTAGCCGGCTAAATATGGCGCAACCCCAACCCTCTACCGCTCATCCTTCAACCGCCGGCATAGCTCGTCGAGCTGCTCCAGGCTGCGGTAGTCCACGCGGATCGCGCCGCCTTTGCCCTTGTGCTCGATGGTCACGATCATGCCGATCGTGTTGGTCATCAGTTTTTCCAGCGCCAGCGTGTCGGCATCCTTGCCCGATGCGCCGTGTGCCGGTTTTGCCTTGGGCGGCGTGCCGCCCGCCGGCATTTGCGCCAGCGCCTCGGCCTGGCGCACCGAAAGCCCGTCTTCGACGATCTGCTTGGCTAGCCCGGCGGGATCCTGCGCCGTCACCAGCGTCCGGGCATGGCCGGCCGACAGCGCGCCGTCGACCAGCATGTCGCGGATCACGTCGGGCAGCTTCAACAGCCTGAGCGTATTGGCGACGTGGCTGCGGCTCTTGCCGATGACATTGCCGAGATCGGCCTGGGTGTAGCCGTGATCGTCGATCAACTGCTGGTAGCCGAGCGCCTCCTCGACCGGATTGAGGTCGGTGCGCTGGACGTTCTCGATGATCGCCAGTTCGAGCGCCGTGCGGTCGTTGACGTCGCGCACGATGATCGGAATCTCGGTCAGCCCGGCGCGCTGCGCGGCGCGCCAGCGTCGCTCGCCGGCGATGATCTCATAGCGCCCGGCCTGCGTCGGCGAAGGCCGCGCTACCACCGGCTGCACCACGCCATGTTCGCGGATCGACTGGGCGAGATCGGTCAGGTCGGCGTCGCCAAAGTGCCGTCGCGGGTTTTTCGGGTTCGGGCTCAGGAACTCTATCGGCACCTTGCCGTCCGCATTCAAGCCCGGCTTTTCGGCTGCCACCGGGCGGTCGATCTCGCCGATCAGCGCCGCCAGTCCACGCCCCAGTCTCTTTCTCGAAAGGTCTTCGCTCATCTCAATTCCAGATTCTTGATCGTTTCGGTGACGGATCGGCTTGTTTATCGCCCTGCCTAATCAAGCGGCGCGCAATTTGCGCTCGCGGCGGATCACTTCGGACGCCAGCTGCAGATAGGCCTGGCTGCCTGAGCACTTGAGATCGTAGAGGATTGCCGGCTTGCCGTAGGACGGCGCCTCGGACACCCGCACATTCCTAGGAATGATCGTCTCGTAGACTTTGTCGCCCATGTGTGCCCGCACGTCCTGCACCACCTGGTTGGCGAGGTTGTTGCGGCCGTCATACATGGTCAGCACGATGCCCTGGATTATCAGGTCCGGATTGATCGAACGGCGCACCTGCTCCACCGTTTCCAGGAGTTGGCTTAGCCCTTCCAGCGCGAAGAACTCGCACTGCAGCGGCACAAGAACAGAATCGGCTGCCGCCATTGAATTCAAAGTCAAAAGGTTGAGCGAGGGCGGGCAGTCGATCAGCACATAGCCGAACGGCGCACCGCGCTCAGTGGCGGCGCGCAGCGCGTTGCGCAGCTTAAGCACGCGATCCGGCGCCGAGGCGATTTCCATCTCGATGCCGAGCAGATCGAGCGTCGACGGCACGATCGACAGGCCGGGCACCGCCGTCGGAATGGCCGCCTCTTCCAGGCCCAGTTCGCCGGTCAACACGTCATAGGAGGAGACGGTGCGATCCTTGCGGTCGATACCGAGACCCGTCGAGGCATTGCCTTGCGGGTCGAGATCGACGATCAGCACCTTTTCGCCGATCGCGGCCAGCGCCGTGGCCAGATTGATGGCGGTGGTGGTCTTGCCGACGCCGCCCTTCTGGTTGGCGACGGTGATGATGCGAGGTCCGGTTTTCATGGGTCTGTGCCAGGTATTCATGTGGGCCAGGTATTCATTGCGTCGCCAAGGTTGCGAAGGAGAGCTTACGCCGTCCGCAGATCGGTCACTTCGAGGATGACGCCATGGGCGTCGGTCATGCTCGGATGTTCTACCAGATCGAAAGCCCAGCGGTGAGTGCTTTCTTCCACCTCGGAGCGGTAATCCCGGCCTTTGTGGAAAAGCGCACGTGACCCCTTGGTCAGCCATGGCGCCGACAGGTCAAGCAGCGCCGGCAGCGCGGCCAGCGCCCGCGCCGTGATGATTTCCGGTGCGGAAACAAGCGCATAGCTGTCGTCGATGCGCCGGGCGACGACCCGTGCCGGCAAACCGAACTGGCCAATGACCGCCTGCAAAAACGATGCTTTCTTGCGGTTGCTCTCGACCAGATCGATCGACGCGCCTTCGCGTTCGACCAGCAGGAAGGCCAGCACCAGGCCCGGAAAACCGCCGCCCGAGCCGAGATCGGCCCAGCGTTTGGCCTGCGGTGCGATTCGCGCCAGTTGCGCGCTATCCAGAATGTGGCGGCCCCAGACGTCGTCCAGCGTCGACGGCGCGGCCAGATTGATGCTTCGGTTCCATTTCAGGAACAGCTGTTCGAACGCCACCAGGCGATCGAATGTTTCACGTGAAACCGGTCCCGCAGCCTCTTGCAGGCTCGCCCATGAGGCAGAGCTCACGCAACGGCCCTTTGGGCGGCCGACTCGGCGTTGCGGACGTGCGCGACGATGATGGCCAGCGCCGCCGGCGTCATGCCTTCCATACGCTGCGCGTCAGCGATCGACCGGGGCTGACGCGTTAGCATCTTCTGCTTCAGCTCATTGGACAGGCCAGGAACATCGGCGAAATCCACCGACGCCGGGATCAGCCGGCTTTCCTCGTGGCGGATTTGTGCGACATCTGCCTGCTGGCGATCGAGGTAAACCGAGTATTTCGCTTCCGTTTCGAGCCGCTCAGAGGTTTTGACATCGATTGCGCCAAAGGCCGGCACAACTCGGGCGAGCCAAGCGATATCGACGCCGGGATAAGCAAGCAATTCATAGGCGGAGCGGCGCACGCCGTCCCTGTTGATCTCCAGCCCATGCCGCGCCGCTTCGTTGGGCGTCATCGTCGTCGCAATTGCGAGTTTTCGCGCCCTATCAAGATCCTGTGTGACTTCATTGAACCGCCGCGTTCGCTCCGGCGACACGATACCAAGCCGATTTGCCAGAGGCGTAAGCCTTTCATCGGCATTGTCGGCGCGCAGCGATAGGCGAAACTCCGCCCGCGAAGTGAACATGCGGTAGGGCTCGGCAATGCCGCGGCTGGTGAGGTCGTCGACCATCACTCCGATATAGGCTTCGGTGCGGCTGAGCACGATTTGGTCGTCGGCCGCCGCCTTGCGCGCGGCGTTGAGCCCGGCGAGCAGGCCCTGCGCGCCGGCTTCTTCATAACCGGTGGTGCCGTTGATCTGACCGGCGAGGAAAAGCCCCGCAATACGTTTGGTCTCAAGCGTCGGCTCGAGCTCGCGCGGATCGACGTGGTCATATTCGATGGCGTAGCCGGGCTGCAGCATGGTCGCGCGTTCCAGGCCCGGGATCGTCTTCAGAATGTCGAGCTGGACGTCTTCGGGCAGGGAGGTCGAGATGCCATTGGGGTAGACGGTGTCATCGTCCAGCCCTTCCGGCTCCAGGAATATCTGATGACCTTCTCGATCGCCGAACTTGACGATCTTGTCTTCGATCGACGGGCAGTAACGTGGACCTACGCCTTCGATCGAGCCGGAATACATGGCGGAGCGGCCGATATTGGCGCGGATCAGCGCGTGCGTCGCCGGCGTCGTACGCGTGATGCCGCAATGGATTTGCGGATTCTTGATTGTGTCGGTGAGCAGCGAGAACGGTACTGGATGTTCGTCGGCCGCCTGGCTTTCCAGCGACGCCCAGTCGATGGTGCGGCCATCGAGCCGCGGCGGCGTGCCGGTCTTCAGCCGTCCAAGCGCGAAACCGGCGCGGCTCATCGTCGCCGACAGGCCAAGGCTCGCTTGCTCGTTCATCCGCCCGGCGACAATCTTCTTGTCGCCAATGTGAATAAGACCGCGCAGAAAAGTGCCGGTGGTCAGGACGACTGCACCGCACGCCAACCGGCGCCCGTCGGCCAGGAGCACAGCGGCGATCCGTCCTTCTTCGATCTCGAAATCCAAGACTTCGCCTTCGACGACGTCGAGACCGTTCTGCTGCCGAATCGCTTCCTGCATGGCCAGCCGGTAAAGCTTGCGGTCGGCCTGCGTGCGCGGCCCGCGCACGGCAGGGCCTTTGCGGCGATTGAGCAGGCGGAATTGGATGCCGGCAGCATCGGCGATGCGGCCCATCAGCCCGTCCATGGCGTCGATCTCACGCACCAGATGGCCCTTCCCGAGGCCGCCGATCGCCGGATTGCAGGACATGACACCGACCGTGTCGAAGCGCAGCGTGATCAGCGCGGTCCTGGCACCGGCGCGGGCGGCAGCGCTCGCAGCCTCGCACCCGGCATGGCCACCGCCCACCACAACCACATCATAGTGATCGATCATTGTCCCTTCCAGATTCAGAGATTTCCCGACACATGTCCCCACGAGAGGACGCTGTCAAGGATTGCAGGTTGATTCGTTCACGGGGAACGGAGTGCTGAAAGCCGCAGAGGTGTTTCACGTGAGTCATGGAAGCAGCGAAGCCTCGGTTGGCGCTGGCCCTTATCTACCTGCCGGCATCTTCTCCCCATGAACGGGGACAATGAGGGGCGGTGCAGGCTTTCGGCCAGTTGCCCTTTTGTTAAACGTCTCGCTTCACGTGAAACGCACTAGGGCGGCCCCCTGTGTTTCACGTGAGTCACTCACACAGCGCGCCCCCCTGTTTCACGTGAGTCACTTTCCAATGCAAAACTGCGAAAAGATTACGTCCAGCAGGTCCTCGACTTCCACCGCGCCGACAATCCGGCCGAGCCGGTCCGCCGCAAGACGCAGCTCCTCCGCCCGCAGCTCCTGGCCGCGCTCTTGCCCCGACAAAGCCGAGATCAGAAAGCGCCTGGTCTCATTGAGCAGCTCCACATGCCGCAACCGAGACGGCAGGATGTCACCGGCATCGCCGATAGCAGCCGCGGCGCGCCTGCCGATCTCGGCCAGGAGTTCAGCCAACCCAGTGCCGTCCACCGTCGAGATCAACGCATCATACGCCTCCAATCGCGGCGAACCTTTCAAGAGATCGACCTTGGTGCCGATTCTCAAAGCCGGGGCCTCGACAGGCATGTTGCCGATCGCACTCGGGTCCGCCAGATCTTCCAGCAACAGCACCAGGTCGGCCGTGTGCGCCTTGGCCCGCGCCTTTTCGATACCGATCGCTTCGATCTTGCCGGGCGCCTCGCGCAGGCCCGCGGTGTCGGTTACCCTGACCCGCACTCCGTGGACATCCAGCACCACTTCGAGCAAGTCCCGCGTCGTGCCGGGCTCGTCGGTAACAATCGCCGCCTCACGCCTGGCCAGCGCGTTGAACAGGCTGGATTTGCCGGCGTTGGGTGCACCGAGGATGACAACCTCAAACCCGTCACGGATGATCTCGGCGGCATGGAAGCCATCGACATGCCGGCCGATCTCCCCCACCATTGCGCGCACATCGGACCAAACCGTGTCCGAAACGGAACCGGGCACGTCGTCTTCGTCGGCGAAGTCGATTTCCGCCTCGATCATGGCCCGTGCATGGATCAGGCGATGGCGCCAGCCAAGATAGAGTTCGCTTTGCACTCCTTCGGCATTCTGCACGGCAAAGCGCCGCTGCGCTTCGGTTTCGGCGTTGACCAGATCGGCCAACGCCTCCGTCTCGACCAGATCCAGCTTGCCGTTGAGAAGAGCCCGGCGCGTAAATTCCCCAGGCTCCGCATGACGCAGGCCGTCAAAGCCGGCGACGATCTCCAGCATCTTGCCGGCGACGGCGCGGCCGCCATGGACGTGGAACTCGGCGACATCCTCGCCGGTAAAACTGTTCGGCCCAGGAAAAAACAGCACCAGGCCGTTGTCGATAAGCGACCCGTCCACCGTTCGGAGCTTGCGCAGGGTCGCACACCGGTCCTTGACCGTGCCACCAGCCACCGTTTCGACAACGAATCGAGTCCTCGGTCCGGAAATGCGGATGACAGCGATGCCGGCGGGCAGGCGCCCGCTGGAAAGCGCAACGATCGAATCGCCCGAAATCATTTGCCCGTTCTCACCGGTCGCCTAGGTGTCAACAATCCCACAGTGTCGCGGCCGTCATGAACCGGCTGTCCGTCAATATCAAGGTCGATCGCGAGAGCGACCGGATTACCAAATCTGTATAGCCGCCTTGTCATCCATGTGCGAGCAGGCGGGTCCTAATCCCGACGCCAAGCAGTTCTGGGCGGGCCAGCAAGCCCTACGGCTGGCCGGCATCGTTAACACCTGTTCCTGGCCCGGAACCGTGAAGCTGGAGCCCATCTCCCCACAGGGAAAGCCTCGTTCCGGTTGCGAATCGGAAATCCCGACCCGCGTCACGCCAATCGTCGCCCGATTGGAACGGATGCGAATCGACTTAACATTGGCCAGTGGCATCCGGCCGCCGACGGCAGACCGGGGCTATGCACCGCTATCATGCCGGTGGCGACGGATTCCGTAGGAACCGAGCCGCTGCTGCGACGCCGGTAGCTCAACCCGTGTTTCCGTCCAACGCCGAAGGAAGCGGCTTCACATCAATGGATAGCGGCCGCGGCCGGAACAGCAAATCCTTGGCTGCGACCACCGCTCCGACCGTGATCAGGATGCAAGCAACAGCCACCGACCAGTGAAACACACCAAAGCCTGCCAGCAGAAGCACGAGGACCGAGAAGAGGGGCGCGGCATAGGAGAGGGCGCCGAGGATCATGATGTCGCCGTGCTTGCAGCCATAGTCCCAGGCGTAAAAGCCCGCGCCTAGCGGTATTACGCCCAAGATGACGATGGCGCTCCACTGCGTCGCCGTCTGTGGCCAGACGGTGGTCTCAAGGGTGAGGTGCAGCACCAAGGCGACCGCAGCCGTGATGAAGCAGTAACCGACGACGACATCGGTCGGCACCTTGCCGAAGCGGCGCGATAAAACCGAATAGCCGGCCCAGATGAAAGCGCAGAACAGCGCGATGACATGCCCCTTCATCACACCATTGGCCAGTCCGATCGTGCCGCCCTTGGTGATCACCACAATGGCGCCGGCAAGGCCGAGCATGACGCCGGCGATGTGATGGGCCCTAAGCTTTTCTCCAGGCAGGAAGGCGGCAAAGACGACGATCAGCAACGGCCAGAGATAGGCGATCAGGCTGACCTCGACCGGCGGCGCCGACTGGATGGCGAAGAAATAGGCGCAGTGATAGATGCACAGCCCCGCTGTGCCGAGCGCCCAGACCTGCCACGGCTGGCGCAGCGACTTGATCGCCGCCGGACGGACAAGCCAGCTCGACGCGCCGACCAACCCGCCAAGCAGAAACGTCATCGCCGCCAGCTGAAAGGGCGGAATCGGTCCCGCCGCCGTCGAAAGCAGCGCCAGGAAGGACCATGTCAGGATGGCCGAGAAGCCGATCAGGGTCGGGATTGTTTTCTCCATGCGGCTTCCGATCTTCGAGACGCGATTACTCGCATGACGACAGCGATGGAAATTGCCGCCCAAGGCCACGCCCTGTCGGAAATGCGACCTGTTTGCCCCCGCAATGAAAAACCCCGTCCCAGTTCCCGGAACGGGGCTTCAATGCGAAACGATGGCCGACGAGAAGCTTACGTGTTCATCGAGTCGAAGAAATCGGCGTTGGTCTTGGTCTGCTTCAGCTTGTCGATCAGGAACTCGATCGCGTCGGTGGTTCCCATCGGCGCCAGGATGCGGCGCAGGACGAAGATCTTCTGCAGATCCTGCTTGGAGACCAGCAGGTCTTCCTTGCGGGTGCCGGACTTCAAAATGTCCATGGCCGGGTAGATGCGCTTGTCGGCGACCTTGCGGTCGAGCTGGATTTCGCAGTTGCCGGTGCCCTTGAACTCTTCGAAGATCACTTCGTCCATGCGGCTGCCGGTGTCGATCAGCGCGGTGGCGATGATGGTCAGCGAGCCGCCTTCCTCGATGTTGCGGGCCGCGCCGAAGAAGCGCTTTGGCCGCTGCAGCGCGTTGGCGTCGACACCGCCGGTCAGCACCTTGCCGGAGGACGGCACGACGGTGTTGTAGGCACGGCCGAGGCGGGTGATCGAATCGAGCAGAATAACGACGTCGCGGCCATGCTCGACCAGGCGCTTGGCCTTTTCGATGACCATTTCGGCGACCTGGACGTGGCGCACCGCCGGTTCGTCAAAGGTCGAGGACACGACCTCGCCCTTCACCGAACGCTGCATGTCGGTCACTTCTTCTGGCCGTTCGTCGATCAGAAGTACGATCAGATAGCATTCCGGATGATTGGCCGTGATCGAGTGGGCAATATTCTGCATCAGCACCGTTTTGCCGGTACGCGGCTGCGCGTTGATGAGCGCGCGCTGTCCCTTGCCGATCGGCGCCACCAGGTCGATCACGCGCGACGAGATGTCCTTGCCGGTCGGATTGTCGATCTCCATCTTCAGCCGCTTGGTCGGATAGAGCGGCGTCAGATTGTCGAAATGGATCTTGTGACGAATCTTTTCGGGATCGTCGAAATTGATCGTGTTGACCTTGAGAAGGGCGAAATAGCGCTCGCCCTCTTTTGGGCTGCGGATCGGCCCTTCGACGGTATCGCCGGTCTTCAAGGAGAAGCGGCGGATCTGCGAGGGCGAGATGTAGATATCGTCGGGACCCGGCAGATAATTGGCGTTGGCTGAGCGCAGGAAGCCGAAACCGTCCTGCAGCAACTCGACCACACCATCGCCGATGATCTCGACGTCCTGGGCGGCCAGTTTCTTCAGGATGGCAAACATCAGTTCCTGCTTGCGCATGACGCTGGCGTTTTCTACTTCGAGCGATTCGGCATAGGCGATCAGCTCTGGCGGCTTCTTGTTCTTGAACTCTGCGAGTTTCATTTCTTGCATAGACGGACTCTGAATCTGCTTTGGGGAAAATATATCGGCTGGATGCGATAAATGCCGGGCGCGGCCGAAAGCAATCAAGGGCGGCGCATGACGGGAAGGAAGACCCGTCTTTTATCGTCGGTCGGGGGAAAGAGCAAGCTGCGTTTTGTCGACCGAAATGGGCCTAGAACGGCTTGACGACAACCAGGATGACGATGGCGATCATCAGCAATGTGGGGATCTCGTTGACGATTCGCCAGTGCCGCGCCGGTTTTTCATTGCGGTCCTCGGCGAATTTCCTGACAGCACCGGCCAGATAGCCATGCACGCCCGACAGCAACAGCACCAAGCCTATCTTGGCGTGCAGCCAGCCGCCGTGAAAGCCAAACACTTTCCAGGCAAGCCAAAGCCCGAACACCCAGGTGACGATCATCGCCGGATTGATGATGCCGCGCAGCAGACGCCGCTCCATCACCTTGAAGGTCTCCGATTGGACGGACCCCTTCTCTGTGTCGGCGTGGTAGACCAGCAATCGCGGCAGATAGAGCATGCCGGCCATCCAGGAGATGACGGCCAGGATATGGATTGCCTTCGCCCAGGGATAGAAACCCTCAGGCGCAAAGAAAAACAAAAGTGCGGTGAGAACAACCAGCACTCCGATGCCGATGGTCATCCGCATCATCGCCCCACGAGTGCTGTTGCCGCCCGTATTATCTGATTGAGCCATCAGCGTGTCGCGCTCCGCACCTGCTTCACCATCGCCTCGACATGTGCCACCGGCGTCTCCGGCGTGATGCCATGGCCGAGATTGAAGATCAGCGGTCCGTCTCCCAGCGCCTTGAGGATCGCATCGACGCCGTCCGACAGGGCTTTGCCGCCAGCCACGAGCCGCAAGGGATCGAGATTGCCCTGGACCGCCCCTGAATGCTGCAGTTCGTTCGCAGCCGACAGGGGCACGGTCCAGTCGATCCCCAGCCCCGTGACCCCGGTCTTCTCACGATAGGTCTCGTAGCGGGCGCCGGCGCCCTTGGGAAAGCCGATGATCGGAACATCGCGATGAACCGCACGAACTTGCCTGACGATCTCCGCCACCGGTTGCACGCAGAACTGCTCGAAAGACGCATCATCAAGCACGCCGGACCAGGAATCGAAAATCTGCACCACGTCGGCACCGGCTTCGATCTGGCGGATCAAATAGGCCGCGGAGTGATCGGCGAGCACTTTCAGGAGATGCTTGAAGGCCGTCGGTTCGCGATAGGCAAACAGCCGCGCCGGCGCCTGGTCGGGTGTGCCGTGGCCAGCGATCATGTAGGTCGCCACCGTCCACGGCGCGCCGCAGAAGCCGATCAGCGTGGTCTCGTCAGGCAATCTTGCCCGCAGCCGGCGAACCGTTTCGTAGACCGGTTCGAGATTCACGTGAAACGTTTCACTGTTGAGAGCCGAAATCTCAGCTGCAGTGATTGGCGTCAGCAGCGGCCCGCGGCCCTCCTCGAAGCGGACATCGCGTCCCAGCGCATGCGGCACGACCAGAATGTCCGAGAACAGGATCGAGGCATCGAAGCCGAAGCGCTCGATCGGCTGCAGCGTCACTTCGACAGCCAGATCAGGATTGTAGCAAAGATCGAGAAAGGACCCGGCGCGCTTTCTGGTCTCGCGGTACTCCGGCAGATAGCGCCCGGCCTGGCGCATCATCCAGAGCGGCGGCGGAAACACTGCCTCGCCTCTCAGCACGTCCAGCACGATGCGGTTCTCGGGCATTGAGCGCTCTCTTCCCTGCCTTCTCTAAAATTAAATAGTCTATTTCTAGAATCTTCTGATTCTAAGAGTCTGTTGGTATCGGTGGTTGTCACCTGTCCCGCTTTGCCCTGGAAAAGGCCAGCCAGCATTTTGTCGCGTGTTTCTTCCGCCGGATTGGCAAAGAGTGTGGATGACCAGGATTCCATCACTGGAGTCAATGGTTTGACGTAGCCGCTGAAAAACCGCCTCTGTGGATGAAGCGCTGGCAAAAACGCCCGTCCCCAGATTTGTCCCCAACCGCACAGTGAAGCTGACAGCGCATCGAATTGTGGACAACTGGCCTTCTGATACAGTCGCCTCCAGCCGGTCGCCTTTGCGGCCCCGGTTTATCCACACAAGCCCACAGCCTGAGGCGCCCCCTGTGAACAAACCCCAGAGCTTCTTTCACCTGCACCTGATTTCCGACGCCACCGGCGAGACGCTGCTGGCGGCCGGCCGAGCCGCCTCGGCGCAATACAAGGATGCGCGCGCCATCGAGCATATCTATCCGCTCATCCGCACCGAAAAGCAGGTGGCGAAAGTCTTCGAGGACATAGAAGAGGAACCGGGCATCATCCTCTACACCGTCGTCGACCAGAAGCTGGCGCGCGGTATTGACGAGCGCTGCGCCGCCATGGGGCTGCCCTGCGTTTCGGTGCTGGAGCCGGTCCTCACCGTGTTCCAGTCCTATCTCGGCACGCCGGCCGGCCGCCGCGTCGGCGCCCAGCATGTGCTCGATGCCGATTATTTCCACCGTATCGACGCACTCAATTTTACGATGGAGCATGATGACGGGCAGCTGCCGCTCAACATGGACGACGCCGATGTCGTGCTGATCGGCATTTCCAGGACATCGAAGACGCCGACCAGCATCTATCTCGCCAACCGCGGCATCAAGACCGCCAACATCCCGATCGTGCTCGGCGTGCCGGTGCCCGAAAGCCTGGCCGCTGCTACCAAGCCGCTGATCGTCGGGCTGATCGCCACCGCCGAACGCATCTCGCATGTCCGGCAGAACCGCGTGCTCGGCAACAGCAGCACCTACGAAGCGACCGATTATGTCGACCGTGCCTCGATCGCCGAAGAGCTCGCCTATGCCCGCCAGATCTGCACCCGCCACAATTGGCCGATGATAGACGTCAGCCGCCGTTCGATCGAAGAGACCGCGGCAGCCATTGTTGCCCTGCGGGGGAAGAATAGATGATGGGATGGCAACGCGACCTCCTGCCCCAATCAACCACTATCGACCAGGCCCAGAACCCATGACCGAAAAAATCATCCTCGCCTCCGGCAGCCCGTTCCGCAAAGCAATGCTCATCAATGCCGGGCTCGGCATCGAAGCGGTGCCTGCCGATGTCGACGAGCGTGCGCTCGAGGCGCCGTTGCAGGACAGCGGTGTGTCGCCGGAAGATGTCGCCCTGATACTCGCCGAAGCCAAGGCGACCGAGGTCAGCGAACGCAGACCGGGCGCCCTGGTGCTCGGCTGCGACCAGACTTTGTCACTGGGAGATGAAGTGTTCCACAAGCCGGCCGACATGGAAGGCGCCCGCCGCCATCTGCTGGCGCTGTCGGGCAAGACGCATCAGCTGAACAGCGCCGCCGTGCTCTGCCGCAACGGCAAGGTGCTGTGGCGTCACGTCGGCATCGCCAGCCTTACCATGCGCAAGCTCGATCCGGCCTTCGTCGGCCGGCACCTGGCCCGCGTCGGCGCCAAGGCGTTGTCGAGCGTCGGCGCCTACCAGATCGAGGGCGAAGGCATCCAGCTGTTCGAAAAGATCGAAGGCGATTATTTCACCATTGTCGGCCTGCCGCTGTTACCGGTGCTGGCGGAATTGCGTGCGCTCGGAGCCATCGATGGTTGAGAAAAAAGCTTTCGTCACCGGCCATCCGATCGCGCATTCGCGCTCGCCGAAGATCCACGGCTATTGGCTGAACACATACGGCATCGACGGCAGCTATCATGCGATCGATGTCGCGCCGGCCGATTTTCCCGAGTTCCTCTCTTCCCTCCAGGCCAATGGCTATCAGGGCGGCAACGTCACCATTCCACACAAGGAAGTCGCCTTCGCCCGGGTCGAGCGCCGCGACGAGGCGGCGGAGATGATCGGCGCGGTCAACATGCTGTGGCTGGACGACGGCGTGCTGTGGGGCGGCAATTCGGACTGGATCGGCTTTGCCGGCAATCTCGACGAGCATGCCCGGGGCTGGGAGAGAAACGCTCCGGCCGTGGTGCTCGGCGCCGGTGGCGCGTCGCGCGCGGTCATCCACGCGCTTAAATCGCGCGGCATCAAAGATATCCGCATCGTCAACCGCACATTGGCGCGGGCGCAGGAACTCGCCGACCGCTTCGGGGCCGGCGTCTCGGCGCATGGCGCGGTCGGCGACTTGCTTGGCGATGCCGGCTTGCTGATCAACACGACGGCACTTGGCATGCATGGCGATGCGACGCTGGCCGCCGATCCGGCCGGCCTGCCAGCTCACGCCATTGTCGCAGACATCGTCTATGTGCCGCTGGAAACACCGCTGCTTGCCGCTGCCCGCGCGAGAAATTTGAAGACGGTCGACGGGCTCGGCATGCTGTTGCACCAGGCTGTGCCCGGTTTCGAACGCTGGTTCGGCAAGATGCCGCAGGTCACGCCTGAGTTGCGACAGATGATCGTCGCCGACATCCTCGCCAAATGATGGGTCGCAAATGATGGGCGCCAAATGATGACCGTGCTCGGCCTCACCGGATCGATCGGCATGGGCAAGTCGACGACGGCGAAAATGTTCGTCGACGCCGGCGTGCCGGTGCATGACTCCGACGAGACCGTGCATCGCCTCTATGCCGGCAAGGCAGCACCTCTCGTCGAGGCGGCCTTTCCCGGCACCGTGATTGCCGGTTCGGTCGACCGCACCGAGTTGGCGCGCCGCGTGCTCGGCAACGCTGCTGCGCTGAAGACATTGGAGGCGATCGTCCATCCGCTGGTGCGGGCCGATGCCGATGCCTTTCTGGCAAGGCACCGCGCCGCCGGCGCGCCGCTCGTCGTGCTCGACATTCCGCTGCTGTTCGAAACCGGCGGCCGCAACCGTGTCGACAAGGTCGTCGTCGTCACCGCGCCGGCCGATATCCAGCGCGCCCGCGTGCTGGCGCGTCCTGACATGAGTGAGGAAAAGCTGGCGGCAATCCTGGCCAAGCAGGTGCCCGACGCCGAAAAGCGCCGGCAGGCCGATTTCGTCATCGACACCGGTGAAGGCATGGACGCCGCCCGCACCGCGGTCGGCGCGATCATTGCCGAGCTCTCAGGACGCTGAGCTCGCCTGCTAACTCCTGGGGGATAAGTCGCGCCCATCAGGCCCCTGACGGCAGGCTGTCGGCATTGCCCATTGCCATTTTGTTCCGCTCCATGATTCTACTCCTCCAGGAGTGGGTTGATTCTATGCGTGAGATCATTTTCGATACCGAAACCACCGGACTCGACATGCGCGACGACCGCATCATCGAGCTTGGTGGCGTCGAGCTGGTCAACCGCTTCCCGACCGGCCGCACCTTCCACAAATTCATCAATCCGCAGGGGCGCGCCGTCCATGTCGAGGCGCAAGCCGTGCACGGCATCAGCGCCGCCGACCTCGTCGGCAAGCCGACCTTTGCCGAAATCGCCGAGGAATGGCTCGCCTTCACCGACGGCGCCAAGCTCGTCGCCCACAACGCCAGTTTCGACATCGGCTTCCTCAACACGGAATTCGGGCGGCTCGGCCAGCCGGCCATAGACACCGGGCGCGTCGTCGACACGCTGGCGCTGGCGCGGCGCAAGCATCCGATGGGCCCTAATTCGCTCGACGCGCTCTGCCGCCGCTACGGCATCGACAACGGCCACCGCACCAAGCACGGCGCGCTGCTCGATTCCGAGCTCCTGGCCGAAGTCTACATCGAACTCATCGGCGGCAAGCAGGCCGCACTTGTCCTCGACGCCGTCGTGGTGCAGCTCAACAGCAATGGCGACGTTGCCGATATCGACATCTCGATCGCCGCCAGGCCAATCGCCCTGCCGCCGCGCCTGACCGAGGGCGAGCGAGCGGCGCATGCGGGGCTGGTGGCGACGCTCGGTGAAAAGGCGCTGTGGCTGAAGGTGGCGGCGGGGTGAACGGATCGCGGAGGTAGCGTTCCGTCACACCCCTCTCTGGCCTGCCGGCCATCTCCCCCTCAAGGGGGGAGATCAGCAGCTTCGCCGCTCCAGCCCATTCCTGCAACGTCTAAATTTGGCGAAGGTCGCGATGACGGCCAATCTCCCCCCTTGAGGGGGAGATGCCTGGCAAGGCAGAGGGGGTGCTGTCCCGCCAGCATCTCAGTATACTAAAAGCCTGGCACGAAGCCGGGCTTTCAACTCATGCGCGTGACGCTTGCCTTCAGCTCACCTTGACCTTCGATGCCGCCTGGTCCTCGGCCAGCTTCTGCTGGAACATCTGGGCGAAATCGATCGGGTCGAGCATCAGGGGCGGGAAGCCGCCATTGCGGGTGGCTTCGGCGATGATCTGGCGGGCGAACGGGAACAAAAGCCGCGGGCATTCGATGAACAGGATCGGCAGCATGTGCTCCTGCGGGAAGCCGGCGATGGCGAAGACGCCGCCATAGACCAGTTCGACATTGAACAGCACTTCCTGGTCGAAGGACGCCTTGGCGTTCAAGGTCAGATTGACGTCGAACTGCTTGTCGGAGAGCGGGTTGGCATTGACATTGACGTTGATCGCAATGCCTGGGGCCTTGTCGCGGCCGCGCAGCGAGTTCGGCGCGCCGGGGCTTTCGAAGGACAGGTCCTTCACATACTGGGCAAGCACGTTGAGCGACGGCTGCGCCGTTTCGCCGTTGCCGTTGGCGGCGCCGACCGGCGCGTCATCTTTGCTGGCCATGAGCCTTGTTCCTTTTGCCTGGACAGCAGCGCTGACCGAATTGAAATCGGGCGTTGGCTAGCATGGTCGGCAAGACAAGACAAGGTTTGCCGCCTTCAGGCCAAAAGGGGTCAATAGTCAGTCGTTGGCAAGGTGACGTTCAGTCGTCCTTCAGGCGGCGCCACGGCGAGTTATGGTCGGGACCGCGCTTGAAATCGTCCTCGCGCGAATAGTCGCCGTCGTCGAGGTCGATGACCTTGTCGCGCGACCTGCGGCGAAAACCGCCGGCGGTGAAATCGGTCGCGACGACGATGCGGCCCTTGAGCTTGCGCCAGGCAAGGTCGCGCACCGGCGGCAGGAACAGCAGCAGGCCGACAATATCGGTAATGAAGCCAGGGATGATCAACAGGATCGCGGCGACCACGATCATGGCGCCATGCGCGAGCTGGCGGCTGGGGTCGCCGCCGCCGGCCATCTCGGCGCGGACCCGCGCCATGACGCCAAAACCCTGGTGCCGGAGCAGAAGCACGCCGGCAATGCTTGAAGCCAGCACCAGGCCGACCGTGGCGAGCGCCCCGACCTCGCGGCCGACAATGACGAAACCGGCGATTTCCAGCAGCGGCAGCGCAAGCAGGAACAGAGGAAGGAAGGAAATGCGCAAGTCTTGACCGATCGTTTCCATGTTTGCCGGGCGGCGCATAATCGCCGCTGGCACTGAGGCCGTTAGATAGGTATGCCTGCCTTTGATTTGAATGATTGCGCCATGCGTTCTATATGCTTTGCATGTTTAACGCCATGCGACCGCCGCCCGATTGGCTGGCGGTCCCGGCCAGGTCAGGGATTGATTGGCGAAAGATATGGGATTCTTCGACTTCGGCACCATTTTCTTTCTGATTGCGGCGGTGGTGATCTTTTTCCAGCTGCGCAACGTGCTTGGCCGCCGCACGGGCAGCGAGCGCCCGCCCTTCGATCCGTACACGGCCAGCCGCACCGAGAAGGACGCGACCCAGAAGCCCGAAAATGTGGTTTCGCTGCCGCGCAAGCGCATGCCGGGCGAGACGGCTGCCGAGACCTATGCGGCCATCGATGCCTTCGCAAAGCCCGACACCGACCTCAACAAGGGCCTGCGCGCGATCAAGGACAATGATCCCTCCTTCGACCCCAAAGTCTTCGTCGACGGCGCCAAGATGGCCTACGAGATGATTGTCATGGCCTATGCCGATGGCGACCGAAAAACGCTGAAGAACCTGTTGTCGCGCGAGGTTTTTGACGGCTTCGTTGCCGCGATTGGCGACCGCGAGGCGAAAGCCGAAAAGATCCAGTCCTCCTTCGTCGGCATCGACAAGGCCGACATCGTCTCGGCCGAGATGAAGGGCGGCGAGGCCCACATCACGCTGCGCATCGTGAGCGAACTGATTTCGGCGACCCGCGACAAGGCGGGTGCCGTCATCGATGGCGATCCCGAGACGGTGGCCGAGGTCAAGGATGTCTGGACCTTCGCCCGCGACACACGCTCGCGCGATCCGAACTGGAAGCTGGTCGCCACCGAGGAAGAAGACTGAGCCTATGCATGTCGCCCGGTGCGGGCAGCTTTTTTGGGATAGCGACATGCAGGCAAACATCGGCAGTGGCGAGGCTGAGGTGTCGCTCTCGCCGCTTTTCGTGGAAAAGTCCTTCGATGATCTTCCCGGTTGGAATTCCGATGACCATCTGCCCGCTTTCGAAGCCTTCCGCCGTTCGGCCTTTCATGTCCTGAACAAGCCCTACCGCACCGGTTCGTTGGGCGTCCGGTTCGACGCGTTTGCCGGCGCTTATGACGAGGCGCGTACCGTTTCGCCGGCGAATCGGTCGGCGGCCAAGGGTTTTTTCGAGCGCCATTTCGCCCCAGTCCAGATTCGATCCGAAAACCCCGGCCTGGTCACCGGCTTCTACGAGCCGGAGGTCGAGGCCTCACCAGTGCGCACGGATGAATTCACGGTGCCGCTGCTGGCGCGGCCTTCCGATCTCGTCGACATCGATGATGCCAACCGTCCTCGAGGGATGGACGACTATCTCGCCTTCGCCCGCGATACGCCGCAGGGCCTGGTGGAGTATTTCGACCGCAGTGAGATCGAGAGAGGCGCGCTGGCCGGCCAAGGCCTGGAAATCGCCTGGCTTGCCGACAAGGTCGACGTCTTCTTCATCCATGTGCAAGGTGCGGCCAGGCTGAAGATGACCGACGGCCGGCTTTGCCGCGTCACCTACGCCACCAAATCCGGCCAACGTTTCAGCGGTCCGGGGAAGATTCTCGCCGAACTCGGCGAAATCCCACTGGAAAAAGTGACGATGCAGTCTATCCGCGCCTGGTTCAGGGCGCATCCGGATCGCGTCGACGAGATCCTCTGGCAGAACCGCTCCTACATCTTCTTTCGCGAAGCCGATGTCGACGATGCCGCACTCGGTCCTATCGCCGCCGCCAAGGTGCCGTTGACGCCCGGCCGCTCGCTCGCCGTCGACCGGCTGCTGCACACATTCGGTACCCCCTTCTACATCGACGCTCCGTCGCTGACCGCCTTCGACGGAAAACCGTTCCGGCGGCTGATGATTGCGCAGGACACCGGCTCGGCCATCATCGGACCGGCGCGGGGCGATCTGTTCGCCGGCTCCGGCGATGCGGCCGGCGAGATCGCCGGCGTCGTTCGCAATGCGGCCGATTTCTATGCCTTGGTTCCACGCGCTCTCGTTTCGGAATCGAATCGATGAGCAAGCGCCCCGATAAACTCAACGAAGACGACCGGGTGCTGTGGAACCTGGTGGCGCGTACCGCCCGACCGCTGAAGGGCCGGACCGCGGTCGAGATTCCCGACATCGTCGTCGACCCCAAGCCGGCACAGACGCCGGTCGCTGTCGGTCCGGTCCTCGCCGCCAAGCCGAAGGCGCAGCATGTATCGCACGCGCTGGACGAGCCGACATTGGACAAGCTGAAGAAGGGCCGGCTGCCGATCGAAGGCCGCGTCGATCTGCATGGCATGACCCAGGACAAGGCCTATTCGCTGCTGTTTTCGTTCCTGCACCGGGCCCATGCCGGCGGGGTCCGCTATGTCCTCGTCATTACGGGAAAAGGGTCGTCGTCGGGCGGCGACGGCGTCTTGCGGCGCGCCGTGCCTGCCTGGTTGTCGACGCCTGCCTTCCGGCCGCTGGTCTCCAGCCACGATCACGCCGCCCGCAACCACGGCGGTTCGGGCGCGCTCTACGTTCGGCTCAGGCGAACCCGCTGATGACGCCGTTCGGCGAAAAACTGCGGGCGCTTCGAGCCGAGCGCGGCTTGCGCCAGAAGGACATGGCGCAGGCGATCGGAGTCAGCGCCGCCTATCTGTCGGCGCTGGAACATGGCCGCCGCGGCGCGCCGACCTGGACGCTGATCCAGAAGATCATCGGCTATTTCAACGTCATCTGGGACGATGCCGAAGAGCTGGCGCGTCTGGCCGAGGCCTCACATCCGCGGGTGAGACTCGATACGTCCGGCCTCAGTCCTGCCGCCACCGAGTTGGCCAATCTCCTGGCCGAAAACATCGAGAAGCTGGACGAAGCCGAGCTTGCCCGCATCACCGGCTCGATCCGGGCGGCACTGGAGCGGCGTAAGTAGGGCGGCGCCAAGGCCACGAATGCTCATCAATAGCGCCGGCATTTCATCCTGAAGGCGATGCCCGCCGGCCGTTAGCCAGCGGGCATATGGTGAGATTACTTCGCGCCGGCCTGGCCGCCACGGCCGCCAGTGCTGTCATGATCGCCGCCGCGACCGCCACCCAGGCAGTCCGAGGTGAGATCGCAACAGCGATTGCCCCACTGGTTGTTCTTGGCGCAGCCGGTCTGGTCGGCCATAGCGGATCCGGCCAGGGACGATACCGCGATGGCGGCGAGGAAAGCATTACGCAGGAAAGCAGTCATTTGAAGTCTCCATGGTTGGGTTTCTGTTTACGGCTGTGTGTCGCCGCTGGAGACGGTTTGGTTCACGCAGGTAGCGAAATTTTTTGAGGAGGCGTTTCGAGAGATAAGATTTCGAGGGCAGCGCTGCCCTCATCCGCCTGCCGGCACCTTCTCCCCGTGAACGGGGAGAAGGGAGATAGCCGCCGCCGGCGCCTGTTCCGCAGCGTTGACCATTATCGAAATCATTGATGAGGGTGTCTTTCTCCCCGTCACTATACGGGGAGAAATGCCCGGCAGGGCAATGAGGGGCGGCGCTGACTTATCGTGAAGATGGCGCGCGGGCCGATATCCCGCTCGTTCGAAAGCGTCGTGTCCTTACTGGACTGCGCCGACCAGCACCTGCTGGCCGCCGCGGATCGAGACCCAGCGGCCGGTGTTGTCGATGGCCTGCCGCTTGAGGAAGCGATAGCCGGTGGCGTCCCAGATCTTCACCTTGTCGGTCAGATTGTCGAGGACGTAGTCGCCCTTGTCGGTGCGCACCGTCAGCACGGCATGGCCTTCGCCGTCCGGCTTGCGCACGACGGTGATCAAGAGATCGGCCAGCGACACGCCAGAGCGCGAGAGCTGGCGGCGCTTTTCCAGCACATAGTCTTCGCAGTCGCCGACGCCCTTGTCGGGATAGGCCCAGACCTCGTCCTTGCCATAGATGTCGTAGTCGCTCATCGGCTTGACGGCGGCGTTGACCCTTGACGTCACGTTGATCAGCTTGCGCATGAAGGCGTCGGTCATCGCGGCGGGGTTGAGGTTGCTCGGCCGGATCGAGCATTCGCCGGGCTGGGTTTTACAGAAATCATAGTGGCCGATCGGCTGCGAGGTCATGCCGCCCGTCGCCATGGCGCCGCCTGCAAGTGCCGGCACTGCCCAGCACACAGAGATCGCCAGCCCTGCTGCCGCCCACAAGCGCAGCGTCCGTGCCATCGGTGAGGAAGTCATTGTCCCCGTTCGCCCTTGTTCTTAACGAAAGGTTAAAGGGGATTTACACTCCGTGTCAATTATCGGGGGAGCCAGATTCTTCGGCATGGTTACCCGCGCCCGCCCAACAGCGTCTATTGTGCAACAGAACGCCTGTGGCGCGCAAAATCGCCCCGCTTTTGCGGGCAATGCACGCTGCAGCCGGATCGAGCCTCAGCCTTTGGCGGAGCGGACCAGCTTGGGTTTCACCGCTACGCGTGTTTGGCGGCCGTAGCTTGTGATGAAATCGACGATGCGCGGCACGATTTCCGAGCGGAATCGCGACCCGTTGAAGACGCCGTAATGGCCGACGGCCGGCTGCATGTAATGCGCATGCCGGTCAGCCGGGATGTTGGGGCAGAGATCGTGGGCGGCCTGGGTCTGGCCGAGACCGGAAATGTCGTCGTTCTCGCCTTCGACCGTGAACAGCGCGACATTGCGGATCGCCTTGGTGTCGACCACCTCGCCGCGATGCGTCATCTCGCCCTTGGGCAGCGCATGGCGCACGAACACCGTGTCGACGGTCTGCAGATAGAATTCCGCCGTCAGGTCCATCACCGCCAGATATTCGTCGTAGAAATCGCGGTGCTTCTCGGCATTGTCGCCGTCATGCTTGACCAGGTGCATGAAGAAGTCCTTGTGGGCGGTGATGTGCCGGTCGAGGTTCATGCTCATGAAGCCCGACAACTGCAGGAAGCCCGGATAGACTTCGCGGCCGAAGCCCGGCACCGGCCAGGGCGCGTGCATGATGACGTTGTCGCGGAACCAGTCGATGCCCTTTTCCTTGGCCAGAAGATTGACCGCGGTCGGATTGCGGCGTGTGTCGATCGGCCCGCCCATCAACGTCATGGTCGAGGGCACGAAGGGATCGCCGCGCTTTTCCATCAGCGCCACCGCCGCCAGCACCGGCACCGAAGGCTGGCACACCGCCATCACATGGGTGTCCGGCCCCAGCGCATGCAGCATGTCGATGATGTAGTCGATATAATCGTCGAGGTCGAAATGGCCGTCGGTCACCGGCACCATGCGGGCATCGACCCAGTCGGTGATGTGCACGTCGGCATAGGGCAGCATCGCCTCGACCGTGCCGCGCAGCAGCGTCGCATAATGGCCCGACATCGGCGCCACGATGAGAAGCTTGGGGTCGGCCTTGCGCCCGGCGGGCACCGACCGCTCGAAGCGGGTGAGATTGCAGAACGGCCGCGACCACACGGTCTTTTCGCTGACCTCGACGCTTTTCCAGTCGACCACGGTCTTGCTCAGGCCGAAATGCGGCTTGCTGTAGCGGCGCGTCGTGCGCTCGAACAGTTCGGCGGTGGCAGCGACCGAGCGGCCCCACGGCGTATGCGAAAACGGATTGAGCGGGTTGGTGTAGAACAGCCGCACTGCATCGGCATAAAGCCGCGCGGGCTGCAGGGCGGCATGGTTCATTTCGTAGAGCTGGTAGAACATCAGGTACTCCGCAGCTGCCGTGACCGAAGGGACGACGGACAGCGCCGAGCCTTGAATGTCTCGCGCGGAGGTTAACAAGATATTGCTGCGATGCAATACGTCACGTGGCGTGACATATGCCAGCCTTTCGTCCAAGGCCTTGAGAAACCGCGTTGGGCGGCTGGAGCCGGCTGAATGTGCACTGCAAAATGCAAGGCTGTTGGACAACGGGGCAGGATGCGTCCGGCCCGATCGGGCCGGACTTGGACAGATCTAGACGCGCGCCATGCACACCGAGGTATGGCCGGAGCCGATGAAGCCGAGTTGGCCGGCGGCGCCCTTGGACAGATCGAGCACGCGCCCTTTGATGAACGGGCCGCGGTCGTTGATGCGCACGATGACGCTGCGGCCATTATTCTGGTTGGTCACTTTCAACTTGGTGCCGAAAGGCAGGCTGCGGTGCGCGGCGGTCAGCGCCGACGGGTTCATGCGTTCGCCATTGGCGGTCCTGGAATGCAGTGCGTACCAGGAGGCGCGGCCGCACTGGCCAGCGGCGGAGGAGGCGGATGCACCGACCATTAGGCCAGCCGCGATCGTTACCGCGACAAGCGCGGTCTGGTTTGTTTTCTTCATGTTGGGGGGATTGGCTCCGTTTTCGACAGACCCCAGCCGTTAAGTGTCGAATAAGGCAGGAAATGCGGCAAGCATCGGGCAGTTCCGTGGCACCGGCACACGTTTGGAGTCGCTGGGAAACAGTTTGTCAGGCATCTTTCGTGTGGCGCGGCCGTATCGCCGGCGATATTGCGAGCTGTTTCACAGATTCCGTGAGCAAGGCAGGACGTTATAGTACAAGTACAAGAGAGCGCGATTGGGCGCCGTCCTTTCGCTCTGTCATCACGGTCATGGCGCAGTTGACGATCGACTTTGAAAAGGGATTCCAACGATGAGACTGTTCAAATATCTGCTGGCTCTGATCGTACTGGCCATCGGCGCGCTGTGGTCGCTGCAAGGCATTGGCGTGGTCGGCGGCAGCTTCATGACCGGCCAGTCGCAATGGCTCTATATCGGCATCGTGACCATGCTGGTCGGTTTCGCCGGGCTGGTATGGGCGAGCCGTTCGCCGGGGTGAGTTGCGACGAAAGTCGACCGCCACAGATCGACCCCCACTCCGTCGAGCTTCGCTCGACACCTCTCCCCCGATCGACGGGGGAGAGGAA
>NZ_AYXC01000035.1:0-24756 GCF_000502275.1 Mesorhizobium sp. L103C131B0 | reverse complement strand
GTCTCGTATTCGACGTGCGCCGTCGAAATCGTGATGCCGCGGGCCTTCTCTTCGGGCGCCGCATCGATCTGGTCATAGCGCTTGTACTCGCCAAAATACTTCGTGATCGCTGCCGTCAGCGACGTCTTGCCATGATCGACGTGGCCAATCGTGCCAATGTTCACATGAGGCTTGTTACGCTCGAATTTACCTTTTGCCATGTGATGTCTCCAATCTGCTCGCCCGTACGGGCCTTGAATTAAGTTACCGATGCAACCCGTTCAGGTTACGCGTATTTCTTCTGGACTTCCTGGGCGACCGCGGTCGGCACAGGCTCATAGTGATCGAACTGCATCGTGTAGGCCGCGCGGCCCTGGCTCATCGAGCGCAGGTTGTCGACGTACTTGAACATGTTGGCCAGCGGCACCATCGCGTTGATGACGACAGCCACGCCACGCGCTTCCTGGCCCTGGATCTGGCCGCGACGGCCGTTCAGGTCGCCGATGACGCTGCCGACATAGTCTTCCGGGGTCACGACTTCGACCTTCATGATCGGCTCGAGCAGCTGCACGCCAAGCTTGGGTGCGGCTTCACGGAAGCAGGCGCGGCCGGCGATTTCGAAGGCCAGAACGCTGGAGTCCACATCGTGGTAAGCGCCGTCGATAAGCGTCGCCTTGACGCCGATCATCGGGAAGCCCGCGAACGGACCCGACGACATGACGCTGTTGATGCCCTTTTCGACACCCGGGATGTATTCCTTGGGAACCGCACCGCCGACGATCTTGGTCTCGAACTCGAACTCCGAGCTTTCCGGGTTCGGTTCGAACACGATCTTGACGCGGGCGAACTGACCGGTACCGCCGGTCTGCTTCTTGTGGGTGTAGTCCTGCTCGTGCCTGCGGGTGATGGTCTCGCGGTAAGCCACCTGCGGCGCGCCGACATTGGCCTCGACCTTGAACTCGCGACGCATGCGGTCGACGATGATGTCGAGGTGAAGTTCGCCCATGCCCGAAATGATGGTCTGGCCGCTTTCCTCGTCCGTCTTGACACGGAAGGACGGATCCTCGGCAGCCAGGCGGTGAAGGGCGAGGCCCATCTTTTCCTGGTCGTTCTTGGTCTTCGGCTCGATGGCGATCTGGATGACCGGATCGGGGAATTCCATGCGCTCGAGGATGACCGGGTGCAGCGGATCGCTGAGCGTGTCGCCGGTGGTCGTGTCCTTGAGGCCAGCCAGAGCAACGATGTCGCCGGCAAAGGCTTCTTCGACGTCGGCGCGCGAATTCGCATGCATCTGCAGCATGCGGCCGATGCGCTCTTTCTTGCCCTTGACGGTGTTATCGACCGAGATGCCCTTGGTCAGCTTGCCCGAATAGATGCGGGCAAAGGTCAGCGAACCGACGAACGGGTCGTTCATGATCTTGAAGGCCAGCATCGACAGCGGCTCGTTGTCGTCGGCATGACGCTCGATCTCGGCGTCGGTCTTGGCGTCGACGCCCTTGATGGCGGGAACATCGGCCGGCGACGGCAGGTATTCGACGACGGCGTCGAGCAGCGGCTGCACGCCCTTGTTCTTGAAGGCCGAGCCACAGAACATCGGGTAGAACTTGACGGCGATGGTGCCCTTGCGGATCAGCGCGCGGATCTCGTCATTCGACGGCATCTTGCCTTCGAGGTAATTCTCGAGTGCCGTCTCGTCCATTTCGACAGCGGCTTCGATCATCTTCTCGCGGTATTCTTCGGCACGGGCCTGGAGATCGGTCGGGATCTCGACGACGTCCCAGGCTGCGCCCAGCGTCTCGTCGCGCCAGACCAGCGCGTTCATCTCGACGAGATCGACAACGCCCTTGAATTCAGTCTCAGCGCCGATCGGCAGCTGCATGACGACGGCATGCGCACCAAGACGCGAGCCGATCATCTCGACCGAGCGGTAGAAGTCGGCGCCGATCTTGTCCATCTTGTTGCAGAAGATCATCCGCGGAACTTTATACTTGTCGGCCTGGCGCCAGACGGTTTCCGTCTGCGGCTCAACACCGGCATTGGCATCGAGCAGCGCAATGGCGCCGTCGAGCACGCGCAGCGAACGCTCGACTTCGATGGTGAAGTCGACGTGTCCGGGAGTGTCGATGATGTTGAAGCGGTACATCTTGCCGCTGCGACCCTTCCAGAAGGTCGTGGTGGCGGCGGACGTGATGGTGATGCCGCGCTCCTGCTCCTGCTCCATCCAATCCATGGTGGCAGCGCCGTCGTGGACTTCGCCGATCTTGTGCGACTTGCCCGTGTAATAGAGGACGCGCTCGGTGGTCGTCGTCTTGCCGGCGTCAATATGCGCCATGATACCGAAATTGCGGTAGTCTTCGATTTTGTATTCGCGGGCCATCTTGGATGCCTTCTCAGTCTCGTTCGCGCTTTACCAGCGGTAGTGTGCGAAAGCGCGGTTGGCTTCAGCCATCTTGTGGGTGTCTTCACGCTTCTTCACGGCGGTGCCGCGGTTGTTGGCTGCGTCCATCAGCTCGCCGGAGAGGCGGTCGACCATGGTGGTCTCGTTGCGGTTGCGGGCCGCGGCGATCAGCCAGCGGATCGCCAGGGCCTGGCGGCGCTCGGGGCGCACATCGACCGGAACCTGGTAGGTAGCGCCGCCGACGCGGCGCGACCGGACTTCCACATGCGGCGCGACATTGTCGAGAGCCTGATGGAAGACGGTGACCGGCTCCTGCTTGGTCTTCGACTGAACCTGGTCGAGCGCACCGTAGACGATGGTCTCGGCAACCGACTTCTTGCCGTCATACATAACGGCGTTCATGAACTTGGTGACGATCAGATCGCCGAACTTCGGGTCCGGATTGATCTCACGCTTTTCTGCACTGTGACGACGCGACATGGCTTTTGTCTCTCAATCTCGTAGCCCGACGCATTCAAGCAGCGCCAGGGCCGGAAAATCTTACTTCGGACGCCCCTTACTTCGGACGCTTGGCGCCGTACTTCGAACGGCGCTGCTTGCGGTTCTTCACGCCCTGCGTGTCGAGCACGCCGCGGATGATGTGGTAGCGCACGCCCGGAAGATCCTTGACGCGGCCGCCGCGGATCATGACCACGGAGTGTTCCTGAAGGTTGTGGCCTTCGCCGGGGATGTAGCCGATCACTTCAAAGCCGTTGGTCAGGCGGATCTTGGCCACCTTGCGCAGTGCCGAGTTCGGCTTCTTCGGCGTCGTTGTATAGACGCGCGTGCAGACGCCCCGCTTCTGCGGGTTCTGCTGCATGGCCGGGACCTTGTTGCGCTTCACCGGCGCAATGCGCGGCTTGCGGATCAGCTGGTTGACGGTAGGCATTAAACCCTCTTGTCTCTCAATTCCGTGTCTCGCCCGGTCAGGGCCGCTCAAAGCGCCAATTCCATACGCAAATTCGGGCCATAAACCGCGCCTCGCGGTCCTGCCCGAACAAAATGCAGAGGAAGCGGGAACCGCTTCATGCGCGCCGGAAATGTCTTTTCGCTCGTAAAACGAACCCTGTTTGAGGCAAACTCCAAAGCGTGTCGCTTCGGAAGGGAGAGCCTCACATCGGTTCTGACTGGGCGGCTTCTACTCGCAAGACCGTGAACCGTCAACCCCGGCACGCCAAATATTGCGCGCTGACGACGGCTTGGCAGCCATGCGAAAAACGCATGTAATTTTCTTTCTTCGTTTTACAAGGCAGAGGAAGAAAGTGACCGGGGCAGACAAGAAAGTGACCGGCTTTTGGCTGTCATGCGCGGGTTCTTCATGGCAAAAGGCGCCATGGACAGCCCAAAACCCCTCGCCCGCCCCCGTCTCAAGAGGAATCAGCCCGTGAACGACAATGAGGAACGCCCGGTCACCATCGTCACCGGCCGGGTCTGGAAAAAGAAGGGCGGCAAGCCGGAAGGCGTCCATGTGATGCTGGTCGCGCCCGACGACGATTCGGCCGTGCGCCGGGTGCTCGAATCGCTTGCGGCCGAAGGCTATGCCGAGGTCGAGCTCGACCAGATCGGCGATATGGACGGCGAACCCGACGAGGAGCCGCATCTGTCAGCCTTTCAGGGTGCGCTCGAAGGCGAAGTGTCGATCGTTACGTTCGAGGTTCCGCTCTGAGCGTGGCCGGCTGCTTGCGCCTGTCACCGCGCCGGCTTGCCCGGCACCGGTTCTCTGCTAAGAACCGAGCGACTTAACCAGCCAAATTCGAATCCGCGGAGTTCCCATGCCCTCGAACAATGGTCCCATCAAGCTCGGCATCGTCGGCGTCGGCAAGATCGTGCGCGACCAGCATCTGCCGGCAGTGGCCAAGGATGCGGACTACCGCCTAATCGCCGCCGCCAGCCGGCACGGCAAGGTGGACGGCATCCCGAATTTACCGACCATCGAGGCGATGATCGACGCGGTGCCCGACCTCGAGGCCGTCTCGCTGTGCATGCCGCCGCAGTTCCGCTACGACGCGGCACGCACGGCGCTGATGGCGAAGAAGCACGTTTTCCTGGAGAAGCCGCCGGGCGCCACCGTCAGCGAGGTCGAGGACCTGAAGCGGCTGGCGGCAGCCAATGGCGTTTCACTGTTCGCCAGCTGGCATTCGCGCTACGCGCCGGCAGTGGAGGCCGCGCGCGCCTTCCTGGCGTCGGCCAAGTTCAACTCGGCTGCTATCGTCTGGAAGGAAGATGTCCGCCGCTGGCATCCGAACCAGGATTGGATCTGGGCGCCGGGCGGTTTCGGCGTCTTCGATCCCGGCATAAACGGACTGTCGATCGCAACCCACATCCTGCCGGCGATGTTCATCACCTCGGCCGTCCTCGACTTCCCGGAAAACCGCGCCTCGCCTGTGGCGGCCCACGTGACCTTCCGTACCTCGGATGGGTTGCCGGTGACCATGGAGCTCGACTGGCTGCAGACGGGACCACAGAGCTGGGACATCCTGGCCGACACCGACAAGGGCAAGATGGTGCTGTCCGGCGGCGGCACCAAGCTCGCCATCGACGGCAAGGTGGTTCACGACGAGCCGGAGGCCGAATATCCCCAGCTTTACCGGCGCTTCGCTGAAATCGTACGCGCCGGCGTCTCCGATGTCGATTTGGCACCCCTGCAGCACGTGGCCGACGCCTTCATGCTCGGCAAGCGCAATGTGGTGGGAGCGTTCTTCGATTGAACGATGAGTTCTGCCGGACCGCAGTCCGGACACTCACCATGCAGCCTTACTCGACGATCGCAATCGCAAAGCCGTCATAGCCTTTGGCGCCGACGGTCTGGATGGCGGTGCCGTCCAGGCGCTTGTCGCCGCCGATGAATGAAAACGCACCGCGTGCGCCTTCGACATAGGCGTCACGGCCATCGTCGTTGAGCACGGTGCCGTCGCGGATGACGTTGTCGCAGATGATGACCGTCCCCGGCCGCGACAGGCGCATGGCCCATGACAGATAATTCGGATTGTTCGGCTTGTCGGCGTCGATGAAGATCAGATCGAACGGACCGGCATTTTCGGCAGCCAGCGTCTCAAGCGACTGAAGCGCGGGGCCGATCCTGAGCTCGACCTTGTCCGACACCCCTGCCCGCTCGAGATTCGAGTGCGCGACTTTTGCATGATGCGGCTCGAGTTCGAGCGTCACGATCTTGCCGCCGACGGGCAATCCCCTTGCCATCCAGATGGTCGAGTAGCCGCCGAGCGTGCCGATCTCCAGCACCTTCCTGGCGCCGCTGATGCGGACCAGCAGCGACAGCAGCTTGCCCTGCGCCGGCGATACGTCGATGGCCGGCAGGCCCTGGTCGCGGTTGGCCGCAAGCACCGCGTCAAGGACGGGATCCGCCTCGAAGAGAGAGGAAACGATGTAGTCGTCGACGTCAGTCCAAACCTTCTTGCTCATGTTTTCCTCGATTCGATTAGGGGTCAAAACGCGAAAAGGGGCCACTGGGGCCCCCTTCCTTCTTCTCGTCCTACCGCGCTTACTGCGCGGCGTTGACCATGTCGGTCAGCATCGGCTCGGCGACCTCGACACCGGAGGCCTTGCGGCGCTCGTCGATGATCAGTTCGTCGCGCGAGGTGGCGATGCGCCGGATCTGGCTCATCGTGCCGCCGGTACCGGCCGGGATCAGCCGGCCGACGATGACGTTTTCCTTCAGGCCCTGCAGCATGTCGGTCTTGCCGGCAACCGCAGCTTCGGTCAGCACCCTGGTCGTCTCCTGGAAGGAGGCGGCCGAGATGAAGGACGGCGTCTGCAGCGAGGCCTTGGTTATGCCCAGCAGCACCGGCTGGCCTTCGGCCGGCTTCTTGCCGTCCTCGACCAGGCGCTCGTTGACCTCTTCCAGTTCGATCACGTCGACGTGGTCGCCCGGAATGTAGGTCGAGTCGCCCTGCACCGTGATCTCGACCTTCTGCAGCATCTGGCGAACGATCACCTCGATATGCTTGTCGTTGATCGACACGCCCTGCAGACGGTAGACTTCCTGGATTTCGTTCACGAGGTAGGAAGCAAGTGCTTCCACACCCTTGATCGCCAGGATGTCGTGCGGCGCCGGATTGCCGTCGAGGATGTAGTCGCCCTTCTCGATGACGTCGCCGTCCTGGAGATGGAACGGCTTGCCCTTCGGGATCAGGTATTCGACCGGCTCAAGCGTCGAGTCATGCGGCTCGATGATGATGCGGCGCTTGTTCTTGTAGTCGCGGCCGAAGCGGATCGTGCCATCGATCTCTGCGATGATGGCGTGATCCTTCGGACGACGTGCCTCGAACAGTTCGGCAACACGCGGCAGACCACCGGTGATATCCTTGGTCTTGGCGCTTTCCATCGGGATACGCGCCAAAACGTCGCCGGGACGAACCTGCGAACCCGGCTCGACCGAAAGAATGGCCTCGACCGAGAGCAGGAAGCGGGCGTCGCCGCCCTTCGACAGCTTGCCGACCTTGCCCTTGGGGTCAAGGATCGCGATCGCCGGCTTGAGGTCGTTGCCGCGTGGCGTCGAGCGCCAGTCGATGACCTCGCGCTTGGTGATGCCGGTCGATTCGTCGGCCGTTTCCTGAACGGAAATGCCGTCGACCAGATCCTCGTACGACACCTTGCCCTCGATTTCGGTGAGGACGGGGCGGGTATAGGGATCCCATTCGGCGATACGCTGGCCGCGCTTCACCTTGTCGCCATCGTCCACGAAGATGCGCGAACCATAGGTAAGGCGATGCGAGGCACGCTCCTTGCCGGCTTCGTCGAGGATCAGCACCGCCATGTTGCGGCCCATGACCATCTGCTGGCCGTCCGAGTTGCGCACCACGTTGCGGTTGCGGATCTCGACCTTGCCCTCATACGAGGCTTCAAGGAACGAGCTGTCCACCACCTGCGCCGTACCGCCCATGTGGAAGGTACGCATGGTGAGCTGGGTCCCCGGCTCGCCGATCGACTGCGCCGCGATGACGCCGACGGCTTCGCCCTGGTTGACCGGGGTGCCGCGGGCAAGATCGCGTCCGTAGCAGACCGCACAGACGCCGATCCTGACCTCGCAGGTCAGTGCCGAGCGAATGCGGACCGACTGCACGCCGGCCTTTTCGATCTTTTCCACGTCACGTTCGTCCATCAGCGTTCCGGCCTTGACCAGAACCTCACCCGAAACCGGATGCGTGATGTCGTCGAGCGAGGTGCGGCCCAGCACGCGCTGGCCGACCGAAGCGACGACCTGACCGGCATCGACGATCGGCTGCATGGTGAGGCCCTTGTCGGTGCCGCAATCCACGGAGTTGACGATGCAGTCCTGCGCCACGTCGACCAGACGACGGGTGAGGTAGCCCGAGTTCGCCGTCTTCAAGGCGGTGTCGGCCAGACCCTTGCGGGCGCCGTGGGTCGAGTTGAAGTACTCGAGCACGGTCAGGCCTTCCTTGAAGTTCGAGATGATCGGCGTCTCGATGATTTCACCCGAGGGCTTTGCCATCAGGCCGCGCATGCCGGCGAGCTGACGCATCTGGGTGGGCGAACCACGCGCACCCGAATGCGACATCATGTAGATCGAGTTCATCGGCTTTTGACGGCCACTGTCCTCGAACTCGACGGCCTTGATGCGGGCCATCATCTCGTCGGCGACCTTTTCCGAGCACTTCGCCCAGGCGTCGACGACCTTGTTGTACTTCTCGCCCTGCGTGATCAGGCCGTCATTGTACTGCTGCTCGTATTCCTTGGCCAAAGCCTCGGTGTCGGAAACCAGCTTGATCTTGGCGTCCGGGATCAGCATGTCGTCCTTGCCGAACGAAATGCCGGCGCGGCAGGCGTGGCTGAAGCCGAGGGCCATGATGCGGTCGCAGAAAATGACCGTCTCCTTCTGACCGCAGTGGCGGTAGACGGTGTCGATCATCTTGGAGATGTTCTTCTTGGTCATCTCCTGGTTGGCCGTCTCGTAAGGCACATTGACGTTCTTCGGCAGCAGCTCGCCGATGATCATGCGGCCAGGCGTGGTGTCGTAGATTTTCGACACGACCTTGCCTTCGGCGTCGACCGTGCGGAAACGACCCTTGATCTTGGAGTGCAGCGTCACCGCCTTGGTCTCGAGCGCGTGCTGGAGTTCGCCCATGTCGGCAAACACCATGCCTTCGCCCGGCTCGTTCTGATTGACGATCGAGAGATAGTAGAGACCCAGGACCATGTCCTGCGAAGGCACGATGATCGGCGCGCCGGAAGCCGGGTGCAGGATGTTGTTGGTCGACATCATCAGCACGCGGGCTTCAAGCTGCGCTTCCAACGAGAGCGGCACGTGAACGGCCATCTGGTCGCCGTCGAAGTCGGCGTTGAAGGCCGTGCAGACCAGCGGATGCAGCTGGATCGCCTTGCCTTCGATCAGGATCGGCTCGAACGCCTGGATGCCAAGGCGGTGCAGCGTCGGCGCACGGTTCAACAGCACCGGATGCTCGCGGATGACCTCGTCGAGGATATCCCAGACTTCCGGACGCTCCTTCTCGACCAGCTTCTTGGCCTGCTTGACGGTCGAGGAGAACCCCTTGGCGTCGAGGCGGGCGTAGATGAACGGCTTGAACAGTTCGAGCGCCATCTTCTTCGGCAGGCCGCACTGGTGCAGCTTGAGCTCCGGACCGGTGACGATGACCGAACGGCCCGAATAGTCGACGCGCTTGCCGAGCAGGTTCTGGCGGAACCGGCCCTGCTTGCCCTTCAACATGTCGGACAGCGACTTCAGCGGACGCTTGTTGGCGCCGGTGATGACGCGGCCGCGACGGCCGTTGTCGAACAGCGCATCGACGGCTTCCTGCAGCATGCGCTTTTCATTGCGCACGATGATGCCGGGGGCGCGCAGCTCGATCAGCCGCTTCAGACGGTTGTTGCGGTTGATGACGCGGCGATAGAGATCGTTCAGGTCGGACGTCGCGAAACGTCCACCATCCAGAGGAACCAGCGGGCGCAGGTCCGGCGGGATCACCGGAACCACCTTCATGATCATCCATTCCGGACGGTTGCCGGACTCCATGAAGTTCTCGACGACCTTGAGCCGCTTCAGATACTTCTTCTGCTTCAGCTCGGACGTGGTCGAAGCCAGTTCCGAACGCAGGTCGCCGGCGATCTTCTCCAGGTCCATGCCGGCCAGAAGGTCATGAATGGCCTCGGCACCGATCATGGCGGTGAACGAATCCTCGCCATATTCGTCGACGGCGATCATGTACTCTTCCTCGCTGAGCAGCTGGTGCTCCTTCAGCGCGGTGAGGCCAGGCTCGGTGACGATGTAGTTCTCGAAGTAGAGGACGCGCTCGATGTCCTTCAGCGTCATGTCGAGCAGTGTGCCGATGCGCGACGGCAGCGACTTCAGGAACCAGATGTGAGCGACAGGTGCCGCCAGCTCGATGTGGCCCATGCGTTCGCGGCGAACGCGCGACAGCGTGACTTCGACGCCGCACTTTTCGCAGATGACGCCCTTGTACTTCATGCGCTTGTACTTGCCGCACAGGCATTCATAGTCCTTGATCGGGCCAAAAATGCGCGCGCAGAACAGACCGTCACGCTCCGGCTTGAAGGTGCGGTAGTTGATGGTCTCCGGCTTCTTGATCTCGCCGAACGACCAGGACAGAATCTTCTCAGGGCTGGCGAGCGATATCCGGATGGAATCGAACACCTGCGCCGGCGCCTGCGGATTGAAGAGATTCATGACCTCTTGGTTCATGCCGTTCTCCTTTTCGGGGTCCTCGAAAACCCCTTGCATCTAACGCGGGCCAAATGCCCGCTGAGTGGTCGGCCCACTGGCCGTAGAATTTGTTGCATCCGGTCGCGGCGTTCCGCGACCGGATGTCTTGCTTACTCGGCCGCGCCCCTATTCGGCAGCATCTGGCAGCCGGACAGGGTTGTCGTCGAGCTTGGTATTCTCCAGCTCGACATTGAGGCCGAGAGACCGCATTTCCTTGACGAGCACGTTGAAGCTCTCGGGAATGCCGGCCTCGAACGTGTCGTCGCCGCGCACGATCGCCTCGTAGACCTTGGTGCGGCCGGCGACATCGTCCGACTTCACCGTCAGCATTTCCTGCAGCGTGTAGGCGGCGCCATAGGCTTCCAGCGCCCAGACCTCCATTTCGCCGAAGCGCTGGCCACCGAACTGCGCCTTGCCGCCCAGCGGCTGCTGGGTAACGAGCGAGTACGGACCGATCGAACGCGCGTGGATCTTGTCGTCCACCAGGTGGTGAAGCTTGAGCATATAGATATAGCCCATCGTCACCTTGCGATCGAACGGCTCGCCGGTGCGTCCGTCATAGAGCTGCGACTGACCGCTGGTGTGCAGGCCCGCCTGCTCCAGCATGATGTTGATGTCGACTTCATGCGCGCCGTCGAACACCGGTGTCGCGATAGAGACGCCGCGGCGCATCTGCTCGCTGAGGCGAACGATGCTCTCGTCGTCATATTCGCGGACCGGCTCGTTGCGGTCGTTGGCTGGGATGAAGCTCTCGAGCGTCTTGCGCAACGGCTTGATGTCTCCAGCCGTCTTGTACGCGTCGATCAGCTCGCCGATCTTCTTGCCCATGCCCGCGCATGCCCAGCCCAGATGCGTTTCCAGGATCTGGCCGACATTCATGCGGCTCGGCACACCCAGCGGGTTGAGCACGATATCGGCATGCGTGCCGTCCTCGAGGAAAGGCATGTCCTCGACCGGAACGATGCGCGACACGACACCCTTGTTGCCGTGACGTCCCGCCATCTTGTCGCCCGGCTGCATCTTGCGCTTCACGGCCACGAAGACCTTGACCATCTTCATGACGCCCGGAGGCATTTCGTCGCCGCGCTGGACCTTCTCGACCTTGTCCATGAAGCGCTGCTCGAGCGCCTTCTTGGAATCGTCGTACTGGCCACGCAGGGCTTCCAGTTCGCTCTGGAGCTTTTCGTTCTCCACCGCAAACTGCCACCACTGCGAACGCGGATACTCGTCAAGCGTGTCCTTCGACAACTTCGAGCCCTTCTTGAAGCCCTTCGGCCCGGCAATCGCTTCCTTGCCGACGAGAACGTCGGAAAGGCGCGAATAGACGTTGCGGTCGAGGATCGCCTGCTCGTCGTCGCGGTCCTTGGCGAGGCGTTCGATCTCCTCGCGTTCGATCGCCATGGCGCGCTCGTCCTTCTCGACGCCGTGGCGGTTGAACACGCGCACTTCGACGACTGTGCCGAAGGTGCCCGGAGGCATGCGCATCGAGGTGTCGCGAACGTCGGACGCCTTTTCACCGAAGATGGCGCGCAGGAGCTTTTCTTCCGGCGTCATCGGGCTTTCGCCCTTCGGCGTGATCTTGCCGACCAGGATGTCGCCCGGCTGCACTTCCGCGCCGATATAGACGATGCCGGCTTCGTCGAGGTTCTTCAGCGCTTCTTCCGAAACGTTCGGAATGTCGCGCGTGATTTCCTCCGGTCCGAGCTTGGTGTCGCGGGCCATGACCTCGAATTCCTCGATGTGGATCGAGGTGAAGACGTCGTCGGCCACGATGCGCTCGGAGAGCAGGATCGAGTCCTCGTAGTTGTAGCCGTTCCACGGCATGAACGCGACCAGCACGTTGCGGCCGAGCGCCAGATCGCCGAGCTCGGTCGACGGACCGTCGGCGATGATGTCGCCCTTGTTGACGCGGTCGCCCATGCGCACCAGCGGACGCTGGTTGATGCAGGTGTTCTGGTTCGAACGCTGGAACTTCATCAGCCGGTAGATGTCGACGCCCGACTTGCCGGGATCGAGATCTTCCGTGGCGCGGATGACGATACGCGTCGCGTCCACCTGGTCGACGATGCCGCCGCGGCGGGCGCCGATGGCGGCGCCCGAGTCACGGGCAACGATCGGCTCCATGCCGGTGCCTACGAACGGCGCTTCGGCGCGCACCAGCGGCACGGCCTGACGCTGCATGTTGGAGCCCATCAGCGCGCGGTTGGCGTCGTCGTTCTCGAGGAACGGGATCAGCGCCGCGGCCACGGACACCATCTGCTTGGGCGACACGTCCATGAGATCGACGTTTTCGCGCGGCGCCATCATCACTTCGCCGGCGCTGCGGCAAATGACGAATTCGTCGACGAAACCACCATTCTTGTCGAGCTCGGCATTGGCCTGCGCGACGTGGTGCTTGGACTCTTCCATAGCGGAGAGATAGACGACCTCATTGGTCAGCTTGCCGTTGACGATCTTGCGGTACGGGCTTTCGATGAAGCCGTACTTGTTGACGCGCGCGAAGGTCGCCAGCGAGTTGATCAGACCGATATTCGGGCCTTCCGGCGTCTCGATCGGGCAGATGCGGCCGTAATGCGTCGGGTGCACGTCGCGCACCTCGAAGCCGGCTCGCTCGCGGGTAAGACCGCCCGGTCCAAGTGCCGACAGCCGGCGCTTGTGGGTGATCTCCGACAGCGGGTTGGTCTGGTCCATGAACTGCGACAGCTGCGAGGAACCGAAGAACTCGCGCACGGCGGCAGCCGCCGGCTTGGCGTTGATCAGGTCCTGCGGCATCACCGTATCGATCTCGATCGAGGACATACGTTCCTTGATCGCGCGCTCCATGCGCAGCAGGCCGACGCGGTACTGGTTCTCCATCAGCTCGCCGACAGAACGCACGCGGCGGTTGCCGAGATTGTCGATGTCGTCGATCTCGCCCTTGCCGTCGCGCAGCTCGACCAGCGTCTTGACCACGGCCAGGATGTCGTCCTTGCGCAGCACGCGCACGGTATCCTCAGCCTTGAGCTCGAGGCGCATGTTCATCTTGACGCGGCCGACGGCCGACAGGTCGTAGCGCTCCGAGTCGAAGAACAGCGAGTTGAACATGGCTTCGGCGGTTTCAAGCGTCGGCGGCTCGCCCGGGCGCATGACACGGTAGATGTCGAACAGTGCGTCCTGGCGGCTCTCGTTCTTGTCGACGTTGAGCGTATTGCGGATGTAGGCGCCGACATTGACGTGGTCGATGTCGAGAACCTTGATCTCGCTTTCGCCCGTGCCGAGCAGCACCTTCAGCGTCTTTTCGTCAATCTCGTCGCCGGCTTCGAGGAAAATCTCCCCGGTGCCGTAGTTGACGATGTCCTCGGCCAGGTAATTGCCGAGCAGATCCTCGTCGGTCGCCTTGATCGCCTTCAGACCCTTTTCGCCAAGCGCTCTTGCCTGGCGGGCGGTGATCTTCTTGCCGGCCTCGACGACAACTTCGCCGGTGTCGGCATCGACGAGGTCGCCAACGGCCTTCAGTCCGCGGAAACGCTCGACGTTGAACGGGATGCGCCAGTGGTCGCCGGCGCGCTTGTAGGTGATCTTGTTGTAGAAGGTCGACAGGATTTCTTCGCCGTCCATGCCGAGCGCCATCAAGAGCGACGTCACCGGAATCTTGCGGCGGCGGTCGATACGGGCGTGCACGACGTCCTTGGAATCGAACTCGATATCGAGCCACGAACCGCGATAGGGAATGACGCGCGCCGCAAACAAAAGCTTGCCCGAGGAGTGCGACTTGCCCTTGTCATGGTCGAAGAAGACGCCCGGCGAACGGTGCATCTGCGAGACGATGACGCGCTCCGTGCCATTGACGATGAAGGTGCCGTTGAGCGTCATGAGCGGCATGTCGCCCATATAGACGTCCTGCTCCTTGATGTCCTTGATCGACTTTGCGCCGGTATCCTCGTCGATATCGAACACGATGAGGCGCAGCGTCACCTTGAGTGGCGCGGCATAGGTCAGGTCGCGTTGACGGCATTCGTCAACGTCGAATTTCGGTCCTTCGAACTCGTACTTCACGAACTCCAGCATCGAGGAGCCGGAGAAATCGGAGATCGGGAAAACCGACTTGAAAACGGCCTGCAGTCCCTCGTCCGGACGCCCACCCTTGGGCTCCGCCACCATCAGGAACTGGTCATAGGATGCTTTTTGAACCTCGATCAGGTTCGGCATCTCCGCAACTTCCGGAATCTTTCCGAAGAACTTGCGTACGCGTCTGCGGCCATTGAAAGTCTGGGTCTGGGCCATCGTCGCTCCTTAGCTATAAACTCGGGGCGAGCCTCGCCGCGGCTCACCTTGCATGCGCGGCCACCTCGGCGGCGGCCCCTGATCTGTTTCCCGCCGCCTGGCGGCGACGGCTAAAACGGGAGAAAACCCGTTTCCTGAAGGCCGGTTTCGGCCCTCAGGAAAGAGGTTCTCGTACATCTCGCGCTACGCATCCTCCCCTCTGATGAAGGGAGTGGCGGACGGCGCGAGGCCGCCCGCCGCTTTTACGCTTACTTCAGGTCGACCTTGGCGCCGGCTGCTTCCAGCTGGGCCTTGAACTTCTCAGCGTCAGCCTTGGAAACGGCTTCCTTGACCGGCTTCGGAGCTGCTTCGACCAGATCCTTGGCTTCCTTGAGGCCCAGGCCGGTGATGGCGCGGACTTCCTTGATGACGTTGATCTTCTGAGCGCCTGCCTCGGTGAGGACGACGTCGAATTCCGTCTTTTCCTCAGCCGGAGCAGCAGCAGCGGCAGCGCCGCCGGCAGCGGCAACCGCCACCGGAGCAGCAGCCGAAACGCCCCACTTTTCTTCCAGAAGCTTCGACAGCTCGGCCGCCTCGAGGACGGTCAGCTTCGAAAGGTCGTCTACGATCTTTGCCAGATCAGCCATTGTTGTATTCCTTCATCAGGTTCGAACGTGTGTTTGTGATAGCGAGGAACGGCCTCATGCCGCCTCGTCCTTCCGGGCGTAAGCGCCGATGACGCGCGCGACCGAAGCCGCTGGCGCATTGACGATCTGGGCGATCCGGGTTGCCGGCGTGGCGATCATGCCAACCAGCCTGGCGCGCAGCTCATCGAGCGACGGAAGTGTGGCGAGTGCCTTCACACCGTCGGCGTTGAGCGAGGTGGTGCCCATTGCGCCGCCGAGAATGACCAACTTGTCATTTCCCTTGGCGAAATCGGACGCGACCTTCGGCGCCGCAATCGGATCCTCCGAATAAGCGATCAGCGTCTGTCCCTTGAACAGGTCGATGATCGATGCGGAGTCCGTGCCCTGAAGAGCGATTTTGGCGAGACGGTTCTTCGCGACTTTGACGGTGCCACCGGCAGCGCGCATTTTCGACCGAAGGTCGTTCATTTGCGCGACGGTGATACCGGCGTAGTGGGCCACGACGACTGAACCAGCGCCTGCAAAAGCACCATTCAGGCCCGTGACGAGTTCGCGTTTTTCCGCTCTGTCCACTGCCTATCTCCAGTTGACCCCTGCCCCGCTAGTGGGACAGGCGTCGGGTTGCCTTTTTGCCGGCCGGGCCATCCATTACAGATCTCCCGAACGACGCTCGAGGATCCTGCCCCCTTTCGCCACATCGACGGCAAGCCGGAGATGCGCAGACAAAAGGCAAACACGGTTCGAACCTTTCATTGGAGCTTGTCGCTCCGTTGTCCGGTTTTCACCCGTCTCATGCAGGCCCAATTCGATTAAGGCTTCTGGGCCGCCTGCAATCTCGGACAGGATGTCCGGAAGCCTCTCGACTTCCGGTACCGGGCCGCCGACAAGTCGGAGGCCCGGAATTCACTTGCGGATCAACGCCTTGGCAGCCGATCCAGATGTTCGTATCAAGACGCTGCGAGCGTCGAGACGTCGAGCTTGAGGCCCGGGCCCATCGTCGAGGTGACCGACACCTTCTTGACGTAGTTGCCCTTGGCGCCAGCCGGCTTTGCCTTGGTCACGGCATCGGCGAAGGCGCGGACGTTTTCTTCCAGCGCCTTGACGTCGAACGAGACCTTGCCGACGCCGGCATGAACGATGCCGGCCTTCTCGACGCGGAACTCGACAGCGCCGCCCTTCGATGCCTTGACGGCGGCGGCGACGTCGGTGGTGACGGTGCCGACCTTCGGGTTCGGCATCATGCCGCGCGGGCCGAGCACCTTGCCCAGACGGCCGACCAGCGGCATCATGTCCGGCGTGGCGATGCAGCGATCGAAGTCGATCGTGCCCTTCTGGACGATGTCGACCAGATCCTCGGCACCGACGATGTCGGCGCCGGCGGCGCGAGCCTCATCGGCCTTGCCGCCACGTGCGAACACGGCGACGCGGACAGAGCGGCCGGTGCCGTTCGGCAGGTTGACCACGCCGCGGACCATCTGGTCGGCATGGCGCGGGTCGACGCCGAGGTTCATCGCAACTTCGATGGTCTCGTCGAACTTCACCGTCGAACGGTCCTTGAGCAGCTTCAGCGCCTCACCAAGGGCATAGGCCTTGTTGGGGTCGATGCCGTCGCGGGACTTCGATACACGCTTTGCAATCTTTGCCATGATCTCAGCCCACCACTTCCAGACCCATCGAGCGGGCGGAGCCCTCGACCATGCGCATGGCCGCCTCGACGTCGTTTGCGTTCAGATCCTTCATCTTCTGTTCGGCGATGGCGCGCACCTTGTCGCGACCGATCGTGCCGGCCTTGATCTTGCCCGGCTCTTTCGAACCCGAAGTCAAGTTCGCCGCCTTTTTCAGGAAGTAGCTCACCGGCGGCGTCTTCATGACGAAGGTGAAGGACTTGTCCTGGTAATAGGTGATGACGACCGGGATCGGCGATCCCTTTTCCATTTCCTGGGTCTGCGCGTTGAACGCCTTGCAGAATTCCATGATGTTGATGCCGCGCTGACCAAGTGCCGGGCCGATCGGCGGAGACGGCGTAGCCGATCCCGCTTTGACCTGGAGCTTGAGCTGGCCTGCAATTTTCTTAGCCATCTCTTTCCTGCCTTTATCTCATGCCGGCCCCAGTATCGGGAACACCGGCGGTTGCAGTCTGGTGGTGCGGTCCGCGCGGCCGGCTAAAGCCGCATTCGCCTCCCACCCGTTCATGGCCGCGCGCTTTCCGCGCCGCCTCCCCTTGCCGGCGAACCGGCGCAGGGTTTTCGGATCAGCCCTTTTCGACCTGTCCGAATTCCAGATCGACCGGCACGGCGCGCCCGAAGATCGAAACTTCCACCTTGAGCCGCGCCCGCTCCTCGTCCACTTCCTGGACGAAACCGTTGAACGAGGCGAACGGACCATCCGAAACGCGGATCGCCTCGCCGATCTCGAAAGTGACCGAGGGCTTCGGCCGCTCGACGCCTTCCTGAACCTGGTTCAGGATGCGCTGCGCCTCGGCTTCGGTGATCGGCACCGGCTTGGAGTCACCGAGGAAGCCGGTGACCTTCGGCGTGTTCTTGACCAGCGAGAACACCGCATCGGTCAGATTGGCCTTGAGCAGCACATAGCCCGGAAAGAACTTGCGCTCGGCATCGACCTTGCGGCCGCGGCGGATTTCGACGACCTTCTCGGTCGGCACCACGATCTGCTCGATATCGGCGGACAGGCCCTTCTGCTTGGCCTTGTTCTCAATGTCCTCGGCGACCTTCTTTTCGAAGTTCGAATAGGCGTGGACGATGTACCAGCGCGCGGTCATTTCAAGACTTCTCCGTAATCGCCGGACTTAATGGCCGAGGCTCAGTAACCGCTCGATCGCGTAGCCCATGGCCACGTCGGCGGTGAAGAAAAAGATCATCGCGATGACCGCGAATACGAGCACCATCACCGTCGAGATCATCGTCTCCCGGCGCGACGGCCAAGTCACCTTGGCAGTTTCCGCGCGGACCTGCTGGAGAAAGACGAAAGGATTTGTGGTTTTCGAAGCCATATGCCGCTCTGTCTTCAAGACCCGTTGGCCGGGTCTCCTGGATGATCCCGCTGGCCGGGACGTGCCGCCTGGGTTCAAGTCGACGCCGAATCAGCGCCATTTCGCCCATGCAAATCGGACGCGTAAAGCCGGCTTCCCAGCTCCACGCGTCGCGTGTCTGTTGTGTCTACATAAAACCGATTCTTGATCCACGCAAGTGGCAAGTGTCCGCTTTATGACCAAACGCCGCCTCGGAACCATCCAGTCGTCCCGTCCCGGCTATCGAGGCCTTATGCCTCAGTTCGCCCAATATGGCAAGCCACCTGCCCTTTTTCAATGCCGGACCCCAATTCCAGGAGATGGATCCGGAAATCAGGCACGCGATTACAAGTTCGAGGAAATGGCGTTGCGGACGAACCTGCGACCTGCTGTTTTGGAAACCAAATGAAGCGCACGCAAGATTGGAATCCAGCTGCCCATGCCGAGGCAGCTGGATCAACCCAGGGTTAGTTAGGCACAGGCGAGTTCGACCCCGGCCACTGCGCCGATTCCGCATGGTGGGCGTGGGCGCGGCGCGATCACTGCCGGGCACGGGGGCGGGTCGTCGTCATCGTCGGGGCCGAAAGAACGGCCCCGACGCCGCCAAGCCTTGAGAACGCTGCGGCGCGAGGAGGGTCGCCAAGGCAGCACCCGGCCTGAAGTCTCTTTCCCCAGCGTGGGTTTCTCATCCAGAGCCTTCAACGCACTCAGAATCTGGTCGACAGGGATTACCGTGCCGTTGTCCAGGCGGCGCAAGGCAGGCTGGTTTTCCACCGCGCAGGCATCGGACGCCCACGAGGAAAGCAGTGCCCGCTTTTCTCCACTGCTGAGGCGTGGATGGTTGATGACGTTGTCTGGATTGTCGAGCAGGCACAAAGAAGTTTCAATTTTGCCCGAGCGTGCCGCAGAAAGTGTCGGTGTCTCGTAGAAGTTGTCCATCTCCATTCTCCGCAATCTGGGCCTCCCGGCCGAAGCCGGGAGGCGGACCGCCGGGATAACTGAATCGATACGATCAGGCCGCTTTGCGGGTGCGTTCCGTATCCTGGGCGATCTGCTTGCCCACCTGGGCGTCGCCGGCCCCGATGCTAATGCGGCGCGGCTTCAGCTCTTCGGGAATCTCACGGACGATGTCGATGGTCAGGAGACCGTTCTCAAGGTTTGCTGCCTTGATCTTCATGTGGTCGGCAAGCTTGAACGTCTGCCTGAAACTGCGGTAGGCGATGCCCTGGTGCAGCAGCTGGCGTCCGCTCTGGTCNCCCTACACGACGCTCTTCCGATCTCTTGATCTTCATGTGGTCGGCAAGCTTGAACGTCTGCCTGAAACTGCGGTAGGCGATGCCCTGGTGCAGCAGCTGGCGTCCGCTCTGGTCATCAGCCTTCTGGCCTGCCACGACCAGTTCGGGTCCATGCTGGGTCAGCTCAACCTCATCCTGGCTGAAGCCCGCGATGGCCATCGAGATACGGTAATCGTTCTCGTCGACCTTCTCGATGTTATAGGGTGGCCAGTCGGGCCGCGTACCATTGTCGGGCATGTCGAAAAGACGGTCAAAACCGACGGTGCTGCGATAGAGAGAGTCAAAGGTTCTCATAGCCACATCCTCCTTGAAGCAACATGGGTACAAGGGCGCCGCCCAGCAGCGCCGCCTTTTGCCAAGCCAATCGGCCTCGGCGGGAAACGAATTAGGAAGGGCTGAAAACCGGTTCAAGAGCCCTGTTCAAAAAAATTCCAGTAGCCAGGCCAGCATCCCGCTTCCAATAATTCGCAGCCGCTGAAAAGCAGCTGGCGGCAGCAAAATAGGCCTATTCTGAATTGTGAACGCAAATGGCAATTGGCTCGCCAATGGCAGTTGAATCAAGGAAATTGGTTCGTGGAAATACGCCGACTTCGGCATTGCGCGTCAGCGCTCTCGCTCTGCGCATGCCTTCGGAACGTCGCTCGTCGAGTACGCGGCTTCAGCCCAACCAAACGAGGAGCCAAAACAAGGCGTTTCTAAAATGCCGGATTCCAACGAGGAAAATGGCACGGGCAGCAGGGCTCGAACCTACGACCTGCGGTTTTGGAGACCGCCGCTCTACCAACTGAGCTATGCCCGTACGCGCGTTTCAGCGCAGGCGCTTCCTAAAAGCTTCCGGGCGCGCTGTAAAGAGTTGTCTGACGCGCTTTCAGATCCTTTGCCGGAAATCCGAATAGGTGATGACCAGCCCGTCCCTGCCGATCTCGATTTTTCGCCTGCCTGAAGCCGCATGCCGGCGCTCAATCCCCGGCCGGCGGCTTGTACGGCCCGCCCGGTACGCCCCAGCCCCAGGCCGGCATCGGTTCGGTCTGCGGGTCGCAGGTCTCGCCGAGGGTGGAATTCATCTTGGCAAGCCGTGACCCCCATTCGACATAGCCCATGAAGGCGGAACGGAATTCGGGATCGTCCGGCAGCCCGACCGCATCGGCGGCATCGGCAAGCAAGCTGATCCAGCGGCGGCGCTGTTCCTCCGTCAGATGCTTGCCCAAGTGATGCATGACCATCTCGCGATGGCCGCCATGCTGTTCGCTGTAGGTCTTGGGTCCGCCAAAAACCTCGCCGATGAAGGCCGCGACATGCGCGGGATGATCCGGCGACATGTGTTTGAACACCGGGCCGACCACCGGGTCGCGCGACACCTTGTCGTAAAAGGTTTCCGTCAGCCGGTTGAGGGCTTCGATGCCGCCGGCCCATTCGTAGAGTGTCGGGATATCCTGGCTCATTCTCGATCCTCCCCCGGGCGACGCCTGCCACGACGATAGCGGAGAAATCGGGCATGGCTCAACCTGGCTCGATGGCCAGTTTCTGCGATGCCTACAGTTTGGCGGGCGACTCGGCCTTGGCTGTCGGCGGAAACAAACAGTTGTCGGGCTTGGGTGAGGTTTTGCAAATAGCGGGGCCAGTTAGCGCCTCCACCGACTCCGGCCCGGTTGTCAGCCCGACTTTGAGCATCATGTCGGGCTCGAGCTGACGCTCGACCGAGCCTATCGCGGCGAACAGAGCTGGGTCCATCTCCATCTCCTCCAGGTAGGCTTTAACCAACTGCGTCTGTCCCCTCGAGGACATGCTGAGCCTCGCCTTGGGATCGACCAGCCTTTTGGCGCCGGCGGCAAGCATGAGCGCGCAGGCCGAATCGCACTCCACTCCAAAATCGCTAATCAGCCCGACATAGGCACCGTTATCGGCCAAGCAGCCTGCCTCGGGCGGGTCGCAGCCGACGATAGTGGTGCGAGCGACGGCGACGTCGAGCTTCCGTTCATGGATAAGCCTTCCCGCGGCCAGAGCGCTGAACAGGCTGCCCCCCTGTGAGCTGATCACCACCGGCAGCCGCCGGTTGCCAAGGGTGTCGAGCAACTGGCGCAACTTTTGCGGGGTCTGAGGCGTCATCGCGCCTTCCGCCGAGATCCATTCCGGGCAATCGGGATTGCAGAGCGAGTCTCTGCCGCGAACGACAACGAAGCGCATATCTGGCGTCGAATTCCCTGGCGCTGCCTGCAACGGCTTGGGAGCTGGAGCCTTGGCCGCCTGAGAAAGTGGGGGGCCGGTCTTTGCCTTGATCGCAGCCACCACGGCCGGCTTGGCCACGGGCGTTTGTCCGCCGGCTGGCTTGTTTCCCGGTATTTCCCGGCAGTTCGGAGCCGGCGGGTCGAACATGCACAAACTTGCTCTGGTAAACAGGTCCAGAGTGTCCGTGCTGGTGGCCAGTTTCATCGTCAGCATATCGTGGAGGCCGATCTGCCTGATGTCGCTGGCCGGCGTCGCCTTCATCAAGTCCAGCACGCCCTGCCCGATACCCATCTCTCGGAGATAGGCCGAGATCTTTCTCGCGTACCCCTTGCTCATCTCATAGGTCTTGTAGCTTTCACCGGGAGTGACGGTTTGCGTGGTGACCCGATATTTTTTGCCCCGTTTGACGCGATAGGTGGTCCGGTAGTGCGTTGTGGAGGGGAACCAGGTGGTGGTGATCTGATGAACACCCAGATAGTTCCAGCCGCCGGCGACGCGCCGGACGCCTCCGGCAAACATTAGCGGACAGGCGGAATTGCAGCTGGCACCGTCAGACGCTCTGCCGAAAAAAGCCGTGCCCTTGCCGTAGTCGGCGCCACAACCCTCTGTCCCGGGCCAACAATCGGGAAACTCGGTCTTGCCGATGGCGATATCGAGCTTGTTTTTGCGGATTATCCGGCCAAGCTGGAGCGCGGCTTCGACATTGCCACCGAAGGAATTGACGATGATGGGCAGTTTGTGGCTGCCAAGCTTCTTCAAGGTGCGCTTGAGCAGGGCTGGCGTCCCGGCTGCGATGTCGCCTTCGGCGGAGATCCACTCCGGACAATTGGGCTCGCAGCCCGGTGCGTTGCTGCGCGCGACGACAAACTTCATCTCCGAGCGATCCTCGGACCATATCGTCGGATCATTCGTCGGATAGGGCACTCCCTGCAGAGGGAGCAATGTCTGCCATGTCCCGGGGGCGGCATCCTCGGCCTTCGCGGCGAAGGCAGCCATCGCCATCGCGGCCACCGTCGCCAGCCGAACCAGCCCGCGCCGCCACCTTGCAGCATTGTCTGAACGGTGTCCCCAAACCACGCCCGGCAAACCCCTCAATGCAATCCATAATAGTTGCGGCGACGGTGCTTGCAATAGCTTTGAACCAACCGTGCAATACTTGTGCCGCGCAACGCCGGAAACAAAAAGGCAGCCCCAAAGACCGCCCTCTCCTGGTCGATCCGGCTGACGCCGGCTCGACTATTTCTCGATGGTGATGACGACGCCGGCACGACGGTGCGGCCGCCTTCACGGAAGGCGAAGCAAGGCTTCTCTTCCATGACGATAGGCGCGATCAGCCATTGGACGACGGCACCACGCGGCAATTCTCAGGTTTCGGCGCCGATCTGCAGATGCTGGAACCCGTCAGCGCATCCACCGACTGGCGCCCGGTCGTCAGGCCAACCTTCAGCATCATGTCGGGTTCGAGCTGGCGCTCGACCGAACTGCCCTGGAGCGCCCTGAACAAAGCGGGGCTGATCGCCATCTCGTCGAGGTAGGACTTGACCGCCTGCTTCTGCCCCATCAGATAGAGGCTGAGCCGCGCCTGGGTACCGACAAGCCGCCTGGCGCCACCGGCCAGCATGAGCGCGCAGGCCGAATCGCAGTCGCCGTCGCCATCGACGCTCAGCCCGGCATAGGCGCCTTCCCTGGCCAGGCAATTCCACTCTGCCGGGTCGCAGCCGACGAAATCGGTGCGGGCAACGGCAACGTCGAGCTTCTTTTCATGGATGATCCGGCCCGCCGCCAGGGCGCCGGAGAGGTCGCCGCCTCGCGAGCTGATCACCACCGGCAGCCGCCGGTTGCCAAGCGTGGCGAGCAATTGGCTGAGTTTCTGCGGCTTCTGGGGCGTAATCGCGCCTTGCGCTGCAATCCATTCCGGGCAGTCGGGATTGCAGAGCGGGTTGCTGCCGCGAACCACGACAAAGCGCATGCCGTCATCGTGCGGCGCGCTCTCCGGCTTCACCGGCAGCGGCGCAGCCTTTGCCACGTCCGGCAGGCCGCCGGCTGGCTTGTTCGCCGGTATTTCCCGGCAATTCGGAGCCGGAAGGTTCAGCCTGCACAGGCTTGCGCTGGTCAGCAAATCTGCAGCGTCGTCGCTGGTGACCAGCTTCATTGTCAGCATGTCGCTGAGGTCGATCTGCTGGATGTCGCTGGCCGGCGTGCTCTTCATCGTCTCGATGATGCTGAGGTCGACACCCATCTCCTTGAAATAGGCGGACAGCTTGCGCTCCACCCCCTTGCTCATCTCGTAGGTCTTGTAGCTGCCGGTGTTCTTGCGGCTGACGACCTTCTTGCTGATGACCCGCTTCTTGCCTTTCACGATCCGGTAGCGGACCTGATATTGCACGTTCATCTGCACGATCGTGGTCGTGATCTGGTGGACGCCGAGATAGGCCAGCGGCCCGACCAGGCGCCTGGTGCCGCCGGCCAGCATCATTGGACAAGCGGACGCGCAATAGCTGCCGAGCACATAGGGGCTGCCGATATAGTGCGCGCCTCTGGCGTCGTTCTCCTTGCAGTTTTTCATCCCCGGCTCGCAGCCGACGAACCAGGTCCTGCCGACCGCGATGTCGAGCTTGTTCTTGCGTATCATCCGGCCCATGGCGATGGCCGCATCGACATCGCCGCCCGGAGAGTTGATGACGATCGGCAATTTGCGGCCGCCGAGCGTTTTCAGGGCAGCCTTGAGCAGCGCCGGCGACTTGGCCGATATCGCACCCTCGGCCGATATCCATTCCGGACAGCTCGGCTCACAGCCCGCCGCGTCGCTGCGCACGACGACGAACCGCATCGGCGGATCCGGATCCGGCTCTGAATTTTTTGTCTCGGCCGCCAAGGCGGCAGTGCCCATGGCAAACATCGACACCAGGCAGATCAGCCCCAGTGCCCACCATGACCGACTATGCAAACGGTGCTGTGGAACCATCCGACCAAGCCCTCAATGCAATCTATACTGTAGAGGCTCACAGACTTGCAACAGAGATTGGGACCCCAAAACAGGCACATCTGGCCAACGAAAAAGGGCGGCCCGAGGGCCGCCCCTATCCGTTTCGATCCGGCGATGCCGGGCTCGATTACTCTTTGATGGTGACGACGATGCCGGCACCGACGGTGCGGCCGCCTTCACGGATGGCGAAGCGCAGCTT
>NZ_AYXC01000034.1:0-24861 GCF_000502275.1 Mesorhizobium sp. L103C131B0 | reverse complement strand
GCGGACGCATAGGGGGAGAGAAGTGTCACCTATGTATCCGGTTCAAAGTGTTACCCATCTATCGGCTGGACACGAGCAAAGCTCGACGGAGTGGGGTCGACCGTCCATCACATCCGCCCGATTGCCTGCTTGCCGGAGGCGGCGACCGTGGGTTTCATGAGCGCCTTCCCCCACTCCGTCGCCGCTTCGCGGCGCCACCTCTCCCCCCTCCGGAGGGAGAGGAAAATGCCAGCTCGCATAAGCTCGCGCCCTTCCTCTCCCCCGTCGATCGGGGGAGAGGTGTCGAGCGAAGCTCGACGAAGTGGGGGTCGACCGTTCATCCGCCTGATTGCCTGCCTGCAGGCGTTTCGCCTCGCTTCCGTCGCTCCTGTCTTGCGGCGACCGTGGGTTTCATGAGCGCCTTCCCCCACTCCGTCGCGGCTTCGCGGCGCCACCCCTCCCCCCTCCGGAGGGAGAGGAAAATGCCAGCTCGCATAAGCTTGCGCCCTTCCTCGGGGGAGAGGAAAAGAAGCTAGCTCGCCAGCCCATACACCAGGCTCACACGTCCATCCGAAAGCGCCTCGGCCTTGCGCAGTTCCAGTCTGTGCCGGGCGTGCACCATGCCGAACAGCGCCTTGCCGTCGCCGGCGAGCAGCGGGTAGACGATGAGCCGCATTTCATCCACTAGCCCCGCCTGGATCAGGCTGGCGGTGATGCGGGCGCCGCCCATGAGATAGATGTTCTTGCCGGGCTCGCGCTTCAGCGCCGCGATGTCGTCGAGGCTGCGCAGGAAGCGCGTCGAGGCCCAGGCGGCCGAAGTCATGGTGTTCGACAGCACATAGTGCGGGGTTTTCGCGGCAAAGCGCGCCCATTCGAGTTCGGCCGGGTCGACCAGCCTGCCGGTCATCGGCAATGGCTGGTCCAGCTCGTTCTGTTGGATCGCGCTCCAGTAGCGCTCATAACCGGCATACATGATGCCGCCGAGCAGGCAGGCGTCGATCTCAGGCATCAGGCCGTATTCCTCCGACCAGTTGTCGACCCAGTCGGCAAAGCCTTCGGGGCCTTCGATCTTGCCGTCGATGGAGATCTTCATTCCGGTGATCAATTTACGCATGACTTCCTCCTTCGGGCTTGCGGGATGCAAGCACGTTGCCTGGTTTCATTTCCGCTGGCGCGCCGCGGTGTCTGGCGAAGGCGCGTGTTTCGCCGGCCCCTGCGCCGGCATCCGGCGCAAGGGATCGATGGTGCCCGGTTGGACCGGGCGATGCGTCAGGTCAGGTCAGGCCGGCAGGCGCCGGTCGTATTCCGCCACGATACGGCTAAAGCTGTCCCAGAACGGTTCGGGCTTCTCGGCCGCCACGCGGGCAACCAGGAGGTCGAGATGCACGTGCCAGCCTGCGGCATGCATCATCAGGCTCGAGCGGTCTGGCAGGCGGCGGTGGACCAGGGTGAGCAGAACGTCGTCGCCGCGCTGCGCCAATTCGAAGGTGACATTGCCGCTGCCGTTCCAGGTGATGGTGAGCTTGCGCGGCGGATCGCACTCGACAATCTGGTTGTGCATCCGCTGCTCGCCGCCACTGAAGCTGGCCGGCCTGTCGCCGGGCGGGTCGGTCAGTTCGTCATTGCGCCAGACCAGCTCGAAGGAAGAGCCTTCCTCCATCTCCATGTCGCCGGCCGCCAGCCATTTGCAGCGCAGATCGCTCTGCGTCAGATATTCCCAGACGCGCTCCCTGGTTCCGGGCAAAAGCCGTTCGATCCTCAAAGTGGCCGGCTGGATCAGCTGGGCGTAGCCGTCGAAGCTGTTCATCTGGTTCATCGGTCGTCTCCCTTGGAAGGTGTTGGCCTGGGTGATTCCGGCTTCGATGGTTCTGGATTTGCCGGTGCCGGCGTTGTCTGCGCTGCCGGCGTTTTGCGCCCCGCCTCCTCGCGCAAAAGCTGTTCGAGCACATCGAGGCGGCTGTTCCAGAAACGCGCGTATTGGCCGAGCCACTGATAGGCGGTGGCCAGCGGGCGGGCCTCGAGGCGGCAGACATGGGTGCGCCCGCGCACTTCGCGCCGGATCAGCCCGGCATGCTCCAGCGCCTTGATGTGCTTGGAGGCGGCGGCCAGCGACATGGCAAAGGGCTGCGCCAACTCGCTCACCGTACGCTCGCCGCCGGCGAGGTGGTTAAGCATGTTCCGGCGCGTGGCGTCGCCAAGGGCGTGAAAAACCTGGTCCATCTGGGGCGCCTCTAATTCAACCATGTAGTTGAATATAGAGGCGAGATTTTAGATAGTCAACTAGTTGGTTGAATGTTTTTTGGGGAGAGGCGCTGGCCCCCTACCTCCCCCTTGTGGGGAGGTCGGACCGTAGGTCCGGGCGGGGGTGCTTGGCGCAGGCGAGCGCGAGGAGCGCAATCTCCCCCCTCGTGGGGGAGATCAGCAGCTTCAATCTCACCCGGCCATGGCCAGCGGCACTGCGCTCTTGTTGGGGATCTGGATGTCGATCTCCAGCGTCGACATGGTCTCGCCGCGGTCCATCGAGACTTGCAGATAGTCCTGGTCGATCTGCACATGCTTGGCGATCACCGCCATGATCTCCTCGCGCAGGATGGAGACGAGATCGGGCTGNAGCAGCACTTGCAGCCGTTCGCGCGCCACCGGCGCGCTGGTGCGCCGCTTGAAGATGTCGAGCAGGTTCATGCCGCCCTCCTTCCCAAAAGACGATCGAGGAAGCCCTTTCGCTCGAAGGGCACGATGACCGGCAGCTGTTCGCCCTCGAGCCGCTTGGCCGCGTCGATGTAAGCCTTGGCGGCGGCATTGAGCGGCTCCGACAGCGTCACCGGCGAACCGAGGTTGGAGGCGCGCAGCACATCCTGGCTCTCGGGAATGATGCCGAGCAGCGGCACCGACAGGATCTCCAGCACATCGTCGATCGACAGCATTTCACCGCGCGCGGCGCGTCCCGCATCGTAGCGCGTGACCAGCACGTGCTTGGCGATCTGCTCGCCCTCCTCGGCGCGCAAGGTGCGGGAATCGAGCAGGCCGATGATGCGGTCGGAATCGCGCACCGACGACACTTCAGGATTGGTGACGATGACCGCCTCGTCGGCAAAGCGCATGGCGAGCTGCGCGCCGCGCTCGATGCCGGCCGGGCTGTCGCAGAAGACATAATCGAAGACCGAGCGCAGCTTGCCGATGACCTCGGCCACGCCCTCCTCGGTCAGCGCATCCTTGTCGCGCGTCTGCGAAGCCGGCAGCAGGAACAGCGTCTCGACCCGCTTGTCGCGGATCAGCGCCTGCGACAGCTTTGCCGAGCCCTGGATGACGTTGACGAGGTCGAACACCACGCGCCGTTCGGCGCCCATGATCAAATCGAGGTTGCGCAGGCCGACATCGAAATCGACCAGCGCCACTTTCTTGCCGGTCTTGGCGACCGCCGCCCCCAGAGCCGCGGTAGAGGTCGTCTTGCCGACGCCCCCCTTGCCCGAGGTGACCACCACTACCTTGCCCATCAATAAAGCCTCCGTTGTTGTTCGTTATGTCGTTGTCGGGCGAGACGCATTAGCTGAAAGGGGCGATGCGCAGCATGCCGTTTTCGAGAAATGCCTGCACAGGCTTGCCCCGGACTGACGGGTCCATCTCCTCGGCCGTGCAATACCAGCCATCGACCGAGAGAAGTTCGGCTTCGTTCCTGCGGCAGAAGACACGCGCCGCCGTGTTCCCTTGAGCGCCTGCCGAAGCGCGGCCGCGCAGCGTGCCATAGACGTGGATGGAACCAGTGGCGACGATCTCGGAGCCGGACGCGACGGAGCCCAGCACGATGACATCGCCATGCGGATGGAAGATCAGCTGCCCTGAACGGATCGGCGAGCGGATCATCAGCGTGCCAGCGTCGGGTGCGGCAATTTTGGCGTCTTTCGGCTGTGCCTTGGCATCGCTCGCCGGTTTCAAATCGCCCGCCTTCAAATCGCCGGCCTCTGCCTTGATGTCACCGGCCGCCTTCATGTCGCTTACCGCAGTGTCCTCCTCCGCCCTGCCCGCCTTGCGGCTCGGCTGCAGCAGCCCGTCGGTGGTCGCCTCCTTGGCGCCGACCAGCACCGGCGGCAGATGCGTGCCAAGCTCGGCGCCACCATCGAGTTCCATGGCATAGATGCGGATTCCGCGCTGGCCGAGCAGATCGACCAGCGCTTCGATGGCCACGACATCGGGCTTGAGCACGTTCAGGTCGAGCACCACCGGGCGCCCCGCAAAATATCCCGGCGAATTGCCGACCCAGCGATCGAGGCTCTCCAGCCAAACGTCCAAAGGCGCCTCGGGCGTCAGCGTGAAAGCCACGAAGGAGCGGGCGCGAAAGCGAATGGATTTGGCCTCGAGGGGAGCGGCAAAGGTCACGGCGGGCGATTCCTTACTGAGAGGTAAACGCTAGCGGTGGTATGGTTAATGAAAGGTTAATGGACTGAATAACCGCATGGCAGATCGCAAGAAATTTGAAGATCGGGGTAGACGCCGGTTGCGGACGCCAATTGGCCACACAGACCGCGACATTCACGAACCTAAGCGCGATTGCTAAGGAACAACGCTGGCGTTGCAAGGGCTTTCTAAAGTATCACCACTGGGTGAAATCTGGGGCTTGGCGAGATGAAGTTCTTTCGTGTGGCGTTGGCGGCAATCACCGCCGCGGCAATCTACCTGCCGTCCGCGGCAAGCGGCGGCGAGATCGCTTGCGCAACCACCTACGCCGGCCGGCGAATCACCCTCGTTGTCCCCAACGCTGCCGGCGGCGGCTATGATACCTATGCCCGTGCATTTGCGCCGGCCCTTGCCAGCACGACCGAGCTCAATGTCAGGGTCGTCAATATGCCTGCGGCAGGCGGATTTGCGGCGCTAAAGCGTGTAACCAATGCCCCGTCCGACGAACTGGTCCTTATGATTGAAAGCGTCTCAGACATAATTTCGCAAGGTGACATTCCGGCTGGCGTCGACAACTGGATGAATCGGCTAAATCCGATAGGACTGATTCACATCGATCCCGAAGCGTGGATTGTTCGGAACGATGTCGATTTGCAAAGCGCCAAACATCTGGTCGCGTCGGTTTCATCGCTTGAAGCCGGCATCCTGCCGATAGTGCTCACCGCGCACCTCCTCGATATCAAGGTCGACGTGGTCTCGGGCTATGAAGGCAGCGGCGCACTCATGTCCGCGCTCCTGCGTGGCGAAGGCGATATGACATCCAATTCATTGACGACAGGCTTGCGCTCGACCGCCGCAGGCGAAGCCAAAGTCGGTCTGGTTCTCACGGAGGGACCTGACCCGAACGCGCCAGGCGTGGCTTTCCTGGCGGGTGAAGGAGGGTTGGTGTGGCAGCGCAGCCAAGGCCTTTCCAAGGAGAAGCAGGAAGAACGATTGCGGTTGGCCATCGCCGTCGCGAAAGCTTCGGCGACAGCGCGGGGATTTTTTGCCCCTGCCGACATGGAGCAGAAATCGCTAGGTTGTCTTCGTGACGCCGTCTCCGCCGCGGTCAAGAGCGATGGGTTCAAGGTGGCGCTTGAAGCTCAGAAACGTCCAATCGAGCCGCGCGACGCTGACCAGACCGTCATCGTGATCAACGATATGCTCAGTGCCTTCCATGAGGCGGAAGCGTATCTGAAAAAACACCCGGAACTCGAGCGGGATGCGCGAGCAACGCGCTGATGACCGGATATTGGGCTGCCCTCGGCACTGGACTGGGCAATGTATTCTCCTGGCCGAACATACTGATCCCGGTGCTTGGCACCTTGGTTGCCATGGCTACGTCCTTTCTTCCAGGGATTGGCGGCGCCAGCCTTGCAACCCTTCTGCTGGTCGCAACCGTGCATTGGGATCCGGTATCGGTGTTGTTGCTGTTTGGCGCCCTGACCGGCGGCGCGACCTTCATGGGATCTATAACGGCTATCCTCTTCAACATACCGGGCAACGCGCCAAGCGCGGCAACCCTGCTCGACGGCCATCCGATGTCCAGGGCCGGCCTGCCTCGCACCGCGATAGCCGCCGCGGCAACGGCCTCGGCCGTCGGATCGGTTTTTGGCGTCCTCGTCCTCATAGCGCTCATGCCGATCATTCGGCCGTTCATCCTGCAATTCGGACCGTTTGAATACGTGCTGCTCGGCGTGTGGGGCCTGTCGACGATCATTGCGGTTCCAAGCGCGTCCCGTCTGAAAGCGCTGGCGATGGCGCTGCTGGGGCTTTTGGTCGGTCTTGTCGGAACTGATCCGACCTATGGCCAACCACGCTGGACGTTTGGGAGCATCGCTCTCTTCGACGGCGTCGACATGGTCGCGCTGCTGCTTGGCTTTTTCACCGTTTCTGAAATCATCTCGTGGCGAAAAAGATTGCAGCTTGAAAAAGCGGCTGGCCTGGAAAACCCGAACGACTCGATCTGGACCGGTATGCTTGCTGTCTTTCGTCATTGGGGACTAACAATGCGATCGTCGGCCATCGGCGTGTTGGTCGGCATCATTCCAGGTGTTGGAGGAACGGTCGCCAGCTTCGTTGCCTACGGGCAGGCGATCCAGACAACCCCCAGGGACCAGCGCTCAAGGTTCGGATCTGGTGACATCAGGGGCATCATTGCGCCGGAAGCGGCCGTCGATTCGAAGGACGGAGGCTCGCTTCTGCCGACCGTTGCCTTCGGCCTTCCCGGCAGCGAGGGCGGCTTGATCCTGCTGACAGTCCTGACGGTACACGGCATCGTTCCGGGCATACCGATGCTGACGACCGGCTTGCCCCTGACGTTCACGTTGATTACCGCGCTGCTGCTGTCGAACCTGCTGACGTCCGCAGTGGGATTGGCGTTGACACCATATTTTGCGCGCCTGACTGCTCTCAGGATCGACCGCATCGCGCTCCCGATCATTGTCGTCAGCTTCGTGACGATCGTGCAGCTAAACGGGCTGCTGATCGATCTGTACGTAGCCGTCGCTTTCGGGCTGGCCGGCTACATGCTGAAGCGCCTCGCCTGGCCGCAAATTCCTTTTGTCATATCATTCGTCCTGGGCGGCTTCATCGAGCGAAACCTGGCGCTCAGTGTGGAGTTGGCCCGTGTCGGCAGGCTGAACCCTCTACAACGGCCGGCGTCGTTGACGATCATGGTCATAATCGCGCTTTCCCTCGCATGGATCGTGCGCGGTGGTGTTTTGCCGCCGCGACGTGTCAAGCCAAAGCGTGCCGATGCCGCAGTCGCATGGCTGTTGACCGGTGGATGCGCTGTGATGGCAGCGATATCGCTCCAAGGGCAGCCAGGCTATTCGATCTTCGCGCAGGCCGTGGCCTGGTGTTGTCTGTTTGCGATGCTCGCGGTCGCCCTTGTGCAAACGATCTCGCTTGTTGGCCACGAGAAACAGGGAGGCGGACGGACCCATACGATCCCGGAAAGCCATCGTGTGCCGTTGATGATGATGCTCCTGTTGCCGGCCGCTGTCTGGCTGGCGGGCCTCCCGGCGGCGCTATCCCTGTTTACCCTGATATGGATTGCAGCCGGTCAGAAGCTGACCTTGAAGTCGGCGGCACTGGCATCTTGCACCTCGGTTGCGGTCGCAGTGGCGACCTGGTTTTATCTAGATCGGATAGCGGCTATCGACCTTCCCGCTTCTGCGATGTCGCACTTGTTCTAGTGGTCGGGCTACATCCTGACGGCGACGATTTCGTATCTTGGAATTGTCTGGACGCTGTCGGCAGCGGCAAGCGGGGAAACGCTTTTCCCGGTATGATGCTGCTCCGAGCCGACAATCGTCAGATTGGATTGCTTCAGCATATCCGCAAGGTCTGAATATGTAGTGCGATCTTCATGCAGCGGTTCACCCCAGAGCGCTTCGACGGCCGTCTTCAGCTCCGCCACGGCAGCGGCAGGAAAATGCGCCGCGACGGCGGCCTTCTCGATGGTCGAAAGCCTTCGGCCGATTTCAGCGATGCCGCGAGGCCCCCTCGGCTGGTCTTTTTCCGATAGCAACCTCTGGGAGAGAAGCAGGCGTCCGCCAGGCTTGAGACTACGCGCCCAACTGTCGACCACCTGCTGGCGTGCGCTGCGGTCGAAGAAATTAAGAACGCTATGCGCGACAACTGCCTGCACCGGCGCACAGTCGCAACCGCGAATGTCGGCGCGGTGGGTCTCGAGCGCAAAACCGGCGGAGCGGGCAAACAGCCTGTTCTGTTCGACCGTCGTTTCACAGCGATCGATCAGCACAAATTCGGGCTCGATGCCGACCGGCCTCGTTTGGCCCAGAACCATTGCCGCCAGGCCGGTGTCGGCCGCGCCCGACAGGAGAATGCGACAGCGGCCCTCCTGGGCCACGGCAGCCAATTCACGTCCAAAGAACCCCCCGCCGGCCGGCTTGGCACCTTTCGATTCCAGCAGGCGGATCATGCTCCACGTGCGATGGTAGGGCATACACCCATGGCTCGGGTCACACAGCACCTCAGCCCAATCAAACGAAAAACGGGCAAGTTGCGTGAGTGGTTCGTCGGTGTAAATCGAGAGCCGTTGTCCTGCCGGTGGGCTTTCTCGCGGGCCGTTCATTGCGATTGCATCTTCCTTCGCCGGGCCATTCTTGTTCTCCAAAGCCATCTCACCGGCCATATCCAGCGGCCCGACTGAATGAATTGGTAAGATCCGGCTGAAGGCAGGAAGTCGATTCTCCCGGTGCCGGAACTGTCGATTCCCTCGAATGCAACTTTCAACGCCGCGATAATGTGGCCACGTCGTTCCTCACGGGCGGCTGCGCCACCTTTGAACTTCGGAAAAGTCGGATTGGGGTTGACCTCGAATATCACCAATGCGCCGTCTCGCAACGTGTAGTCCACGCGGCCGAACTGGATATGGCCCGTATTGCAGGCGCGAAGCAGGTCCTCAGCGTGCGGATTGTCCTTTACGAAGGCGAGTTCCTCGCGCACGAAATCCGGGTCGGTGCTGCTTGCCGATGACTTAACGTTCCAGTCGACGGACCTAAGTATGTGCTGGGACACAATCGCGTCCCCAATGCGGAATGCGCCATACTTTCGATAGTAGCCGTTCGAATCGCGATCGGCTTCAAAGGAGACGGCGATGCGCCGCTTCATCGGCTTGGCGTTGCCCTGGAGAACGGCGATCGCCTCTTCAAGTTGGCGTGGGTTTTCCAGAAGCTTGGTTTCCGGCCCCCAGAAGCCATCTTCCATCCGGATAAAAACAGGGTAACGGGTTGGTCGCTCATCCTGCTCCAGACGCGATACTTCGACCGGGTTGATTCCTCTAATACGAAGCCGGCGGAGCAGGGCGAACCGCTCCAGGACAGTCGCGGGATGGTTTAGAATTCGAGCATCAGGGTCGGCGCGCTTTGCGGCTTCGGCAATATCCGCCGCCGCCATCATTTCCATGCCATTCAGATACTCAAAATCAGTAAAAACCAAGGTACCCGCGGGAAAGTTCAGTCGGCGGAAGACTGACTGATAGGTTTCCATGCGCAAAAGCGGCAACAAGTGCCCTGCCGACGAAATCAGCCGCCGCATCGGCGTCTGATTCAACTCGTGCACCAACACTGTGATCATCGTTGCTCGCCACCCCGTCTCGACGTCGTATAGAGAAAGTGGCGAGAGTGTCTACAGGCACGCTGGTGCCGCGAAGTGGTTGGCACTTCGTATCGCAGCATCTGGGCTGCTTCGCCGGCATCGGCACCGTCCGCTTACGGATGTTGCTATGGCCAGCACGGATCAATTTAGGCGCAAAGCTGTCAGAGAATGACGGCCTCTGTCGCGACTGCCAAAGTGATAAGTGTCAACAAGACCACTCTGAAAGATCGTCCTGGGCCTCTGATCAGGACGTCGCCCGCCTCTTCCCCTCAATCCCCCGCGCAGCCTGCTCAACCACCGCCCGGTCCGTGCCCAGCCTGTCGATCAGCTCCTGCGCCTCGTCGCCCGATATGCCGGTGCGCACGGCGAGTTCCTCGACGGTCAGGACGTCGGTGCTGGCGATCTCGCGCGGCAGGGCGTCGTCGGCCGTCAGCGGCAGGGCTGCTTCGCGGTCGATTTCGGCCTCGGCCCGGTGCCAGTGGTGCTCGGGGTCGCCAGTGCCTTCGCGCTCCCAGATCTGGTAGGCGCGCTGCTGTATCTTGTGATGGCGGTCGTCTTCCATGGTGGTTCCTCCCCTGGGCTTTGAGGACGATCCGGACGATCCCAGAAATCGCGCGGTCGCAATCGTTGGCGGCGCCCTTCGCGCTGGCTACTCGCATTGCCGTCTCGGCCCGCCGGAGTATGGCTGGTAGCTGTTGTCTTCCGGACGGTACGAGCGATAGCGGCTGAAGCAGGAGGCGACATGGTCCGGTTCGCCGCCGGCAGCCGCGTAGGCGCCCGCGCCCTCGACATAGCTTGCCTCTCGCGGCGCGGCGCGGTCGGCGGCGAGATAGGGCGAGACGCAGGTGCGCTGCTGTCCGCTATAGGACATGTAGCTGTTGTCGTCGGGATCGTAGGAGCGGTAGCGGCTGGCGCACCAGGCGAGATGTGGCGGCGGCAGTTCGCCCGGCGCGATGGCGCCGGTGACGGTGGGATCGGGCTGCTGGTTGGCCGGGTTCGCCTTCTTGGTGGCGATGTCGGCAGGCGCGGACTGCTCGGGTGGCACACGTTCGAAGTCCTGCGCCGTCTTGTCCACCGGCCGCGCTTTCCGGGTCCACAGTTCCGCCACGCTGACGGTGGGCCTTGCTTCGCGCGCGGGCTTGGCGGCAAGCAGCCAGGCTGCGAAGACCAGCCCGCTGCCGAACACTGCAAGGGTCAGTACGAAGCCGCCGACCAGTCCCAAAATCGCTTTCACTCGACACTCCTTGTGTCCCTGTCAATAAATGCGGGACATCAAGGCTTGTTCCAGAAAAGCAGGCGCGAGGGACCTAAGTCTGACAGACCGACATACCGGCAGTTCGCCGAGAACCGGGTGCGGCGAGATTTTTTTCGACGGCGGAAATCAAGGGAGCGGTCGAGCAGCCATTGGGCAAGATCACGTCCCGGCTATTCCGCCGCCTCGGCATAAGCCACGGGCACATAGTTGAGGATCGGCCCAAGCCAGCGCTCGGCATCGGCCAGCGGCATGGCTTTACGCCGCGCATAGTCCTCGACCTGGTCGCGTTCGACCTTGGCGACACCGAAATAATAGCTTTCGGGATGGGCGAGATAGATGCCGGAGACCGAGGAGCCCGGCCACATCGCATAGCTCTCGGTCAGGCTGACGCCGGCATTGCGCTCGCCGTCGAGCAGCCGGAACAAGGTCGCCTTCTCGGTATGATCGGGCTGCGCGGGATAGCCGGGCGCCGGGCGGATGCCGCGATAAGGCTCGCCGACCAGTTCGTCGGGCGCCAGCGTCTCGTCTGATGCATAGCCCCAGAATTCCTTGCGCACCTTCTCGTGCATGCGCTCGGCGAACGCTTCGGCGAAACGATCGGCCAGCGCCTTGACCATGATCGAGGAATAATCGTCATTGGCGCGCTCGAAGCGCTCTGATATCGCCACCTCCTCGATCCCCGCGGTGACGATGAAGCCGCCGATATAATCCGGCTTGCCTATGTCCTGAGGCGCGACGAAATCCGACAGCGCGACATTAGCCTTGCCGTCGCGCTTGGGCAGTTGCTGGCGCAGCGTGAAGAAGGTTGCCAGTTCCTGCGAGCGTGCCTCATCCGTGAACAGCCTGATGTCGTCGCCGACGGTGTTCGCCGGCCAGAAGCCGATGACGGCGCGCGGCGCGAACCATTTTTCCGCGATGATCTTTTTCAGCATCGCCTGCGCATCCTCGAAAAGCTGGCGCGCGGCGGCTCCCTGCTTCTCGTCGTCGAGGATCTTGGGGTAACGCCCCTTCAGTTCCCAAGTCTGGAAGAACGGCGTCCAGTCGATGTAGCGCGCGAGCTCCGTCAGGTCCCAGTTGCCGAAAACCTTGACGCCGGTGAAGGACGGCTTCGGCGGCTCATAGGTCGACCAGTCGACCTTGTGCGCATTGGCCCTGGCCTTGGCCAGCGGCAGCCGCTGCTTGTCGGCCTCGGAGCGGGCATGCGCGTCGGCGACCTTTTTGTACTCGGCCCGCACTGTGTCGACGTAGCCGCCCTTGGTCTCGTTCGACAGCAAGGATGACACGACGCCGACGGCGCGGCTGGCGTCATTGACATAGACCGTCTGTCCCTTGGAATAGCGCGGGTGGATCTTCACCGCCGTGTGCACGCGGCTGGTCGTGGCGCCGCCGATCAGCAGCGGAATGTCAAACCCTTCACGCTCCATCTCGGCGGCCATGTGCACCATCTCGTCCAGCGACGGGGTGATCAGGCCGGACAGGCCGATGATGTCGACATTTTGCTCGCGAGCCGTCTGCAGGATCTTCGCCGCCGGCACCATGACGCCGAGATCGATGATCTCGTAATTGTTGCAGGCCAGAACGACGCCGACGATGTTCTTGCCGATGTCGTGGACATCGCCCTTTACAGTCGCCATCAGGATTTTTCCCGCTGTCTGGCGCTCGCCATTGTCGATGCCATTGGCGGCGTTGGCCAGTTTTTCGGCCTCCATGTGCGGCAGCAATCCGGCCACCGCCTGCTTCATCACGCGCGCCGACTTCACCACTTGCGGCAGAAACATCTTTCCAGCGCCGAACAGATCGCCGACGACATTCATGCCGGCCATCAGCGGGCCTTCGATGACATGCAGAGGCCGCTCGGCCGCAAGCCGCGCCTCTTCGGTGTCGGCGTCGATGAATTCGGTGATGCCGTTGACCAGCGCATGCGAAATCCGCCGCTCGACCGTCCAGTCGCGCCAGGCGAGATCGCGCTCCCTGGCTTCCTTGCCGGCGGTGCCCTTGAAGCGCTCGGCGATCTCCAGCATGCGTTCGGTGGCGGTGCCGCCGGCCCTGGGCGCGCGGTTGAGCACGACGTCCTCGCACGCTTCGCGCAGTCCCGGTTCGATCGTGTCGTAGACGGCAAGCTGGCCGGCATTGACGATGCCCATATCCATGCCGCGCTGGATGGCATGGTAGAGGAACACCGCGTGCATCGCCTCGCGCACCGGCTCGTTGCCGCGGAAGGAGAAGGACAGGTTCGAGACGCCGCCCGAGATATGCACATGCGGCAGCGTGGCGGTGATCTCGCCGGCGGCCTCGATGAAGTCGACGCCGTAATTGTCGTGCTCCTCGATGCCGGTGGCGACCGCGAAGACATTGGGGTCGAAGACGATGTCTTCGGGCGGGAAACCGGCCTGTTCGGTGAGCAGATTGTAGGCGCGGGTGCAGATCTCGACCTTGCGCGCCTTGGTGTCGGCCTGACCGGCCTCGTCGAAGGCCATGACGACCACCGCCGCGCCGTAGGCGCGCACCAGCTTCGCATGATGCAGAAAGGCTTCCTCGCCTTCCTTCATCGAGATGGAGTTGACCAGTGGCTTGCCCTGCACGCATTTCAGCCCGGCCTCGATGATCTCCCATTTCGAGGAGTCGACCATCACCGGAACACGGGCGATGTCGGGTTCGGCGGCGATCAAATTGAGGAACTCGACCATCGCCTTTTTCGAATCGATCAGGCCTTCATCCATGTTGATGTCGATGATCTGTGCGCCATTGGCGACCTGGTCGCGCGCCACGTCGAGCGCCGGGACATAGTCGCCCGCCGTGATCAGCTTTCGGAACTTGGCCGAGCCGGTGACGTTGGTGCGTTCGCCGACATTGACGAAGGGAATCTCATCAGTCAGCGTGAACGGCTCCAGCCCAGACAGGCGCATCTTGCGCTCGACCTCGGGGATGGCGCGTGGCGGATATTTCTTGACAGCCTCGGCGATGGCGCGGATGTGGTCCGGCGTCGAGCCACAGCAGCCGCCGACGACATTGACCAGCCCTTCGCGCGCGAAATCCTCGATCTGCGCGGCCATGAAGTCCGGGCTCTCGTCGTATCTGCCGAATTCATTGGGCAGGCCGGCATTCGGATAGGCGCAGACGAAGGTGTCGGCAGCGCCTGAAATTTCGGCCAGATGCGCGCGCATCGCATTGGCGCCGAGCGCGCAGTTGAGGCCGATGGTGAAGGGGCTCGCATGGCGAACCGAATGCCAGAAGGCGGTTGGCGTCTGGCCCGACAGGGTGCGGCCGGAGAGATCGGTGATGGTGCCGGAAATCATCACCGGCAGGTGCACGCCCTTTTCGATGAATATCTCGTTGCAGGCGAAGATCGCCGCCTTGGCGTTCAACGTGTCGAAGATAGTTTCGATCAGGATGATGTCGGCGCCACCGTCGACCAGTCCGCGCAACTGCTCGCCATAGGCCAGGCGCAGATCGTCGAAGGTCACGGCGCGATAGCCGGGATTGTTGACGTCGGGCGACATCGAGGCGGTGCGGTTGGTCGGCCCGAGCGCGCCGGCGACGAAACGGCGCTTGCCATCTTCCTGCTCGGCGCGAATGGCGGCGCGCCGCACCAGCCGCGCGCCGTCGCGGTTCAGCGCGTAGACCGCATCCTCCATGCCGTAATCGGCCTGAGCGATCGAGGTCGAGGAGAAGGTGTTGGTCTCGAGGATATCGGCGCCAGCGATGGCGTATTGATAATGGATCTCCTCGATCGCCTTCGGCTGCGTCAGGATCAAGAGGTCGTTGTTGCCCTGCTGGTGGCAGGCGCAGCCGGCAAAAGCCTCGCCGCGGAAATGCTCTTCGTCGAAGCCGAGACCCTGGATTTGCGTGCCCATGGCGCCGTCGAGGATGAGGATGCGCTCGCGTGCCGCTGCCGTCAGCGCCGCAAGCACTTCGGACCCATCGGGTCTGGCCGCGACGGGGCCGAACAATGCGTCCAGCGATGCAGAATTCTGCGACATTTTTTATCCTTGAGGCGACAACCATCACATAAGGATATCTTTATGTCAACATACGGAATGCAAGCGAACGCGTCGTGGCGATAGTTCGGTGCGATCGGTCATCCCGATCGACAATGTGACGGCGGCGGTCATTGGCGCCGCTGCGCCGTGCCTACACCACCACGTCCCGATATACCCTCACCTCGCCATCCTGGCCGCGGATGCGCCAATCCTGCCCTTCCCGCCCCTCCACATGGCATGGCCCGAGCGGCACCTTGCCGCCGCCTTCCGGCAGGTCCAGCACATAGATCGGATTGCAGATGCCCGACAGGCGGGCGCGCAGCGCGCCGGCCAGCGCCTGTCCCTGCGCAATCGTGGTGCGCCTGTGCGCCATGCCGCGCGCGAGGTCGCCATGGTGCAGGTAATAGGGTTTGACGCCGAGCCGGTACATCAGTTCGCGGCAGAGTTCCTCCAGCACCTCGACCGTGTCGTTGACGCCCTTGAGCAGGACGCTCTGGTTGAGCAGCACGAAGCCTGCCTGGCGCATGGCGCGGCAGGCCAATTCGGTGGCCGGCGTGATCTCCCGCGCATGGTTGAAATGGGTGACGACGGTGACCATCAGCCGGCCCTGCAAGGCGCCAACCAGCCCCGGCGTGATGCGCGCGGGCAGTACGACAGGCACGCGCGTGTGGATACGCAGCAGCCTGACATGCGCGATCGCCTCGATGCGGGCGCGGATTTCGGCCAGCGCCTTGTCCGGCAGCGACAGCGGATCGCCGCCGGTCAGGATCACTTCGCGGATTTCGGTATGGGCTTCGATATAGGCAAAGGCGTCTTCGAGCGCCTCGCGCGTGTAGCCGCGGCCGATCGAGGTCAGAGACTCCTTGCGGAAGCAGAAGCGGCAATAGACCGCGCATTGGTAGGTCGCAAACAACAGCACGCGGTCGGCGTGGCGGTGCGTCAGTCGCGGCACCGGACTGAAGGCATGGTCGGCGATCGGATCGTCGAGCTCGCCTTCCGTTTCGGTCAGCTCATCCGGCGATGGAATGATTTGCGCGCGGATCGGGTCGGCGGGATCGTTCCAGTCGATCAGGTCGAGATAAGTTTTGGGGGCACGCACCTTGTGGTGTACGGCCGCCTCCTGCGCCGCCGCGCGCTCGGCGGGTGACAGCGGCAGCGAGGCGAGATCGCGGACGTGGCGCACGCCCGCGCGGATGTCGTTTTGCCAGGCGGTGTCGGCATCGCGTCCTTCGTCGGCGATGGCCGCGTCATCGAAAGTTGAGTCTGGGGTCATTGGGGCCTCGGGGCAATTCTGGCGGTGCTATCGGCCGGATGGATGGTTCGGTCAACAGCAGTGGCTCGGCGCGGATTGTCGCTGCGCTGCGGTCCTTCGCATCCCCCGACTATCGCCGTAATCGACCAGCGCAGCAATTTCAGGCAATCTGACCGATAAGGCGCTCCAAGGGGAGATGGGCGCCGCTTAGGGAGGACCGCGATGAGCAAAATGCCGCGCTATGAGGATGCCGCTCAGCGCTTTCGCATCGAAGATGAGATCGCCCGGTTGTATGGCAACCCTGGAACCGGCATCAATGCCTATGTCGAATGCTGCGGCCGCTACACCGGAGAAGACCGGCTGGCGCTGCGCGCGATCTCGGCCGGCGGCGAGCTTCGCGAATTCAGCTTCGACGATCTCGCCGACATGTCCGGGCGCGCCGCCAATGTGCTCAAGGCCGCCGGCGTCGGTGCCGGCGATGTCGTCGCCGGCATGCTGCCGCGCGTCCCCGAACTGGTGGCGCTGATCCTCGGGACGTGGCGCATCGGCGCGGTCTACCAGCCGCTGTTCACCGCCTTCGGTCCGAAAGCCATCGAGCACCGCCTCGGCTATAGCGGCGCCAGGATCGTGGTGACCAACCCGGCCAATCGCGGCAAGCTCGACGAGGTCGAGACATCAGCGCAAATCGCCACCATTCTTGGCAATGGCGATGTGCTACCTGCAGGCGACATCGATTTCCGCGCCGCGCTTGCCGCCGCCTCGCCCGAGTGCCAGCCGGTGATGCGCAAGGGCGACGATTTGTTCATGATGATGTCGACGTCGGGAACGACCGGCCTGCCCAAGGGCGTCCCGGTGCCGCTCCGCGCCCTGCTCGCCTTCGGCGCCTATATGCGTGACGCGATCGGCTTGCTGCCCGACGACATCTTCTGGAATATCGCCGATCCCGGCTGGGCCTACGGCCTCTATTACGCCATCACCGGCCCGTTGCAGCTCGGCATCGCCACGACCTTCCATGAAGGCGCCTTCAACGCCAAGAGCACTTACGACATCATCGAGCGGCTCGGCGTCACCAGCCTTGCCGGCTCGCCGACCGCCTATCGCCTGCTGATGGCGGAAGGCGCGGAAGCTGCGGCCCGTGTCAAAGGCAGACTGCGCGTGGTGAGCAGCGCCGGCGAGCCGCTCAACCCGGAAGTCATCCGCTGGTTCGACGCAAATCTCGCCGCGCCCATTCACGACCATTACGGCCAGACCGAGAACGGCATGATGGTCAACAACCATCATGGGCTCTCGCATGTCGTGCGCGCGGGCTCGGCCGGCTTCGCCATGCCCGGATATCGCATGGTGGTACTGGACGAGGCCGGCAACGAGCTCGGCCCCAACCAGCCCGGCATCCTCGCCGTCGACATCGCGAAGTCGCCGCTGCGCTGGTTCGACGGCTATCACCAAGCCGAGACGCCGGCGACCACGGGCGGCTACTACCGCACCGGCGACACGGTGGAGTACGAGCCGGACGGTTCGGTTTCCTTCATCGGCCGCGCCGACGATGTCATCACCTCGGCCGGTTATCGCATCGGCCCGTTCGACGTCGAAAGCGCGTTGATCGAGCATCCGGCGGTCAACGAGGCGGCTGTCGTCGGCGTGCCCGATCCGCAGCGCACCGAGATCGTCAAGGCCTTCGTCGTTCTGGCGCCGGCTTACAAGGGCAATTCGGAGCTCGCCGAAGAGCTGGCCCAGCACGTCAAGAAACGGCTGTCGGCGCACGCCTACCCGCGCGAGGTCGAGTTCATCACGGAACTGCCGAAGACCCCAAGCGGCAAGATCCAGCGCTTCCTGCTGAGGAAGGCGGAGGTGGAGAAGCGCAAGGCGTGATTAGGCGCCAATCTCCCCCCTCGAGGGGGAGATGTCGCCGAAGGCGACAGAGGGGGTCGTTGCGCGTGAAGCGCTAACGTCGTCTCGCGCTGCAAAAGGAGTCAGCGCTTCAAGCGCAACGACGCCTCTGGCCTGCCGGCCATCTCCTTCCTCAAGGGGGCAGCTCCAACGCCGTCTTTTTTCAGCCCAATGTTGTCATGTATCCTTGGAATCGAACGTAGAGCAGGGTTTATATCATGCGGTGGGTCTGGACGTTTCTGTTTGCGCTGGTGAGCAGCGTGGCTTTCACGGCCTCGCCGGAGGACGACTATGTGGCCGCGCGTGACAAGGCGATTGCTGATATCGCGGCGCTGAACAGTGCGAACGCGGCAATCGAGACCATCGACGCTGAGAACGAGAAGGCGCTGGCCGACCTCCAGCAGCGTCTTGCCGGCATTATCGGGCCGCTGGCGGTCAAGGACTTTCCGCCAACCGGCACAATCAATATCGAAAGCCTCAGCGACTCCGATATCGGCTATGGCATGCTCGATGGGCTGCGATACACCAAGGGCGACGACGGCCCCAGCCTGGTGGCAACGACGCGAGGGCTGCTGGAGCGCTGGCTCCAGTCCAGAACCGCCGAGACCGACGAAAGTTTCAAACTGCCCGCCGGCATCGATGAGGCGCTTAAGCTGGATGCCTTCTATACCCAGGCGATCAACAGCGACGCCGCCTTCGAGGGAACGCTCGACTTTCCATTGAAGAAACCCGAAGGCGCCGACATCGCCTTCGCACGGCTCGGCGGCTGGACGCAGGACGTCGGGCCGATCTATGAGCAGGAAGTCATCGTTACGCTCGTCAAAGGCAACAGCGTGAGAATTATCGCAGCGCCGGCAGCCCCTGCCGTTCCGAAGATCGCCGCCTGCGACGCCGTGTGGGCTGCTGCGGACGCCGCCGCGCAGAAATTCCAGGAGGCCTACCAGGCATCGGACCTGAAGGACGAAAAAGCGTTCGAGTCCTCCAACGCCGCCTGGGACAAGGGCGACAGCGACTACCGGGCCTGCATGGCGCAGCGCCTGCCGGCTGACCCGGCTTTCCCGGCGCTGCTCGCCCAGGCGCAGGCGCTGGCCGATCAAATGGCTGGGAAGTAAGCCTCCCGCAAGGGCCCGCGCGGCAAGATCAGGCGGCTTGTTGCAATCTGAGGCGAATATGACTTCGCCGCTGGGTTGCAGAACGCTGCAACCTGGCGTCCTACTTTCGGACACTCATTCAGATTTCGGCTGGACCCTGGCAGCCAAAAGCTTACCGTTTGTTCTCGGATTCGTCTCGAAGCTCAAACTTAAGCTTTAGCTACTATGGTCGACCGAAGGACTACTGTCCTGGAAAGGTCTTCGGATCGAGTTGGCAGGTGCAATGCTCAATTCCGGCCGGTTGAAACGGGCCGTTTTTTCTTCCGCCAACTTGCCGGCGGCGATTGCCTTTGTCGTGCTTCTCGTCTGCGCCCTGGTTGCCGACCAGAGGAACAGAGAGGTCTCCGATCAGCTGGCGCGCGCCGACGTCCTGGCCAAGGTCAACATCATACGCGCCAAGCTCGAAGGCAACATAGGCGGCAATCTCCAGCTGGTTCAGGGTCTCGTTTCGACAATCGTTACCGAGCCCTATATGGGCCAGCAAAGATTTGCGGCACTCGCCCGTAATCTGTTCGAGCAAAAATCGCAGTTGCGCGATATTGCCGGCGCCCCCGACCTCGTCATCGCGCTGATGTATCCGCTGGAAGGCAATGAAAAAGCCATCGGGCTGGACTACCGCAAGAGCGATACGCAACGCATGGCCGCGCTTCGCGCCCGTGACCAGCGCGCGCTGGTGCTCGCCGGGCCGGTCAAACTGGCGCAAGGCGGACGTGGCTTCATCGGCCGTATCCCGGTCTTCGTGCCGACGGCGGGTGGCGGCGACCGTTTCTGGGGTATCGTCTCGGCCGTGATCGATGTCGATCGGCTCTACGCTGCCAGCGGACTGACCGACCCTGATCTGGATATCGATGTGGCGCTTATCGGCAAGGATGCGCTCGGCGGCGGCGGGGAACTGTTCTTCGGCGGCGATAATGTCGTGTCCGGCAATCCGGTGATGGCGGAGGTGCAATTGCCTTCAGGCTCCTGGCAAATTTCAGCCATACCGAAGGGCGGCTGGCCGACCGCTCCGAAAAATGAGTGGCTGTTGCGTCTGCTCATGGCGCTTGCCGGCGCGCTGGTGGTGCTGCCGATCCTCGTGGCAGGACGTCTTTTCGGTGAGCGGCAGAAAAGTGACGCCGAGTTGAGGCGCCTGTCCCGGCGGCTGGAGCTGGCGTTGGAAGCCTCTGCTATAGGCGTGTGGGAGCACGATACCGTCAGCAACGAACTCGTATGGGACGACCGCATCAACGAAATCTATGGCAAACCCGGCGGCGGCAAGACCCGTAGCTATGACGACTGGGCGCTGGCGATCCATCCCCAAGACTTCGAACGGGCTAAAGCAGATTTCGATTCGGCTGTTGCAACACAAGGCCCCTACTCTTCGCAGTATCGGCTCCTGCGGCCGGACGGCACCATTCGCCATGTGCGCACCCGCGCCAGTTTCTTCCGGGACATCGACGGCACGCCAAAAATGATCGGCGCCGAATGGGATGTGACAGGCGACGTGCTGCTCAACGAGAATCTCGTGCGTGAACGTCGCCTTTCAGAATCGAAAAATGCCGAACTGAACCTGGCCAAAGCCCGCATCGAGCATGTCGCGATGCATGATTCGCTGACCGGTCTGCCCAACCGTCGGTATCTGGACGAGATGCTTGCCGAAAACCGCGAAGCCGACGGCCGTGCGGCGTTGCTGCATCTCGACCTTGACCGGTTCAAGCAGATCAACGACACGCTCGGCCATGCAGCGGGCGATGCATTGCTGGTGCATGCTTCGAAAGTCATCAAGGCCAGCGTCGGCAGTGCCGATTTCGTTGCGCGCATCGGCGGCGACGAGTTTGTCGTGCTGAGCCATGGACGCGACGACAAGGAACTCGCCGCGCTGGCCGACCACATTATCGATGCGATGCGCCAGCCGGTCGACTATCTGGGTCACCAGTGCCGGTTCGGCGTCAGCATCGGCATTGCGGCCAATAGCGGCGTCGATGCAAGGCAGTTGCTTGTCAATGCCGATCTGGCGCTGTACCGGGCGAAAGGCCGCGGCCGCAACCGCTACGAGTTTTTCAACGAAGAGCTGCAGAGCGAGATCGTGCGGACCAAGCAGACCGCCGACGAGATTCTGGGCGGGCTCGAGCGGAACGAATTCATCGTCTACTATCAGCCGCAGTTCGACGCCAAGACGCTGGAGATCGTCGGCGTCGAGGCGCTGTCGCGTTGGGATCACCCGCAACGCGGCATGCTGACCCCCGACGCCTACATCAAGGTGGCTGAAGAACTCAATGTCGTGGCGCTTATCGACCGCACCGTCCTGGAGCAGGCGCTCGATAATTTCGAGCGTTGGTCGCGCAGCCACCTCAACATCCCGCGCGTCTCGGTCAACGTTTCCGCACGGCGCCTGGAAGACAGGGACCTGATCAAGGGTTTGCGCAAGCTTCCCATCAAGGAAGGGACCGTGTCGTTCGAACTGGTGGAGTCGATTTTCCTCGACGAAAACGACGAGCTGGTCAGCTGGAACATCGAACACATCAAGGGGCTCGGCATCGACGTCGAGATCGACGATTTCGGCACCGGGCATGCCTCGATCGTCTCGCTGTTGAAGTTGCGGCCCCGTCGCCTCAAGATCGACCGCCAACTGGTCACCCCCATCACCAGCTCAACCGCACAGCGGCAGCTTGTGTCGTCCATCATCGACATCGGCAAGTCGCTCGGGATCGAAGTGATCGCCGAGGGCGTCGAGACGATGGAGCACGCGCGCATCCTGAAAGAGCTTGGCTGCGACATCTTGCAAGGCTTCCTGTTCGGCTACCCGATGGACGCCAAAGCCTTCAAGGCCTTCGCGCAGTCGCGCAAATGGCTGGCGGCGAGCTGACAAATCCTGGCTTTGCTCGACGCAAATGCGGACGCAGGACCTGCGTCAGGTCCGCAGCCCCGGCGCCTCGTGCCCGGTCCTCTCCACATATTCGGTATAGCCGCCGCCATAGGTGTGGATGCCTTCGGGCGTCAGTTCCAGCACGCGGTTGGAGAGTGCGGCCAGGAAATGGCGGTCGTGCGAGACGAACAGCATGGTGCCTTCGTACTGCGACAGCGCCGTGATCAGCATCTCCTTCGTCGCGATGTCGAGGTGGTTGGTCGGCTCGTCGAGCACCAGAAGATTGGGCGGGTCGAACAGCATCAACGCCATCACCAGGCGCGCCTTTTCGCCGCCCGACAGCACCCGGCATTTCTTCTCGATCTCGTCGCCGGAAAAGCCGAAGCAGCCGGCGAGTGCCCTGAGCGGCGCCTGGCCGGCTTGCGGAAACGCGTCCTCCAGCGTCTGGAACACGGTGCGTTCGCCCTCCAGCACCTCCATGGCGTGCTGGGCGAAATAGCCCATTTTCACGCTCGGCCCCCGCGCGACCGTGCCGGTGTCGGGATCGGAAGCGCCTGCCACCAGCTTCAGCAGTGTCGACTTGCCGGCGCCGTTGACGCCCATGATGCACCAGCGCTCGCGGCGGCGGACCTGGAAATCCAGCCCCTCATAGATCGAGCGACTGCCATATCCCTTGTGGACGTTCTTCAGCGTCACGACATCCTCGCCGCAGCGCGGCGCCGGCTGAAAATCGAAATTCACGATCTGGCGGCGCTTGGGCGGCTCGACACGATCGATCTTGTCGAGCTTCTTCACCCGGCTCTGCACCTGGGCGGCGTGTGACGCCCGCGCCTTGAAGCGCTCGATAAAAGCGATCTCCTTGGCCAGCATGGCCTGCTGGCGCTCGAACTGCGCCTGCTGCTGCTTGTCGGCGATCGCCCGCTGCTGCTGGTAGAATTCGTAATTGCCGGAATAGGCGGTGAGCGAACCGGCGTCGATCTCGACCACCTTGTTGACGATGCGGTTCATGAACTCGCGGTCGTGCGAGGTCATCAGCAGCGCGCCCTCATAACCCTTCAGGAACTGCTCCAGCCAGATCAGGCTTTCGAGATCGAGATGGTTCGACGGTTCGTCGAGCAGCATGACATCGGGCCGCATCAACAGGATGCGGGCCAGCGCCACGCGCATCTTCCAGCCGCCGGACAGTTTGCCGACATCGCCGTCCATCATTTCCTGGCTGAAGCCCAGGCCGTCCAGCACTTCGCGGGCGCGGCCATCGAGCGCATAGCCGTCGAGTTCCTCGAAACGGTGCTGCGCCTCGCCATATTTCTCGATGATCTCATCCATCCGGTCGGCCTGCTCGGGATCGGCCATGGCCGCCTCGAGTTCGGCCATTTCGGCCGCCACGTCGCTGACCGGCCCGGCGCCGTTCATCACTTCGGCCACAGCACTGTGGCCGGCCATGTCGCCGACATCCTGGCTGAAATAGCCGATGGTGACGCCGCGATCGACCTGCACCTGGCCCTCGTCGGGCTGCTCCTGGCCGGTAATCATGCGAAACAAAGTCGTCTTGCCGGCGCCGTTCGGACCGACAAGGCCGATCTTCTCGCCCTTCTGTAGCGAGGCCGAGGCCTCGATGAAGACAAGCTGGCGGCCGTTCTGTTTGCTGATGCTTTCAAGACGGATCATGCGACTGGAAGAACCTTGGAGGATTTTCCCCGGCCCTTACGCGATCGGCCGCGCCAGAGGAAGCGCCCATTTGACGCCGCGCGCAAAAGCCGCTGCGGTCCGCACCTCCAGAATGCAAAACAGCCCGCCGCGCGATTTTGCGCAACGGGCTGTTTTTGAACCAGCTTCTGTACTCAGTTCGGTGCGGGCACTTCCGCTTCTATTGACGGCACCTGCTGGGCGGCGAGCGAGGCGAGCTTGCCCCGTCTGACGAGTGTCGGCTTCTCATAGGATCGTTTCATAAATGCCCCTCTCTTACACAAGCGGAGACTGTTCCGCCGAACTCGCCATGTCAATAAGCAGCGGTAGTGAGGTGCTTTGGCTGTGTCCGACGAATTGTCACTTCGCGTCGTGGAAAATGATCCCCACTGTATGCCGCCTGCCGGAGCGCAGGCGGCTGACGCCGTGCCTGAGGTTGACGCGGTAATGGCCTTTCGTGCCTTGCACCGGGCGGTTGTGGACAGCAAAGATCACCGCATCGCCCCGGGTCAGCGGCACCACTTCGGCACGGCTTTGCATGCGCGGGCGCTGTTCGGTCAGGACGAATTCGCCGCCGGTGAAATCCTCGCCGGGCTGCGACAACAGGATCGCCACCTGCAGGGGAAAAGCGAGATCGCCATAGAGGTCCTGATGGAGGCAGTTGAAGTCGCCGGGGCCATATTGCAGGAGAAGCGGCGTCGGCCGCGTTTGGCCGCTTTCGTGGCAAAGCTGGAGGAAGGCGGCGTGGTCATCGGGATAGCGCCGTGCAACGCCCATGCGTTCGTTCCAGTCGTTGGCGACGCCGGCGAGCCTGGGATAGAGCGCGGTGCGCAGGCCACCGACCAGATCCGGCAGCGGATAGCGGAAATAGCGGTACTCGCCCTTGCCGAAGCCATGGCGGGCCATCACCACATGGCTGCGGAAATGGTCCTCATGCGGATAGAGACCGGCGATCTCGGTGCACTCCTCGGGTGAAAGCAGCGCCGGCATGACGGTGCTGCCGTGGCTGTTCAGTTCGCCGATCAGAGCACTCCAGTCCTGCGCTGCGATGCGCGCTTCGGCCGAATGGGCTGCGCGTTTGGTGCTTGTCGAATGGATGGTCATGGATGCCTCCTTTGATGTGATCAAAGTGGGGCGAACGGCGGGCGTGAACCACCCGATTCCTGCGGAGGTGAAGCGCGATCTTGTCCAGCCGATAGATGGGTAACACTTTGAACCGGATACATAGGTGACACTTCTCTCCCCCTATGTGTCCGCCGCAGCGCCAA
>NZ_AYXC01000033.1:0-56584 GCF_000502275.1 Mesorhizobium sp. L103C131B0 | reverse complement strand
CATCGACGAGAGCGCGCTCGAAAAATTCACCGTAAAAGGGTCAGTCGTCGTAACCTCTGCTAAATGATCGGGGCCTTCTCGCAGTTAGACCTGAGAGGCGAGACGCAGTTCGGAGCGAGAAAACGCCGATTTCCTGCGTTGATAAAGGACAATTCGCGTAATGCGGCCGATTAACGTTGGTATCGTCGTCGAAAGAGGGCGCAGCGGCAGGCCCGAGGCAAGAAGATGGAGGCAAGAAGATGGCACAGGAGCTCGACTACCTTAGCCGCTGCGGCGCTGCAGCCGGCGCCGCGAAGGGGCAGGCGTGACTTATGGTTCACCCGTTCTGAGGCTGGCTGCCCAGCGCATTGCGCTGGGCATTCTCCTTTTGCTAGCCGTTTCTGTCCTGATCTTCGCCGGCACCCAGATCCTGCCCGGCGACGTCGCGCAAGCCATCCTCGGACAATCGGCGACGCCGGAGTCGCTCGCCAATCTGCGTGAGCAGCTCGGCCTCAACGATCCCGCCTTTATCCGCTATTTCCGCTGGCTCGGCGGCATGTTGGCCGGCGACCTCGGCACGGCAATGTCAAACGGGCAGGATATCGCCACGTCGATCAAGGGACGGTTGTGGAACACGCTGTTCCTCGCCTTCTGGGCGGCGGTCGTTGCCGTGCCTCTGGCGATCATCCTGGGCCTGATCGCGGTGCGCTACCGCAATGGCTGGGTCGACAAGGTGATCTCCGGACTGGCGCTCGCCTCGACGTCGTTTCCCGAATTCTTCATCGGCTACGTGCTCGTCTATTTCTTCGCCGTGAAATGGCAGATCTTCCCGGGCATCTCGACCGTTCATGACGGCATGCCGTTCGGCGAGCGCATGCAGGCGATCGCGCTGCCGGCGACGGCGCTGACGCTGGGGGTACTCGCCCACATGATGCGCATGACGCGCGCCGCGATCCTCAACGTCATGCAGTCGGCCTATGTCGAGACGGCGGAACTGAAAGGCCTGTCGGCCTTCAATGTCATTCGCAAACATGCCTTTCCCAATGCCATTGCGCCGATCATCAACGTCGTCATGCTCAACCTCGCCTACCTGATCGTTGGCGTGGTCGTGGTCGAGGTGATCTTTGTGTATCCCGGCATGGGTCAATATCTCGTCGACCACGTCACCAAGCGCGACGTGCCTGTGGTGCAGGCGGTCGGGCTGATCTTCGCCGCCGTCTATATCGGGCTGAACATCATTGCGGACATTGCGGCGATCGTCGCCAATCCGCGTCTCAGACATCCGAAATAGGGGCGGGTATGCTCGACATCAAACGTATCCCCATCCCCGCGCTGATCGGCATGGTGCTGACGTCACTATTTGTGCTGGCGGCGATCTTCGCGCCCTTCATTGCGCCACACGGTAATGGCGAGATCGTCGGCGACGTCTGGGGACCGATGTCGGCGACGCATTGGCTGGGCACCGACAATCTCGGCCGCGACCTGCTGTCGCGTATGATCTACGGCGCCCGCGTCACCTTGTTCATCGCGGTGCTGGCCACCGCGCTGTCGTTCTCCCTTGGCGCCATCCTCGGCTTCTCAGGGGCGGTGTTCGGCGGCTGGTTCGACACGCTTTTGTCGCGTCTCGTCGATCTCCTGATGTCTATCCCGACGCTGATCATGGGCCTCGTCGTGCTCTCCGTGCTGCCGTCCAACCTGGTGACCCTAATCCTGGTGATGGGCATTCTCGACTCGACCCGCGTCTATCGGCTGTCGCGAGCGGTCGCCGTCGACATCAACGTCATGGACTATGTCGAGGCGGCCATGTTGCGCGGCGAAGGCAGAGCCTGGATCATCTTCCGCGAGATCCTGCCCAATGCGCTGTCGCCGCTGGTTTCCGAACTCGGCCTGCGCTTCATCTACGCCGTGCTGTTCCTGTCGACGCTGTCCTTCCTCGGCCTTGGCGTGCAGCCGCCCGACGCCGACTGGGGCGGCATGGTCATGGAAAACAAGAACGGCATCGTCTTCGGCATCGGGGCCGCCCTGATCCCGGCGGCGGCGATCGCGATGCTGGCTATTTCGGTCAACCTGGTCGCCGACTGGGTGCTCAACCGTACGACAAGCCTGAAGGGAGGACGCGGGTGATGGCCGACCAGCAGAAAAAATCCGTGCTGCTCGACATCCGCAACCTTCGTATCGAGGCGACGGTCTACCCGCCGGGCGAGCCGCCGAAGAACATCGTGCTCGTCGATGACGTGTCGCTGACGCTCGAAAAAGGCAAGGTGCTCGGCCTGATCGGCGAGTCCGGCGCCGGCAAGTCGACCATCGGCCTGTCGTCGATGGGCTACNGGTGCTCGGCCTGATCGGCGAGTCCGGCGCCGGCAAGTCGACCATCGGCCTGTCGTCGATGGGCTACGGCCGCGGCGGCGTGCGCATCACCGGCGGTGAGGTCATGCTCAACGGCCGCGACATCCTCAAGGGTGGCAAGGAGGGTTTTTGCAAGCTGCGCGGCCGCGAGGTCTGCTATGTCGCCCAATCGGCGGCAGCGGCCTTCAATCCGGCGCACAGGCTGATGGACCAGGTGGTGGAAGCCACGCTGCTACACGGCGTCGCTACCCGCGCCGAAGCCGAAAAGCGTGCCTTTGCACTCTTGAAGAAGCTCCGCCTGCCTGATCCGGAGAATATCAGTAAACGGTATCCGCACCAGGTCTCGGGCGGCCAGCTGCAGCGCGTGATGACGGCGATGGCGCTGTGCTCCGAGCCGGACCTGATCGTCTTCGACGAGCCGACGACGGCGCTCGACGTGACGACGCAGATCGACGTGCTGGCGGCGATCAAGGACGCAATCCGCGACACCCATGTCGCGGCGCTCTACATCACCCACGACCTTGCCGTCGTCGCCCAGGTCTCCGACGAGATCATGGTGCTGCGCCATGGCAAGATGGTCGAGCACGGCGAGACGCGCCAAATCATTGAAGCGCCGCGTATGGACTATACCAAGGCCCTGGTGTCGGTGCGCTCCATCGAGCATGAGGAAAAGAAGCCGACAGACAAGCCGTTGCTTGCGGTCGAGAACGTCACGGCCGCTTATGGCGGCGGGTATGTTCATGTGGTGCAGGATGTCTCAGTCAAAGTCCATACTGGCCAGACGTTGGCCGTCGTCGGCGAATCCGGCTCCGGCAAGTCGACGCTCGCCCGCGTTATCACTGGGCTCCTGCCGCCGATCTCCGGCAGCATCACCTTCGCGGGGCGGACACTATCGCCCAGGCTTGCCGATCGGACGAAGGACGACCTGCGCGAACTGCAGATGATCTACCAGATGGCCGACGTGGCGATGAACCCGCGTCAGACCGTCGGAACCATCATTGGCCGCCCGCTTCAATTCTATTTTGGGATGCGGGGACGCCAGCGCGATGCGCGCATCGCCGAGCTGCTCGACGAGATCGAGATGGGCAAGGGCTTCATCGACCGCTATCCTGCTGAGCTCTCGGGCGGCCAGAAGCAGCGCGTCTGCATTGCGCGCGCTCTCGCCGCCAAGCCCGAGCTCATCATCTGCGACGAGGTGACCAGTGCGCTTGACCCGCTTGTCGGCGACGGCATCCTCAAGCTGCTGCTTCGCCTGCAGAAAATCGAGGGGGTGGCCTATCTATTCATCACACACGACCTCGCGACCGTGAAGGCAATCGCCGATTCCATTGCGGTCATGTATCGCGGCGAGGTCGTCCGGTACGGCTCGAAGACGCAAGTCCTGACGCCGCCCTTCGATGCCTATACCGACCTGCTGCTGTCTTCCGTTCCCGAGGTGGAACTGGGCTGGCTGGAGAAGGCGATCACGGGACGGCGCATGGAGAGCGCAGGCCACTAAGTTGTGCTCTAATGCTTGCTTCGCCGGCGCTGGGCTACCGCGGTTGCCGAACACCATCGGCCTCTCACGCTCGACGCACGCGGCTAGGGCGAACTAGGACGTGTCCTCAGTTAGGGGATTCCCAAATCAGTCTTTGAGTGATTCATAGGCGGTCGGTTTGATTTGGGGAACCGACCGGTGCGGCGATATGGACTTCGCGACGACCAATGGGATCGGATCAAGGATTTCCTGCCCGGCCGGGAAGGCCATGTAGGTGGGACGGCGCAGGACAACCGGCTGTTTGTCGAAGCGGTGCTCTACCGCTACCGGGCAGGCATTCCCTGGCGCGACCTGCCGCCGCGTTTCAGGNGGTGGGACGGCGCAGGACAACCGGCTGTTTGTCGAAGCGGTGCTCTACCGCTACCGGGCAGGCATTCCCTGGCGCGACCTGCCGCCGCGTTTCAGGGAGTGGAAGATTGTCTGGCAACGCTTTGACCGGTGGGCCAAGAGCGGCGTTTTTGAGCGTATCTTCAAGACTTTGGCCAGTGACCACGACAACGAGTACATGTCGCTGGACGCGACCATCGTGCGGGCTCACCAACACAGCGCCGGCGCCCAAAAAAAGCGGGCGAAGACCAAGCCATCAGACGCTCCCGAGGCGGACTGACCACCAAGATCCACGCCATGGTCGGNCAAAAAAAGCGGGCGAAGACCAAGCCATCAGACGCTCCCGAGGCGGACTGACCACCAAGATCCACGCCATGGTCGACGCCTTGGGGCAACCCCGTCGGCTTCTCTCTGACCCCTGGCCAAGCCTCCCATCTTGGCCAGGCTGAGCCGCTGCTCGACCAAGTCGACCCGCAAGCCCTTCTTGCGGACAAGGCCTACGACGCCGATGCCCTCATCCGAACCCTTGAGGACCGACGAATCACGCCGGTCATCCCACCCAAGGCCAACCGCGTCACGCCGCGCCAGACCGATTTCGCGCTCTACCGCGAGCGCAATCTCGTCGAGCGGTTCTTCAACAGGCTCAAGCACTTCCGCGCCATCGCCACCCGCTATGACAAGACCGCGCGTAATTTCCTCGCCGCCGTTCAACTCGTCGCTATAACTTTCCTCCTCAACCGAGGACACGCCCAAGTTGTTCATGTGTTGCTGAGGTGCACGGTGGATGCCTCGAACCAATGCCGGGCAATGCGCGCGACTCGGGCCTGGAAGCTGAGGCTACGCTTCCAAAATCAAAACCGGGGATTGGGCTTGGGTCGGCCGCGGCTTCGGCACGCGTCCCATCGTGGCTGTGGATTTGGATGAGTTGGCGTATGTTTTGGATCCCGTCGGTAATAGCGGGCGTGTAGCTGTCGCCCACGCCATGGACGCCAGTGAGCCGGCCTCAGATGTCATTCGACGTAATCTTATGCAGCTAGTCTGATGGCTCTGCCAAGGTGCTCCCCGACAGGTCCGGGGAAGGCCAGCGTGCACGGCAGGCAAGCTGACGAAGGGATCATTGCCCAATGGCGCAATGGTTTCCAGATGCTATGGGAGCACCGCGGGATCGCGCTCGTACGTCGATATTAGAGATCCTATGGTGCAGCAGAGCAATAGTGGCGCCTCGACGACTGCCCGAAACCATCTTTATGAAGTCGGTCTACGGCGCGACAAGCCGGCCTCTCCCTCGTGAATTGCCTCAGGATTGCGAAGGGAGCTGCATTCAAGAAGGCTCGCCGTCATTCTTCACGCCATGTGGAAAACGAACGAACATTCCTCCGCGTTAGTCGACCAGCCTTATCGAAGAACCCCAGACCCGACGTCCATGATCATTCCTTGCCGGGACGCCTGCAGAGATGGAGGGATATCGTCCATCCCGGCTGAGCGAGGAACGGGCACTCTCCAGCAGCAAGCGTAGGAAGTGAGGGAGAAAACGCCGATTTCCTGCGTTGATAAAGGAAAATTCGCGCAATGCGGCCGATTCACGTTGGTATCGTCGTGGAAAGAGGGTGCATTGTCAGGCCCGAGGCAAGATAGAGGGAGGAAAGAAGATGACACAGGAACTCGACTACCTCAGCCGCTGCGTCGCTGCGGGCCGGCTGAGTCGACGTGAATTTCTCGGCCGTGCAACGGCGCTGGGCGTCTCAGCGGCCTTCGCGAATTCGCTGCTTGCCGGTGCCGCACGGGCCCAGGGGCCGGTTCGTGGCGGAATCCTGAAAGCCGGCCTCCACAGCGGTGGCTCGACCGACAGCCTCGATCCGGCGACCTATACGTCGGTGGTGGTAAAAAGCTTCAGCTATTGCTGGGGCGAGTATCTCGTGGCGCTGGCGCCCGACGGCGGACTGGAAAATCGCCTCGCCGAGGAAGTCGGTTCGTCTAAGGACGCCAAGACCTGGACGATGAAGATCCGCAAGGGGGTCGAGTTCCACAACGGCAAGACCGTGACAGCGGAAGATGTGGTAGCGACGCTTGAGCGTCACTCCGACGCCAAGTCGCAGTCCGGCGCGCTCGGCTTGCTGAAAAGCATCGACACCATTAAGGCGAATGGCGACGAGGTCGTCGTGACGTTGACGGATCCCAATGTCGACTTCCCCTATTTGATGACTGACTATCATCTCGTCATCCAGCCGAACGGTGGCAAGGACAATCCGGCCGCCGGCATCGGCGCCGGTCCTTACAAGGTGTCCGTCAACGAGCCCGGTGCCCGCTACGGCGGCGATCGCTTTGCCAATTTCTGGCAGTCCGACAAGATGGGCTTCGCCGACCAGGTCGACATCTTGGTCATCAACGACAACACGGCCCGCATCTCAGCGCTGCAGGCCGGCCAGGTGCACATGATCAGCAACGTCGACCCCAAGGTCGTCGATCTCATCAAGCGCGTGCCCAGCCTGAAGGTCGAGACCGCGTCGAGTCCCTCTTATTGCTGCTTCAACATGATGTGTGACACCGCGCCGTTCGATAACAACGATCTGAGGATGGCGCTCAAGCTCGCCATTGACCGTGAGGAGATGGTCGACAAGATCCTGCGCGGCTACGGCACAATCGGCAACGACTTCCCGGTCAATGCCTCATATCGGCTCTCCGCCGATGACATCCCGCAGCGCGAATTCGACGCCGACCAGGCCAAGTACTATTACGAGAAATCTGGTCACAGCGGCCCCATTCTTCTTCGGGTTGCGGACGCCGGCTTCCCCGGCGCCGTCAACGCCGCCCAGCTCTTCCAGCAGAGCTGCGCCAAGGCCGGCATTGCCATCGAGGTCAAGCGCGAGCCGGATGACGGCTACTGGTCCGAGGTCTGGTCAAAGCAGCCGTTCTACAACACCAGCTGGGGCGGCCGCGCGACGCAGGACCAGATATACTCGACCGCCTATCTGTCGACGGCGTCCTGGAATGACACGCACTTTCGCAACGAGAAGTTCGACAAGCTGCTCATCGAGGCACGCGCGGAATTCGACCAGGACAAGCGCAAGAACCTCTATCGCGAGATGGGCCTCCTACTTCGCGACGAGGGCGGGGTGATAATACCTATGTTCGCCCAGGTCATCGACGCCATCTCCGACAAGGTCGGCGGCTACGCCGGCTTCCGCGACAACCTCATGAACGGTTACGCGTTCTCCAAATGCTGGCTTACGGCTTGATCGAGCTAACGCTGATCGCCCAGCGCATCGCGCTGGGCGTTCTGCTTTTCTTCGCTGTTTCGGTTCTTATCTTCGACAGGACATATATCCTGCCAAGTGACTTTACAATCAACCCTCGGCCAGCAGCGACCTCAGAACGCTTGCCAACGCCGAACGTGTCTCAACAATGCCTGCCTGCTTCGCTATTTTGACTGGATGCTCGGTGGGCTGACCGGCGATGTCGCCAACGCTCTGTCGAGGGCAGAACATACCGATCTGCTGCGCCGCCGCCTGTGGAACACCGTTTTTGGTGGTTCCACGCCTACTGGATCAGCGTGATCGAGGAAACGGAGACGACATCCGTGTTCGGCATTCCGGTGGGGTTCAGCCCGCCGCGGCGATCGCGGCGCTGGCGGTCGCCAATACCGAGCGTGCGGCGGCGTAGTTTGGGTAACGATCGGAGTCAGCCGGCAAGCCCTATTTGGTGCGGTATACGTCGGGAGGCGAACAGGCGAGCGATATCTGCAAACTCGCGGACATCTAGTGCCCATTGAAATCTTATATTCTCTATTTCGCCAATTGATCCCGGATGGCGCGCATCGCCGCGCGTGTATCATCGTAACTAAACTCGGGTTTGGGTACCGGCCGATGGTGAGTGAACACCTCTCCCGGGACGGACCGGTGCGAGAGCTTCATCGCCGCGAAATCGGATTGGGGGTCGATATAGAGAGTTTGGCCGGCATAGCCATCGTGGCCATAGTCCCGCCGTTTCCGGTCAAAGATCTCAAAACAATTGTGGTAAGCGAGCTGCCCACCCTGTAATTGAAATAGCCCGTCGCTTGCTGCTCGGGTGTGGTCGATCCATTCAGCCGGAACGATTTGCCTTCCGTTGAGCTTGCCGCGGCGCAGATGCAGCAGCGCGAAGCGGGCCCAGTCACGAAGTGTGGCCTGGAACCCTCCGGACGTCATAGCATGCCGCGCCGGGTCCACGATTTGACAGGCGTCTTCCTCCGCCCCCATCGGACTCCACAATTCGCTGCTGAACAGCTCCGGGAGAAACGTGCCGGTTACCCGCTGCATGATGAAGCCCAGCACGTCATGGTTCGGGTCAAAGTAAGCGTACCGTGCGCCGTGCGGCGCCTCCTGCTTCGTTATTCCCAGTATGGCGTCCCAGACACTAGCTGGAGCGTCAGGATGGGTTTCCACAGGCCCATGATATCCTAAAGCCACAACGTAATTGTAGTACTGGCTACCTGCCACATACTGATCGTCCTCTCCTTTGCCGATCGTCGCGCCCGCAGTATGGTCAAGGAGATGCTGCACCGTGGCGCCGCGATAAGCGGTCGCCTGAAGTTCCGGCAAATACCGTGTTACCAGGCTTCCAGGATCAATGAGATCTTTGCCGACGAGTATGCCGACCATCGTTCCCGTGAGGGTCTTCGAGACCGATCTGCCAACGTGCTGAAAATGCGGTTCCATGCCATTCATATATGTTTCGAACACGATCTCGCCGCGATGCAGAACCAGAAACCCGGCAGTATAATCCCTCTCGAGAAACTCGCTCACTGTGGCGCGACGGCCATCGCGGAAGGCGATTTCGATGCCTCCGATGTCTCTGAGCCGCCGGGGCATTGTCAGGACCGGTCCTGGACCCCGCCAAACCCTGGCGGTTCGCGTATGCTCGCTCACATTCGAAAAGGTCCAACGGCTGTAAGGCCAAAGGGACCACTCATTGGCTTGGATCATCGGCGCGCCTAGTGTTGGATCGAGCTGGCCGGACTCTGGATCGAACTGCGATGTGTTGCTGCCGACTGGAGCGACTGGGGTGGGCGGCATCTTTGTCATTCCCGAACAGGACGAAACCGAGGTCGCGGCCGCACTTCGAACAGTTCGCGTACTTTTCATAGACAATTCCCTAATGCACCGCGCTGCGGAACTAACAATGGGCGGCATAGATGTTGACGCCGTTTCTGGCCAGCAAAGCTAGCATGTGTGGAAGAGCTGCTTTGCGCGATGCGCCCGCCCCGCAAGCAGGAAATCAGCATTTTTTGGCGTACCGCGCACAAAGCCGTTGAATGACGCTTGAATGACTCCCCACGCTCAAGGCTTTGGTGGCGTGAAATCGTGTCGATTAAAGCTGACCGTGAAATGACCGGGGTGGTGGCCTTTCTCGATTACCCGTCAATGTATCGCATCGTTTTCTGCAGGGTTGGAACCCACCCTTGCTCTATCGTTGCCCCCGGTCTCTGGATCCAATTTTGTCAATCAGCTGCTCACCGAGATGGTGCGGTCCGCTCTTTTTGGTCGGAGATCCAGCCCCAAGGAAGCTGCCGTCTCAGCTTGGCAATCCTCTTGTGGCGGAATGCAGCGTCACCGCATCACTCGGTTGATAACTGCGGCTGATTTGTCATGGGGGCTGCGGGGCGAGAAGACGGTTTTGGTTAGGTTTGAGCGGGCCCAAGAAATACGACCTCGCCTCTTCATTGAGATCGTGACCACCCGAAAGCACTTGATCGGCGCGTTCGGTTGGCATCATTCTTCTCGACTTCAAAGCGACGCATCGTAGCTCCGGTGCGCGCTGGCCGAGCGCGACGACCTCAACGACCTCTGCCAGATCGCGATGGTCGAACTTCATAAACAGTCAAACCACCTGTCGCCTGCAAGTGCCTTTAGTCGGTGTCGTCGCCATAACTGCGTATTGAGCAAGAAAAACGCAGAGTTCCTGCGATTTGGAGTGCGCCCTTTCGGGTGGACAGATTTCAGGCCGCTGATTTGCCAGTGTGTCGGATGTTTTGATCCTCGAATTGCTGCGGGCTGAGATATCCCAGCGCCGAATGGAGCCGGCGTTTGTTGTAGACCTCGTCGATGAAGTGGGGAAGTTGCGCTGTAACGTCCTCGAACGTTTCGAGCGCCATCGGGTAGACCGCCTCGACATTGAGGGTTTTCATAAAGCTCTCCGCCTTGGCATTGTCATAAGGGTTGCCTCTGCGGCCCATCGAGCCCGCCAGACCATGGCCGGCCAGAAGTTGCCGGTAGGCCTCGGCGGCATACTTGGCGGATTCAAACGGTCGTCGCAACACTCTGACATTGGAGGTTGCGATGACTATTCAAAAGCGGCGATCACACCAATCTGGACGAGCGCCGTTGCCATCACCTGGACGGCCGCCAGAAGCGGGGCGATCCGAACTTCGGCGATTTTGGTTGGGGATTGCCCGAGGGATGCCCAGCGAGAATGCTGCGTTGGAGGCCGGCATATCGCAGCCTGTCGGAGCAAGATTGTTCCGAAAGGCAGGCGGTATGCCCCCATCGATGTTCAGATTTTCGGCCAAGCTGCCCTGCGGCCGGTATCTCTCTTTCGCGGAACGTGAAGAGATCGCAATTCTTCGCGTCCAGGGCCTTTCGATGCGCAACATCGGTCGCCGCCTTGGTCGATCCGCCTCAACGATTTCCCGCGAGTTGCGCCGCAATGCTGCCACGTGCGCAGCGGTGGCCTGGAGTATCGTGCGTCGACTGCCCAATGGCACGCCGAGCGATCAGGCCGGCGCCCGAAGATTGCCAAGCTTGCGCTGAACCAGGCCCTGCGCCTCTATGTCGAGGAAAGGCTTGCCGGAACAGTCGCGGCACCTGACGGAATAGTCGCTCCTGGTCCTACGGTCCCCTGGATCGGACGCCGGCATGGGCAACGAAAGGATAGAAGATGGGGCAAGGCATGGAGCCCAGAGCAGATCGCCCAGCGTCTGGCGATAGATTTCCGGATGACGAGACGATGCGGATCAGCCACGAAGCCATCTATCAAGCCCTCTTCGTCCAAGGTCGAGGAGCGCTGCGGCGAGAGTTGACGGCATGCCTGCGGACTGGGCGAGCCCTGCGGACGCCACGGGCGCGCGTCGGCCTGCGTGGCAAGGGCTTCGTGTCATCCGAGATCATGATCAGTCAGCGCCCGGCTGAAGCGGATGACCGTGCAGTCCCCGGACATTGGGAAGGCGATCCTCGGGCTTGGCAGTTCGGCGATCGGTACGCTCGTGGAGCGCACGACACGGTTCACGATGCTGCTGCACCTACCGCGACTGGACGGCCACGGCGAAGCACCACGCTCCAGGAATGGACCGGCCCTCGCCGGGCATGGTGCGGAGGCTGTCCGTGACGCCATCACGCGCACCATCGCAACCCTGCCCACGGAACTTCGTCGCTCGTTGACATGGGATCAGGGCGCCGAGATGGCCCAACACGCTGCCCTCAAAATCGACTCAGGGATCCAGGTCTACTTCTGCGATCCCCAGAGTCCTTGGCAGCGCGGCACCAACGAGAACACCAATGGGCTGCTGCGCCAGTATTTTCCGAAAGGCACGGACCTGAGCGCGCATAGCGCCGCAACGATCGCTGCCGTCGCAGCGACGCTCAACGCGAGACCTCGAAAAGCGCTCGGCTGGAAGACGCCAGCTGAAGCGCTTGACCAATGGCTCATGAAAAGAAAAACCGACCCTGTTGCGACGACCGTTTGAATCCGCCTTCCGTGATCAGAGCCGCTGAGGCCACATCCTCATCCAAACCGCCAGCTTCATACTTGCCAACCCAGATCCGGATCAGGGTGCGGGTGATGTCGTGCCGTTGCGCCAAGCTGTGAAACGTATCGCCCGACAGATATTCCTGAACAACCTGACGCTTGAACGTGATGCTGTAGCTGCGGTGTCTTGCCATGGTTCTCTCTCCGAAACCCGACAGCACTGGTAAATCCTTCAAACCCAATCTGTCCACCCGCAGGGGCGCACACCAATTAGGGGGCAATTTTGTGCAAGCGAGCAATCCGCTGGTATATCAATTCAGCGCGTACAAGGACATGAGACCGCTGCAAGGAACGAGACCGAACGCCCGTGCGGCCAGCCCTCGGTAGAAAGCGTTTTGCAGGAACTAGACTAGTTTCTGCCCATAAACGCGCCTATTTTTCTGCTTTTGCAAGCACTTAACCTCGTCCAGTGAAGCTCATTGAATGGCATGGACAGGATCAAGAGCGCCGGTGTTGACAAAGTGGGATGATGGGCCGGCGCGCACCACGGAGCCCTGTCACTGATCGGCACGACGGCAGCGGCGATACTGTGATGTCAGTTCGGTTCGAGGCGTGTGAACAGGACGCGGTTGTAAGCCACGGCCGAGGACCAGACGAAGGTCGTGAAGTGATCTAGCCTAGTCTAGCAGGCTGCTGAAAATGGGCTCGCGACGGTTCCAGGTTTCGCGACTCACTCTGACCACGAGAGGTGGGAGTGAATCGTGCGGGGCGGTGACGGACAGACGGGCGAGTTGTTCAGCTACGTAGGCCTTGAGGTGCGGGTGCGGCGCAATCATCCGCTGCGGACGATTCGGGCGATTGTGAACGAGGCGCTTTCGGCACTGGAGCGGGAGTTCGCGGCGCTGTGCTGGCCGATCGGGCGGCCGTCGATCCCACCGGAGAAGCTGCTGCGGGCGATGCTGTTGCAGGCGTTCTATTCGATCCGCTCGGAACGGCTTTTGATGGAGCGGCTGGAATACGATCTTCTGTTCCGCTGGTTCGTCGGCATCGGCGTCGATGCTGGCTGCTTGGGACCATTCGGTATTCTCGAAGAACCGCGACCGGCTGCTGGAGGGCGACATTGCGGCGAAGTTCCTGGCTGCCGAGGTGGCGCAGCCCAAGGGGAAGAAGCTTCTGTCCACGGACCACTTCTCGTTCGACGGCACGCTGATCGAGGCGTGGGCGTCGATGAAGAGCGTCAAACCAAAGGACGGGTCGGGCGAACCGCCGGCAGATGGCGGCGGACGCAATGCGGAAGCGGACTTCCACGGCGAGAGGCGATCGAACGAGACGCATGCCTCGACCACCGATCCTGACGCCAGGCTCTACCGCAAGTGGCGGGGCAAGGAGGCGAAGCTGTGCTTCATGGGGCCTTGGCTGATGGAGAACCGCCACGGCCTTCTGGTCGACGCCTGCCTGACGCTTGCCGACGGGCATGCCGAGCGGGTGGCGGCACTCCATATGATCGAGCCTCGTGCGGATCGGCCGGCTGCGATCACGCTCGGCGCTGACAAGGCCTATAGCGCGGAAGACTTCATCAATGAGCTGCGCTCGATGAAGGTCACGCCGCACGTAGGGCAGAACACCAGCGGCCGCTGTTCGGCGATCGATGGGCGCACGACGCGGCACGGCCTATGCCGTCAGCCAGCGTATCCGCAAGCGCATTGAGGAGGCGTTCGGATGGATCAAGACGGTCGCCGGAGAGGCGAAGACGAAGTTGCGTGGCCGCGACCGTGTCGGATGGGCCTTCACTTTCAGCGCCACCGCCTACAATCTAGTGCGGCTACCGAAGCTGCTAGCGGTGCCGACATGACCGCGCCTGCTGGCTGCCAGTTGATCTGCCGCTGGCGGATCATCGCAGCTGACCTGTGGGATCGAGGCTATCTCGACCTCGGCGGACCCGCCACCATCACTGTCGGGGCTGACAACTACGGCGAGATCGCCTTTGGCGCCCTGCAAGCCAGCCTCGATCTCGGCTACAGTCCCTCGATGGTCTTCTTCACATGGGCCGGCTGTGACGAGATGGACGAAGTCACTGGCGGCGGCTCCGCCGAAATGCTCGACGACGGCTCGATCGAGATCACCTTCGCCTATCACAACGGCGACGAGGCGATCCTCAAATCCAAACGAGATACTTCTCCAACAGCCTGCTAGACTAGGCCACGCCAGGTGCAGCCTGCCAAGCTGCAAGCGCGCTTCAAGCACGATATTCCGGCTTCGATGCCGGCGCGGAAGTTGCGTAGCTTGCGATAGACCCACTTGCTTCTAACCATGTCCTCGATCCTGAGCCCGGCCTTCTTGTGGAAGGCACTCGGAGACGCCCCACGCCTTCGCTGTGGCCAGGTTGTCGCGAGTGGCGGAGCCGCCATCGGCGCCGCTTGCCGCGGCGTTTCGCCGTAGAAGGTGATGTGGCGCTCCAGCATAGGCAGCAGCCGCTCGCTGTCCGCCGGATTGCCTGCTTCGATTACCAGATCGAGGATCATGCCGCTCCTGCCAGTGGGCCTGCGCCTTCCTCTTGAGCTCGGCAAATCGCGCCAGCAGTCCGGCGACGTCGCCGGCCACAACCGAATGCTTCGACATCTTCTCACCGCCACCCGGCGACAGCGAGTTGATCAACCATTTCGAGCGGCTCAACTCCAATGAGACGAAGATTGCGCCAAGATCGGTACCGATAGCGGTCGGCGCTTCGGATTGGTGAGCTCCAATGGGCATGCTTGCCTCCAGGGTAAGGTGTTGATTCAGCGACCTCACTTTGCCAGAGCGCAGGTCGCTATCCACCCTCCTCATAGGATCTGGCTTGGACGGTGCGTCCTTGGCGCAGGCGGTGGCAGGGTTTTGGACTCAGTGGCATTACCGCCGGGCCTTGCTCGTGGAGAACCAGGATTCATTCAAACAATCAACTATTTGCCGTTGGCGAGTAGCGGAAACGCTTGCGCGCCTCCGCTCTCTCAGAACCGTGCGTGAACCTCTCAGCTCACACGGCTCCCATCAGGCAAACGTGCCGATCAGACCGAGTTGCCAGTGCACGAAGAGATCGGTGCGCTGCTTGACGATCCGTTGTAAGAACCGACTTGCCCGAGCCTTACCCCTGCCAAAGCGCTTGAACTTCCGCCTTGCCCACGCAAGCACCGTCTGATTGACGTAGCGAAGTATGGGCTGCAGCCCCGTTGGCGCGTACCGTCCATAATAGCTGATCCATCCCCTGAGGAGCGGATTGATCAGCCGGGCGATGTCGTTCAACGAGAGCTGCGTCTGTCGGCGGATGTGCAAGTCCCTGATCTTTTCCCGCATTGCTTTCAGCGCCGAGGAACTGACCGCTGGTGTGAAGCCGCAAAACAGTCGCCCGATTTGCGTTCCCCATACCACGCGCGGTCGGAAACAATATCCGAGGAAGTCGAACGTCACGTTCGGATGTTGCCCTCTGCGTTTTTGGAGTCTCTGCAGTAGACGATCTTGGTCTTCGTCGGGTGCAGTTCCAGTTGGCATTCCGCCAACCTCGCCTGAAGCGCAGCCTTGACGGCTTCCGCCTCCTGCTCGGTCCGGCAGTGCACCAGCCCATCATCCGCATACCGACACCATGGAAGGTCGGGATGTGTCCGTTTCATCCACCGATCAAACGCATAGTGCGGAAAAAAAGATTTGAAAGAATCGGCGAAACGACGCAGGACCTTCGTCACTACTATGGGTTGATCCGCCCCAACTTCCTGCATCGGTACTGTCGCCTCACGGTGGTGTGCCGCTTGTGGCTTCTCCCTTGGCATCAGAAAGCTGGTTCCTGCAGTTCCGCGCAAAAGCCTGCATCCGGCTCATGCCCCCTATAGACTGTCGCCCAGTCATCAGGCTCCCGACGGACTTGTCCCGAGAGATCCACACGCCCTCGGTTTTTTGTGTTAAAGAGTGCTAACGACGCGTGCTTGCGTTCATCTTCCGGATGCCTACCTGCCCCGGATCATGTCCGCGGCTTTTGGCCCAACGCTAACCACCATGGCTCTTCTACCACAGCAGCTTGGGCTGGTTTGAGACCCGCTCCTGAAAGCCGAACCCGAGGGGCCTACCCTCATCTCTCACGCAGCTTTTCAGCATGTTGTCAGTCACCATCGAACCTCTCCTTCTGCTTGCTGCAGCACACTATGGATGGAAACTAGACTATCTGAGTCACCGTAGGCCGGTGAGGCGACGGGAGTGTATAGGCCGTGCGACGGCGCGCCCGGATCGCTAGGGATACGGAATGGAGGACACTTCAAACATGGGTACGACGTCCTGCAAACGAAGTTGTGTCTCGATTTATCGACGTTGAGAGATGCCGAACACATTATCTCGAATCCTGGATCCGGGCCTACCGTTGTGCTCCTGCACGGCGCTTCGATGGCAATCGATGCCTGGTCAACGTGCCGCGAAGGTATCGACCGCCGCCTGACGCGGCTTACGCGGTCCGTAGGCCGGAGCCTCGAGCCCGCGCTCAATGTATTTGCGCACCGTCTTGCGGTCGATCCCGCTCGCCCCGGCGATCGCCGACACCGACAGGCCCCGCCCATGCAAGTCCAGTAACATCATCATCTCCCCGATTTTGATCACCGAAATCCCTCTCTCGACCATCGCAGGGCTGTCCGGGGAAAGTCATGCATAGGTAAAGCACATCTGGTTTTGGCGAGGAGTTGGGTTTTCGTTGACTCGGGTTGACGGGCGGCGGTTTGTCGATGGCGGCGACGTTGCGGCGCTCGAACAGGCATCTGGTGACCAGATCGGTGAACCTCAGGATTGGCATGGCGATACGGCAGGCGCGAGCGGCGATGCCCAGCAGCGCATAGGCGATCAAGGCGGCGAAGAGTTGCAGGCGGACGGCATTGTCGTTGTTGCCGAGGAACTTGCGGGTTTTGAGGTGCTGCTTGATCCAGCGGAACAACAGCTCGAGAAGNCGGCAGGCGCGAGCGGCGATGCCCAGCAGCGCATAGGCGATCAAGGCGGCGAAGAGTTGCAGGCGGACGGCATCGTCGTTGTTGCCGAGGAACTTGCGGGTTTTGAGGTGCTGCTTGATCCAGCGGAACAACAGCTCGAGAAGCACATCTGGTTTGGCGAGGAGTTGGGTTTTCGTTGACTCGGGTTGACCGGCGGCGGTTTGTCGATGGCCGCGATGTTGCGGCGCTCGAAGAGGCACCTGGTGACCAGATCGGTGAACCTGAGGATTGGCATGGCGACACGGCAGGCGCGACCGGCGATGCGCAGCAGCGCATAGGCGATCAAGGCGGCGAAGAGTTGCAGGCGGACGGCATTGTCGTTGTTGCCGAGGAACTTGCGGATTTTGAGGTGCTGCTTGATCCAGCGGAACAACAGCTCGATCTGCCATCGGCCCTTGTAGAGCTGTCCTATCTCGACGGCGGATCGCTTGAGGTCGTTGGTCAAGAGCGTGATGGTGTCGCCGTTCTTTCACTTAAGGATGAGCCGGCGCAACGGGATTGCCAGCTTGCATTGGTTTTGCTGGCAAGACTTACGTTGGCATCCTCCAGAATGGTGAAGCCATCGCCCTGAGTTTGGGCGATGCGGCACTGGCGCAGCACCTTGAGGCCCATATTGGATTTGGGTCGCGTGACGAAGAAGGCTCGGCGGGTGGCGATCGCTGTCCACCAGCCGTAATGGCAGTAGCCCTTGTCGAACACATAGCTGGCGCCCTTCTCGATGGTGATCGTGCGGCCGATCTGGGCATCGTTGACATTGGCATCGGTGATGTCGAGGACTCGCGGGCAATCGCTGTCGGAATCGTAAACGACATGCATCTTTATGCAACGAATGCGGCCGTTCGACTTGGCCAGGCGCAGGCCTTGCCGAGCGGAATGGGCGTGGAATCGATAAGCCGCGTCCTGCCGGTCGAGTTGGCGGCAAGCAGACCGAAAGTCTCGGCAAAGACACCAACGGGGCGGCGGCCGTTGGCATCCGACAAGGTCGAGCGGCGCAACCGGTCGCTGCCGAAATGATAATGGTGCTGGCAGTTGGCGTTCCAGCCGGCTTTCAGGCTATGCAGGCTGTTGGCGCCACTGAGCTGCGCGTAAACCAACTCCATCAGGTGGTCCCAACTCTTGAACGACTTGTCATAAGTGTCCCGGTCATGGCTATCCACAACTCTAAAAGCAGCGCCGAGGCGATGGAGCGTCACGGACTTCTTCGTTTTACCGCGGAAATCCGCACCCGGTTTCTGACGATGAGCGCGGCGACAATCGACCGTGTTCTTGCGAATGTCGGGAAAATTGAGAAACTGACCCCTGACGAAAGGAAGAACTGACCCCCTCGGCTATGAGAGGAGGCATGGATGACGATTGGGATTTCGGATTTCTGCATTGTCGAGAACGATGCAGGTAAAGGATAGAGGGGCTGCTTCAGCCTGAAGAGGTGGCAGCGATGCTGCGGCTGCATGAGCTTGGCTGGGGAGCGAAGCGACTGGCGAAGGAATTCGGGTGCGCGCAACACGGTGCGTCGGTATCTACGCGAGGGCGGGATTGTTCCGTTTCGCAAGCCTGTGCGGCCGACCGCGTTTGACGGGTCAGACGATTGGCTGCGGGAGCGCTTGTTCCGCCATGGCGGCAATGCCGATGTGGTGCGCCAGGAACTGGAGAGCGAACACGGGATCGTCATAGGGCTTCGTTCGGTGGAGCTTCGGCTGCAGCATTGGCGTCGGGAGTTGAGGGCGCAGAAGCGCGCGACGGTTCGGTTTGAGACGGCGCCGGGACATGAGATGCAGATCGACTTTGGCGACACGCGGGCGTGGATCGGCGGCGAGCGTGTTCGGGTGCACCTGTTTGTAGCAACGCTGGGTTACTCGCGTCGGCTGCATATCCGTCTCTCGCTTCGGGAGCGCCAGGCGGACTGGTTCGAGGGGGTGGAAGGAGCCTTCCTTCGCTTCGGCGGGGTCCAGCAGAAGTACTGTTCGACAACCCGTGCGAAGGCGCTGGTCGAACACGATGTGGCGACGCGGGAGGTGCAGATCAATGTGCGGCTGCACGCCTTTGCCCGGTACTGAGGATTTATGCCGCGGGCTTGTGCGCCCTACCGGCGATACAAGTGAACTCTGAGCTCCTTCAAATATTAAAGTACGAATAAAAGTACATAATAAAAATTCACTAAGTCTGGAGCGATGAACGCTTGTTGTATGGGTCAATATTTGCTATTTCGAAATGGCGTCAGCTGACCGCGCAAATTTTAGAAGTAAATCTCGCGCTCGCTGTAGGTCGGGAACCGGTGTGCGCTCTTTCTACACAAAACGAAACGGGAATTCATGCGTTGACCACGCTGCCACAAGTCTCACTTGCTAAGTTGGCGGCAGCCGACGCAACACAAAAGGAAGAGCGTGCCTGCCTTCGCACAGTTTGTCAGGATCATGGCTTCTTCTATCTTGTCCAGCAAGGCATCGCGAAAGAACGAATCATAGAAGAGATCCAGAGTTCCCGACATTTCTTCGCGTTACCCCAGCCGGTTAAGGAACGCTGTGGTTTTGGCTGCCAAGTTGTATATCCCTCTCTCGCCCGTGGTTGCAGTCCATTGCACGGCGAATTACTACATCGTGAGCCTGACCCTGATGCAAAGATCTCCACGTCAATCTGGGCGATATTCTTCAGGCCTTTAGCGACCACCCTTCAAGAGTGCCCAGCACCGAGTCGAGCATAATACGACCGGATCTACTGCCCTTCTTAACGCCGCGAGAGAAAAATTTTGAGTTTATGCGGCAGCGAGATGCACGATGGCGCCGCTCCTTCATACGCGTGACCAGGTGCGCTCTCAGCCCTCGCCTGACTGAAAGGTATCATATGATGTTCGACTACGTGGTTGTTGGCGGTGGCTCCTCTGGTTGCGTCATGGCGAGCAGACTTTCTGCCGATGGAAGTCGCGTGCTGCTCGTCGAGGCTGGTCCTGATACGCCGTCGAGCGCCGTCCCTGACGACATTCTCGATGCCGATCCTACTCGCGCCTACTTCAATCCCCATTATCAGTGGTTATCCCTCAAAGCGACCTTGGTGCGAGACGGGCGAAAGGCAGTTCACTACGAGCAAGCACGGGTTATGGGCGGCGGTTCCAGCATAAATGCCCAAGTGGCCAACCGCGGTGGCCCTGGAGACTACGACGAATGGGCCTTGAACGGTGCTGGAGGCTGGAATTGGGAAGAGGTTCTGCCCTACTTCCGTCGCCTCGAAACCGATTTGGATTTCGATGGCGAATTTCACGGCAAGGATGGTCCGCTGCCGATAAGGCGTGTTCGGCAATCCGAATGGTCAGGCTTCGTCCAGGCTGTATCGAAGGCGTATGAGGCTTCCGGCATTCATTTCAGGCCCGATTTTAACGGCGAGTTCGGGGATGGATATTCCGTTGTGCCTTTAACTAACTGCGATGGTCATCGGGCATCCACGGCAATGGCCTACCTGACCGACAGCGTGCGTGCGCGGCCCAATTTGAAAATTTTACCGAATACGACGGCGGTGCGTCTTATCTTTTCCGGACCGACCGTCACGGGCGTGGAGACGGAAAACAGCTCTGGCCGGCAGACCTACCAGGCTTCGACCGTGGTTCTCTGCGCTGGAGCTCTCCATTCACCAACCATCTTGATGCGCTCCGGGATCGGTTCGGCCGAACAACTCACAAACCTTGGCATCCCAGTCATTGCAGACGTGCCGGGAGTTGGCCAAGGCCTTCAAGAGCACCCGGGGATCGCGATCTCGGTCTATCTGGAGCGGAACAATCGCATGGCACGCAATGTGAGTGGTCACATCCAGATGCATGCGCGATACTCCTCAGGGTACGACAGGTGTCCTTCGACGGACATGGCCATCTCTACGGTTGCCAAGTCGGCTTGGCATCCGCTCGGGAAACGTCTTGGCTCACTTTTCCTGTGGGTCAACCGTAGCTACTCCACAGGAACCGTGACGCTGAAGCATCGCTCTCATGTCATAGAGCCCGAGGTGGATTTCAATTGGTTGAGCGACAAGCGGGACATCGAGCGACTGAAGGGTGGCTTTCGATTCCTAGCGCATTTGCTGAAGCAGAAGCCGCTTTCGGCGGCCGCACTCGATCCGTTTCCATCGGCTTGGAATTGGCGCGCCAAACAGGCCAGCAAAATCAATCGCGTCAACTACGCACTGACATCAGCGCTGGCTGTTCTTATGGACACTTCTCCGCGTTTGCGCCGCCACCTCGTGAAGCGTGTCATCACGAATGGTCAAACCATTTCGAATCTGCTCGACAACGAGGAACGTCTGGATCTCTTCGTCCGTCGAAACGTGGCGGGCAGTTGGCATCCGACATCGAGCTGCCGGATGGGGGCAATCTCGGATCGTTTGGCTGTGACGGATTCGTCAGGTCGCGTCCGCGGCGTTTCCGGTGTGAGAATCGCCGACGCCTCGGTGATGCCGTTCTGCCCTCGGGCCAACACGAACATCCCCACGATTATGGTGGCTGAGAAGATCGCTGACACGATTTTGAAAGGGCGTGGCACGACAAACACAGGGTAGCTCCGAGACGATAACGCGGAAGCCGGTATCCAACGCGCTGATGAGAGTCTGGTCAAGCGTGTTCTCTGCTCCCACCCGGCCCTGTGCAGCCCGTGATGCAATACTCCGGTAGATGTCGAACAGTGTCTCGCCGAAGCGGTGGCTGTAGCCTGTAAAGTAGACAAGGTGAGCCGTTGAATCGCGGCGTTGTCGCTGGGTCCAAAAAACCGCGCCGAAACGGGTCGCAGCATCGAGGTCCAGGCGTAGCAAACGCGTCTCCCTCCAGGATCAACACCGTGGCAAGAAGCATAGAAGCGAAAAGAGGAAAGTGGATACAAACGGAATGGCCGGACTCATGAATGGGGAGCACGTCGATATTTACGTGAACGGGAAGCTCCGACCGGCCCATTCGCGGACCAGGATCCCAGTCGTAAATCCGGCGGATGAGCAAGAGTTTGCGTTGATACCCGACGGCGACAAGGATGACGTTTGCGCCGCAGTAGAGGCAGCGCGGGAAGCGTTCGAGAAATCCGGTTGGCCGCAGTTGCCGCCATCGAAACGAGCCAACCATTTGCACAAGCTCGCCCGAGCCATCGAGAAGCGCGCGGAGCAACTCGGCGCGATTGTCACCGCGCAGATTGGGATGCCCCTTACGATTTCCGTGCTGTCTAATGGGGTCGGCACATCCAGGTACTACGACTACTATGCGGAACTCGCTGATCAGCTCGAAGTTGAGTCCGAGCGCTTCGGACACGGATTGCGAACGATCGTTCGGAGAGAGCCGGTGGGTGTCGCCGGACTGATCGTCCCGTGGAACGGTCCGCAGGGAGCAATTGCGTGGAAGCTGGCGCCCGCGTTGGCCGCTGGCTGTACGACGGTCATAAAGCCGTCACCGGAAGCGTCGCTGGACTCCTACCTGCTTGCCGAAGCCTTGGACGAGGCGGGCATTCCGCCAGGTGTTGTGAATATCGTCTTCGGAGGACGTGAGACGGGGTCGTTGCTGGCGTGTCATCCTGGCGTCGACAAGGTGTCATTTACCGGATCGACGCGCGCGGGGCGCCAAGTAGCGCTGGCTTGTGCAGAACGCTTCGCGCGCCTCACGCTGGAGCTTGGTGGCAAATCGGGAGCGCTGCTACTCGACGACGCCGATCTCAACACCTTCCTTCCACTAGTGGCATCCACGTGCATACCGTTCAGCGGTCAAATTTGTCACGCCCTCACTCGTGTGATTGCTCCGCGCGCACGTTACGAGGAAGTGGTAGACGGGATCGCAGCCAAGATAGCCGGCCTTGTCGTGGGACACCCGCTCGATCCCGCGACGCAGGTCGGGCCACTCGTGGCGAGGCGTCAGCGAGATCGCGTCGAGGAATACATCGCATCTGGATGCCGAGAAGGTGCGCGAGTCGTGACCGGTGGGGGTCGGCCGGAGGGCTTGGATGCCGGATACTATATTCAGCCGACAGTCTTCCGTGACGTGGACAGCGCGATGAGTATCGCTCAGCAGGAGATTTTCGGGCCGGTGATATCGGTCATCCCATACGACAACGATGAGGAGGCGCTCGCGATCTGCAACGGTACGACATATGGGCTTGGCGGTGCGGTGTTTACGTCTAACCCGCAACGGGGAATGGCGATTGCGCGCCGAATTGCGGCTGGCGTTGTCGGCATCAACCGTTACACGCTCCACATCGATGCGCCCTTCGGTGGGGTCAAGGGTAGCGGTCTTGGCCGTGAACTAGGGCCAGAGGGGCTGGCGACTTTTCTTGAAACCAAATCCATTTTACCACCCTCGTAATTGCAGTAGTTCATTGTTGCACAAATGCACGTGTTGTGAATTATCAACTATCCAACCGGCTGAAGCTGGGACTGTCAGCCCAAACGCGAGTTTTGGCCAACAAACGGGCGCAAGCCCACTCGTTCATCGCCTTAACCGTGCTCGTCAACACCCCTTGCACGTACATCTCCACCAGCGCCGATACAACGCCTTCTCCGAGCGCTGGTATCGCTCCACCAGTTTCACGAGAATCGCCCGGCCCGATCCTGCGAACCCGAGCTCCAGTACGCCAACCCGCTTCACAACCTTGCGTTCTTAGTAGCCGGACCGATAGCCGATCCGCTCCACCCTCCGCTCCCCCTTTTTCGGCCCCAAGCGCCTCCGTCCCCTCGGCTTCCAGAACCTCCTGCACCACGGTCTGCAAAACCTACGAAAGCCGTCCTTATCGACAGCAGCAACGCTTTCAACTCTGACCCACTCAGCTTAACTTGCCGATTGGTCATGGTACTTCCCCTTCCGTGAATCGGTGATCGCAACGTCACCAGAGTGGCGTGACGGCCACTCGCTTCAGAGTCAGCGCCGGCCTCTCTTCAGAGCTTGTCGCAGAACCGTCAGAACAACATCTCTTGGAATGCACCATATGTGTTTGCGTCGCGGCTTGAGATCGGGTCTCGCCCAAGCGCCGGCGCACTATCTCACGCAACAACTGCGGAAGACCGTGGAGAGGAGGATCTGTGCTGCTTGAGCTTGCGCGCAGTTGCCTGCCGCTTCGTAGCATCGCCTGTAGGTTAGTGGCGTCAGGCTGGTCGAGATCGACGCGATAGCATGCATTCGTCGGATGCCTTCCTTTCCAGAGGTTCCGCAAGCATCGGAAAATACTCAACCTGAAGAAAAATAGTTGAAGGAAAGCCGCCAACTCGAAAAGCAGGGCCAGCACCTCGCCTCGTTTGGGCGGACCTACGGCGTGTCAACGCTCGCTCGCCGGCCGAACGCAACATTCAGCGCTTGTTCGGGATCACTGCGTCTTCCGTCAATCAAAATGGAACTCACCCGGCAGCGCGCTGGATTGATCCGCAGGCAACCGGACCTCGCGCGCAGTATTGAACTCGTCGAACTTGAGTTCACCAAGCTCCAACCCGTCGAAGGGTCAATTCCTCTGTGCAGTAGGCGGTAGTGTCCTTTGAACTTCGCACCCACCAAAATTCGACCCGTGCCACACGCCGGCGATCGAACCGTTGCAACAAACCCGTCAAATAAATTTGCAGACCTTTGCGACCGCCAATCGTTGACAAATGATACATTCATCGCAAGGTCTGAGAGGCACTTGCGGAAACAGCTTATGCGGATTTGCGCACAGCCGTACAGCACGGACAGTCTGGAGATGGCAAGAAGCGCGCTAATTCTGCTTGAAGGCACAAGGAGCAATGGGCTACTATAGGTCCAAGCGGCCCAGGGCAGCCGAGGCAATACTTCAGCGCGCCGTCGACTTGATCGATTGGTCCATCACACCATTTCCGACCGTGGGCGGATAGGGACATATCCGGCCCTCACCTCCCCGCACCTGCGCCAGCGGCGGAGGTATGAAGTGATGGTTGCTGAACATCGGTGCAATCGAGCGCAGGAGGGACAGGTTCTTCTGACGGATCGTCAGCGTGCATAAGATCAAGCTGCATGTCCGCAAGCGGGTCGAACAATTATCGTATGGCGCGCGGGGCTATATCCTGCGGCGCGTCACCGGCTACGGCTTTCCGAATGCTCCGCGCATGACCATTGGCACCGAAGAGGCCAATCGCGGTCTCATTGCAGCGCTCACGACATTCCTGAAAGGCTAGAGCACCATGACATCACCGATGTTCGAAAAGGTCGCGCTGGTCGGTATCGCCTGATCGGCTCGTCGCTGGCCCGCGTTGTCCGCCGCGAGGCTCTGGCTGGCCAAGTAGCCATCGCGACGCGCAGCCCGGCAACACTGGCGAGAGCGAAGAACTCGGTCTCGGCAATCCTACACCACCGACGCAAGCGAAGCAGTTCGCGATGCCGATCTCATCATCGTTTCGGTGCCGGCTCTTCAGGCACGGTCGCCTGAGATAGCACCGGCGCTGAAGGGCGCCATCCTCACCAATGTCGACTCGACAAAGGCGTCCGTCATCGCGCAGATGCAGCCGCACGTGCTTGATGGCGTGCACTTCATTCCCGGCCATCCGCTCGCGGGCACCGAGAAGTCGGGGCCGGATGCCGTGTTCCCCGACCTGTTCGACAATCGCTGATGCATCTTCACGCCGCTGCCGGACACCCGATCGGGATGCGCTGGAGAGGCTTTCCTAATTCTGGCGCTGGCGCGACCTCTGCCTGCACAACAAGGACGCCATCTTCGAAATGCTGGCGCGGTTTTCCGAGGATCTAGAGCACGTCCTGTTTAATCCTGCGGCTTTGAAGTAGTTGGCACATTCGGCTGGGGTGAAGAGGTCGACGACCGCGCCGACCGCGTCCCACAAAGCCTTGATGGTTCTCTCGGTCTTTGCTCGCAGCAGCGCGTTGAGTTTGGCGAAGGCGTTCTCAATCGGATTGAAGTCTGGACTGTAAGGCGGCAGGTAGAGCAGGCTCGCGCCTGCGGCGTGGCGGTGAAGAGCGAAGAGCAACAGGCCGCGGCCATTGTGTTCCGCGTCCGCGATCTTGTGGTTCGCCAGCGGACTCAGACGATCAATGCAATACGCGGCCATCTTGCGGAATTTGGACTTGTGGCTGCGCAAGGCCTCTTCCACGTCACTAAACTTGTTACGGCGATCGAGCAGATGGACCCTACTGTCCCCGAAGCCGCCGGCCCGATCCTGTCTTTACTCGTTGAGCAATTGCGGTCGCTGGATGCGAGAGTGGCCGAGCTCGACCGAGAGATTGGCCGGCGCGCCAGAGAGGATGCGGAAGCCAAGCGCTTGATGACGATTCCCGGTATAGGACCGATCACCGCGACGGCGCTTGCCGCGTTGGCCCCGTCCGCTCAGACCTTCAAGACAGGCCGGGACTTCGCGGCATGGCTCGGACTAACGCCGCTGCAACGTTCTTCGGGCGGCAAGCAAAAGCTCGGCGAGACATCCCGCAGGGGCGAGCGAACCCTGCGACGGCTGCTGATAATTGGGGCCAGCGCCGCTGTGCGCTGGGCCATGCGGAAGGGGTCGACCGGGAATCCGTGGCTTTCGCGAATGCTTGAGCGCAAGCCACCCATGCTGGTCATCGTCGCCTTGGCCAACAAGACGGCGCGCATCGTGTGGGCATTAATGGCCAAAGGCGGAACCTATCGAACGCCGGCCATAGCAGGATAGTCCGCTCCTCGAGCAGGCTGCCATGGTGTGAGAAGGTCGAACGGAGAGTATGGCGCAACGGTCAACGAGACGGAATCGGGAAAACCAGATCATGGATACGCGCCTTGAGCGCGCCAGGTTGAATTGGACCCGATCCGCGAACTCCCATACGGGCCCGCGGCATGTGACAGCCGCAACAGAGGCCGGACACTTGAGCTTAGCCTGGTTCCTGCAGTTCCCGTGAAAGCCTATGTCCAACTCACGCCCCCTCTACGCCGGTCGCCGCCCGCCCGGTCATCAGGCACCCGGCGGACTTGTCCCAGGATGATGAGACGATCCTGGTTTCGACGACACTTAAGTTCATAACGACGCGTCTTCGGAGGGTTCACTTCGTTCGTCTTTCGGACATGCACCTGCTCGAATTTCGTCCGAACGTTTCATCCGACGCTCACCACCACGGCTCTTTACCGCAGCAGCTCGGACTGGTTTGAGACCCGCTCCTGAAAGCCGATCCCGGAGGGCCGTCCTCCATCATTCACGCAGCTTCACGTACGGGGTTAGTTCATACTGAACTCCTTCCGTGCCTCTGCAGCACACTCTCATCGATGAACACGAGCTTCGCCGGATCGAGGTCGAGCTGGCCGTCGAACCAGTCCCGGCGCCGCTTCAGAATGTCGGGGCGATCCTGCTCCAGTGCGTGCGCGGACTTTTTTCGGAATGTCCAGCCGTGGCCGCGAAGCCAGGCCCTCAAGGCGCTGCGGCTGATCCGCACCGACTGCTCGGCGACGAGCCGCTCCACCATCTCGTTCAGCGTGATGTCCTTGCGCTCCTTGATCAAGCCGACGATGAAGGCTTCATGCGCATCGAGGCTGGAGGCGCGGCGGCGGCCCTGCGGGCGTGGCGCCAGTTCGCCGATCTTCGCCCGCGCAATCCAGCGGATCGCGCTGGACACTCCCACGCCGAACCGCGCCGCCGCTTGCCGCGCCGACATGCCCTCATCCGAAGCGTTCAAGACCCGCGACCGAAGATCCACGCTAAATGCTCTTCCCATCGTCAACCTCCATCGAGCTGGACGTTGAATCAGCACAAAACGCAGCCGTCACATCACAATCGATTCATCAATCACAGTGCTCTAGCATCGCGGCAACGGGCGATCCGCTGGGGCGACGGCGAAAAACTGTTCGACCTATTCACCCCGCGCCGTCCGCCGTTCGATCATCGAGGCGGGCAGGACAGCGGCGCGGCAGGACTTCGAAGCCCTTGGCTTTGGCCGTCCGCTCGACAATCCCCAGGGTGAACGTGCCGTTCTTTTGCATCCCGCCCTTAAGCTTCGGTCCGGCATAACCGCCGTCGGCGAATAGGTGTCGCAGCCACGGCCAGCGTTCGAGAATGGTCATGAGGGCAGCCGGTGCGCCGTCTCGGTCTTGGATATCGGCGGCGTGGACCACGAGACCGACCATCAGGCCGATGTGTCGCAAACGATGCGCCCGTTGATCTTCTTTCCGGCGTCGAAGCTCCGAATTCCGCCGCTTTCCGTGGTCTTGACTGATTGCCTTCTCTAATTTCGACGGTTTGAAGTTCTCTCCGGGGTCGGCTCTCTGGCCCTGGCCCTCAATGGGATCCAGAAGAATGGAGTGGAACAATCTGTCGAGCGCCTTGATTGCCCGATGCTGGGGCACAAGCCAGCCAATCGACGAACTCACCTCATCCCCGTCCCGCGAATGACAGCTATTCCACCGTAGGTGAGAACTTGTGTAGCCTCGTCTGTCGGGGCGATGTTTCTCAAGTTTTCAGCCGGCGACCGGCATGATTTCCGTCCTGGCGTTCGCCCGACTCCCTGAGCACCAGCTAGCCCCAAGATCGGCCCGACCGCTCAGGAGTTCTTAAAGCGGGCCGGAATGTCGATCGTCGGGGTATAGGCCAGCGCAACCACAGCACCGACACCGGGAATCTTGCTCAGCCGGCGGCTCGTCGAATTCTGCGAGCATCAGAAGCTTGCAGCGCAGAGCGCCAAAGCGCTGGCGCAGCTTGTCGCGTCCAGCAGCGGATCAAAGATCTCGGCCAGATCGGGCATGCCTTCGGTGTACTCGCGGCTCCGGTCGTCAAACTTGACCGCACCGACCCTGCCGACCTTGATGGGGCCACCGGCGCCAAGCAAGCCGCTCGCTGCGCTACGGCGCTGTGAGCGGCGCGCTCGGCGCGCAGTCTGCTTGGCGCAGTGGCAAGCGGGACTGGCGGTGGAGTTGCTGGAGACGCGGCATGTCCGCGTGACCTCCAAGGCGACGCCGGTGAAGTCGCACCGCAATTACGCGCGTGGGATCGGGCAGCTGATGCGGCTTGGCTGGTTCCAACCGGTGCATTGCAAGTCGCTGGCCGCGCAAGAGATGCTGACGCGTGCAAGCTCATTCAATCGAAGCTGAGGGATCCCGAGAACAGTGTGCGCGGGATCTTGCGCGGCGGACGAGCGCGACTTCCTCGTCGTGAGCTGCGGGAGACGGGCGCAGATTTCCTTGACGGCCTTCTTTCCGGCATTGAGCGCAGATGCCGGCAAATGAAGGCGGTTATACTGACATCCGTGCGAGAGCCATGGTTCTATGTACATCGCCGCTCAAGCGCCGAATTGGTGGACCCGCTCCCTAAATTTCAGGTAGGGATTTCGGGGCAAAACGGTCAGGCCAAGGTGCCCGTGACCGCAACTAACTATACCTCCCCAACTCAGAGAAGGCGTTCCCTACACACCCGATCATTTAGCAGAGGTTACGACGACTGACCCTTTTACGGTGAATTTTTCGAGCGCGCTCTCGTCGATGTCCACTCCAAGGCCAACCCCGTGTGGCACCACCATTCGTCCATTGGAAATCACGAGCGGCTCTCGAACTATGTCTCCATCCATGAGGTACTTTGGAAGATAAAGATCGCAGGCATCTATTCCGTTGTTTACGCTAGCAGCTAAGTGTAGCGTCGCCGCACATCCTAGGCTTGTTTCGTTCATAGTAGAGAAATGGCAGTTGATGCCGGCCGCCTCGGCAATTCCANGTCGCCGCACATCCTAGGCTTGTTTCGTTCATAGTAGAGAAATGGCAGTTGATGCCGGCCGCCTCGGCAATTCCAGCAACTATTTTTGTCCTATACAGCCCTCCATGTTTAGAGAGTTTGAGGCAGAAGACCTTCGCCGCTGCGCGCGTGGACAGAGTGAACGCGTCATGCACGGTGAACAAGCTCTCGTCTGCAGCGATGGGAGCTGAGATCCTCGCGGACAAGTGTGTGAGGCCGTCGATGTTCCATCGAGGCAAAGGCTGCTCAATAAAGGTCGGCTCGATCTCACACGCGCGTTCAAGAACTCTTACCGCTTCCGACATCGATAGGCTCTGATTGTAATCGAGGCGGATATCGGTGATTGGGCCAGCAAGCTTCCGGAGTGCTCGTGCTCTCTCTAAATCTTCGGTGGGTGGCAACAGGCCCATTTTTATTTTGAAAGTGCCTATCCCGTCACGAAGCAAAGACTCCATTTCATTGACGTCGTGTGAGATGACCTGAGACCCTAGTGACTTGCTCAACCTGAACTGCGTTCGATGCGCGCCACCCAGCAACATGTAAACCGGCTGCCCCAGGGCTTTTCCGACTACGTCGTACAACGCCATGTCGAGCGCACTTTTAGAACAACCGCAGCCATGCACTAGTCCATCCATCTTGGAATGGATGAACCCGATTGCGACAGGATCTGCGCCTATCAACGCAGGAGCAAAGTTTTCGTCGACCGCCGATCTCGTGTCAGCCAACGTTTCGGTTACCACGGGCCAAGGCCCAGCTTCCCCAATACCAACAATACCGTCATCTGTATATATCCGCACGAAGACGTTCGCGATGCGGTCAATCGCACCGATCCCGGTCCGGACAACCTTTTTAACTGGAATCTCCAGGATTCTGCTTTCAATTCGCGCAATCTTCATTAATCGTTCCCTTCAAGTTCGCATCTTTATAGATGTTATATTGNAGGATTCTGCTTTCAATTCGCGCAATCTTCATTAATCGTTCCCTTCAAGTTCGCATCTTTATAGATGTTATATTGTTGCACCCGAGGGATGGCTTCTCAGCCTCACTGAAGGCGCAGAAGCCACGTTGCAATGGCTGTGCAAAACCAACAATGGGCGGCGCATCGCCGGGTAGAAGTTCACATATCAATGCCATCTATATGGCCGGCAACGCTAGCAGGTGTGAAAGACCTGCTTGGCTCGAAACGCCCCTTCGCGGAGCAGAATATCTGCATTTTTGTAGTCATCCGCGCACAATGCAGTTAAATGACAGTGAGTGCCCGCTCACGATCAGGCATTGATGGCCTGAAACAGAGCCTATTTGCAGCGAACCGTGACATGTTGATCTGACCAGGTGGCGGTGCGCAGAGGTTGGTGCGGATCGCCGCGCCTCAGACAGGCAGCGCTCATTCCGCAGATAATATCCAGTCCAGAAGCCAGTGATCGGCCTATGGCGCTTCGAGCGCTTAGCGACGATGAGGTCTGCGATCTGCGGCTCAACGGTTGGAGAACCGTGATAGGCGACGCGCCGAGTTTTTTGCCTGAACCGGGTGCCGATCCCGAAGTAGGCAATCAGTTCCGTGTGCGAGTAAATCTCCCTCCCAACTGGGTCGTACTGCAAGGCGGCAGCAGCGAGCCCTGTAAAGAACTCCAGATTTCGCGCTTTGTGCGCCGCAAGACCGGAGTTGATTTTCTGTTAAGTCTGCGTCACTGCGTCAGTCGCAGGAATTAAGTAACAATGCGACTGCTGCCCCCATCAATCGTGATAGTGGTTTCGTTCAGGTATGTTGCGCGACCGCCCACCATGAATGCGATCAGTTCCGCAAGCTCATTGGCCATTCCGATCCGTCCCAGGGGATTTGCGGTCGCAATCCGCCTAGTGGCAGACGGGAAATCAAGTCCCTCATTATTCATCAGGTCCTCAATTCTCGTGCGTACCCTGCCCGTATTAAAATAGCCTGGCGCTACAACGTTTACACGAACACCAGTCCCTGAAACAAAATCTGCGAGGTGCTTCGCTACTACTGCGATCCCGGCCCGCATGACATTAGACGCAAGCCGGTGATCTGTCGCTTCATGAACGCCGGTAGACGTAATGAAGATGATATCTCCTCCGTCCGACGCTTGCATCACCCTTGCTGCAGCTCGCGAAAGTCGGACCGCACTCATAAGCAACATGTCATAGGAGTGATCCCAATCACTGTCATTCAATGAGTCGATAGTTCCGTATGGCGCGTGACCAGAATTCACGACTAGGCAATCGAGCCCTCCCAGTAGCTCCAGTGTTCGATTGAACAGCATGTCCACATCCGAGCGTTGCGAAAGATCGGCGACTATGCCGTGAGCAACCAAGGATCTCGAATTGTCTTTTAGCTCATCGATAGCCGAATCCAATCTAGACTGCTCGCGACCACAGATGACCAATTGGGAGCCATCTTCCGATAGCTTTCTCGCGATCGCGAAACCCAGCCCCTTGCTGCCACCGGTAACGAGAACCTTGCGCCTACTTCTATCCATTCGATCCGTTTCCTCGTGCTGTTTCTCTGATTTGCGCGACCAGTCCATCTGCTCGGCAGACATGTGACTGCGAAGTCTTCGGCAATCCACGCCATTGAGCTTCGCAGTTATGTGCCCCATCACTGAGGGAAAGCGCTATCATTACGCGGTGGGCCACACAGTCCCCGAAGACTGCGCAGTATCGCGGCGCGGATCTTGTTGGCGACGAAAGCGCCGGATGAAACCCACAGTCAACGTTGGGTCATTCTCGGCCCGCTCCAGGGCGCGCCGACAGATCTTGTCGTGCAGCCTTGTTACCAATCCGTACCTTGAACTCGGTCCGAAACCCTTTTCGTAAAGATATTCACTCGGCGGTCATTCCACCTTACGCCCTATCTGGAAAGCCGCCACCCCGTCTGAGGGGCCGCTTATCTTCACAGACGCGAAGCTTCAAACACGGCTTGGCCAATAGACCGCCAGCGAGCAGGTCTACCCGCGATTCTGCTGCGCAAAAACTGGATTTATCAATCTCGGCATGCCAAATTTCAAGCCATTCGTAATCACGCTGGTCGGGTCAAAAGGTGGGGATCGGCGACCTGTGCGATTAGCTCGATCGGAAAGCTCCGGCTGGTCGTTAGAATTTCGCCAATGGTTTTGCCGGAAGCCAAGATCTCTTTGGCAAACAGTGCTGCCCGCTCGTGACCGATCGTAGGCATCAACACGGTTGCGACGGCGGTACTGGCTTCCAAGTGTTTCCAGCAGATCTCTGGATTTTGCAGTAATACCCCTACACATTTCATCCGCAACACATCAACGGCATTGATCAGAAGCTCCAGCGAATGCATGATGTTGTACGCGATGATCGGTTCCATCACGTTCAACTAAAGCTGGCCGGCTTCGGAGCAAGAGTGTTGGTAGGATCACTGGAAAGCCACCCGGTTGACCACTTCCGGTATAACGGGATTGACCTTTCCGGGCATGATCGACGACCCGGGCTGGAGCGGCGGCAATGGGATTTCGCACAGGCCGCCGCGAGGACCACTCGATAGCAGACGCCGATCGTTGCATATCTTCGATAGCTTGGTCGCCGTCCGCTTCAGCAGAGAAGAGCACGAGGCACCGGTATCCCGCTGGCTTCGACCAAATTTCCAGCCGGCAACAAACGCAAAGCCGGAAATCGCTTGCAACTCCGCAATAACTGCAGCCTGATAGTCCGCATTCGTATTGATACCCCTGCCAATCGCGGTGCCCCTAGATTGATTTCATGGAAGAAGGCGGCGATCTCCCGAGACGAGCTATATCTTCCCGCGGCGTCTTCGCGAAGGCCTGGAATTCCTGGCCCAGCGTCATCGGTACAGCGTCCTGCAACTGCGTGCGGCCAAGCTTGATCACATCCGAAAAGCTCTTGGCCTTGGCCTCGAATTGATCCGCGAGTGGCCGAATCTAGGAGGTCTGGTCTCCTCAGAAGCTGCAACCTAGCTAGTTTGTGAGAGAATTGCCCGGCTGTGTAGTGCCTCGCCGGCCAACACTCAATGATTGCCTTTCATCCGTGCCGAGGTGGTTATGCCTGATAAGCTGTCGTCGGGACCTCTATCCCCGACAATTAGATCGAGCGAAGCTAGGGGGGCCGTGCGGCAGCTGCGTCGCGAGCACCGGAAGGCAGTAGCTAGTCTAAGCAGGGTTGATGCCCTTGAACGACAATCGGCGTCGGCCGGTTGCGGAGTCGGGTGTATTTACCTTCCTGCCTTTCGACGGGAAGCCGACTCCTACTCGAAACCTGCGTAGGAAAAGGAATATTCTCATTGTCCATCTCGTATCCACGATCTGCTCCCCCTGTTGCTGGACGAGGTCAGGCATTTCTCCATCGAAGAGCTTCGGTTCAAAGAGCTAACATGCCTAAGAAGGCTGTTTCAGTGGACATTCCCACTCCAGGCAAAAAAGCCTGCGTTGTTGGGAGCGTTGCACAGTTTCGCGCCCGTTTGCAGGATATTTATCCCATAGTGAGGTACTCGGACCGAACCTGAATCGAGCCAGCGGCCCGGCCGTTTCGAAAGACCATGTTCGCGGCCCGGCATCGCGATAGAGCATCGACTGGGGTCGTCAGGTCACATGAATTTCTTTCCGCGCGGCGCTCCATGGCCCGTGTGCTAGCCTTTGACAAAGACCTTGGAAGGCCTGGAACAACAGGCCCGCGGATGGGCGTATTGTACGACTTCTGCGTGGCCATGCGTGTCGCGTCGTCACCTTCCTGCCCGCCGCTTCCCTAACATCAAACCGAGCTCGCGTGCCTGTCGCAGGCCAGTGGCATTTCAATTTCCGAGTCGACGAGTGAAGAAATACCTCAGTAGAATGGCATCAATCGCAGGAGAACTGCTTTAAGGGGGTCACCTGCGTTGCCGATCGACGTTTTAGGAGGCGTAGCCTGACGGAAAGTCGAACGTTAGCATTGGAGTTACAAATGAAAGGCCTCGCAAGCGCTGCATTGGCGAACCTCAAACGGCCAGACCTTTTGCAAACACGCGCTCATTTGAATGGTGCGTGGCTCTCAAAACAGGAAACACTGGCGATCGTCGGTCCCGCGACCGGCGAAGAGTTGATAAAAGTAGCGGCTTGCGAACGGTCAGATGTCGACAACGCTGTTTCCGACGCAAGAACCGCCTTCGTGCGGTGGCGCGATGTCCTGCCTTCCGAACGTGGCGCACATCTGCGGAGGTGGGCAGCAGGCATGCGCGAAAACGTAGAAGATTTAGCTGTCATCCTCACCTGCGAACAGGGGAAACCACTAGCCGAAGCAAGATGTGAAATTGCATACGCCGCTACCTTTCTCGATTGGTTTGCAGCGGAGGGCGAGCGGTCCTACGGCGAAACCATCCCCAGCCATTTACCCGGATGTCGCCTGAGCGTAGATATGCAGCCGATCGGAGTGACCGCTGCAATCACTCCATGGAATTTTCCTTCGGCGATGATCACCAGAAAAGTAGGGGCTGCCCTGGCCGCTGGGCGCACCATAATCGTAAAGCCCGCGCCTGAAACGCCCTTGTCGGCCCTCGCACTTGCCCGTCTTGCCGAAGAGGCGGGGCTTCCTGCCGGGGTGTTTCAAGTCATAACGGGCGAGGCACCTCCGCTTGCAAAGAGGCTGTTAGAGCATAGCGACGTTCGGGCATTCTCTTTCACGGGTTCAACCCAGGTCGGTCGAATACTGCTCGAACAATCTGCGAAAACCGTGAAAAGAGCTTCGCTCGAACTTGGTGGCAACGCCCCCTTCATACTTTTCGCCGACGCGCCGATAGAGGCGGCGGTCGAAGGGTGCATGTCAGCCAAATTCGCGACGTCTGGTCAGGACTGCCTGGCGGCAAACAGGATCTACGTGCAGGAGCGCCTCTATGAGCGCTTCGTAGAAGAATTCGCAGCCGCCAAACTGAAAGTCGGGCACGGATTGGAACCTGGGGTCGAAATCGGTCCAATGACCAAGGCGTCCGTAGCCGAAAAATATTGCCAGCAGGTTTTCGACGCTCTTTCTAGCGGTGCTCGCATGGCGCTCGGGGCACAGGAGAGCCAACTTGGCGGCAATTTCGTGACGCCGACAGTGCCCGCCGATGTGACTGACGATGTGCGGGTAGCAAAGGAAGAGACCTTTGGTCCCGTAGCTGCGATCCTCCCCTTCGTCGACGAGGAGGAAGTGCTCTCCCGGGCGAATAACTCGGAAATGGGCCTAGCGGTGTATGTCTATACGCGAGACCTCAACCGCGCCATGCGCCTGGCTGACCGGCTTGAATACGGCATGGTCGCGGTGAACACGCCCAAATTTACCGGGGCGCCTATCCCGTTCGGGGGATGGAAGCAGTCCGGCTTGGGGCGCGAAGGCTCAAAGCACGGCATCGCAGAGTACCTGGAGCCCAAATACACATGTTTTGGCAATCTCGCAGCATGAAAGGACGCAGCTAATGACCATGAATATCAAAGAGATATGCGAGAAGGATAGAAGTAGCGTCTTGCATCCTTTCACGCAGCTAAGGGATTTTGCCACCGGCAAACTCGGCGACCCGACCATTGTCGAGACGGGACAGGGCATTCGAATTCAGGACGCCAACGGCAATTGGTTTATCGATGGATTCGCCGGTCTTTATTGCGTAAATGTCGGCTATGGTCGCACCGAAGTTGCTGAAGCGATTTCGCGTCAAGCTTTCCGTTTGGCATATTATCATTCCTATGCTGCGCATACGACGGACGAACTCGCGATTCTTTCCGATCGCCTTGTCAAGATGGCACCGGGAAAGATGAGCAAGGTTTTCTATGGTATGTCGGGCTCGGATGCGAACGAGACCCAAGCAAAGCTGGTCTGGTACTACAACAACCTGCGCGGCAAGCCGAGCAAGAAGAAGATTATCTCCCGTGAACGGGGCTATCACGGATGCAGCGTAGTCTCCGGCTCGATGACCGGGATGAGCTTTTACCACGACCATATGGACCTGCCGCTCCCGCAGATCGTTCACACAGGTGTTCCGCATCATTACTGGGGCGCAAACCCGGGCGAGACCGAACGCGAGTTCTCAACGCGGCGTGCCGAGGAGCTCGATCAGCTGATCGAGCGCTTGGGGCCGGACAATGTCGGCGGCTTCATCGGCGAGCCGGTGCTCGGCACTGGTGGCATTACGCCTCCGCCAGAAGGTTATTGGGCGGCAATCCAAGCCGTGCTTAAGAAGCATGATGTTCTGCTCATTGCCGATGAGGTGATCACCGGTTTCGGTCGAACAGGCTCCATGTTCGGATCGCAGCACTATGCCATTGAGCCAGACCTCATAACGGTCGCGAAGGGTCTGACCTCGGCTTATTTTCCGCTTTCAGCGGCAATCGTTGGTGAGAAGGTATACAAGGTCCTGGAGGACGGGGCAGACAAGGTCGGCGCATTCTCCCACGGCTACACTTATTCAGGTCATCCGATTGGGGCTGCCGCGGCCAACGCGGTTCTCGACATTGTCGAGAAAGAAAACCTCCCCGCGAATGCTCGTGAGGTAGGTGCCTTCTTCCAGGCGCAGTTGAAGGAGAAATTTGCGCAGTTGCCAATCGTCGGCGAAGTGCGGGGCGTTGGCTTGATGGGCGCAATCGAATTCGTCGCCGATCGCGACAACAGGAAACGTTTCGATCCGACACTCAAGGTCGGCGCGCGCATCTCCAAGGCAGCACGCGAGCGCGGCCTCATCGCGCGCGCCATGCCCCATGGTGACATTCTGGGCTTTGCCCCAGCGCTCGTGACAACGAAGGCTGAGGTCGAGGAGATTATTGCGATCGCTGAAAGCGCCGTCCGCTCGGTCATGGACGACCTCACGCGAGATGGCCTCAATATTTGAGGCGGTCGGCAACAGGACTCGATCAGCCGAGCATCTGAGGAAGTCGTGAGATTGTGCGACACTGCAAATCCGCACCCCCCTCAATGCCGCCAAGGCCGCGGTGGCTATGACTTTGGGTGGCGGCTTTCTGCGGTGGGTTTCGGCGGCGTTGCCTGAGCGCCGCCACGAGAGACCGGGGCGAAATCGTTAAGAAGCTCGAACCTGCCCACCAAACCCGGCAAGCTCGTGAAACAGATTGAGACGCCTCGCTCTCCTAACCCCATCGTGCGGCGGCCAGAGCGCCGAATTCCAGATGCGATTGTCCTTGGGCGGGCTGTTGGCGAAAGCTCCTCGGTCGCCGATCTGCTGGCGTATGGCGTTGCTGTCGTAGCCCTTGTCGGCGTTGACGAGGCCGGTATCTGGCAACTGTTCAGGCAGGGCTTCGCCTGCCTTGCAGTAGGCGACGTTGCCGCCCGTCAGCATGAAGGCAACAGGCCGCCGCAGCCCGTCGGTCAGAGCGTGGATCTTGGTGGTACGGCCGCCACGCGAGCGGCCTATGGCTTGGCCGCACTCCCCCCTTTACCGCCCGCTGCGCAGCGATGTGCCCGCACGGCTGAGGAGTCAATGAGTATCTGCGCGGGCGGTCCTCCGGCACTGGCGAGCGCACGGAAGATGTCGCTCCATACGCCCTTAGCGGCCCAGCGCTGGAAACGGTTGTAGAGTGTCTTCCTCGGACCGTAGACCTCAGCCGCATCGACCCAGCGCCCGCCGCTCCTGATGACCTGGACAATGCCGCTGATCACCCGGCGGTCATCAACCCGCGGCTACCCTCGCGTGTCGGTGGGAAGATACGCCTGCAACTTGGCCAACTGCTCCTCCGTCAGCCAGAAATAGTCCCGATTCATCAATGATCTCGCCGTGATAGCGGCGCAATGCTGCGCTCGCCGCCGATTTTTCGGCCTTGGGCCGGCCGCACGAGCTGGTAGAGCTCACGATAGCGGGGATGAGTATCCGCATATCGATGCCGCAACCATCTAAAATTGCGCATTCGCCGTTGCGCACCGGGTAGCGCTTGTAATTGCTGCTATCCTGCATGGTGATCAAGCCAGCGTCGAAAAGGCTGGACAGCATACGGCTCACACGACCGGCTGAGCGGCCGATCTCGAAGCCGAGGCGCTTTCCCCATTGGGCGGGACTTGTTGAGTACGCGCCACACCCCAAGCACCGACTGCTGGCTCAACGGGTCTTCAAGCTCTTCGAAGAAGTCGTGCTGCCGAGGCTGCCTAGCCTTGAAATGCAAGTGATCCACGGTGACTACGCTCCCAACAATGTCGTAGTGGATCCGCACAGCGATGTCTTCGTGGCGGCCATCCTTGACTTTGGTGACACTGTCCATAGCGCGATGATCTTTGACCCTGCCAATACGGTCGCGCACCTGATTGGCCGCTCTCAGGATCACCCTTGGCAGGATGCCTTTGCCTTTGTCGCCGGGTACGAAGCAGAGCCGGCCGATAAAGGAGTCAGAACTTCCACTTTTGCCAGTTGCGGCTCTCGCGCGGCTCACCATGCTCGCGTTGATCAGGTACTGGAAGGCTGAACGCGCACCTGACCAGAGCGAGGAGCTACTCGCTAGTGCCGAGTATTACTGGGCGAACCTAGAGCGGGCCATGGGCGTACCACTGGATGACGTGATCGCGCGATTCCGCTACCGCACCGGTGATCCTGGTACTTGAGCGCGCGATAGGAAGCAGGTGGCGCTCGAGGTGGACTACGCATGGCGCTTATTTCTCGTTTTTCCTACTCACCACCACTCTCAACGAACGGATGTTCGCCCAGCTCAAAGACTTCCGCCGCACCGCTACCCGATACGACAAGCTCGCAAGGTTCCTGGCTGGCGTCCATCTCGCCGTCGCCATAACTGGTGGCTCAATTGAGTCCGGATCCTAGGCTAGTCCAGTTGAGACACCGGAGTGGATTTGAGCAGCTTTCAGTGTGTTGGCCATCAGCATCGCGATCGTCATTGGGCCAACCCCGCCTGGGACGGGGGTAATGAACGCAGCAATTTTCTCAGCCTCTTTGAAAGCGACATCACCCACAAGACGCAACTTGCTTTCACCTGCCTCCGGGGCATGGATACGGTTGATGCCTACATCGATCACGGTGGCACCAAGTTTCAGCCAGCTGGCTATCATTTCGGGGCGACCGACAGCTACTACGAGAATATCCGCCTGGCGGCATATCAAAGGGAGATCCGTGGTGCGCGAATGAGCGACCGTGACTGTTGCATTGGCGTTCAGCAGTAGCTGTGCCATTGGTTTTCCGAACAAGTTTGGGGACCGCCCAATGACGACCGCATTTCGACCGGAAAGATCGTCGCCATAGACCCGCCTAACGAAGACCATTGTCCCTGCCGGGGTGCACGAGACCATGCCGGTTTTCAGGTCGCCAGTAGCTACCGACGTTGACGACGTGGAGGTCCACATCCTTCTCTGACCGGATCGACTGCACAATTGGTCCCGCGTCGAGATGCTTTGGCAATGGGAGTTGCACGAGAATTTCCATGAATGGATTCGACAGCATTAAGTGAGATGATAAGTGTTCAGAGTTCATCCTGTGTGGTTTCGCCCGGCAGAGTGTGCTGCACCGAGCGGAAGCCACAATAGTCGGCCATCTTGCCTGTCGCATTAACATAAACATGGCTCGCCGGGTCATCACCCACGACAATTACTGCGAGGCTAGGTTGGATGCCGCTTTTCGCTTGGAGCGAGATAGCGCCTGCCTTGACACTATCGATAATCGCTGCGGCGATGCGTTTACCATCTATGATAGAGGCCATGGCTCATCCCATCCTTTCCGACGCATAGGATCCTGGGCTCGGGGGAAAGACGACAACGCGGTTGCCGTTGATGAAACAGCGGTGATGGATATGCGCGTGGATAGCTCTGGCTAGCACTTGGCTCTCGACGTCGCGGCCGATCGAGACATAGTCCTCGGCGCTCTGCGCATGGGTGATGCGGGCGATATCCTGCTCGATGATCGGCCCCTCATCGAGATCGGCGGTGACGTAGTGCGCCGTCGCACCGATCAGCTTTACGCCGCGCTCATAGGCCTGCTTGTACGGGTTGGCTCCTTTGAAGCTCGGCAGGAAAGAATGGTGGATGTTGATGATCCGCCCCGACATCTTCTTGCAAAGCACATTAGAGAGCACCTGCATATAGCGAGCAAGCACGATCAGTTCCGCGCCGGTCTGCTCGGCGATCTCGATCAGTTCAGCTTCCGCCTTCGGCTTGTTTTCCTTCGTGACCTTGATGCAGTGGAAAGGAATACCATGGTTGACCACTATCTTCTGATACTCAAAATGATTTGAGACGACTCCGACGATCTCGATCGGTAGCGCGCCGATCTTCCAGCGATAGAGCAGATCGTTGAGACAGTGTCCAAAACGAGAAATCATCACCAGGACCTTCATTCGCCTGGAGACGTCGTGAATTCTCGCGTCCATCTTGAATTCGCAGGCGACAGCCCCAAAGCCGTCGATCAACGTGTGGTGGTCGACGCCCTCTTCTGACATAAAGGATACGCGCATGAAAAACTTGCCGGTATTTAAATCATCAAACTGAGCACTGTCTACTATATTGCAGCCTTTCCCTGCCAAATATCCAGAGATCGCAGCAACGATCCCGCGCCGCGATTCGCACGAGACCGTGAGTACATAGGTTTTCATTCAGAAGTCCGTTCCATCATCTGGCCCGCACAGCCGATTTGTGACAATTCACACGCTTTTTGATACTCGCGCGGGACTTCGAAAGGTCGCGGAACGGGCGGAGGACGGTCGAGGGGCCGCTGAACCCTTGCACCCGACTCGTCGATCAACCCTCGGCAACCCAGTCTGAAAGACTGCGTGCGAAACTTCGCGGCACGACGAGCTCGCACGTCGTCTCACCGGTGCGTAGCAAGAGCACAGGCACTTTGTGGAAGGACGTCTGCACTGCCCGACCAGGAGCCGCCGTTGGCGCATGCCAGTCGACGGCGAAACATCCGGAAAGAACCCGCGCAATGTTAGATCCCGCCATTTTCAGGCGCACACGACCTTCGTCAAGGGCGACCGAACAGCCGATGGCAGGGTCGATGGCAAGTGAAGGCGCCGCAGAGCCATCGTCGCCAAGCAGCCAGAGACGGCGAGGGGCAATGCGGATAACATGAAGGCCTTTGTGACGAACTGTCTCTCCCACGGAAGCTGGAAGCCTGATGCCCAGCAAAGCTGAGACGCTCGCCTCAAATTCCGCCAACGTGCTTTCCCATCCCTCGACCTGGGAAAGCGCGCAGTCGGCCGTTGACAGGCTGAAGTTATTAACTGGGGTGTGGCTATCCATGCTGCCGCTCTCCTTGCGGATCGAGAAATACTGGCGAGACGACGAGGGCGCGCACCATTTCGCCCTTGATCGGATAGACGACGACGACCTCGTTTCCTTCCGCCGCGACATCGCCCTCAAGCAAAGCCAAGGCGACATAGCATCCGAGGTCCGGACTGAAGGTTGCTGAGGTGACTCGCCCGCGGCCGTGGCCGGCGATCTTGTCGCCTGGTAGGAAAAGGATCGCGCCGCCGCGCAGCCGGCTGTCGGCCGCCGTGCATTTCAACCCGACTAGCCTTTGCCTGTCCTGCGCCAGAAGGTTGGGGCGGCGTCGGAGCACGTCACCGACAAAGCCGGAGCGCTTGCTCACCAGGCGGCCGAAGCCAATATCGTCAAGCGTGGTCCGTCCATCTATTTCCGGCCCTGCGGCATGACCCTTTTCGATGCGCAGCCCACCCAGCGCTTCGCGCCCGCAGGGCTTGAGCCCCAGCGGCGCGCCTACTTCGAGCAGGTGGGTCCACAGGGCCTCGCCGACACTTGAACCGACGTAAATTTCGTATTGGCGTTCGCCGGAAAAGCTCAACCTCAGGATTCGCAGGGCATGCCCATTCCATTCGCCTTCAAGCAGCCCCATGCGCGGCAGCGCCGGATCGGAAACGTCGAAATCAGGGAATGCAGCGCTAAGGATTGCACGGCTCTTTGGCCCAGCCACCGTCATTGCTGCCCATTCATCATTCACAGAGCTAATAGCGACACGCAATTCGGGCCATACCGTATCGAGTAGGAACTCAAGACGTGGCAGTACGTCGGCGGCCTTGCCGGTCGAAGCGGTCAGAAAGTACCGGTCTTGTGCCAGCCTCGTCGCGGTGCCATCATCGAATACAATGCCATCGTCACGCAGCATAAGGCCGTACCTGGCGCGGCCGACCGGCACGTTTGCAGCGCCATTGGCATAGACGCGGTCGAGGAAGATCGTCGCATCCGGACCCTGAACGTCGATCTTGCCGAAGGTAGAGATGTCGGCGAGTCCCGCAGCTTGGCGAATATGCCGCATTTCCGCCACATAGGCTTCGTCGACGTTGCGCCCGGACTGGTGATAGAAGTTGGGCCGCATCCAGAGCCCGTTCTCCAGCATTTCGCCACCATTCCTAACATGCCAATCGTGCATCGGCGTGCGGCGTATTGGCTTGAAATGATGCCCGATAGCACGACCGGCGAGCGCTCCGATGGCAACCGGGGTGTAAGGCGGGCGGAAGGTCGTGATCCCGGTTTCCGCAATTGTTGTGCTGCGCAGCGCTGCCATTGCTGAAAGTGCTGGAAAATTGCTGGTCTTGCCCTGGTCGGTGCCCATGCCGAGCGTGGTGTAGCGCTTTAGGTGCTCGACTGATTCATAGCCCTCCCGATGTGCGAGCTCGATGTCCTTTGTCGTTACGTCCATCTGAAAATCAACGAACGCCTTCCCACGCGCGACGAGAGGGGGTTGGCGCACCGGTTCCGTTGCTGTTTCCCCGAGATCGAGTTTCGAAACTGCGGGCACCGATTCCCGCTTTCCGCAGTATGACGCCGCATCCACGCCTGCGGTGTGACCGCCTTCAATCGCTTGGGCAGTCGAACAGCCTCCCATCATCGAGCCGGTCCCGAAATGGCCTGTTGGAAAGGCACCGGGAACAAAGGCGTCTATGTCATCTCGATATCGGGGTTTGATCCCCAAATGCGAAGTGAGGTGCACAGTTGGCGACCAGTCAGCCGACATGCACACGAGATCGCAGGCGACGTGGGAAAGGCCGTCCGGTCCGGCAAGCTTCACGCCCGTCACAGCCCGAGCACCGCTAACGTCCACGATGCGTGTCGCGGCAAGGACTGTGACATTGAGTCGTGCCGCCGACGCCACAAGTGCGGCTGGCAAGGAGGTGCGCAGATCGGCAACCGTTACCTTGGCGCCAGCATTGGCCAGATCGAACGCGGTGCGCCAGGCGCTGTCATTGTTAGTGGCGACGATGACCTTCTTGCCGGGCAGAACGCCGAATCGGTTAAGGTAAGCGCGAGCGGCAGACGCAAGCATCACGCCCGGCCTGTCATTGTTCGCAAACACCAATGGCCGTTCAATGGCGCCCGCAGCAAAGACGATCGAACGGGCGCGAAGCATAGTCAAGGTCTGTTTACTTTCTCCAGTGGGCCGGGGACCGGTGGCGCCATGTCGCCCGACCAACCCTATGACGTTCCCGTCATAGGTTCCAAAGGCGGTCGTCGACTTCATGAACGTGAGCCTTTCGGACCTCTCTAGTTCGGCTTCGGTCTGCCTCAGCCAAGAGGCAGCCGCGCTGTCGAGCGGCTCAGTCAGCAGGTGGCCGCCGAGCAGGAAGTCCTGCTCGACAATCGCGACACGGGCGCCCGCAGCTGCAGCGGCTCGCGCCGCCGACAGCCCCGCCGGCCCGCCGCCGACGATTGCGACGTCCGCAAACGCATGTTGAACCTGGTAGCGATCTGGGTCCCGGTCTGTACTGGCCTTGCCGAAGCCGGCCGACTTGCGAATGAAGTGTTCGTAAAACATCCAGGCCCGGCGGCTCGGACCCATGAAGGTCTTATAATAGAAGCCGGCCGACAGAAACGGCGAAAAGAGACCATTTATACTTTGCACATCCAAAGCGAGCGACGGCCAACGGTTCTGGCTCTCTACGACCATGCCGTCCTCTAGCTCCAGCGTCGTCGCCGGTAGGTTAGGCTCACGCCTTCCTCCGGTTCCGAGAGTCACCAGCGCATTCGGTTCCTCAGGTCCTGCGGAAAAAATCCCGCGCGGTCGATGGTATTTGAAGCTGCGTCCGACTAGTGCGACGTTGTTGGCGAGCAACGCTGATGCAAGTGTGTCACCGCGATATCCAACAAGCTTGCGGCCGTCGAAGGTGAAAGTGACCGGATGCTCGCGGCTTACGCGACCCCCTGCCGACAACCGTCTCGGATTAGAACTCATGCTAACGATTTCCTGGCGAAGTTCACAGATGCGATGATGTGGTTTCGAGTGTCGCGTTCGACCACCAGCCATTCTCGGCAACCGGCCACGTGCTGCCAGAATTCCCGGTGCTGGCCCGCCGGATTGGGCCTGACAAAGACATAGCGGTACCAAGCATCTGGATCGGGATCATTGTAGGCCGGACGCCTGACCGAAGCGTCACCGCCATAGCGGAACTCGTCATGATCGCGCAGACCGCAGCACGGGCATTCAATGCGCAGCATTTCAATGGCCTCCTAATGCAACCAAGCGAACGGGCCGATTCCGGCCTCGTCGATGGTTCGCCCGGCGCGAAACCGGTCCAAGCTGTACGGGGCGACGAGCGGATGCGGCTTGCCATTCGCAATAGTATGCGCAAAGCACCACCCGGAAGCAGGCGTCGCTTTAAACCCGCCATAGCACCAACCGCCGTTGAGATAGAGGCCCTCGATGGCCGTCGGGCAGATGATCGGGCTGGCGTCGGGCGTCATGTCCATAACGCCGCCCCAGTGGCGCACTATGCGAAGACGCGAGACGCACGGCATCAGAGCGATTGCCGCCTCCATCGTTTCGCGGATGACGCCGAGATTGCCGCGCTGGGCATAGGAGTTGTAGCCGTCGATATCACCGCCCAAGACCAGCCCGCCTTTGTCCGACTGGCTAAGGTAGTAATGACCGGCGCCGTAGGCGACGACATGGTCCACAAGTGGTTTCAGAGGTTCGGTAACGAACGCCTGCAGCACATGGCTTTCAATTGGTAGCTGCAGGCCGGCCTTGGCTCCTAGCACGGAAGTGTGACCCGCGACCGCAAGACCGACCTTGCCGGCGCCGATCCGGCCTTTTGTCGTTTCGACGCCGACGATCCGTTCGCCGTCGCGAATGAAGCCCATCACCTCGCAGTTCTGGATGATGTCTACGCCATGGCCATCGGCCGCGCGCGCATAGCCCCAGGCGACAGCGTCGTGCCGCGCCGTGCCTGCGCGGCCCTGGAAGATGGCGCCGTAAATTGGAAAGCGCGCCGTATCGGAATAATCGAGATAGGGCAACATCCGCTGAACTTCGTCACGGTCGAGGATATCGGAGTCGATGCCGTTCAGCCGCATGACATTGGCGCGGTGGCTGAAGGCACCGAGTTGGTCGGCCGAATGCGCCGTGACAAGCTGGCCGCGCTGCGAGAACATGACGTTGAAATTCAACGCTTGCGACATGCCCTCCCAGAGCTTCATCGAAAATTCGTAGAATTGGGTGTTGCCGTCGAGCAGATAGTTGGAACGGATGACGGTGGTGTTGCGGCCGACATTGCCACCGCCGATATAGCCTTTTTCGAGCACAGCGACGTTACGGATGCCGTGGTTCTCGGCGAGGTAGAAAGCGGTGGCGAGGCCGTGTCCGCCACCGCCGATGATGATCACGTCGTAGGACCGTTTGGGCTCCGCAGCCCGCCAGGCGCGCTGCCAGTTCTTCTGGCCCGACAACGCGTTGCGGAAAATAGAAAATGCCGAATAGCGCGCCATGATGCGTTCCTAGCGTACGATGGGGTCGGTCGGCGTGCGGGTGAGCAATTCCGCGCCGTTATCACCCAAGAGCACCGTGTTGGAAACGAAGTCGTCTCCCCGCCCGGTCCCCATCAGCCACGAGAGCACATGAAAGCTCATGCCAGTCTCGATGACTATATCGGAATCGGGTCTGAGCCCGATCACCGAATTGCCGCCGGTCCATGACGGAGGCTGACCGATCCCAATCATATACCCACAGTGGTGCCGGTAGTAATGAGACAGGCCGGCGTCGTCGACGACAGCTCGCCAGGCCGCGAAAACCTCCCGCGCTATTGCACCGGGACGCAACGCATTCAATGCGGCATCGAATGCGGCGGCGTTCACCACCGCCATCGCTACGTCCTCGTCCTTGATGTCGCCAATGTGAACGAGCCGACCGAGCGGCGCATGGTAGCGCGAGACACAGCCGGATAGCTCAATGAGGACGGGTTCACCTTTCCGATAAACGCCATCACCCCAGGTCGCGTGCGTTTCGCGCAGACGCGCGCCTGGACGGATGAAAGGTCCAAAGCCCGGAACATGGCCTCCGGCGCGTATCATCGCTGACATGCACTCGGCAGCGACCTCCTGTTCGGAGGCGCCGTCCGAGATCGCCGCAATCGCGGCTCCAGCGGCGGCGTCCGTCACCTTGGCGGCCCGCCGCATCAAGGCTTGCTCCTCGGCGCTTTTCACTCGCCGCATCTTGTCGACCAGACCGGAAACGTCGCTCCATTTTGCGTCAGTCTGCGACTGCAGCGTTACCGCAAGCCCGTGGCTCAGACCTGCCGTCCAGTATTCAAGGCCGATCTGCTTACTGGACAACCCCATCTCAGCCAGCACCAGCGCGGCAACGTCAGCGGCCGTCTCGCTATCTGAGTGGCTACGGAACGTCGCTGCCTTCACCCGGCTCTCGATCGTCCATCTTTCATTGGCACGGGTGACCAGAACAGGTTGACCTTCCTGCGCGACGACAAGCAAATGTGGAGTAAAGTATCCCCAGTGGTCTAGACCCGTGAGATAAAAGACGTTTTCCGGAGAGGCGAAGACCGCCGCGTCCAGATTGCGCTCAGAAAGCAGCGCGCGGAGGCTGGCAAGGCGCCCTTGGATTTCTGCTTCGGAAAAGGGGTTACGGTCCATCAGGTCCTCGTGCTTGCAGCCGGCTGGTTGCGGGCATAGTCTTTGGTCGGCCGCGATTTCGTGCGCACCATCATCAGTTGATAAGCGCGCCACGCCACAGGAGCGTTCGCCGCCATTGTCCCTGCGGCACCCTCCGAGACGCTGTTGACACTGACCATTTTCTATTCTCAGCAACAGCTATCCGCATCAGGTATGGGGACCGGATGCCGTGTGTCCGCTTCGTCAAAGTACCAGCGTCAAAGGCCGCTATGCGCGAAATCTTTGCCCTTCCACGCAGGAAACCGTCGTTTTCCTATTGGATTTCGCACGTAGGCAATAGCCGCCGGGAATTGGTAGCGAGCAGCGTCCTCGCTATCCCCGATCGGGTCGCTCACCATTTGCTGACAACTCGGGAACCGTTCACCCGCCTGGCCGGGTCTAGAGCGGCGGACTTTCATGTGAGTCCATACCCTGCGGCTGCGAAGTAGTTTCTGCATTCTGTTGGCGAGAAGAGGTTGGAGATATCACACTGGCCTGCCACAGGGCGTCGATGGTTCTGATGGCCTTTGCGCGCAGGTGCGCCTTGAGCTTAGTGAAAGCCATTTCGATGGGATTGAGATCTGGGCTGCAGGCGGCAGGAAGAGCAGCCATGCGCCTCTGGCCCGGATCGCTGTCTCGGCGGCCGGACTCTTGTGGGCAGCGAGGTTGTCGAGGATGACGACATCGCCCTTTGCCAGCGTCGGAGCGAGCTGCGTTTCGACGTAGGTTTCGAAGATACGCCGGTGGACAAGTTCAATGTGTGGGGTGTGCTATGCGTCCGCGGTAAGCGCAATCGTCATCCGGCGGTCCTGAAAAGCGCCGCGAGAAGGTCCGACGAGCCCTGCCTGCGCGCGAGATCCATTGAGCGCAACGCGAGAAACATAAATGCAACTTTCCAACTGCCGTGTACTGATGGGCGCTCCGTGCCGCTATTCATCAATTGGCAAAGCCAAGGTAGCTTTGATTCTATCCATCACGACCATCGTCTTAAATCCTTTTATATCCGGATGCTCATAAAAAAACCGGCGAGTAAATGCCTCGTACTCGACCATGTCACGCACAGAAATCGCCAGAACGAAATCTGCTTCACCTGTCACATAGTATGCGCTCATGATCTCAGGCGTGCGCCGGATTGCTTGCTTGAAACGGTCAATGATATCTGCTCGATCGCGCTCGAGACCAATGAAAGTCAGCATCATCATTGGCCGACCAACGGCGGCTGGGGAGACGATCGCAACATCAGCCTCGATCACACCTTCGTCTCGAAGGCGCTTCAACCGCCGCTGACAAGCGGTCGCCGAGAGCCCCGCAAGTTCGCCCAATTCCTCAGTCGTAAGACGATTGTTGCGCTGCACGGCGATGAGAAGTTTGCGATCAATTCTATCGAGGTCCATCGTCCATCTCTGCAGAAATTGCGAATTTGCGCAGGAAAACTGCGCTCAAGAGCGAGTATTAGCCCGACTTCCGCAATGATCAAGGCCTAAAATGGCCACTTCAGCAAACTGCCTAGAGCAGGAGCCTCAAGCGTTCTATTTTCCTTCTCCGGAGTCGGCCTATGCAACGCGACCGAAGAGGCGGCTCCCTGGAACCGCATAATTCCTCGCCAATGAACATTGCATTTCGCCATTGTCCGGCGAGCGCAAGTAGTACGCAGATTTTTACCCGTTAGCCGTACAAGTGGGCCGCCATGCAAACTAATTCTCTTCGTTTGAACCTCCTCCGGGAGGAATTCCCTGCCACGAAAAACGTGATCTATATGGATGTAGCAAACCAAGGACTCATCTCGAATGCAACAGTGGCTTCTATTGAGCCGCATTTGAATAATCGGCTACATGGTAGAAATGATGAAGGAAGCATGTTGAAACATGTAGAGCATACCCGGGCGAGATTCGCGCAACTGATCGGTGCTGAAAAGAATGAAATTTCAGTTACAAAGAACGCATCGGAAGGCATTAACATAATTGCCAATGCGATCGAGTGGAGGCCCGGGGACAATGTGATCCTGTGCCCCAAGTTAGAGCACGCTAATAACATCTTGCCCTGGCTTCAGGTCAGGAACCGCCACAACGTGGAATTGCGAGTCGTAGAGCCGGACAGTGGTTCAATGCCGACTGAAGCCATTGTAAAAGCAATCGACTCTCGTACCCGCATTGTCGCACTCGCGACCGTTACGATGGTCCCCGGATTTCGAACCGAGCTGGCACCCATTGCGGAAACCTGCAAGCGTGTTGGCGCCTTTCTTTTGGTAGACGGAACACAGTCGGTCGGAATACTCCACACCGACGTGACCCGGCTAGGCGTGGACGGGTTGGCGGTTTCGACTGTCAAGGGATTGATGGGGCTTTATGGATCGGGATTTTTGTATTGCCGTCAGGAATGGGCCGATCGGTTGAACCCAGCCTACCTGGCTCGTTTCAGTGTCGATCTCGGTAACGCGCCGGAATCGGCACCGATTCCCAGTTCTGTAAAATTGCGTGACGGCGCCCCTCGTTTTGATATTGGCCACTACAACTTTCCAGGAATGCTGGCCGCTTACGTATCGATGGGGCAATTACTTGAAGCTGGAACCAAGGAGATTGAGCAGAGCGTTACGTCACTGGCAAAGCGGCTGGCTGTTGGTCTTCTGGATCTGGGGCTACCCGTCTGTGGTGGTGCTCCTGGGAGCCACACTGGAAGCATTGTGGCGGTCGGCGATATGGCTGCGCTCGCAGGGGCGCGCGAGGTCGACAGACGAATTCAATCCCTTCACGATCACTTGCTGAAAAACCAGGTCATCGTCTCGATACGTAGAGGCATGCTGCGCTTTTCACTGCATCTATACAATACCGCGGACGAAATCGATCGCGTTGTCGATTTGGCCAAGGTGAATAGCCGCGAGCACAAGTCGCACAGCAAACAGGAGAGTGCATGCCATCCGTCGCCACAGAAACTGTAGCGCTCCTTCAGGAACTCGTAAAAATCGAGAGCGTCAATCCATCATTGTCCCCAAAGGGAAGTGGCGAGAAGGAGGTAGCCAAGTTCCTTGAGGGTTTTTGTAGAGAGCGAACCCTGCCATACGAATTTCAGGAGGTGACAGACGGACGCTCGAACTTTCTGACCTGGGTTCCGGGTGAGAATCCCGACAAGCGCATTCTTTTCATCGCTCATATGGACACTGTGCCTATTGATAAGTGGGAGTCAGATCCGTTCTCTGGCGAGCAAAAGGAGGGGCGGGTGTATGGCCGAGGCAGTTGCGACACAAAGGGTTCGCTTGCAGCGATGCTGATGGCGCTTGTCTCCCTTGGAGAACGTCGACCCAAGTCCACAGTCGTTGTCGCCGCGAGCATTGACGAAGAATTTCGCAAGATTGGGGCTCGTGCAATTGCTCAGTCAGGCCTGACCTATGATGCCGCAGTGGTCGGCGAACCAACTGACTTAGAACTTGTTGTCGCTCACAAGGGTTCGGTCCGCTGGCAGGTTGAAGTGGAGGGCGTGCCCGCCCATACTTCGAAGCCCCATCTCGGAGTCAATGCGATCACGGGGATGGCTAAGATCGTCCTAGCCCTTGACGAACTCAATCACGCTTTGGCTTTACGTGCGCACCCATTGGTCGGCTCCCCAACTCTCACTGTCAGTCTTATCGAGGGAGGTATAGAACTAACCACTGTACCGCCCGTTTGCCGGATTTGGATTGACCGCCGCCTTATACCGGGAGAGCAGCCGCAGCAAGCCATACAGGAGGTGGAGAACGTATTAGAATCTTTCCGCGAAGGCGGAGATAAGTTCAAGGTTCGCTCTTTGCTACCCGCGTTGGAAGATCCAGCTCCAGACAGTGCCGAGTCGAGCAAGATTGCGGCAGTGGCAGCAACGGCCTGTGCTGATATAGCGCGAACTGGGAAATATATAGGGGTGCCCTACGGCACGGATGCAAGTCAGCTATCTTTGGTCGGAATACCTTGTGTCGTGATTGGCCCCGGAAGTATTAATCAAGCCCATACGAACGACGAGTTCGTGGAAATAGAGCAGTTGAACAAAGCGGTCGAAATATACCAGAAAATCATGCTAAATTATTAGGTCAAGCTCGGAACGGTGACGAGGCTCCTACGTCCACGGTGCAGCGGGCGTCCACCCGCGGTATCGCCGTATGGCCTGCTGCCGGTTCCGTGGACAGGCACTTAAGCTAACATCGCTATTTCCTCGAACTCAACTGGGCTGAGATAACCCAGCGTCGAGTGGCGCCGCTTGGGATTGTAGAAGCGCTCGATGTAGTCGAACACGTCCGCCCTGGCTGCGTCCCTCGTCCTGTAGACCTTGCGGGCCGTCCTCTCGGTTTTGAGCGACGAGAAGAAGCTCTCCATCGCCGCATTGTCCCAGACGTTGCCGGACCTGCTCATCGAGCAGGTGATGCCATGGTCGGCCATCAGCCGCTGGAACTGCTCGCTCGTATATTGGCTGCCCTGATCAGAATGGTGCAGCAGACTGTCGGGCTTGCCTCTCCTCCAGATCGCCATGATGAGGGCGTCGGTGACGAGTTGGGCTGTCATCTCGGCCTTCATCGACCAGCCGACGACGCGGCGCGAGAACAGGTCGACTACTGCGGCAACGTAGAGCCAGCCTTGCGCGGTCCAGATGTAGGTGAAGTCGGCCACCCACTTCTGGTTCGGCGCCGATGACTCGAAGGCGCGGTCGAGGATGTTCTGCGATACTGACGCGACCAGCCGCTCCCCAGCATCCTTCGGCAGGCCACGTCGGCGTGGCCGGGCTCGCAGGCCGTTCTCCCGCATCAGCCGTTCGATGCGATGCAGGCCGCAAGAGAGCCCCTCCGCCAGGACATCGTGCCAGACCCGGCGTGTGCCGTAGGTGCGGTCGCTGCTCTTCAAGCTTCGGTCTATCTCGACAAGAAGAGCCTCGTCATACCGGGACCGGGCGCTGGGGTTTCGGTCGAGCCAGGCATGGAAGCCGGAACGGGACACATCCAGTGCACTGCACAGCCATGCCACCGGCCAGATGCTCCGGTGTTTCGCGATGAAAGCGAACCTCATGTCACTTCCCTCGCGAAGTAGGCTGCGGCCTTCCTAAGAAACACAGTCTCCAGCAGTCATAGGTGCCAGTTCGTAGCCCATAGACCGTGCCCGCCGCTGGAGGTTGGCTATGACGCGGCCACGATGCCGTTCGTCGTAGGCAGCAGCACCTGGGTCCCGGTAGACCATTCCAAAACGCAGTGCATTGTAGAAGAGGACTGCAATCTTTCGCGCCGTCGCTGTCACTGCTTTCTGCTTGCCGATACGCCCGGCCAACCGCCGGTAAAACGCACCGAGGGCCGTGTCACTTCGCCCGATCGTGGTGGCGGCCAACCGCAACAATGCTGCCGCTCGACTGGACGAGCGACGGGTTCGGGATGACAGCACCTTGCCGCCAGAGATCTTATTGCCGGGCGCAAGGCAGAGCCACGATGTGAAGTGCTTGGCAGTGGGCCATGCCCGGAGATCCGTTCCGCACTCGCCGATGAGCTTGAGCGCGAGCGAGGAGCCGAGGCCGTGAATCTGGGTCAAATCTGTCCGGGTTAGGCCGTAGAGCGCAGCTCGCACATCGAAGGACGGTGCATTCGTCTGTTTGGTCTTCGTCCGGACCTTTGGTAGCGGCGGGAGCGGCGCTTCAGGGTCGACGGTCATGGAAGCAATCGACGCTTCAAGCTTGCGGTCGCATTCGAGCATCTTCACCTGGTAGAAGTCGTAAAGCTCCAGTGACTGGGAAAGAGCAAACACATGCTCATCACGTTCGTTGCCGATCAGGGATGCTTTGATTGTTTCGGCAGACGAGTGGCAGCGAACATCACGCAAGGATGCCAGAACGTCGGGATCGCGCTCGCCGGAGACGATCGCACGGATAATCTTCATGCCCGTCGCGCCCGTGATGTCAGAGACGACATGGTGGAGCTGTAGGTTCATCTCCATCAGAGCCTTCTGCATGTGCTGGATATGGGCTGCCGCATACTCGACCAGCCGTTCTCGCTGGCGCAGATAAGCACGCAGAGTTGCGATCTGTGCGTTGGGCCGAAAGCTCCCGCGCAGCAGGCCATAGGAATGTAACTGGCGAAGCCACGCCGCATCGCTAACGTCGGTCTTCCGGCCCGGGACGTTCTTTGCATAACGCGCGTTGACCAGGATCACCTCGAAGCCGTGCTGCTCGAGGATCTCGAAGGCCGGTATCCAGTAAACGCCGGTCGACTCCATCGCCACGCTCGTGACACCGCAGGATCTGAACCAGGAAGCCAGATCATGCAAGTCGTGGGTGAAGGTGCCGAATGAGCGGATCGGCATATCGGCACAATCCGGATTTACCGCAGCCATATGCATCGTGGACCCGATGTCGATGGCCGCTGCTCCAGGGTTCATGCGGGTGAGGTTCTGCGGCATGGATGCACTTGTCTTTGACATGGCTTCTCCTCCTGTGGATCGGGAGGGGCTGGGCCGAGCAAGTTCGTCATTTTCCTAACCGGGATCACCGCCGAGGCGGCGTCACCACTCTCAAGTCCGCAACAACCCATGTGCCACGTTTTTTAACGGGGGTCGATCGCCTCCAATAAGCAGTCGGCAACTCCCCTCCGGCGGCTAGCGTAGCACAGCCTGTTTCTACCGCGCACAGGCGGACCGAGGCCCGTGATCGTTTTTTAGGATGTCGCGCTCCGCCTTCAGCTTCGCCACTTCGCGTCGCAGCTTGTCGATCTCGAGCTGCTCCGGCTTCATTTGGCCGTGGCCGGGAAACGCATGCTGCGGATCGGCCGACAGATCACGTATCCATTTGCGCAGCACATTCTCGTGCAGGTCCAGATCCCGAGCCGCCTGCGCGACCGCAACACCCCGTTCCTTCACCAGCCTCACAGCCTCAAGCTTGAACTCGCGGCTGAACTTTCTTCTCTCCATGGGAAAACTCCGGTTCCATCTTCAACACCTTAACTCGGTGTCCATGGAACCGGCAGCAGGCCAGACCTTCGAGTCTCTCGGCCTCCCTCGCCTCCTTGTCTATGCCCAAGCTTAATCCGATCGAACCGCCGTGGTACGGACCCGTATGCCCGGTGGTGTGGGAGGGGCGGCGTCGCGAGGCGTCCCCCTATCCCGATCAAACGCACCCGGGCCGACTGATTCTACGATTGCTGGCTGCTTGAGCCAACCGGCAACATCCCCCAGGCCGAAGCCGAGGAGCGCTACTGCGCCATGTTGCAAGAGCCGGCGTGGCAGCGTGCCGCAAGCAAATGGCCTCCCAATCCGGAGGCGGCTACCATTGCACATTAGGCAACCCTCCACGGCGGCTTTCATGGCGAGGCTTCACCGGGCGAAGTGGCTGGCAAGGATCAAAGAAGTCGATGCAGCCGACTCGAGTGGACATATTGTGCACATGATGCCCAAAAACGCTGGTTTCCTGCAGGCCGAACGGATACTTCGCACTATCCAACTTTTAGGACCTTGCTACCTTTTCGGGACATGTAGATCGAGCACAGGGGAATGCCGCCTCCGCCGGCATATGAGCTCGATGGACCAAGGATGGACTAGATGAAAATTTCAGGCATCGACAACGCCGTTATCGAAAAAGATCTTGCATTTCCGGTCTCGGAGTTTGAACGACGCCTTAAAGCTGTTCGCCAGGAGATTGCGAATAGAGGATTGGACCTGCTGATTGTCAGTATCCCCGAAAACATATATTACCTTAGCGGGTATCACACACTAGGCTATCCGGCTATCCAATTCTTGCTAGTGCCAAGCAACGGTGACCTGCATATTGTAACGCGCGCCATCGAGCAGACTAACGTTAAAGCATATTCGTGGCTCACTAGTAGCTCCAGTTACATGGACCACGAATCGCCAATCGAGGTCCTCGTGGCAACGATTGGAAACATGGGTTATGCCAACTCCATCATTGGCATCGAGAAAACTGGCTGGTTCTTGACAATCGCCCACTATGAAAAGATCCGAGAAGGACTTCAGAGCGCGAGAGTCCAGGACGGATCGATGATCGTCGAAAGTGCACGAGTGGTGAAGTCGGACCTGGAAATTGAATATATTCGTCAGGCTGCCCGGATCGTTGAAGCGGGTATGGAGGCTGGCATAAACCAGATCCACGTCGGCGCAAGCGAGAATGATATCGCTGCCGAAATTCAGCGCGTCGTGACAAGCATCGGAAGCGAATATCCGGGTTATCCGCCGTTTGTTGCGTCAGGCGTTCGTACCAGTTACGCCCATGCAACCTGGGCTGGCCGGAAAATTCAAGAAGGCGACCCGATTTTGTTGGAACCATCGGGTACTGTCCGTCGCTACAGTGCGGCCCTCATGCGCACTATTGTCGTCAAACCGGCTAGCCGCGAATTACAGCGCATGGAGGATGTGTCCCGCAAAGCGCTAGAGAACATGCTCGAGGCCATCCGGCCTGGGCGCCCCTTGGAGGAAGTTTGGAAGGTTTGGTCGAACACTGTCACGGACGGCGGCTATGAGGGGCGATTCAAGAGAACGGGCTACTCGATCGGAGTATGCTTTCCGCCGGATTGGGGCGAGGGTCATATCCTTTCCTTTAAGCGCGGAGAAACCCGAGAGCTGCTTCCAAATATGACCTTTCACATTCCTTCTCTGGTCAAGGTGTTCGGATTTGCCGACGTAGGGATAAGTGAAACGATCCGGGTGACTGAAGCGGGATGTGAAATACTTACGAAATTCAAGCGGGAACTTCACATTCGATGATCGGCAGTGGGAATGATCCATTAGTCTTTTAATGACGGGGAGCGGAGACCGTCCTAATAACAAGTCGAAGGCTGGCCTAACCTTGCTCTCCACAGCAAGGTCCGCCTTGGGCGGACGATCGAGGCTTCCTGCACGCCGCCATGGAGGATCGGGCACAGGCCTAGAGCATAATCTGACCTGATGGAATCGCGAGGGATTCCCATCGGGGAGAATATCTGATTCATCATGTCGGCTGGGTATGGAGGCCAGCAGGCATGGTTAGAGCCATATCGGAGGATTTGCGTTCGCGAGTGATCGCAGCGGTTGAGAGTGGCCTGTCGTAGGCCTTGTCCGCAAGAAGGGCTTGCGGGTCGACTTGGTCGAGCAACGGCTCAGCCTGGCCAAGATCGGAGGCTTGGCCAGGGGTCAGAGAGAAGCCGACGGGGTTGCCCAATGCGCCGACCATGGCGTGGATCTTGGTGGTCAGTCCGCCTCGGGAGCGTCTGATGGCTTGGTCTTCGCCCGCTTTTTTT
>NZ_AYXC01000032.1:0-35170 GCF_000502275.1 Mesorhizobium sp. L103C131B0 | reverse complement strand
CAGCCTTACGGGTCACCTCGTCCCGCGCGTCGTGAAGCAACTCGCTGGCACGCTCATTTTCCTGGCGAAGTCTGTCGGAGACGTCGCTTTTCGCCTTGTCGAAATCGGTGGGCTGTCCGCCCTGATCGTTCTCATGCTGCATGAGGCCACCTAGTGAAAACCGAGGAAGGAGAGGACCGCGAGCACGACAACGATAAGGCCGATAAGATAGATGACACTGTTCATGTGCACGTCCTCCGTAGCTTTCCAACTTCGACGAACCTGCGATGTTCCGTAAGTGAGAGCATTNACACTGTTCATGTGCACGTCCTCCGTAGCTTTCCAACTTCGACGAACCTGCGATGTTCCGTAAGTGAGAGCATTTATCTCAGCCGAAACGAAGGGCTTCGTCAGGCACGCACCCAGTCACCAGTGAGTTGCCCTGTCCCTCGTGCGGAGCGCCAGTTGCTCCCGTACGAACCGGTGCGCCCGACTCCGCGGGAACCGAGTGCCGGCTGCGTCCTTATTGCAATCTTTTGCCTATTCGGCGGCCCCGCCTCGGCGTACCGGCGACCAGGGAGAACTCTCCCTTGCCATCCATCGACGGTCCATCGCTCCAACGGCCCCACGCTGGTTCGGCATCTTCGACGAAGCAATGATGAAGGCATAGGATACGGCTTGAGGCGTAAAGCGGCCGGTCATGCATGCCTGAACTGGGCTATTGGTGAACGCGTCTCCATGGGCCAAGTCTCTACTTTGCAGAACGCCCTCCCTAAGCCCCCAGGGTCGGTTCCGTATTCACCTCCAGCGCCTCTTCCGCTTCATCCTCTTCTCCCAGCACCTCGCCATGCACCCCCAGCGGCCGCCCGATCCAGATCGGATCGACCAGATGGTCGCGCTTGGGGTTGGTGGTGTTGGGGTGGATGAGGATGCTCAGGCCGCCATGGTTAAGCATCAGCCAGGGGACCAGCGTGGCGAAGATCTCGGTGGCGAAGGAGACCTGGTACATGGCCTGTTCGTGCGGGCCGACCGGCTCGTCGCGCCAGTTGCCCAGGCGCACGCGGAAGCGTTCGCCGATGCGCAGGCGCAGCCATTCGGCCTGCTGCCGTTCGGCTTGCCCGACATAGTAGATGTGGGCGTGATAGCTGGCGATCTCGGCGAGCGGCCTGGGCGGGCTGGCGGTGTTCACCTTGATGGCTCCCTCGGTGATTGTCGTGCCGGCAGCGTATACGCAAGGGTGCGGGGTGGCCAAGGGGGCACAGCGTGTGCTCGTCATCTCGATTTCGGGCCAATCGCATATGGAGCTCCCCCGCTCCGTCTCGGCTTCGCCCAGCCACCTCTACCCCCACATTCGTGGGGGAGAGGAAATGCTAATCGCCAAGATCGCTGCCTTGAAAAGCTTGGCATTTCCTCTCCCCCATGGACATGGGGAGAGGTGGCCGCGCAGCGGCCGGAGTGGGGGTTGGCACCGCCGTATGCCTATTGCCAGCACTTCATCGGGCGAGGACCCGCTGATCGCAGAGGTCTCCTGCCCCGATCAAACCCTGCCCATCAGCACCAGGATCAGCAGCACCACAAGCACAACGCCGACTATTCCGGACGGCCCATAACCCCAGGAGCGCGAATGCGGCCAGGCCGGTACGGCGCCGATCAGGATCAGGATCAGAACTATGATGAGAATGGTGCTGACGGTCATAAGAGTCCCTCGCTTTGCTCTTCAGATGCGAGGGGACAATGCAAAAGGCCGCCCGGTTGTTCCGGGCGGCCTTTTGTCCGACTGGTCGAATGCAGCTATTCCGCGGCTTTCGGGAAGGCGATTGCCGGCTCATCGAGCGGACCCGGCTTCGGCCCCGTGGACGCATCCCGTTTCTTGTCGCGGCCGAACAGCCGGCGGAAGAAGGCATAGAAGCGGCTGTTCTTGCTGCGCGTGAAGATCATCAGCATGGACGGCGTCACCACCAGCGTCAGCAGCGTGGCAAAGGACAGGCCGAAGACGATCGCCGAGGACAACGAAATCCACCATTGCGTCGACGGCGCGTTGATCGTCGTCTCGTGATGGAAGATTTCGAGGCCGAGACCAAAGGCGATCGGCAGAACGCCGAGGATGGCCGAGACCGCCGTCAGCACCACCGGGCGGGCGCGCTCGCGGCAGGTCTGCAGCACCGCTTCCATCTTGTCCCAGCCTTCTTCGCGCAGCCGGTCATAGGTGTCGATGAGCACGATGTTGTTGTTCACCACCACACCGGCCAGCGCGATGACGCCGATGCCCGACATGACGATGCCGAAGGCTTCGCCTGTCAGCAGCAGCCCCAGGAACACGCCGATCGTCGCCATGACCACGCAGGACAGCACCAGCAGCACGCTGGTGAACTTGTTGAACTGCATTAGCAGCACCAGGAAGATCAGGAAGATCGCGGCGCCAAAAGCCTTGCCGAGGAAGGCGCTGGCTTCGGCGCTGTCCTCGTTCGACCCCGCCAGCTTCCAGCGTATGCCGTTGTCGAGCTTCATGTCGGTGACCGCCTTGGTCACCTCCGCCTGCACCGCCGCAACCTGGTTACCGGCGGCGACGTTGGCCTGGACGACCACGGTGCGGGCGCCATCGATGCGGTTGAGGATGCCGACGGTCGGCTCCGGCTTGCGCACGACGAAGTTCGAGATCGGCACCGAGCCTTGCGCGGTCTGCACCCGGAGTTCGTCGAGCGTCGACAGCGTGCGCCGGTCTTCGGGCAGGCGCAGCCTGATGTCGACGGCATCGTCGGCGCCGGCCGGCCGGTATTCCGACAGCTTCAACCCATTGGTCACCAATTGCACCACCGTGCCGACGGCCGTCGGGCTGATGCCATACTGCGCCGCCTTGGCGCGGTCGACCTCGAGCGCCCAGTCGACGCCGGGCGGCGGCAGGCCGTCCGACACGTCGATGACGCCGGGCACCTTGGCGATGCGCGCCGCAACCGCGCGGGCCTGGTCGTCGAGCCCTTTGGGATCGATGGCCGAAAGCCGGAGCTGGACCGCCTTGCCCGTCGGAGGACCGGCCTCCGGCACGCGCACCTCGACATCGACGCCGGGAATGCCGGCCATGACGGTGCGCAGCTCATCCAGGATATTGTTCGCCGATTTGCGCTCGCGCCAGTCGATGAACTCATACTGGATGACGCCGACGACGTCCTCCGGCACGTCCTGTCCGCCGCCCTGCGTCTTGCCGACGCGGGTATAGACCGATTTGACGCCAGGCCAGCCAAGCAGCCGGTTTTCGGCGATCCTGGTCGCCGTGTCCATTTCGGCCAGGGAGAGATTGCCGCGGGCATGCACATAGAGCAGGCCGTAATCGGGCTCGACGCTGGGGAAGAACTCGACGCCGGCGCCATATTTCGAATAGGCGAAGCCGACGCCGGTGAGCAGCACGGCGGTGAGCACCAGCACGGTGATGGGGAAGCGCACCGCCTGCTTGACCAGCGCCATGTACCAGCCGTCGCGATTGTGTTCCTCGTGATGCTCCGGCGCCTTGGCGAAGAGCGCGCCCAGCGTCGGCGCGAACACCAGCGCATAAAGCATCGAGGCCGACAGCGTGACGATCAGCGTGATCGGCATGTATTTCATGAAGTCGCCGATGATGCCGGGCCAGAACAGCAGCGGCGAAAACGCCGCGATGCGGGTCATGGTCGCGGCGATGACCGGACCGGCCATGCGCTTGGCGGCCAGCGTGAAGGCTTCCGCCTTCGGCATGCCTTCGCCCATGCGCCGTTCGGCAAATTCGGTGACGATGATGGCGTCGTCGACCAGCATGCCGACCGCCAGGATAAGGCTGAACAGCACGATCATGTTGATCGTGTAGCCCATCATCGCAAGCAGCAGGATGCCGATCAGGAAGGATGACGGAATGGCAAGCCCGATCAGCAGCGAGGCGCGGCCCGACAGCGCATAGAGGATGACGATGAACACCAGGATGACGGCGATCATCACGTGGTTCTGGAGGTCGCCCAGCAGCTGGTTGACGAAGACAGACTTGTCCTGCGTGTAGGTGATGTTCATGCCTTCCGGCATCGTCTTGACGTAGGCGTCGGACACTTCCCGCACCTTGGCCAGCGTGTCGATCAGGTTGGCGCCGATGCGCTTCTTGACTTCGATGGCGATGGCCGGCTTGCCGTTGAGGCGAGTGATGGTCTCGGCGTCGGCGAAGGTCGAACGCACCGTGGCGATGTCCTTCGCCTGCACGACGGCATTGGGGCCGGCGACCACCGGCAAGGACGCGACATCCTCGGGTGTCTCGATCAGCGACGGCACCTTGACCGCGTATTTGCCTTCCGAACCCTCGATATTGCCGGCGGCGACCAGGCTGTTGGAAGCGCCGACCGCGCCGATCAACTGGTCGAGCTGCAGGCCGTAGGAGGACAGCTTCATCGGGTCGATGACGACCTCGACGAGATCGTCGCGCGCGCCTTGTATGGTGCCCTCAAGAACGCCCGGGACTTCCTCGATGCGGTCGCGCAGTTCGCGCGCCGCCGCCGTAAGCACACGCTCGGGCACATCGCCGGACAGCGTGACGACCAGGACGGGAAACTCGGAAATGTTGACCTCGGTAACAACCGGTTCTTCTGCCGCTTGGGGAAGGTCAGCCTTCGCGTCCTGAACCTTCGAGCGTGTATCAGTCACCGCGGTGTCGACTTTTATAGACGGCAGAAACTCAAGGAAGACAAAGGCACCGCCCTGATAGGCGGATGATTTCATCTCCTTTAACCCCTTGAGACTCTTAAGCTTTGCCTCCAGAGGCCTAAGCAGAAGTCTTTCAGCGTCTTCGGGCGCGATGCCTTGATAGGCAACATTTATATAAACATAAGGGGTAGGAACGTCGGGTTCCGCTTCCTTCGGTGTCGACTGATAGGCGACCCAGCCCGCCAGCAGCAGGAAGACCAGCACCGCAATGGTCAGCCGGGCATTGTTGATCGCGAGTTTGACGATATCCATGGCCTGTTCTCAAGATTTCAGGAGCCGCATTGCGGCCGGTTGCCCCCGTCCGGGGCCACCCGGCGCTACTGCGTTGTCGCTTCGCCCAACAGTTTCTGGATGGTCGCCTGGTCGGCCTCGACCGGCTTGACGACGTCCCCTTCCTTGACGAGCTCCTGGCCGGCGACGATGACGCGGGCATCGGCTGGAATGCCGCCAAGCACCAGGCCCTTCGGCGAGTCGTCAACGAGGTCGATCGGGAAGAACACCACCTTGTTGTCCTTGTCGACGGCACGGATGCCAAGGTCGCCCTTGTCGCCCAGCGTCACCACGGAGCGCGGCAACATGACGGCATCGGTCGGCTGCGCGCTGAGCGAAATCTCGGCCGTCATGCCCGCCGGCACGGAGCCATCGGCATTGGGCACGGCAATCTCGACGCGGAAGGTGCGCGTCGCCGACGAGGCGTCGCGGCTGATGTAGCGCACGGTGCCTTCGACGGTCTGGCCGCTGACCAGCCGGACGGCGGCCTTGTCGCCAAGCTTGAGATAGCCGAGGTCGCGTTCGCTGACTTCGCCGCGCGCAATCACCGGATCGAGCTTGAGGATGGTTGCCACCTCGCCGCCCTGCATGACGGAACTGCCGAGCTCCACCGGCACCCGGTCGATGACGCCGTCGAAGGGCGCCTTGACCAGATTGCGGTCGAGCTCGGCCTGCGCCGTTTCCAGCTGCGACTGCGCCGCGGTCAGGTTCGAGCGCGCCGTGTCGAGCTGCAGCTTCGGCAGATTGCCGGTCTTCATGAGCCGCAGCGATGCGTCGAGTTCAGCCTGGCGCTGCGCGACGAGCTGCTTGGCATTGTCGACCATCGAGATCTTTTCTTCCGCCGCAAGCATCAGCACCAGATCGCCGGTCTTGACGTGATCGCCCTGCTTGACCGGCAGCTTTTCGATGACGCCGGCGACACGCGTCGCCAGCACGGCGCGCTTGTCGGCCTCGGTCAGCCCGGAAATGCGGATGGCGCGGGCATAGGTCTTGCGCGGCGGCGTCACCACCGCGACGGTGCGCAGCGACGCCTTCGGTTCGGCCTCGGCGGTCTTGGTTGCATCCGGTGCCTTGGCCTGATCGCCCGGCTTGGCCTGATCGCCTGCCTTGCCAGCACCTTCGACAGCGGCGCTGCCGACGGACGAGAACGCGCCTGTTCCCATCCAGGCGGCGAAGCCGATGAGCACGACAATAGCGGCAAGCTTGTGAAACCTGATCTTCGGCATCATTGTTTTTCCACTGCGGGGTTCGGCCAAGTCGTTATCCAACAGGAGTCCGTCGTCTAACAGCTACCGTGTCTTCCAACTCGGGCGCGTCGCCGATATGGGTGCGCGCCAGGCCGTGTTCAATTTGCCGTGAACGGCGAAGCCGCGCTTCTACATCAAAGTTGCATCGCAATACAGTCGAAAAGTTGCAGGAACATTGTGCCAGGCGATGTAGTGTGGCCAACGGGAAACGGTTTTGTCAGCGCCCCGTCAGGCGGCGGAACCACAGTCTCGGAACCATACGGGTGTTGGAGGCGCTTTGTTTTTAAGGCGTTTTGAGCACTGACATTCTCCTGTGCCTGCACTAGTTTTTGAGGCTCAAATGTGGGCGCGACCTGCGTAGCCACTCAGTGAATGGCAGCAGGCGTCAGTATGATTTTGTATACCGTCACACGCAACGGTTGTTCCGGGACGGAAAGTCATCGGCGCTACTCCGATTTGCCGAACACTTCGCTGATCGTCTTGATCGATCCGGGCGGACTCAGGCCCGCCGGCGTTCCGCCTCCGGCTTCTTGCGGGCGGCGAGGAATTCCTTCACCCGCCGTCCCGGTGCCGGCCCGCGCACCGGTTTGAAGCCGTCATCGAGTTCGCCGGAAAGGTCGAGCGTCGGCCGCTTGCCGACCGCGTCGTAATTCTCCTCCAGCCAGTCGCTGGCCGCTATACGGCCAAGGTCTCTGAGATAGCTCAGGAAGGCCCATTCCGCATTCACCTTGGACGACGCCGACAGATCCTTGAACGCCTCGTCGGCATCGATGCGGTGCATGCGGATGTCGCGGTATTCGCCAGGCGGCAGCCGGCCGGCGGCGATCAGCTCCTTGACGAAGGCGATCGATCGGAATTCGTTCAGCAGCCCGGCATTGAAGGTGATCTCGTCGATGCGGTTCTGGATTTCGTTGGCGCTTTTCGGCGTGCCTTCGCGCACCACCGGATTGATCTGCACCAAAAGCACATCCTCGGTCGCCGCCGTCTTGAAGAACGGGAACAGCGCCGGATTGCCGCCATAGCCGCCATCCCAATAGGGCACGCCCTTGATCTCGACGGCGCGGAACAATTGCGGCAGGCAGGCCGAGGCCATCACCGTGTCGAGGTCGATCTCGCCGTCGGAAAAGACGCGCAGCTGGCCGGTCTCGACATTGGTCGCCGAAATGAACAGCTCCATCGACTTGCAGGCGTGAACATTTTTGAAATCGATCTCCTGCTCGACCGCGTCGCGCAGCGGGTTCAAGCCCAGCGGATTGGCGACATAGGGCGAAAACACTCGGGACATGGTGTCGAAGAAGAAATAGCCGGGCGTGTTCTCGATCGACCAGTTGCCCCAGGCGACGTCCCACGGCATGCGCTGCACCGGGCTGAAGCGGCCCTTGGCCGCCACCGCGCGCCAGAAGTCGTCGAGCTTTTGCCGTGCACCCTCGACGCCGCCGCGCACAAAACCATCGGCCAGCGCCACCGCATTCATCGCGCCGGCGCTGGTGCCGGACACGGCTGAAATGTCGAGCCTGCCATCCTCCAGCAGCCGGTCGAGTACGCCCCAGGAGAAAGCCCCGTGCGAGCCGCCGCCCTGCAGCGCGATGTTGATCTTCTTCGTTTCCTCCGCCTTGCCGTTTTTGGTCATGGCGTTCCTGTTCGGTTTGGTCGCTGCTGCCTCATTCCGCCCGGAAATCGGGCGGGTTCGACGGCAGCGGACTTATATTGCAGTGCAGCATATAAGGGATGACCAAGGCAAGAACACGAACACGGTCGCGTGATCACATGAAATTTTGGTCATGGGGAATGGTCCTCCACGCCGAGGTCTTCGCCCTACGAATACCCCCACCCTTGATCCCTCCCCACAAGGGGGAGGGAGACTTGGTAGACGCTGATCTCAGCAAACCACCGACGTTTCGGCGGCGGGCGCCAGCTGCCCTCCCCCTTGTGGGGGTCCGAAGGACGGGCGAGACCCGTGGCTCGCCCCGGCAGGCTAAGGTGGGGGTCCTCTTCGCAAAAATCTGTCCTTGGAGCCTCAGGCAACAAGCTTCGGCACCGGCCCGATATAGCGCGACTGCGGCCGGATCAGCCGCCCTGTCGTCTGCTGTTCGCGCGCATGCGCGATCCAGCCGGCGACACGTCCGGCGGCAAAGACATTGCTGAACGCCTGTGGCGGAAAGCCAGCCGCCTCAAGCACAAGCGCTGTGTAGAACTCGACATTGGTCTGCAGCGAGCGCTGCGGCTTGGCGATCCGCAGNAGCCGCCTCAAGCACAAGCGCTGTGTAGAACTCGACATTGGTCTGCAGCGAGCGCTGCGGCTTGGCGATCCGCAGCACTTCGAGCGCCGTCTGCTCGACCTGTTCGGCGAAGGCCAGCCGGCGGCCGGCTTCGCCTTCGCTGCAGAGCTGCCGCACGACGGCTTTCAGCACATCGGCGCGCGGATCGCGCACGCGGTAGATACGGTGGCCGAAGCCCATGATGCGCTCGCCATCTTGGATCTCGCCACGAAGCCAGCTGGCCGCGTCGCCATGCGCCTCGATTGCATCGAGCATCTCGATCACCGGGCCGGGCGCGCCGCCGTGCAGGGGGCCCTTGAGCGCGCCGAGCCCGGCCAGCACCGACGATGTCAGACCGGCCAGCGTCGATGCGACGACGCGGGTGGCGAAGGTCGAGGCGTTGAGGCCGTGATCGCAGACGGTCACCAGATAGGTGTCGAGTGCCCTTGCCAGCGCCGGCGACGGGACGGATCCCTCGAGCATCCTCAGCATGTCGGCGGCATGATCGGCCTTCGCGTCAGGTGCGGTCGGCTGCTCGCCGCGCGCCAGCCGCAGCAGAGCCGGCGTCAGCACAGCGGGCGCCGCGATCAGCCGCAAGGCGTCCGTCAGTGCCTCGCCATCCGGCAGCAGCGCCATGCCGGCGCGCATGGCGCCATAGATCTCAAGCGGTTCGAGCAGCGGCAGCGAGGGCGCAAGCCGCTCGAACACCTCGACGCGAGCCTTGCCCAGCCTCGCTGCCAGTTCGGCATCGCCGGGAAGGCCGTCGAAGAAGCCGTCGAGCAACAGGCGAACCACTTGCGCATAGCGCCAGCGTCCCGCCAATTCCGGCAGCGAATGACCGCGGATCGTCAGGCGGCCGCCAAGGCCATCGACATCGGAGAGCACGGTCTCCGCCGCCACCACATCATCGAGCCCGTTCGCCATATCTCATCTCCTTGCAGCTTTTCTGCATGGGAGATAAGGGTTAGGCTGCGCCTCGATCAATCTTGATCAATATAATCAATATGTGAGCTAAAAATGTCCGAATGGCTGTCGCGGGAAGAGGCGCTGGAAAGGCTCAAGGTCCGGCCGCAGACGCTTTACGCCTATGTCAGCCGCGGCCGCATCGGCATGCGGCCGGATGAGAGCGACCCGCGCCGCAGCCAGTACCGCGCCGACGACATCGCGGCATTGGCGACCCGCCGGGCGCGGGGCCGCAGTCCCTCGGCCATCGCCGAGAGTGCGATCGCCTGGGGCGAACCCTCGATTGTCACCGCGATTTCGACTGTGCTGCACGGTCGACTGATCTATCGAGGGCAAGACGCCGTTGCGCTATCCAAATCGGCGACGCTGGAGGAAACCGCCGCTCTGCTGTGGGCCTCGGCCGAACCGGTGACGTTCATAGCTCCGTCATCTGAAGCGCCTCATCCAGTCGGCCGCGCCTCGGCCTTTGCGCAGCTTGCCATGCTTGCCGGCCAGGGGCGGCCTTCGCTAGGACGCAGCGCCGCCTCGCTGTGCACCGAGGCCGCGCGCACAGTCGGAGCGCTGGCGCAGTCGCTGGGCGCGGGAACCGGCACAGCGCCTGTCCATAAGCGCCTGGCGCAGGGCTGGTCGGTGGATGATGCCGGCGCGGAAGCGATCCGCTGCGCCCTCGTCCTGCTCGCCGACATAAGAGATGCGGAAGGCGGTGACGTCCTTGCCGCCNCGCAGCGTCCACAGGCGCCTCGCCTGCCGCATGCCTGCTGGCCGGCCCGGCAACGCTGTCCGGCCCGCGCCACGGTGGCGCCGGCGAAGCGGCGATGCAACTGGCTGAAGATGCAGCAGCCCACGGCGCGGATGCGGCGATCCGGCGCTGGCTCGGCCATGATCGGCCCTTGCCGGCGTTCGGCCATCCGCTCTATCCCGACGGCGATCCCCGTGCCACCGCACTTCTGGAAGTCATCCCTGTCGACGAGACGCTGCAACAGCTGCAAAAAGCCGCCATGGCGGCGGTCGGTACCCAGCCCAACATCGACTTCGCCCTGGCCGCACTAACGCGCGGCATTGGCTTGCCGCGCGATGCACCGTTCCAGCTGTTTGCGCTCGGACGCAGTGTCGGCTGGGCCGCGCATTTGGTCGAACAGATCATTAGCGGCAGCATCATCAGGCCGCGTGGCCGCTATGAGGGACGCGTGACTTAAGCCGACCTGGCCGTGTTCCCGAACCGCGCACGGTACGCGACAGGTGTCGTGGCGAATTGCCGGCGGAAATGATGCCGCAACGTACCTGCCGCGCCAAAGCCGGCGGTCTCGGCAATCCGTTCGATCGGCATGGCGGTGTCTTCCAGCAGCGTGCGCGCCCGCGAAAGCCGTTCCGACAGCAGCCAGCGCGCCGGCGTGACACCGGTCGCGGCCGCGAACCGGCGCAGGAATGTCCGCTCGCTCATCCCGGCAAGCTCGGCCAAGGTGGCGACGGGATAGTCGGCGGAAATATCGGCGCGCATCCTGTCGATCAACGGGCCAAGCCGGCTGCGCTCATGTGGCTCGGGAACGGAGCTCTCGACATACTGCGCCTGGCCGCCGTCGCGATGCGGCGGCACGACCAGACGGCGCGCCACCATGTTTGCAGCCTTGGTGCCGAAGTCGCGCCGAACCAGATGCAGGCAGAGGTCGATGCCCGCGGCACTGCCTGCCGATGTCAGCACATTGCCCTCATCGATGTACAAAACGTCCGGAATCACGGTGATGTCGGGGTACATCTCCGTCAGCTTCTCGCTGTAGCGCCAATGCGTGGTCGCTCTTTTGCCCGCAAGCAGGCCGGCGGCGGCAAGCACGAACACGCCCGAACAGATCGAAAGAATGCGAGAGCCGCGCTCGTGTGCCTTTCGAAGCGCCTCGATCAGCGCCGGCGGCACCGGAGCCTCCGTTCCGCGCCATCCCGGTACGATCACCGTGCCGGCCTGGCCGATCAGATCGATCCCGCCGTCGGCAACAATACGCACGCCGCCCAGCGCGCGCATTTCACCGGTATCAATACCGGCAACTGCAAAACGGTACCAATCCTCACCCATTTCCGGCCGGGGCAAGGCGAAGATCTCAACCGCCACGCCAAACTCGAACGTGCACAGGCCGTCATAGGCAACGGCAACGACAAGAGGGTTGGCAGGGCGCGGATTGGCAGAGGATGGCATGATCTTGACGATATATGGCAAAGCTGCCAGCTGCAATCGCCCTGCTTCCTGTCTTATCTCTCCGTCGCATCAGCAATGGAGATACGAGGATGAGCCACGTGACAGACATTCCGGCGGCATCGCCGGATATCGCCCGCGACCATTTTCTGCGCCGGCTTTCCGTCGAGACCGACTGTTCCGACGTCGCCGCCGCACTGCGTGCCGGGGAGCCGGACTTTGTTCTCCTGCATGTGGTCGGTTCGCCGGAAGCCTATGGACGCCGCCATGTGCCGGGCGCGCTGCATCTGCCCCACCGCGAAATATCGGCCGGGCGGATGGTGCAATGGCCCGAAAGGACGCTGTTCGTCGTCTATTGCGCGGGACCGCATTGCAATGGCGCGGATCAGGCGGCCTTCAAGCTGGCCAGCCTCGGTCGTCCCGTGAAGATCATGATCGGCGGCATAACCGGTTGGCAGGACGAGGACCTTCCTTTCGCTTCAGGCAAGGAGCCCGGTGTCTTGCACGCGTGAGGCCACGCGATATGGTCGGCCTTGAAGACTGAGCAAGCATGCAGAAGGCGATGGTTAGAATTCGTCCATTCGAGCGCCAGGATGTCGGTGCGGTGCTCGCCCTCATGCGGGCGCTAGCCGTCTTCGAGGGTTATGACGACAAGCTTCGCGTCACCGAAGCGAACCTCATCGAGCACGGGCTGGGGCCATCGCCCCGGTTCGGCGTGTTGGTGGCGGAGCGAGAGGGCGTGATCGTCGGCATCGCCGTCCACTACCTCATCCCCTGGACCTACGACCTGAAGCCGGTTGTCTGGCTGAAGGAACTCTACGTCACTGAAGCGACGCGCGGCATGGGGGTCGGCCATGCGCTTGTTGAACAGCTTCGCCAACACGCTTTGAGCATTGGCGCCTCCGCCATCAAATGGACGGTGCTGAAATCCAACTCGCCGGCCAAAGCCTTCTACCGCTCGCTCGACGGCCAGCCCGACGATATCTGGGAACCGTGGCAGCTGAAAATCGACCCGTGACAGCCGCCTCGACCAACTGAGGGCGGTCGACCATGCGGCGGTCGCTTACGACATGGTGTCAAGCTTGCGCTGCATGGCGGCGATCTGTTGCTTCAGTTCCTGAAGGTCGTCGCCGCTCTTTTCCGGGACATCCTTGCGGGCCGGCTCGGGTGCAGCCGCGGCCGCAGCATTTGTGGCGGCGGTCGGGAAGGGCGTGAACAGGCGCATCGCGTTCTGGAACATTTCCATGTTGCGGCGTGTCTGCTCTTCCAGCGCCTTGATCGGAGTGGCGATCTTCATTACATCCAGCGGCGACTTGCCGATCGCGCCCTTCATCTGCTCGCGGAACCGCTCCTGTTCCTTGGAGAAGGCCATCATCGACTGTTCGAGGAAGCTCGGCACGATCTGCTGCATCTGGTCGCCATAGAAAGCGATCAACTGGCGCAGGAACGGGATCGGCAGCATGTTCTGCCCATCCTTGTTCTCCAGTTCGAAGATGATCTGCGTCAGCACCGGATGGGTAATGTCGTCACCGGTCTTGGCGTCCTGGACGGTGAACTCCTCGCCCTTCTTGACCATCTCGGCCAGATCCTCGAGCGTCACATAGGTGCTGGTGCCGGTATTGTAGAGCCGGCGATTGGCATATTTCTTGATAATGATAGGGTCGTCTTTCGCGGCCATCAGCATCCTCCCGGGACACCGGCGCGCCTGAGTAAGCCGCCGGTAACGATTGCGCCATTTTTAAGGATATGCGCAAAAGCTCTATAATTCCAAGCGCTTTGTGCAGTGCGGCATCATTTATTGCTGCATGGCCGGCCAATTATGCTGCGCAGCAAAGGTTGGGCGATCCCGCCGGCCGCTCACGCCCTGCTTGCGGCGCTTGGCCGGCATGCCCATTTCCGGTTTGACTTGGGGTGTGGAACGAGCAAGAAAAGTCCCAACAAGCCCCCAAGAACACGACACCTCGAAGTCTGGAGAGAAAAATGTCCGCTTCCAATTCAATCGTCGTTGCCAGCGCCGCACGCACGGCTGTCGGCTCTTTCAACGGCGCCTTCGCCGCCACCCCGGCGCATGAACTTGGCGCCGTCGTCATCAGGGAGCTTTTGGCGCGCGCCGGCGTCGAGCCGGGTGAAGTCGACGAGGTCATTCTCGGCCAGGTGCTGACCGCCGCGCAGGGCCAGAACCCCGCCCGCCAGGCGTCGATCAATGCCGGCCTGCCCAAGGAGACCACCGCCTGGGGGCTCAACCAGGTTTGCGGCTCTGGCCTGCGCGCCATCGCGCTCGGCATGCAGCAGATCGCCGCCGGCGACGCCACGGTGATCATCGCCGGCGGCCAGGAATCGATGTCGCTGTCGCCGCATGCCGAGCACCTGCGCGCCGGCGTCAAGATGGGCGACTACAAGATGATCGACACCATGATCAAGGACGGGTTGTGGGACGCCTTCAACAGCTACCACATGGGCAACACCGCCGAGAACGTCGCCCGCCAGTTCCAGATCACCCGCGACGACCAGGACCAGTTTGCGCTCGCCTCGCAAAACAAGGCCGAGGCCGCGCAGAAGGCCGGCAAGTTCAAGGACGAGATCGTCGCCTTCACGATCAAGGGCAGGAAGGGCGACACTGTCGTCGACCAGGACGAGTACATCCGCCACGGCGCCACCATCGACGCCATGTCCAAGCTGAAGCCGGCTTTCGACAAGGACGGCACCGTGACCGCCGCCAACGCGTCGGGCATCAATGACGGCGCCGCCGGCGCGCTGCTGATGAGCGAGGCTGAAGCCACAAGGCGCGGCATCACCCCGCTGGTGCGCATCGCATCCTGGGCGACGGCTGGCGTCGATCCGGCAATCATGGGCACCGGACCTATACCCGCGTCGAAGCGGGCGCTCGAGAAGGCCGGCTGGTCGGTCAAGGACCTCGACCTTGTCGAGGCCAATGAAGCCTTCGCCGCGCAGGCCTGCGCCGTCAACAAGGGCATGGGCTGGGATACGTCGATCGTCAACGTCAATGGCGGCGCCATCGCCATCGGCCATCCGATCGGCGCGTCGGGCGCCCGCGTCTTCAACACGCTGGTTTTCGAGATGCGCCGCCGCGGCGCCAAGAAAGGCCTTGCCACGCTGTGCATCGGCGGCGGCATGGGCGTCGCTCTGTGCGTGGAAGCGCTGTGAAAGAGAAGTGAGTAGTGAATAGGGAGTAGTGAATGGGGAAGAAGGAGCAGCGCGGCGGGATATCGATCCCTACTCGCTACTCCCTATTCCCTATTCCCTTCTTCCGACCAAAGGGAGGAAGAACTTTCAATGACCAAAGTAGCGCTCGTCACCGGTGGATCGCGCGGCATCGGCGCCGCCATATCGATCGGCCTGAAGAATGCCGGTTACACCGTTGCAGCCAACTATGCCGGCAATGACGAGGCAGCGGGGAAGTTCAGCGCACAAACCGGCATCAAGGCCTACAAATGGTCGGTCGCCGACTACGACGCCTGTGCCGCCGGAATCAAACAGGTCGAGGCCGATCTCGGCCCGGTCTCGGTGCTGGTCAACAATGCCGGCATTACCCGTGACGCCATGTTCCACAAGCTGACGCGCGAGCAGTGGAAGGAAGTCATCGACACCAATCTGTCTGGCGTCTTCAACATGACGCATCCGCTGTGGGGCGGCATGCGCGACCGCAAATTCGGCCGCGTCATCACCATTTCCTCCATCAACGGCCAGAAAGGCCAGGCCGGCCAGGTCAACTATTCCGCCGCAAAGGCCGGCGACATCGGCTTCTCGAAGGCGCTGGCGCAGGAGGGCGCGCGCGCGGGCATCACAGTCAATGTCATCTGCCCCGGCTACATCGCCACCGAGATGGTCAAGGCGATCGACGAGAAGGTGCTGAATGAACGCATCATTCCGCAGATCCCGGTCGGCCGCCTCGGCGAACCGGAAGAGATCGCGCGTTGCGTCGTCTTCCTCGCCTCTGAGGACGCCGGTTTCATCACCGGCTCGACCATCACCGCCAATGGCGGCCAGTACTTCGTCTGAACGACAGCAATTTCGCCCGGTAGGACGGGCCGGCTTATGGCCCGTTTTTCATCGCCGGCCGGCGATGTTCCCCGGGCTGCGCGCGAGACATTGACCCGTTCCGGCACGCAAAGATTAACGATTTCTAGGCGCCCTGTGCAAAACCCGGTTCGCAAGCTGTGAATTCTCGGTGGACAAGCTGTGGACAACACAACATGTTGGGGTGAACAAACCAGGAAAATCCCGCCATCGCCGATTCGTCACCCATTCGTTCCGGCTTTGAGCGGAACGTTAACGACCAAGGCCGAATACCACCGGAAAATGGTTAAGGCCGATTAAGAAAATTCAGCAATTTCATAATGTTGGCCGAGGCGTATCGGATCACGACGATGCCCCGCCGGCAAAGGTTAACGCCAATGGTCGCCTTGCAGGAATCGGGCCAGTTTCCGCGATTCAGCATATGGTGAGACTCAGGCTCGCAAAATCCACATGTAGCCGTGAACAAAAGCTGAATCTGCCGGAGTCACTGATTCGTCGCCGATTCGTTCCAGACTCGTTCCAACTGTTAATTGAGACCTCAAAGACGAACCGTGGGACTGCCGGCCGGAACATTCCGCTTTCGCTTCGCGCCTGAAATCCCTATGTGTCGCCTGTCATACGCGCCATGCGAGGCGCGCTCCCGACAACACGATGCAGAAAGCCTCATCTCCAGGCCGATGAACATCCAGCCGAAACACACCGAGCCGCTGATCCTGTCGGGCCGCGACGTGACTGCCGTACTGGGTCCGACCAACACCGGCAAGACCCATCTCGCCATCGAGCGCATGGTGGCGCATGAGAGCGGCATTATCGGCCTGCCGCTCCGCCTTCTGGCGCGCGAGGTCTATGCCCGCGTCTGCGAAAAGGTCGGCGCCCACAAGGTGGCGCTCATCACCGGCGAGGAAAAAATCCAGCCGCCCGGCGCGAAATATTCGGTCTGCACCGTCGAAGCCATGCCGCGCGAGACCGACGTTGCCTTCGTCGCAATCGACGAGGTGCAGCTCGCCGGCGACCTCGAGCGCGGCCACATCTTCACCGACCGTATCCTGCACCTGCGCGGCCGCCAGGAAACGCTGCTGCTCGGCGCGGCCACCATGCATGGCATCCTGCAAAAGCTGCTGAGAGGCGTCTCGGTGGTGACGCGCCCTCGCCTGTCGCACTTGGCCTATGCCGGTTCGAAGAAATTGACCCGCCTGCCGCGGCGTACGGCCATCGTCGCCTTCTCCGCCGACGAGGTCTATGCCATCGCTGAGCTGATCCGCCGCCAGCAAGGAGGAGCGGCAGTCGTGCTCGGCGCGCTGTCGCCCCGCACCCGCAACGCCCAGGTGGCAATGTTCCAGGCAGGCGACGTCGACTATCTCGTCGCCACCGACGCCATCGGCATGGGCCTCAACCTTGATCTCGATCATGTCGCCTTCGCCCAGAACCGCAAATTCGACGGCTACCAGTACCGCAACCTGACTGCGGCCGAGCTCGGCCAGATCGCCGGCCGCGCCGGCCGGCATCTGCGCGACGGCACCTTCGGCGTCACCGGCCAGGTCGATCCGCTGGACGAGGAACTGGTCAAGCGCATCGAGGGGCACGAGTTCGATCCGGTGAAGGTGCTGCAATGGCGCACCGCGCATTTCGACTTCGCCAGCCTCGACGCGCTGAAGCGCTCGATCGAAACCAACGCGCCGGTCGAAGGCCTGACGCGGGCGCTGCCGGCGGTCGATGCGCAGGCGCTCGAACATCTCTCCCGCGACGAGGACATCCGCGCGCTGGCTACCAATGCCAAGCGCGTGGCGCTGCTGTGGGAAGCCTGCGCGTTGCCGGACTACCGCAAGATCGCGCCGGCCCAGCACTCCGACCTGATCGCTTCTATCTACACCGACCTCGCCAAACACGGCCATGTCGACGAGAACTACATGGCCGAGCAGGTGCGCCGCGCCGATACGACCGAGGGGGACATCGACACGCTGTCGCACCGCATTGCGCAGATCCGCACCTGGACATTCGTGTCCAACCGGCCGGGCTGGCTGGCCGATCAGGCACACTGGCGGGAAAAGACGCGCGAAATCGAAGACAGATTGTCGGATGCGCTGCATGAGCGGTTGACGAAACGGTTTGTAGACCGCAGGACTTCCGTCCTCATGCGGCGCCTTAGAGAAAATACAATGCCTGAAGCCGAAATCAGTCCTACCGGAACCGTCCTTGTCGAAGGCCATCATGTCGGCGAGTTGCAAGGGTTCCGCTTCACCGCCGATCAGAGCGCCGGCGGCGAAGACGCCAAGGCCGTGCGTACGGCAGCGCAAAAAGCGCTGGCCGCCGAGTTCGAGGCACGTGCCGAACGCTTCGGCGCCTGCGCCAATGGCGACCTTGCGCTCGGCTCCGACGGCACGCTGCGCTGGATCGGCGCGCCGATCGGCACGCTGGTTGCCGGCGAGGACGCGCTGAAGCCGCGCCTGGTGCTTTTGGCCGACGAGCAGTTGACCGGTCCCGCCCGCGACAAGGTCGCCGCGCGCGCCGAGCGCTTCGTCAATTTCCAGATCGAATCCTTGCTGAAGCCGCTGGTCGACTTGAAGAATGCCGAGCAGATCGCCGGCATCGGCCGTGGCATCGCCTTCCAACTCGTCGAGCATTTCGGCCTCATCAACCGCCGCGACATCGCCGAGGAAATGAAGTCGCTCGACCAGGAGGGTCGCGCCGCCTTGCGCCGGCTCGGTGTGCGCTTCGGCGCCTACCACGTCTTCGTGCCGGCGCTGATCAAGCCGGCGCCCGCCGGACTGATCACGCTTTTGTGGGCGCTGAAGAACGACGGCAAGGACAAGCCCGGCTTTGGCGACGTCGTGCACGCGCTGGCCTCCGGCCGCACCTCGGTGGTCATCGATCCGGCTTTCGACAAGAGCTTCTACAAGCTCGCCGGCTACCGTAATCTCGGCCGCCGCGCCGTGCGCATCGACATTCTGGAACGGCTGGCCGACCTGATCCGGCCTGCGACCAACTGGAAGCCCGGTCTGGGACAGCGCCCGGACGGCGCCTATGACGGCCAGTCCTTCATGGTGACGCCGCCGATGATGTCCATCCTCGGCGCCACCGCCGACGACATGGAAGAGATCCTGAAAGGTCTCGGCTATCGCGCCGAGCCGAAGCCGCCGGCAGAGGTCAAGGCGCGGCTGGAAGCACAGGACAACGCGGCGCGCGAAGCCGCGGCGGCAAAGCTGGCGGAAGCGGCAGCGAAGGCCGAGCAGGCCCAGACGGCGGAAGCCGCTGCAGGCGAAGCTGTCGCTGAAGCGCCGACCGACAGTTCGGAGCCGGATGCGGCTTCCGCCACTGAGGTTGCGGCTGAGGAGCCCGTTGCCGAAGTCGCATCGGAGGCTGTTGCAGACGCTCAGCCGGAAGCGCCTGCCGAGGGTTCGGAGCCAGCTGCGGCCGTTGAAGCTACCGCCGAGGTCCCAGCCATCGACGAAACAACTGCAGAGCCTGCAGCGCAAGAACACGCTCCGGCCGTTGCAGAGGCTGACGACACTGTCACCGAAAGCGCCGACGCTTTTACCTCCCCCTCGATGGGGGAGGTCGCGGCGCGAAGCGACGCGGGTGGGGGTGACAGCGCTGACGAAACCGATAGTGCAGACCGCGTAGCCGATGCAGGTGCAACCACCGACGCCGGCGCTGCCCCCACCCCGGCGCTGCGCGCCGACCCTCCCCACGAGGGGGAGGGTGGAAGCGCCGAGGCCGAAGCGCCAAAGCCCATCTTGCTGTGGCGGCAGGGTCGTTTCGAGCAGCGCCCGCGCCATCGTCAAGGCCGGGACAATCGCCCGCGTAACGGCCAGGCTGGCCGCGCCGATGCGCCGGCCGACGCTGCCGGCGGACAGCCGGCACCGGGCGAACGGCCGGCCTATCAGGGCCGGCGCGACCAGCGCGACGGTGCCGCCAAGCCACGCTTCGACCGTTCGAAGTTCAAGCCCAAGCCGCAGGCCGAGGGCGAACAGCGCCGCGACGGCAAGCCGCAAGGCGAGCGTCCGCGCGAGGGCCGGCCTGACTGGAAAGGCGGCAGGCCGGAAGGCAAAGGCGGACCGCAAGGCGCCAAGCCGGCTTTCCAGGCCAAGCCACGCGAGGAACGCCCGGCGCGCTTCGATCCGGACTCGCCCTTCGCCAAGCTCGCCGCCTTGCGCGACCAGCTGAAGAAGTAAGCTCTGAGCATGATCCCGAAAAGTGGAACCGGTTTTCGGACAAGATCATGCTCCAACAAGAAATAACTCGCTGCGATGGTTGCTGAAGGTCGTCAGCGCATCGACAAGTGGCTGTTCTTTTCGCGCGCGATAAAATCGCGCTCGCTGGCGGCCAAGCTGGTTGTCGCCGGACGCGTCCGCATCAACAGCGACAAAGCAGCGCAGGCCTCCGATCTGGTCAAGCCTGGCGACGTTTTGACCATTACGCACGAGCGCCGCATCTTCGTTTGGAAGGTGCTTGGCACCGGCGTGCGGCGCGGTCCGGCCGAGGAAGCGCGCACGCTCTACGAGGACATGTCCCCGCCGCCGGTCCCAAAAGGCGAGGCTGTTGCCGATGCCATTCCGGCGCTGCGCGACGCCGGCAGCGGCCGGCCGACCAAGAAAGAGCGCAGGCAAACCGACCGGCTGTTCGGCGAAGACTGAAGCCTTGGCTGTCTGCGCCATGCCGGCGGTCTGGAATTTCATTCCGGACACGCGGGCCCCGCCTGCAATGGCTGCCCTTGCAAGCGGCAGGCAAAGGCGTTACCTCACCAAAAAAGCCGCCGCATCGGCCCGAAAATCGGAAATCGATTTTTCGGAAGGCACGATGCGCAGATTCAAAGTGTCAGAGCGTACTTTATGCGTCCAAGTGGACGCACGTCGCTCTAGCAAGAACGGGACGTCCCGGAGCCGACCAATGACCTATGTCGTGACCGACAACTGCATCAAATGCAAGTACATGGACTGCATCGAGGTCTGTCCGGTCGACTGCTTCTACGAGGGCGAGAACATGCTTGTCATACATCCCGACGAGTGCATCGACTGCGGCGTCTGCGAACCCGAATGCCCGGCCGATGCAATCAAGCCCGACACCGAGCCGGGCCTCGACAAATGGCTGCAGGTCAACACCGAATACGCCGAGAAATGGCCCAACATCACCGCCAAGAAGGAGCCTCCGGCAGATGCCAAGAGCTTCGACGGCGAGGCCGGCAAGTTCGAGAAATATTTCTCCGCTGAGCCCGGCGAAGGCGACTGAGCGCATGACCCTGGAATCGGAATCGATTTCGGAAAGGGTGATGCGCAAAGCAAAAAAGTGCGGCCTATTGGATCGTCATAACGCTGCGTAACGCGCATCATACATTAACTGCCTTGACAGGCGGCGATGGCGCTCCACCTTCGCGTTTGCAGCAAAACCTTGATTCTTCCGACTTTTTGTGCTACACCCGTTGAAACATGCCGGTGACACAACGTCGATTTATGGCGCAAGCGCCCCAAATCACTGAAAGGTGAAATCCCCAATCGGACCAGAGCGATCTGGGCCAGGCAGTCGCTATGTATGCGGTTTGCCGGCCCCGGCTTTTCCGATGGGTTCATCTGTTGTGCGGCTAACGATCGGTGTCCCCGGTCGCATGCGTTCGGACCGGCAGGCCGCCGGTGCCACAACAAGGAGTTCAGGGCGTAATGGCAACGATCACCCCGCAGAAGAAGTCCACCTCGGCACGCCACGGTTTCAAGACCGGCGAGTACATCGTCTATCCGGCACACGGCGTCGGCCAGATCGTCTCGATCGACGAGCAGGAAGTTGCGGGCCACAAGCTGGAACTGTTCGTCATCGACTTCCAGAAGGACAAGATGCGCCTGAAGGTTCCGGTCGCCAAGGCGACCTCCATCGGCATGCGCAAGCTGTCGGAAGAGGATTATGTCGAGCGCGCGCTGAAGGTCGTCCAGGGCCGCGCCCGCGTCAAGCGCACCATGTGGTCGCGCCGTGCGCAGGAATATGATGCCAAGATCAATTCGGGCGACCTGATCTCGATCTCGGAAGTCGTGCGCGACCTCTACCGTGCCGACAACCAGCCGGAACAGTCCTATTCCGAGCGTCAGCTCTATGAGGCGGCACTCGACCGCATGGCGCGCGAGATCGCGGCAGTCAACCGCATGTCGGAAACCGAAGCCGTGCGCCTGATCGAGGTCAACCTCAACAAGGGCCCGAAGCGCGGCGCCAAGGCCGACAATGAGGAAGCCGAGCAGGAAGAAGCTGCCTGATCGCTTTCACCGTCGAATTCATGAAAAACCCGGCCTTGTGCCGGGTTTGTTTTTACCCCCTTGTGGGGTTCCAAGGACAGGCGAGACCCGTGGCTCGCCCAGGCAGGGTCGCTGCGAAGCAGCGAGGATGGGGACGACACCAGACCGCACCCGGACCTTCCGTCCGACCTCTTCACAAGGGGAACGTAGAAGGCTCAGCCGCCGGCTTCCTTCTCCGCCTCCTGCTTCAGCGTCGCAATAAAACGCTTGGTCCGTTCCCGCTCCGGATTGCTGAACACCACGGTGGACGGCCCCTTCTCGACGACGACACCAGCATCGAGGAACACCACCTCCTGCGCGATCTTGGAGGCAAGGCGAAGGTCGTGCGTGGCCATCACCATGGTGGTGCCTTCGCTGGCGAGCTTTCCGAGCACGTCGACCACTTCCTGCGCCAGTTCCGGATCGAGCGCCGAGGTCGGCTCGTCGCAAAGCAGCACTTTCGGCGACGGCGCCAGGGCGCGGGCAATGGCCACACGCTGCTGCTGGCCGCCCGACAGCGTTGCCGGCCAATCATCCGCCTTGTGCGCCATGCCGACCTTCTCGAGCAGCGCCAATGCCCGCTCGCGCGCCTTTGCCGTCGGCCATTTCAGCACCGTCACCAGGCCTTCCATGACGTTCTCGATCGCGGTGCGATGCGGGAACAGCTGGAAGTTCTGGAACACCATGCCGGTCTGCAGCCGCAGGCGCTGGATGTCGCGGCTGGGGATCTTGATGCCGGGACGGAATTCCAGCGTCTCGTCGCCGATGCGCACCATGCCCGAGGTCGGGATCTCCAACAGGTTGATGCAGCGCAGCAGTGTGCTCTTGCCGCCGCCGGAGGGGCCGACGAGCGCGGTGACGCTGCCTTCGGCAATGGTGACCGTCACGCCCTTCAGCACCAGATTGTCGCCGAAGCGCTTTTCGATGTCGGTGAGGCCGATCATGAGCGCGCCTCCAGGAAGCCGCCATAGCGGTTGAGCCGCTCCTCCAGCCGCGTCTGCAAGGCCGAAAGCACCGAGCTCATCGCCAGATAAAGGATCGCCGCCTCGACATAGAGGATCAGCGGTTCATAGGTGGTGGCGACGATGCGCTGCGCCGCCTGGAACATCTCCGGCACAGTGATGGCGGCGGCCAGCGACGTATCCTTGACCAGCGAGATGAAGGTGTTGGACAGCGGCGGCACGGCGACGCGGCCGGCTTGCGGCAGGATGGTGCGCCGCATCGCCTGGCTCCAGGTCATGCCGATCGAATAGGCCGCCTCCCACTGGCCCTTCGGCACCGAGCCGATCACGGCGCGGATAATTTCCGAACTGTAGGCGCCTATGTTGAGGGTGAAGCCAATCAGCGCCGCCGGAAAAGCATCCAGCAATATGCCGACCGAAGGCAGGCCGTAAAAGATCAGGAACAGCTGCACCAGAAGCGGCGTGCCGCGAAAGATCCAGACATAGAAGCGGACCACGGCAACCAGAGGCTTGGGACCGAACAGCCGCACCAGGGCGACAACCAGGCCGACGAACAGGCCGAGTGCGAACGATAGCAATGTCAGCGGTACGGTGAAGATCAACGCCGCCCACAGCAGTGTCGGCAACGAGTCCAGCATCAGGTGTAGCCAGTGCGGCACGAACGGCTCCTCCTTCACAGACCGCCGCGGTGACGGCAGTGCGATTGTGTGCTTCTCATATCATGCGAAAAACGGCGAGCCGTCAAAGACGGCCCGCCGCTATTGGTCATTGCCGGCAAACCGCCGGGAGATGGTCTTTACTGCGAGACATCCTGGCCGAAATAGGTATCGGCGATCCTCTTGTAGGTGCCGTCGGCCTTGATGTCGGCCAGCGCCTTGTTGATCGCCGCGACCAGCTCCGGATCACCCTTGCGCACGATGACGCCGGAATAGTCGGCGTTCTCTTCCTGCGCGGCGATCTTCACATTGGCGTCCGGCTTGTGCTTCTTGAAGTCGAGGAAAGACAGGCTGTCATTGATGGTGGCGTCGGCGCGGCCGGTGAGCAGCAGCTGGATCGACTGGTCGAAGCCGTCGGTGCCGACGAGTTCGGCGCCGTTGGTCTCGGCGAGCTTGCCGAAATTCGATGTCAACGACTGTGCCGACTTCTTGCCCTTGAGGTCGGCGAAGGTCTTGATGTCGGTATTGTCGCCGCGCACGATCAGCACGGCCTTGGAGGCGATGTAAGGATCGGAGAAATCGTACTTGGCCTTGCGCGCGTCGGTGATGCCGACCTCGTTGATCACGGCGTCGTAGCGGTTGGCGTCGAGGCCGGCGATCAGCCCGTCCCATTTGCCTTCGAGGAACTCGACCTTGACGCCGAGCTTGTCGCCGATCGCCTTGGCGATCTCGACGTCGAAGCCGACCAGCGCGCCGGAAGCATCATGATAGGTGAAGGGCGCATAGGTGCCTTCGGTGCCGACCTTGAGGGTGCCGGCCTGCTTGATCTGGTCAAGATTGGCGCCGGCATAGCCTGATGTAACAGCCAGAACCTGAAGCGTTCCGGCGACGATGAGCGAATTGAGCCATTTCATTTCTATGTGATCCCGTCCTTGGCCGGTGTCCGGCGCTTGTGAGAGCCGGAAACTGACAGATACAGCGCAGCAAAATAAGGAACCAGATTTCAAAAAAACGGCGATCCAGAAATCAGATTCTCAAAGCAGCTCCGATCGGTGCCAATAGTCCCGATCTGCGGTGTCGATGCGCCCTGTCGGACCGCACAAAACAACCGCCCTCGGCGGCGGAACCAATCCCCGGTATGGCACGTTCATGGCTTGTTGTAGGGCGCCGCGTTTCCATTTCAAGAACCCTTGGCTGCGCTAGGCCCGAAGCAATTCCAGGAAAGTGGGAAAGCGGTTTCCTTCGGAATTGCGTCAAACAGAGATAACGGCCGCCAGGCCGTCCGAAAATGTCCGGGAGCAGGAGCGCGGCATGATCGAAGACACGGCAGGACGGACCATGGTCCGCACGGCAATGAAAGCCCCCTACCTCGAGCGCGATGAGGAACATGTTCTCGCCTTGCGCTGGAAGGAGGACCAGGATCAGCAGGCGCTGCATCAGATCACCGTCGCCCATATGCGGCTGGTCATCTCCATGGCTTCGAAGTTCCGACATTACGGCCTGCCGCTCGGAGATCTGGTCCAAGAGGGCCATGTCGGGCTGCTGGAAGCAGCCGCGCGTTTCGAGCCGGAGCGCGAGGTGCGCTTCTCGACCTATGCGACATGGTGGATCCGCGCTTCGATGCAGGACTATATCCTGCGCAACTGGTCGATCGTTCGCGGCGGCACCTCTTCGGCGCAAAAGGCGCTGTTCTTCAACCTGCGGCGCCTGCGCGCCCGTCTTGCCAATGGCGCCGAGCCGATCTCCAACGCCACGCTCTACCGCGAAGTGTCGGTAGCCCTAGGCGTCTCCGAGGCCGATGTCGCGAAGATGGATTCCAGGCTTTCAGCACCTGACTCTTCGCTCAACGCACCGCTCGCCGACGAAGCTGGCACCACCGAGCGGATGGACTTCCTGATTTCGGACGATCCATTGCCTGACGAGGTCGCCGGCGACACCATCGACGTCGAACGGCGCCTGATGTGGCTGAAGACGGCGCTCCGCGCGCTCAATGCCCGCGAACTCAGGATCATCGAGGAGCGCCGGCTGAGCGACGAAGGTGCGACGCTTGAGGCGCTTGGCGAGACGCTCGGCATTTCCAAGGAGCGTGTCCGGCAGATCGAGGCCCGCGCCATGGAAAAGCTCAAGCTCGCGCTGGTGAAGCAGAATCCGGAGTTCATGGCGGCCTGAGATTGCCAGGAACGGGGTACCCCGAGTTATCTCAGAAAAGTTATCTCAGAAAAAAGCACTACGAAGGCTGGGGTTTCTGACGAAGACCGGCGCTATCTGTCCGTGACGATCTTGACCTTGTCGCCGGCCGAAACCGAGGCGCCCGGCGACATCGCGTTGAGCACGCGGAACAGATCGAGCTTGCGGTCGACGCCGACCATCTGCGCCGAAAGTGTGCCCATCGTCTGCCCGGCCTGTACCGTGACGACGCGGATATGCAGCGGCTTCAGTGCCGCCTTCTCGGCGGGGCTGAGCACGCGGAACGAACCGCTGACCGAGCGTGCCACCGGATCGAGTGTCGTGCTGGCCGAGGGGGCCGCTGTCAAAAGCCGGTAGACCTGACCGCCGGCGCGGATCACCGCAATGTCGAACTGCCAGCCATCGGCGCCGGCGTGCGCGGTCGCCGCCTGGTTGCCGTCGATCGTCTCCTGGCGCACACTGGTCTCGTCGAGACCGGCCACCCAGCCGCTTCTGATGTAGTCGGTCAGCGCACGATCCTTGTCGATCGACACACCGTCGAAGCGGATCGCCATGTCGCCGGGACCGGTCGCCGTCACCGCCGCCGCCGAATTGTCGATGATGAAGCCGTCGGGCACCGTGAACGAAACGCCGAGGCCCGGATGCAGGAAGGTCTGGCCGCGCACATAGCCCTCTTCCGGCGTGTCGCCATAGAGCAGGCCGTCTATCCCGGCCAGGAAGGAATCGCGGTCGCGGGTGCCGATGCCCGGCGCGCCGAACTGGCGGGCGTGGCGCTGCGCCAGATCAATTCGCTGCGGCGTGTTGGGGTGCGTGGCCAGGAAGTCGAGGCTGGCGTCGGTGGCGCCGCTGATCGAGCGGAAATCGGTGTAGGCCGACATCGACTGCAGGAAACGCCCGGCGGCATAGGGATCGTAACCCGCCTCGCCGATCGACTTGATGCCGATGGCGTCTGCCTCCAGCTCCTGGTTGCGCGAGAACTGCGCCAGCCTCAGCTTGCCGCGGATCAATGCCTGCTTGGCGGTCGGGCTGTCGCCCAGCACATCGGAGACCACCTTGGTCGCCAGGCCTTCCTCGGCCTCGAGCTGCTGTCGCTGCAGACCGTGATTGGCGGTGACGTGGCCCATCTCATGCGCGATGACGGCGGCGAGTTCGGCCGAATCATTGGCCAGCGCCAGCAGGCCGCGGGTGACGTAGAGATAGCCACCCGGCAGCGCGAAAGCGTTGACGTTGGGCGAATTGAGGATGGTGATGCGATAGGTCTGGGTCGGATTGGCCGACACCACGGTCAGGCTGCCGACAACCTTGGCCACCATGCGCTCGAGCTTGGGATCGGAATATTCGCCGCCATAGGTGGCAAGGATGCGCGGATGCTGTGCCTTCGCCAGTTCGGCAAGCTTGCTGTTGGCGGCGACATTGTCGACCGTGATCGGCTTGTCGGAAGGCTGGAAGCCGGATTCCTGCACTTCGGGAGGCGTGAACATCTGGCAGCTGGCCAGCGCCACGGCAAGGCCGGCCAGCGCGAGGAAGCGCACCAGCGGTCTGCGTTTCAAAGTGTCAGTGCCGGTCGGCAGCACGGCGTTCCTTCAGCTCTCGGCGCATGATTTGGACCGGGGTCCGCGCCAGCGAAAAATCGGTTTCGTTGGCAATCCTGCACACATCAAAAAACCTACAGCGTTTACGCATCCGGCCGGGTGCGGCGCTGTAGGGGCAAATCACGGCTCGTGCCGGACCAGTACTAAGCGGACCTAGCCACATCGACTGGACCATGGCAAGCAAGCGCCACATCACCTGTAGCCGGTTTGGTCGTAAATTATGTCCGCTTCCGGGCAATATCGCGTGATCCGCCCGAACTTGCGCCGATATAGCGCCGAAACGCTTCAGGGCCAGTGCCGTCGAAAAAATCGCCGGCAGGTCCCGTCGCGGCAACCCTGCCATTGTCCAGAAAAACCATCTGCTCGCCGATACGGCGAGCGTCTTCCGGCTGATGCGTGACGAACAGCACCGTCATCGCCCGCTCGGCATGAACGCCGGCCACCAGGTCGAGCATGTCGTCGCGCAGTGCTGGCCCGAGCGAAGCGAACGGCTCGTCGAGCAGCAGCACTGGCCGGTCGCGCACCAGAACGCGGGCGAGCGCCACGCGCTGCCTTTCGCCGCCGGAGAGTTCGCGCGGCAGGCGCATTTCCTTGCCGGCCAGGCCGACGCGGTCAAGCGCCTCGGCGATTGCGGCGCGATCGGCGTCGGTCAGGTTGAGCGATGGCGAGCGGCCGAGCCCGACATTCTTCTCCACCGAGAGATGAGCAAACAGATTGTTTTCCTGGAATACCATCGACACCGGCCGCGCCGAAGGCGGCTCGGCGCCGACATCGGCGGCGCCGATCAGCACACGACCGGACTCCGGCGTCTCGAAACCAGCCACCAGATTGAGCAAGGTCGATTTGCCCGAACCGCTTGCCCCCATGATGGCGGTGATCTTAGATGTATCGAATTCGACATCGAACAGGAATGGCGTTTCGCCATAGCTGAACGAGACCTTGTCCAGCCGGACAGTCGTGCCTTTCTCCACAGCGGACGTCACGATCTCTCTCCCCGTCCCAGCCAGTCTGCCGCGACCACCAATGCAAGGCAGACCGCCCCGAGCAGCAAAGCCAGCCCGGCAGCATCGGCCGTGCGATAGCTGCCCATGCGCGCCAGCAGGAGATAGGGCAAGGTCTGCACCGAATCGCTGCCCAACAGCGCGATGACGCCGAGATCGCCGAGCGACAGTGCCATGGCGAAGGCAAAGCCGGTGGCCAGCGGCCGCCGGAGCGATGGCCAGTCGACCAGAAGCAGCCGGTTCCAGCCCGCAATGCCGAGCTGCGCGCACAGCTTTTCATGGCGCTCGCTCGCCGCATCATAGGCCGGGCGCATCGCGCGGATGGCAAAGGGCATCGCCATCACCGCATTGACGGTGACGACCATGACCGGCGCGATGGCAAAGACATCGCTGATCGTGCGCAGCAGGAGAAACCAGCCGGCGCCGATGACGATGGGCGGCACGACGAGGACGAAGCCGGCGCCGGTGTCGGTGGCATGTTCGAGCAATGAACGGGCACTGGACCGGCGGCGCAGCGACAGTGCCCGCCGCGCCATGATCAGCGACAGTGCCAGCGCCACCGAAAGTAGCGCCGCAGAGAAGGCGAGACCGGCGCTGGTCAGCGTCGCCTGACGCACGGCACTCTCGCCCGCCAACCGGCCGAGATCGGCGTCGAGGCCGGACGCGACGGTGGCCGCCATTGGTCCGGCGACGAACAGCAAGGCGAGCACGATCAGGACGGCGTTGAACGCTGTTTCTGCTTTGCCGGCCAAGTGATAGCAACGCGGCGCGACAGGCAAATTGGCGTCGCCGGTCATATTGGCGCCGAGCCGCGTCAGCGCCAGCATGACGGCAAAAGTCAGCGCGATCTGCAGCACCGTCAGCGTCACCGCTCGCGCCGGATCGAAGTCGAAACGCAGCGCCTGATAGATGGCGACTTCCAGCGTCGTCGCCGCCGGCCCGCCGCCGAGGATCAGCACGATGGTGAAGGAGGTGATGCAAAGCATGAAGACAAGCCCGGCGACGCCCGGCAGCGCGGCGCGCAGCACCGGCCACTCGATCAGCCGGAAGGCTGGCCTCGCCCCCATGCCGAGCTGGCTCGCCAGCCGCCATTGATCGGCCGGCACCGTTCCCAGCGCTTCGAGGAACAGCCGGGTGGCCAGCGGCAGGTTGAAGAAGACGTGGGCGACGAGGATGCCCGACAGCCCATAGATGTCGGGCCAGCTCTGGCCACCGATCGCGGCGAAATAACCGGCGCGGCCATAGAGCGCCAGTATGCCCAGCGCTCCGACAATTGCCGGCAAGGCAAGGGGCACAGTGAACAGCTGCAGGATGAAGCCGCGTCCGAAGAAGCGCGGATGCCGCGACAGCGACCGGGCGACGAAGAGCGCCGGTACGGCGGAAAGCAGAGTCGAGAGCGCAGCCTGCCAGAGCGTGAAGCGGACAACGCGCAGGAGATAGAGGTCAAAGGCGGACGCGGCGCCGGAAAGGTCGTGCGCGCCTTCGCGGATAAGGCCGGCGAAGGCGCCACCGATCAGCAGCGCGATTGCCGCAAGCGCGACAATGCCGGCCGTGATGCGGGGGTCAGAGCGTTGCACTCTTTACCGGGCGTCGCGTTCCTTCGCGCCCCCCTCTGTCCTGCCGGACATCTCCCCCACAAGGGGGGAGATCAGCTATTTCCGCGCCCCGCTTATTCCTGCAACCTTGGCGACTGGCGAAATCGCCGACGATAGCCAATCTCCCCCCTCGTGGGGGAGATGTCCGGCAGGACAGAGGGGGGCGCCGTAGGGCACTCATCTTTCGATCATACAGCCAAAGCTACTTGCTCATCACCGCCAGCCATTCATCCACCCAGGCCTTGCGATTTGCCGCGACCTCTTCCGGGCTGAACAGCAAGGTCTTCGCCGGCTTGACCAGCCTATCAAAAGCCGGATTGAGCGGCTTGTCGGTTTTCCCGGCCGGGAACATCCAGTTGGTCTCCGGAATGACATCCTGGAATTTCGGCCCGGTCATGAAGGCCAGGAACTTCGCCGCCAGCGGATTCTTCGCGCCCGTGGTGGTGATGCCGGCGACCTCGATTTGCAGATACTCGCCTTCCTCGAACGAGGCCGCCTGGTAGCGCCCGGTGTTCTCGGCCACCATGTGGTAGGCCGGCGACGTCGTATAGGAAAGCACCATCGGCGCCTCGCCCTTGGTGAACAGGCCGTAGGCCTCGCTCCAGCCCGGCGTCACCGTCAGCACTTTGCCCTTGAGTTTCGCCCAGGCTTCCGGCGCCTTGTCGCCATAGACCGACTTGACCCACAGCAGCAGGCCGAGGCCCGGCGTCGACGTCCTCGGATCCTGGATGACGATCTTGTCGGCGGCATCGCCCTCGACCAGTTCCTTCAGGCTCTTCGGTGGGCTCTTCAGCTTTTCGGTGTCGTAGACGACGGCGAAATAACCATAATCATAGGGCACGAAAGTGTCGTCGCTCCAGCCGCCCGGCACGTTGTTTTCAGCCACCGCGCCATGTGGGACAAACAGGCCGGAAGCCTTGGCTTCCGCGGTGAGGTTGGTGTCGAGACCAAGCACGATATCGGCCTTGGTCGAGGCACCTTCGAGCTTGACGCGGTTGAGCAGCGCGACGCCGTCGGCCACCGAGACGAAGTCGACGCTGCAGCCGCACTCGGCCTCGAATTCCTTCTTCACCTGGGGGCCCGGACCCCAGTCGGCAGTGAAACTCTCATAGGTATAGATCGTGAGTTTTTCCTGCGCGGACGCAGAGCTTGCCAGTAGCGAAACAGCAAGCCCCAGCGCTGGGACAAGACGGGACAAAAACATGCGCATCGGCGCCTCCTTCATTCGTGTTGAAAGGAATTGAGGCGTCGGGCTGTCCGAAGCGTCTAATCCCTCCGCCGGTACAAACCGGATCAGGTTCAGCGGGTTGGCGAGACTGCCTCTCAGCCGGTCCGCGAAGATCGCGTCCGGCACCCCGTTAGAGCGTTTCGACACATAGGCCCGGCCAAGGTGCCACGCAAGTGGAAGTTTGCCCGAGCATGATCCCGGAAAGTGGAATCCGTTTCCGGAAAAAGATCATGCTCCAACAAAGAGTGACGGTGCCGCTCGGCCTTCCGTTTCGTCGGCGGGGCTGGTAAGGGCCAGCGGATATGAGCACATTCACCATCCTGCTTGGCGGCGATCTCGTCCGCACGCCGCGGCTCGACCGCCAGGTCGCGGGCACGCGCGTCATCGCCGCCGACGCCGGCATCGATCATGCCCGCCTGCTCGGCCTGATGCCGGAGCTGTGGGTCGGCGATTTCGATTCCGTGCCGGCGGACCTGCCTGCCGATCTCGCCGCCGTGCCGCGGGAGGTGTTTCCTCCCGAAAAGGACAAGACCGATGGCGAACTGGCGATCGCGGCGGCATTGGGACGCGGCGCCACCAGCCTGGTGCTGGCCGGCGCTTTCGGCGGCAAGCGCGCCGACCACGCCTTCCTGCATCTGGCGCTCAGCCTGCGGCTGACAGAGACAGGCACAAAAGTGCTGTTGACCAGCGGAGCGCAGGAAGGCGCCCCTCTGCTGCCTGGCAAGGCCGGCTTCGACTATGCCGACGGAACGCTGTTTTCGGTGCTCGGCTTTTCCGATCTTTCGGGCCTCACCGTGTCCGGCGCGAAGTGGCCGCTCGACCATGTCGAGGTCGTGTTCGGCTCGTCGCTGACCATCTCGAACGAGGTCAAGTCCAACACGACCGGGGGCGGCCTCGAAATCGCGCTCGGCCATGGCCGCGCGCTGCTGCTCGCCCACCCCTACCCCTTGCCTGAAAGCTGACATGGCCCCGCCCCTTCTCAACCTCGACGGGATAAGACTGACCTTTGGCGGCACGCCGCTGCTCGATGGCGCCGAACTGACGGCGTCCGCCGGTGACAAGATCGCGCTCGTCGGCCGCAACGGCTCCGGCAAGTCGACGCTCCTGAAGATTGCTGCTGGTCTGATCGAGCCGCAAGACGGCGAGGTCTTCCGCCAGCCTTCGGCAACGGTGCGCTATCTCCCGCAAATGCCCGACATGGACGGCTTTGCCAATGTGCGTGCCTATGTCGAGGCTGGGCTTGGGCCTGCCGACGATCCCTACCGCGCCACATATCTGATGGAGCATCTCGGCCTCGCCGGCACCGAGAACCCCAACGATCTCTCCGGCGGCGAGGCGCGCCGCGCAGCACTTGCCCGCGTCATGGCGCCCGAACCCGATATTCTGCTGCTTGACGAGCCGACGAACCATCTCGATTTGTCGGTCATCGAATGGCTGGAAGAAGAGCTTGTCCGGACGTCTTCGGCGCTGATCGTCATCTCGCACGACCGTCGCTTCCTCGAACGCGTCTCGCGCGCCACTGTCTGGCTCGACCGTGGCCAGACCCGCCGCCTCGACAAGGGCTTTGGCCATTTCGAGGAATGGCGCGACCTTGTGCTGGAAGAGGAAGAGCGCGAACAGCACAAGCTCGGCCGCCAGATCGTGCGCGAGGAGCATTGGCTGCGCTATGGCGTGACGGCTCGCCGCAAACGCAACATGCGCCGCCTGGGCGAACTGCAGACCATGCGCCAGCGTTTTCGCGGCCATCGCGGCGCCGAGGGCTCGGCCACCATGGTGGCCAGCGACGCCGCCGAATCCGGCAAGCTGGTGATCGAGGCCAAGAACATCGAAAAGAGCTTTGGCGACCTCACCGTGGTCAAAAGCTTCTCGACCCGCATCCAGCGCGGCGATCGCGTCGGCCTTGTCGGGCCGAACGGCGCCGGCAAGACGACGCTGTTGAAGATGCTTACCGGCGAGATGAAGCCCGACGCCGGCTCGGTGCGGCTCGGCACCAATCTGGAAATCGCCACGCTCGACCAGAAGCGCGAGGCGGTCGATCCGGCCGAAACCCTGGCGCAGTATCTCACGGACGGGCGCGGCGAAAACCTCGTCATCAATGGCGAGCAGCGCCATGTCGTGTCCTACATGAAGGATTTCCTGTTCAAGCCGGAACAGGCGCGCACCCCGGTGCGCGAGCTGTCCGGCGGCGAACGGGCGCGGCTGCTCCTGGCGCGTGTTCTGGCGCGGCCCGCCAACCTTCTGGTGCTCGACGAGCCGACCAACGATCTCGACATGGAGACGCTGGAACTGTTGCAGGAACTTGTCGCCGGCTTTGCCGGCACGGTCATCCTGGTCAGCCACGACCGCGACTTCCTCGACCGCACCGTCACCAGCATCATCGCCCCGGACGGAGGCGGCCGCTGGATCGAATATGCCGGTGGCTATTCCGACATGCTGGCGCAGCGCGGCGGCACCCGGCTCGACGACCGCAAGGCGCGCGCCAAGGCCGAAACCAGCGATGCGCCGGCGCCGGGCAAGAGCGAGCCGGCAGCGCCAAAAGGGCCGTCGAGGAAACTGTCGTTCAAGCAGAAATTCGCCCTGGAATCCTTGCCCAAGAAGATCGAGGCGGTAATGGCCTCGATCTCGCGGTTGGAAAACAACATTGCCGATCCCGCCTATTACGAGCGCGACCCGGCCTCGTTCCAAAAGACCATCGCCGCCCTCGACAAGGAACGCGCCACGCTGGCCGCACTCGAGGAAGAGTGGCTGGAGCTGGAAATGCTGCGTGAGGAGATGGAGGGGTAGCATTGCCTGCGGTCTTTTATGCGCGTATATTGTGCGCATGAAAGGAGGCATCTCCGTGCTTCAATCGACGCCAAAAACTCAGCGGGCCTCTGTCAACACGTCCATTGACTCTCAGCTGATCAAGGACGCCAAAGCGTTGGGCATCAACATCTCCCGCGCTGCCGAAGCAGGGATCGCGAAAGCGATTGCGGCGGAGAAAACGCGTCGATGGCAAGAAGAAAACAGGGAAGCCATCGAAAGCTCCAACGAATATGTCCGAAAGAACGGACTGCCATTGGCTAAACACCGGCCGTTCTGATGGCGCGTTACGATTTCTATCGGAGTACCGAGAGCGACGGTTATCTTCTCGACGTGCAGTCAGATATGCTTGAAGGGCTGAGCACGAGGGTGGTCGTTCCTTTGATGCCGCCCGAGATTGCCCCGCTTCCTGGCCGCCGCCTGAACCCGACCTTCGCTATAAACGGCAAAGATCTTGTGATGGTCACGCAGTTTGTGTCGGCCTTCAGCGCGTCCGAATTGCGGATGCCAGAGGGAAACCTTTCTAGACATCACGACGACATCGTCGCCGCGCTCGACATGCTGTTCCAGGGCTTCTGAGCGAAGGCAGCCGCTACTGCCGCCCGTCAACCTGCCGTCTTGGCCTGCCAGGCCTTCAGCGCCTCGTCGAACACCTTCTCGCCCGGAATGCCCTTTTCCATGGTCAGCAGCGCCCGGCGTCCGGTCTTGTAGACCACCGGCACGTCGATCCAGTCCTGGCCTCGAAGCAAGGTCATATTGGCGTCCTCGTCGGCCTTGGTGTCGTTGAGCGCCACCAGGAAGAAGCCGTCGGCGATCTTGGCCGGAATGCCGATCAGCGGGCTGCCGGCATCCTGTTCCGAACTCTTCATGGCGACGCGCAGGATGTTGTCGACGCCACCGCCGTCAAAGCTCTCGGGCGTCAGGAAGATCATCTCGATGATGTGGCTGGCCGGCAGCGTCTGGTCGGTATTGCGGCGGATGGTCATGCGCAGCTGGATGTCCTTGCCGGGAATGGTCGCCTCGGCGCGGATCGCCGGCTCGGGCGGCAGGTCGCCGCCGGGCGATTCCTGCACCAGCGACCAGACGATGCTGCCGGGTTCGGCCGAACCTTGCGCGGTCGAGGTGCGTTCCTCGTAGAAGATCGCCTTCTGGCCGACCGCAACGGTCGGCGCGGGAGCGGCGGCCGCCGGCGCAGCGGGCGGCGTGGCGGCGGCATCAGCTGGTGCTGCCCCGTTGGCCGGCGGAGCGA
>NZ_AYXC01000031.1:0-35326 GCF_000502275.1 Mesorhizobium sp. L103C131B0 | reverse complement strand
AAGCTCAATCGTCTCGGCCCAGCCGTCATCAACAAGCGATTCGTGTGTCATCGCAGTGTAGAATCACACCCGATTCCGCAGGGCAATACCTATCTTAGCGCCTATGCCCTCGAGGGGGGAGATCGGCAGCTCACCCTGCTTTCTTCCCCCGCTTGCCCTTGCCACGCGCCTCGACCACTCTTTCCACCTCGCGCTTCAGTTCGTCCTTGACCTCGTGCGTCTCGGCAAGCAGCGTGTCGATCTTCATGAAATCGAGCACGCGGTATTTCGACACCGGCGGGCGGATCAGTATGTCGGGGGGGCGCTGGTTCAGCTTGTGGGCGATGATCGACTGCATCATCAATTGCGTGGCGCCGTACATCAGATCGACGGTGGTCGGGTGCTTGCGCTCGGCCTCGCTCGGCGCACCGACGACGTCGATCGCGATGATGATGTCGGCGGCGTCTTCGATGAGGTCGAACGGCACCGGATTGTAGATGCCGCCGTCGATCAGCACGCGGTCGTCGCGCGTCACCGGGCGGAACACGGCGGGAATGGCAGCCGAGGCGGCGAGCGCCGAATGCAGGTCGCCCTCGTCGAAGACGGCCAGCTTGTGACCGAAATAGTCCGTCGCCGTCACCTTGAGCGGGATCATCAGCTCGGCGAAGGTTTCCGGGATGGCTTCCGGCAGGAACGCCTTCAAGATGCGCTCTATGTTGAACTGGCTGACGCGGATGCCGCCCTGCATCGCCTCGGCGATGGTGCCGGGACGCGAGCGCCACATGCGCGCCGCCACCTCGGCGCGGCGGCCGAGGATCGAGCGGGCGTAGTCCTCGATGTCCTTGCCGCTCATGCCCGAGGCCATGCCGGCGCCCATGATGGCGCCGATCGAGGAGCCGGCGATGGCCACGGGCTTGATGCCGAGCTCATCCAGCGCCTCGACGATGTGGATATGGGCGAGGCCGCGCGCGCCGCCGCCGCCAAAGGCGATACCGAAGGTGGGGCCCGAGGTGGAGCTCGTCATTTGCCCTCCAGCTTCGGCCCGATGCTCATGATCGCGGGCGCCGGCGTCAGCAGCTTCTTCGCCGCTGCCTTGACCTGATCGAGCGTCACACCGTTGATGAGCGCCGCGCGGCGCTGCACGTAATCGATGCCGAGATTGTCGAGTTGCAATTCAACCAGGGTCGCGGCAATGGCGCTGGAAGAATCCAGATTGCTGATAGCATAGGAGCCGACCATGTATTTCTTGGTGGCGTCCAGTTCGGCCTCGGTCGGCCCCTCCTCGGCCATCTTCTTGACCACCTCCTTGACGATGCCGAGCGTCTCGGCGGCGCGATCGGAACGCGTTGCGGTGGTGATGATCAGCGAGTTGGAATGCTGGTGATCGACCAGGTTGGAATCGACGGAATAGGCCAGGCCGCGCTTTTCCCGCACCTCGTCATAGAGGCGCGAGGTGAAGGTGCCGCCGCCGAGAATCTGGTTCATCAGCACCGCAGGGAAGAAATCCGGCGCATCGCGCTTCACACCGGGATAGGCAAACTGCAGCGAGGTTTGCGGCAGGTCGTAGTCGACCTCGAGCTGCTGGCCGAGCTTCAGCTCGGTATCGGCAACCGGTTGCAGCACCTGCTTTTCCGGCAGATCGCCGAAGACCTCATCGAGCTTCCGTTTCAGCGTCGCGGCATCTATGTCGCCGACCACCGCAACATGCAGGCCGCTGCGGGCGAAATTGGCGTTGTGGAAGGCAGCCAGATCCGCCGCCGTGATGGTGGCGATGCTGTCTTTGGTGCCCTGGTCGGGCCTGGAATACGGATGTTCGCCATAGATGGCGCGCAGCCATTTGGTTTGCGCGACGGTGTTGGGGTCACGCTCATTGGCGATGATGCCGGACAGGATCTGGGCGCGGATGCGGTCGATCGGCGCCTGGTCGAAGCGCGGGCTGGTGACCGCCAGCCTGAGCAGGTCGAAGGCCGCATCCTTCTGCTCGGCCAGCATCCGCATCGCGCCATAGGTGCCGTCGCGCGCCGCTTCGAAGCCCATCTCTGCGCCGGCATCGTCAAGCTTGATCTGGAAGGCCTCGCTGTCGAGGTCGCCGGCGCCCTCGTCGAACAGGCCGGTCATCAGATTGACCAACCCTTCCCGCCCCGCCGGATCCTGCGTCGAGCCGCCATCGAAGACGAAGCGGATGGCGATGATCGGAATGGAGTGGTCCTCGACCAGCCAGGCATTGACGCCCTTTGACGAGGTCACCGGTTGGATGTCCATCGCGTGCGCGGCAAGCGCCGGCAGGATGAGGAAGAAGATGCCGAGGAACAGTGTGGCGAGGGCGTGGAGAACCGCGATGCGCCTATGAGCAATCGCATCAGGCCATTGATCGCCAAGGTCAGCTCCGCCCCTCATCGCGCTGCCGGGCACTTCTCCCCGTATAGTGACGGGGAGAAGGGGTCTCGCCGCGACGCTGGCGCTCTTCTTACGACGCTGATGGTTGGCGAAATCGACGATGACAGCGCCCCTCTCCCCGTCACTATAGGGGGAGAGGATGCCGGCAGGCAGGTGAGGGGCAGCGCTAACGCTCAATCTCGTCATCATCAATTCCCCGCCTGTTGCTGCGGCAAGAGATAGCCGGTCGTCGTACGATCGAGCAGCAGATAGCGTGCGGCGACCGCCTTGATCTCATCGGCGGTGACCTTGCGAATGCGGTCCGGCCATTCCTCGATATCCCTGACGTTGCCGCCGGTGGCGAGCTCGGCGCCGTAGAGATTGGCCATCTCGTCCTGCTTGTCGCGGGCGAAGATCATGGCCCTGATATAGCGGGCCTTGGCCTTCTCCAGCTCGTCCGCGGTGACGCCGTCCTTGACGATGCGGGCGATCTCGGCGTCGACGGCCGCCTCGACGTCGCTCAGCTTGGCGTCGCCGCGCGGCGCGCCATAGACGGTGAAATTGGTGGCGTCGAGCATCGTACCCTGGAAGAAGGCGCCGGTCGCCGATGCGATGCCTTGCTTGACCACGAGTTGCTGGTAGAGCCTGCTGCGGCTGCCGCCGCCAAGGATCTCTCCCAGCAGGTCGAGCGCCTCGGCCTCGCCGGGTTTTGCCGTGTGGTAGGACGGAACCACCCATTGCGTCGAAAAGCTCGGCACCGAAACGCGCCCATCGGTGAGCGTTACCGTGCGCTTGGTGTTCTGCTCCGGCTCGACCGGGCGGATGCGCGGGGGCAGGTCGGGACCGCGCGCGACCTTGCCATAGGTTTTTTCGGCCAGCGCCTTCACGACCTCCGGCTCGACATCGCCGGCCACGATCAGCACCGCATTGTTGGGGCGGTAGTATTTGTCATAGAAGGCAACCGCATCGGTGCGGTTCAGCTGCTCCATTTCCTGCATCCAGCCGATCACCGGAATGCGGTAGGGCTGGTTCTGCCAGAGCGTCGCGTCGACCTCTTCGTCGAGCACCGCCTGCGGATTGCTGTCGATGCGCGAGCGGCGCTCTTCCAGGATCACGTCGCGCTCGGTCTTGATGACCTCGTCGGTCAAGATGAGGTTGCGCATGCGATCGGCCTCGAAGCTCATCATCTCACCGAGCGCCGAGGGCGCCACCGTCTCGTGGAAGGCAGTGTAGTCATAGGAGGTGAAGGCGTTGTTGGAGCCGCCGATGGCCGATATGGCGCGGTCGAACTCGCCCGCGGCGTGGTTGGTCGTAGCCTTGAACATCAGGTGTTCGAAGAAGTGCGCTATGCCGGACTTGCCTGGCGGCTCGTCGGCGCTGCCGATCTTGTACCACACCATATGGGTGACGATGGGGGCGCGATGATCGGGAATGACCACCACCTCCATGCCATTGTCGAGCAGGAAGTTGGCCACCTTGCCATCATCCGCGGCCAGGGCCGGGCCGGCCATGGTCAGCGCGGTGGCGAGCAAGGCTCTCCGCAGCCATTCAGTATGAAATGTCATTGATGGCTCCGGTTGTTATCGCGCGACGATAGGCAAGGTTAGCCGCGGAGGCAAAGTGAATTGTGCGTCATTTTGAAGGCGCCGGTCGCTCCACCCTTACGCAAGCTCGATGAACCGGACCACCGTCTCGCCGTAGTTTCGTTTATCAACCACCGAGAATTCCGGCCCAATCTCGAAGGGCGCCGAGGCGGCTTCCTCGACCACGCAGAGCGCGCCGGGCAGCAACCAGCCGCCATCCCTGGCCGAGCGCAGGGCGCGCTCGCCAAGGCCCTTGCCATAGGGCGGATCGGCGAAGACCAGGCCGAATGCCGCAAGCGTACCGGCCTCACCCAGGGCGGTCGCGTCGCGGCGGAAGATCTTGGTGCGGCCGGTAAGGCCAAAAGCTTCGACATTGGTGCGGATCAGGCCGCGCCCTTCGGCCGATTCTTCGATAAAGACGCCATAGGAAGCGCCGCGCGACAGCGCTTCGAGGCCGAGAGCGCCGGTGCCGGCGAAAAGGTCGAGCACACGCGCGCCGTCGAGCTTGTCGGCAAAGCGGTGCGCCAACACGTTGAAGACGGCCTCGCGGGCGCGGTCGGTCGTCGGGCGGATGGCATGGTCGCGCGGCGTCGCCAGCGGACGCCCGCGAAATTGGCCGCCGACGATTCTCATTTATGCCCGGGTCTCATTTAAGGCCGGATCTCATTTAAGTCCCGGCATCATCTGGTCCTCGGGCCCTTGGGACCGTTGCGTGGCCGCTCGCCGCCCCGACCGCCATCCGGACGCTCGCCACCCGGCTTGCCGAACGGCTTGGCTCCGCCCGGCTTGCCATAGGACGGCTTGAACGACGCCTTGCGCGCCTTGGCCTCAGCCGCCTTGGCGGCATCGGCTTCCGCCCTGCCCTTGCCGATCGGACGCGCGCCCGGCGCCATCCAGACATTAGCCTTGCGCTGGCCTGGCGGCTCGATCGGCCGCTGCTCGCGCTCGGGCTTCTTGCCGCCGCGCGGTTTGTCACCAAAGGCGCCGCGTGGCTTGTCGCCGAAGCCTCCACGGGGCTTGTCGCCAAAATCGCCGCGCGGCTTTTCGCGAAACTCGCTGCGCGGCTTGTCCGAAAACTCGCTGCGCTCGGGTCTCGGGCCGCGTTCGCCAAAGCTCTTTTCCGGCCTCGCGCCCCTTTCGGGACTGGTCGACAGCTTGCCGAGCGCTTCGTCGCGGCTGCCTTCGCGGCGCTTGCGGTTCTTGATCAGCCCGCCCTCGCCGATCGGCCGATGGTCACCCTCGCGGGTGACTTTCGGCCGTTCCGGCTCCACGTCACGCTCTCGCCGCACCGGCTGGTTGGAAAACGGCTTGATGATCTCGGCGTCGAAATTGGCGCCGGATTCCTCGACCAGACGCTCGCCGAGCTGGTCGCGAAGCACGCGGCCCTTGATCTCCAGCACATGGCCTTCGGCGAGATCGTCGAGCTGGAACGGTCCGTAGGAGATACGGATCAGCCGCGTCACGTCGAGGCCGAGCGATCCAAGGATGTTCTTCACTTCGCGGTTCTTGCCTTCGCGCAGGCCGATCGTCAGCCACGCGTTGGTGCCTTGTTCACGATCGAGCGTCGCCTCGATGGCGCCGTAGAAGACGCCGTCGACGGCAATGCCTTCACGCAGGCCTGCGAGCATGCTTTCCTCGACCTTGCCATGAACGCGCACGCGGTAACGGCGCAGCCAGCCAGTGGCAGGCAGTTCGAGCACGCGCGACAGACCGCCATCATTGGTGAGCAGCAGCAGGCCTTCGGTGTTGATGTCGAGGCGGCCGATGGTCATCAGCCGCGGCAATTCGGCCGGCAGCACGTCGAACACGGTCTTGCGGCCCTCGGGGTCGCGGTTGGTGGTAACGACGCCGGCCGGCTTGTGAAACAGGAACAGGCGGGTGCGCTCGATCGGCGGGATCTCCATGCCGTCGAGATGGATGATGTCGCCCGGCATGACGTTGAAGGCCGGCGAGGTCAAAGCCCGGTTGTTGACCTTGACACGGCCCGCCGCGATCAGGTCTTCGGCGTCGCGGCGCGACGCCAGGCCGGCGCGGGCCAATCGCTTGGCGATACGCTCGCCGGCTTCTTCCGCATCTGCCGGACGCGGGCGCGGCTTGAAGGCGCCGCCAGATGCTTGCGGCCGGTCACCACCGAAATCGCGCTTGGGGCGATCGCTGAAGTCACGCTTGGGACGATCTCCGGCGTCGCGCTGCGGGCGATCGCCAAAATCGCGCTTTGGCCGGTCAAAACGCTTTTCGCCCTCGGCGGAAGCAGGCCGATCGCCACGCGGTGCGTAGGGCTTGCGCGGCCCTTCACGCTTTTCGAAAGGCTTGCCTTCGGGACGCGGCCCCTTGCTGAATGGCCGATCGCCGCCCTTGAAATCGCGCTTTGGCCGCTCGCCATCGGCCGCAACCGGCCGATCGCCGCGCGGTGCATAAGGCTTGCGCGGCCCCTCGCGCTTTTCATACGGCTTGCGTTCACCCTCGGCCGCCATAGGGCGATCCCCACGCGGCGCATAGGGTTTGCGCGGCCCTTCGCGCTTTTCATACGGCTTGCGCTCGCCTTCGGCTGCCATCGGCCGGTCACCGCGTGGTGCATATGGCTTGCGCGGTCCCTCGCGCTTTTCGAAGGGCTTGCCTTCGGAACGCGGACCTTTGTTGAATGGCCGGTCGCCACTTTTGAAATCGCGCTTGGGCCGCTCGCCCTCAGCCGCTGCCGGCCGGGCGCCGCGCGGTGAATAGGGTTTCTTGGCCCCGAAGGAGGGTTTGCCGCTTTTGCCGGCGGCGCCATCGCGGCGCGGCCCCGCGGCTCCAGGGCCGCTTTTGCCCGGGCCTTTGTGGCGCGGAGATTTCTTGTCGTTGTCGTCCATGTGGCCTTTGCCTTGTTGCGCTGCTACAGCGTGGCGCATCCTTTCGGACGCGCAAAGGACGCTATAGCACTTTGATTTGGCGCATGATCATTTCCGAAAATCTGTTCCGATATTCGGGTTGACGCGCTCCATAACAGGATCACCGCCAAGTGGCGAGGAGATAATCGGAATGGAAACCGCTTGAAGCGGCCGGATTTCATGGCGCTGGCGCTGAAAGAGGCGCAAGCCGCCGCCTTGCGCGGAGAAGTTCCCGTTGGCGCCGTCATCGCCAGCCGCGACACGGTGGTGGCATCCGCCGGTAACCGCACCCGCGAACTTGCCGATCCGACGGCGCATGCCGAAATGCTGGCGATCCGCGCGGCCTGCCAAACGCTCTCGAGCGAGCGGCTGACCGGCCACGACCTCTATGTGACCCTGGAACCCTGCGCCATGTGCGCCGGCGCCATTTCCTTCGCCAGGCTGCGCCGGCTCTATTTCGGCGCGGCCGACGAGAAGGGCGGCGCGGTGGTCAACGGCGTGCGCTTCTTCGCTTCGCCGACCTGCCACCATACGCCCGACATCTATCCGGGCATGGCCGAGGCCGATGCGGCGCTGCTGCTCAGGGAATTCTTTCGGGAAAGACGCGAAACGTAGAGCCTTCAGCTACCGAAGGCGACGGTTCCTACCAGGAGGGCAGCCAGTCGAAGAGCCCGCCGCTCTTGCCCTTGGCGGCCGCTTCCTTCTTGAGGCGGCGTTCCTTCTTGTATTCATCCTCGCCGAGTTCGCCCTGCGGCGCCGTGTCGGAGGCAGCCCGATAGGCCAGAGGCGGCTCGCTCAGATATCTGCGAGTGTTGGGGTCGCCCTGCTTTTGCTCTGCGGTGCGGCGCTGGATCTCGGCGGCGCGGCCCTTGTCTGAATCCTTCGGCGACCAGGCCGGCGGGTGGCTGGAGCCCGAATCCGCCAGCGCCTTCTTCACGGAAGCCGGATCGGTCTGCACGTCATCGACGATCCCCGACTGATAGGACGGGTCGTCCTGGTGGGCAGTGGCGTCGGCACGCAGGCGGGCGCGGCGCTGCTCGGGCGATTCGGGCCAATCGGTGCTCGCCGTCTCGATGCTTTCCTGCGGCGGCGGCAGCACTTCCTTCTGCCCCGGCGCCGGCTTTACCAGCTCCGGACGCGGCCTGTAGTCGATCTGTTCCTTGTGCTTGGGCGTGATCGCGAAGGCGCCGGAAAGGTCTCCGGCAAGCTGCTCGCCAGCCGTCTTGTCGGTGCCGTAGGTAGGCGAGCCCATGCAACCGGACAGAGCGAGGCCGGACGCGACAAGCGGCGCCAGCAGCGCAACGCGCGCATAAGTTCTCTTGGTCATGCCAAAAAGTCCCACTCTAGACAGCCTCTCGATCGTCACCGGCCAAAGGCCCGGTCCCCATCGTCCACGCTCTTGCGACGGAATTCCGGCGACAATTTGTCTTCCGGAGTTTCGCGTGTTTATCTCAACCACTCGTTAAGGGCAACGCGCGGGCGGTTTTCGCCCACGCGGCATGGCATTTGTGCTCCGGCTTATGAGCAGTCACAAACGTCCCAGAGCCTTGAGTTCATGCAGCACGGCGGCATCGCGGGCAGACACGTCGGGGAATTCCACGTCCTGCCCGACATCGGCGGTATAGCGCCACGAACGCGCGCATTTGACCAAGCCGCGGTCCTCGGCCTTTTCGACCACCACCGCGACACCTTTGACATCGTCGAGCGCAAAGGCGCCTTCCGGCGCCTTGCCATGGGCGATGACGAGATCGCTGGTGATCGCCATTTCAGCCATGTCGACATCGGCGATCGCGGCTTCAAGCGTGGCATCGTCGAGGCTCACGACCGGCACGGCTTCCAGCGAGGCACCGATGACCTTCTGAGCGCGTGCGATCTCGAGCGCGCCGGTGACGACACGGCGGACCTGCCGCACCTTGCGCCATTTTTCCGCCAGTGCCTCGTTCTTCCAGTCGGCCGGAATCTCGGGGAACTGGTCGAGATGCAGCGAGACAGCATCCGGATGACGGTCGAGCCAGGCTTCTTCCGTGGTGAAGGGCAGCATCGGGGCCAGCCATTTCACCAGGCAGTCGAAGAGGTGGCGCACCACTTGTACCGAGGCCTTGCGCTTCACGCTGGCGGGTCCTTCGCAATAGAGCGCGTCCTTCCTGATGTCGAAATAGAAGGCCGACAGCTCGACCACCATGAAGTCGAGCAAAGTGCGGGTGATGCGTTTGAACTCGAACGCGTCGTAGCCCGAGCGCACGACCTCATCGAGCTCGGCCAGCCGATGCAGCATCAGCCGCTCCAGTTCCGGCATCTTGTCCAGCGGCACCTCCTCGCCATCGTCATGGGCGAGCGTGCCCAGCATCCAGCGGATGGTGTTGCGGAGCTTGCGGTAGGCGTCGATGTTGGTCTGCAGCACGTTCTTGCCGAGACGCTGGTCTTCCCAATAATCCGTCGTCACCACCCATAACCGCAGAATGTCGGCGCCGGACTGCTTGATGACGTCTTGCGGCACCACGGTGTTGCCGAGCGATTTCGACATCTTTCGCCCCTCCTCATCCATGGTGAAGCCATGGGTGACGACGGTGTCGTAAGGTGCCCTGCCCCTCGTGCCGCAGCTTTCGAGCAGCGAGGAGTGGAACCAGCCGCGATGCTGGTCGGAGCCTTCGAGATAGACGTCGGCCGGCCATTTCAGGTCCGGACGGTCTTCCAGCGTGAAGACATGCGTCGAGCCCGAATCGAACCAGACGTCAAGGATGTCCATCACCTGCTTCCATTTGGAGGCATCGTGATTGCCGAGGAAACGCTCCTTGGCGCCGGCAGCGAACCAGGCGTCGGCGCCTTCCTGTTCGAAAGCATCCATGATGCGCTGGTTGACGGCTTCGTCCTTCAGCACGTTGCCATCCTCATCGGCAAAGACGGCGATCGGCACGCCCCAGGCGCGCTGGCGTGACAAGACCCAATCCGGGCGTTCCTCGATCATGGCGCGGATACGGTTCTGGCCGGCCGCCGGCACGAAGCGTGTGTCGTCGATCGCCTTCAGCGCACGGCTGCGCAACGTCGTGCCGTCGCCGAGGTCCTTGTCCATATAGACGAACCATTGCGGCGTGTTGCGGAAGATGATCGGCTTCTTCGACCGCCAGGAATGCGGGTAGGAATGCTTCAGCCGGCCGCGCGCGAACAGCGCGTTGCGCTTGATCAGTTCGTCGATGACCGCCTGATTGGCATTGCCCTTCTTGCCGTTATCGTCGATGACACGCGCGGCGCCACCTTCGCGATCCGGGCCAAAACCCGGCGCGTCCCTGGTGAAGAAGCCGGCATCATCTACAGTGAAGGGGATGGCAGGGTCGATGCCACGTGCGCGCAAATCCGATGCCGCATCCATCCAGGCATCAAAGTCCTCGCGGCCATGGCCGGGCGCGGTGTGGACGAAACCGGTACCGGCATCGTCGGTGACATGGTCCCCGGCAAGCATGGGTACGGCGAATTCGTAACCACCGCCGAGACCTTTGAAGGGATGTGAAAGTGTAAGGCTTCCAAGCTCTTCGACCGAAACGCTGCGAAGCCGATTCAAGGTGACCTTGGCCTTGGCCGAGGAGTCTTCGGCAAGCGCATCTGCAAAGATCAGCTTCTCACCGGGCTGTGGACCGAACGAATTTTCGGCTGCGGTAACTTCATAAAGGCCGTAGCCGATCCGTGACGAATAATTGACGGCACGGTTGCCGGGGATCGTCCACGGGGTTGTCGTCCAGATGACGACGTGGGCGTTGTCCAAAAGTGCAACGCTTTCCGGAACGCGCATGGACGGTGCAGCGTCTGATACAAAGTGCTCAACGCTCCAAAATCCTGACACAACTGGAAACTTCACCCAGATCGTGTCGGACTCATAGTCCTGGTATTCGATCTCGGCCTCGGCCAGTGCGGTGCGCTCGACGACGCTCCACATTACCGGCTTGGAGCCGCGATAGAGCTGGCCCGACATGGCGAACTTCAACAACTCCCCGGCGATGCGCGACTCCGAGTGGAAAGCCATTGTCGTATAGGGGTTCTTGAAATCGCCGACGACGCCGAGCCGCTGGAACTCGCCGCCCTGCACCGTGATCCAGTTCGCGGCGAAGTCGCGGCATTCCTTGCGAAACTCGTTGACCGGCACCTCGTCCTTGTTCTTGCCCTTGGCGCGGTACTGTTCCTCGATCTTCCATTCGATCGGCAGGCCATGGCAGTCCCAACCCGGCACATAATTGGCGTCATAGCCGCGCATCTGGAACGAACGGGTGATGACGTCCTTGAGGATCTTGTTCAGCGCATGGCCGATATGGATGTTGCCATTGGCGTAGGGCGGGCCGTCATGCAGCACGTATTTTTCGCGGCCGGCCGCGTCCTCGCGCAGCTTGCGGTAGAGATCCATGTCCTGCCAGCGCTTGACCAGCTGCGGTTCTTTTTCAGGCAAGCCGGCGCGCATCGGGAAATCCGTCTGCGGCAGGTAAAGCGTCTTGGAATAGTCGATCGTTTCAACAGTGTCGGTCATTGGTCTGCCATGTGCATTGCCCGGCGGGCGTAAAAGCTCGGGCGTGAACTATCATGATTGGAAAAGCGCGAGGGGGCGCGCAAAACTCCCGGCGGCTCCGGCGGCGCTCAGGCCGCCCGGAACACCGGGCCTGTAATTCGTATCGTCAGCGCGCGAAGGCGTGAAAAGCTCGTCATTGCCGGGCTTTTAGCCGAGAAAGCCGCAGGAATAAAGCGTCTCTTGTTCGATTCACTTACATCGCGAAGTCGAAGCGATAGGTGGTCGAGACGCCGACCGTGAACTGGTTACGGTCGCCGCGCTCCTTGACCAGGCTGGAATCGGCAGCCGGGCCCATCAGGCGCGCATATTCGCCGAACAGGCTGGCGGTCATCGGGTCGGTGACCTTCCAGGTGATGGCGCCGCCGAGGCCGGTCGATTTCAGGCCGCCGCCAGGATGGTATTCGCTCAGGCCCGAGGCCACAGCCTCCTTGGCGTTGACGCCATAATAGGAGTCGAAATAGCCCGACGAGGCAAAGGACACGCGTGGTCCGCCCGAAATTCTGACAGTCGGCGTCACGTCGTAGAAAGCATCGGCGGCGATGTCGGCGACAAAGCCATCATGGGCACGAATGCCGTGGCGCAATTCGGCGCGGGCGCGCAACCAGTCCGTCGGGTAGAATTCGAAGAAGCCCCCGACCTCACCGCCCCAGCGCACCGGGTCGAGGCCCTTGAGTTCATCCTTGCTGTCGCGTGAAAACAGGAACTTTCCGGTCAGGCCGGCGCGGACGCCGCCATCGTCGACCAGCGCCAGCGAGATGTTGTCGTTGCGCGAGGTAAAGCGCGCGGCCGGGCCGGCCTTGCCCAGCGAGATGATCGGCGAGGCGCTGAGCAGATAGCTGTTGGAGCCCTCGAATTTCGGCGCGACCATGCCGGTGGCGCCAAGCGTCAGGTACCAGTCTCCGGACAGCCAGCTGAAGGTACCCTCGCCCGCATTGGCGGTGGACACAGTGAGCAGCGCCGAGGCGAGAAACAGCGGAATCGTCCAGACAATACGCATCATCACCCCATACGCGAAACAAACGGAGAGAACACCCGGCAGCCAAAGCCATGGCGCCGGTTCGGTAAAATTTGACTTAAAATCTACAGCAGTGGCGGCAACTGCGACCCTGTTTTTTATGCTGTGGCCCGTTTGAACAGGGCGCCGCCGGGCCTGTGGCGAGTTGACAGAAATAGCGAGGTTGCCTAAATTCGCGTTAGTGCAGACTAACATGAACAGATGGACAGCGCTTGGCGACCCGACCAGGCGGACGATCTTCGAACTGCTGGTCGAACAACCCTGTTCGGTCGGGGAATTGGCTCGTGCGCTTCCTGTCACCCGGCCGGCGGTCTCGCAGCACCTGAAGGTGCTCAAGGACGCCGGCCTGGTGGCCAACACACGGCTGGGCAAGCAACGCATCTACCGGGTCGAACCGGAAGGCTTGGCCAGCCTGCGCGCCGAACTCGACCGGTTCTGGAGCAAGACCTTGGCGGCCTACAAAGTGGTCGTCGAACAGCCCTTGAAGGAGCAGGAATGAGCACGCATCAACCGCCCGTGAGGCACTCCATCCTTGTCGAGGCTCCGATCGCACATGCCTTCAAGCTCTTCACCGAGGACTTCGGCAGTTTCAAACCCAAAGAGCATAACCTGCTTGCGGTGCCGATCGCGGAGACGATCTTCGAACCCCGCGTTGGCGGTCACGTCTACGACCGCGGTGTGGATGGCAGCGAGTGCCGCTGGGCACGGGTGCTGGCCTACGAGCCGCCGAACCGACTGCTTCTGAGTTGGGATATCAGCCCTCAATGGCAGATCGAGACCAATCCGGACAGGACCAGCGAGTGGGAAGTCCGGTTTACGGCGGAGACGAATAGCCGGACCCGCGTCGAGATCGAGCATCGCAATCTCGAACGTCATGGCGAAGGCTGGGAAGGCGTGCGCTTTGGGATTGACGGTGATCGAGGCTGGCCGCTGTATCTCAGGCGATTCCAAGATCTTTTTGCCAGCAAGGTGACCTGAAGGAGCACAATTATGGAACCCTATTGGCTAAGCATCCTCGGTGTACTGATCCTCTGTCTTTTGTCAGTCGCGCTGGCGGTTTACTCGGGTTCGTCCAAGGGATTTGCGGGAGCGCTTTCCGGTCCGGTGATCCCGGCCGACGACGCCAATCTCCTCTACAGGATCGACCGCGTGCATATGAACTCGGTCGAGGCGCTGGCGCCTTTTGTCGGCCCGGCGGTGCTGGCCATGATGGTTGGCGTTGGGTCGGCCACGTTGGCGACCATTGTCTGGGTTCATGTGGCGATACGCCTGCTTCACCTGGGGGTTTACCTACGCGGCGGCAATGCCGCCAAGGGTGGCAGTGTCAGAACGATCGTCTACGTCTCTGGAGCGATCGTCACGCTTGTCCTCGTCCTTGTGACTGGGTGGGCTGCCATAAATTGACACGTACGCGCGAACCTCAAGCCACCGACGCTTTGTTTGTTTGCTAGCCGTCGCCATCGGCTGGACGTCCGCTACAGCCGGGGCTAACCTCCCGGCAAGGTGCCAGGCGATTTCGAGGAGATGCAGCCATGTTCGTCGCGCTCGGCGTGCTGCTGCTCATCTTCGGCGGCATTGCCTTCGGCAATCTGTTCATCGCCACCGTCGCCTCGGTCTATGTCGTGGGCTGGCTGATGCTGATGGCCGGCATCATCGAGATCGTGCATGCCTTCGGCGTGAAGACCTGGAGTCGCTTCTTCTATTGGCTGCTCAGTGGCCTACTTTATGCCGTTGCCGGTTTCTTTGCCTTCGACAATCCGCTGCTGGCCTCGACGGTGCTGACCTTGCTGCTGGCGGTGGCGCTGGTCGCTTCAGGCGCGCTCAGGGCCTGGGTCGGCTATAGCCACCGACCGGAAAAGGGCTGGGGCTGGGTCGTCGCGGCGGGCCTGATCAGCGTGCTGGCGGGGCTGACCATCGCCATGGGCTGGCCGGTCAACAGCCTGTGGGTGCTCGGCCTGTTCCTGGCCATCGACCTGATCTTCCAGGGCTGGAGCTTCATCGCTCTCGGACTGGCGTTGAAGAAGTAGGGGCTTGAAGAGGTAAGCGGCCGGAAGGCTCAAAAAGCGATGGCGCCGTCCAGATCCGAAAGCGGCCTGACGCCGGCCAGCAGCGCGCGCGCCTCCGCCTCGTCGCGCTTCATTTGTGCCACCAGCCCATCGAGCCCATCGAACTTCACCTCGGGGCGCAAAAAGCCGATGAACGATACGTCGCAGATCTCACCATAGAGATGGCCGGCAAAGTCGAAGACGAAGGTTTCGAGCAGCGGCGCGCCATTGTCGTCGACAGTCGGGCGACGCCCGAAGCTGGCGACACCATCATAGAGCGTGCCGTCGGCGCGGCGAAAGCGGACGGCATAAATCCCTTCCTTCAGAGTCGTTTCCGGCGAAAGCCTCATGTTGGCTGTCGGGAAGCCGAGCGTGCGGCCGAGCTGCTGGCCGCCGATCACTTCGCTTTCGACGGTGAAGCGGTAGCCGAGCAGGCCTGCGGCCTCGGCGACCTCTCCCTCGCAGAGCAGCTCGCGGATACGGCTCGACGACACCACCTCGGCGCCCTCGTCGCGAAAGGCGTCGACCAGGGTGACGCCGAAACCATGGCGCTCGCCTGCCGCCATCAGAAACGCAGGACCGCCCTGCCGGTCCTTGCCGAAGTGAAAATCGAAGCCGGTGACGGCATGGGTGATGCCGAGGTTCGTCTCCAGCACATCGGTCACGAAAGCCTCGGCCGACAGGCCGGCAAAGGCGCGCGTGAACGGCTGTTCGACGAGTGCGGCAAAGCCCAGATGCGACAGCAGCCGCGCCTTCATCGGCGGCGGCGTCAATACGAACAGCGGCATATCGGGCCTGAACACCTTGCGCGGATGCGGCTCGAAGGTCAGCACTAGCGCCGGCACGCCGCGCCGCCCGGCTTCGGCAAGCGCGCGATCGAGCACCGCCTGGTGGCCGCGATGGACGCCGTCGAAATTGCCGATCGCCACCACGCCGCCGCGCAAATGCGGCGGCAGCGGCGCGGTTGCTGAAATGTGTTCGAAAGCTGCGCTCATGCAGCAACCCTACCGCAGTCTCGGAATGACGGCGACCGGCCGGTAGCCGTGCTTTTGCAGAAAGGCTGCAAGCCTGGCGGGGTCCGGCTGCATGGGATCGCCATAGTCGCGCGCGTGAATGCCGCCCGAGACGTAAAGCACGTCGATGCCGTTGTCGGCGGCGCCCTTGACGTCGGTCATCATGCCGTCGCCGATGGCCAGCACCTCGGTGCGCGCGACGTCTCGGCCGAGAAGCACGGCGACCTCCCGCAGCGCTACGTCATAGACCGGCGCATAAGGTTTTCCGGCGATCAGCGTGCGGCCGCCAAGCTGGGCATAGTCGCGCGCCAAGGCGCCGGCGCACCAGATCATGCGCTCGCCGCGTTCGACCACGATGTCGGGATTGGCGCAGATGAAAGGCAGGTTCCTGGCGCGCAGCCGGCGCAGCATATCGGCGTAGTCCTCAGGCGTTTCCACCTCGTCATCGAACAGCCCGGTGCAGACCACGCCGGAAGCCTCGAACTCCTCGACGAGCTCGACGTCGAGACCGTCATAGAGGGTGAAATCGCGGTCGGCGCCGATATGGAAGATTTTTCGTGGACCTTCGGCGATAAGGTCGCGGGTCACATCGCCTGAGGTGACGACGCGATCGTAGGCGGCGGCGGGAACGCCGATCGCATTCATCTGCGCCACCACATCGGCATTGCGGCGCGGCGAGTTGGTGATCAGGACGACCGGGACCTTCGCCGCACGCGCGGCGGCAAGCGCTTGGGCAGCCGCCGGAAAATGCCATTCGCCATTGTGGATCACCCCCCAGACATCGCACAGGATGGCCGAGTAGGCGCCCGACAAATCCGCGAGCGAGCCGATGATGTCAGGCGAATCCGCCATGCCGTTTTCCTGCTGTGACGATCGTTGCGAGAGCTGCAGCCGACGGTCCGCCGCAACCGGCCCCGCATTAACCGAAGCGTTTCATCCTGTCACCAGCTTTTCGGCACTTGCGAGGCTGTTGCGCAACGGGCTGATCGAAGGTTGCAACAGGCAGGAACCACCCTTCTCCGAGCTTCGGTCGATCGAAACAATGTCGCACCGCTGATCACCAGGGCCGAGTGGTTAACGAGCCTTGAAAAGATGGGCCTATGTTGAACGCATTTCAGCAACCTGAAATTTAACGATTTTGTGGGCATCTTCGGACCGATATTGGGGTCCTGGCAGGGGTGCTGAAGGCATGATCCGCAGATTTCTGAACGACAGACGCGGCAACTATGCCTTGATGACAGTGATCACCATGGTGCCCTTGATGGGCGCGCTGGCGCTTGCCATCGACTACACCGATCTCTTGCGCCAAAAGCAGAACATGCTGAACGCGCTGGATGCCGCCGGGATTGCCACGGCACAGCAGATCGTCACCGGGGCGACCGACACGGCAGTCAAGGCCTATGCGAAGGATTTCTTCGAAGCCAATCTCGGCCGCGTCAAAGCAGCCAATACGGCCCTGACGGTGACGCTTCCCAACAACAACGCAGGTGGTGGCACGCTGAAGCTGTGCGCCGAATTGACGTACCACCCCTATTTCCTGCCGGCAGCGGCCATGATGATCGGAAGAACCGCCGCCGACGTCACAACATCGGCATGCTCGGAGATCCGCCTCAAAAACACGCTGGAAGTGTCTCTCGTGCTCGACAATTCCGGCTCTATGAGCATCAACGGCTCCGGCACCGGCCAGCCGCGAATAGATTTGCTCAAGAAGGCCGCGACCGAGCTTGTCAATACAATGGCGCTCCAGGCCGCACAAATGAAGCAGGTGACCAAGCCGGTGCAGTTCTCGCTGGTCCCGTTTTCTGCGTCGGTCAATGTCGGCGCTCCGATCCCCCCGGCTCCATTGCCGACGTGGCTGGACACGACCGGCATTTCCCCGATCCATCATCAGAACTTCGATTGGTCGACGATGACAGCGGCGGCAAATGCCACCAAATGGATCGAAAAAGTAGGCAGCGTTTACTACCAGCGCGGCACGGGCTGGGGCACAGACAAAGACAAGGAGATGACGCGTTTCACCCTCTATCAGGACATGATGGCAACGACCTGTACGAAGAAAAACTCGAACGGCACTTGCAAGACCTCCGTCGTCGCCAAATACGAAGCCTGGAAGGGCTGCGTGGAGGCGAGGCCGTATCCCTATAATGACGACGACACGTCGCCGACCACTGGGACGCCCGCCACCATGTTCGTGCCGATGTTCGCGCCGGACGAAGCTGGCAATTTCTGGACCGACACAACTCGCACCAGCACATCGACGTGGGGTTACGCCAACAATTGGTGGATCGATTATTCCGACACGCTGACTGTCCCCAAACGCCAGGCGGATATGCGCAAGTATTTTCTGACAAAGCCCTGGGACGCAGCAGCCGCTGCGGCCGATGATGGACCCAATTCGGCATGCACGACCGCCGCGATCACGCCGTTGCAGGACATAACCACCACCGATGGCAAGAAAATCCTGACGGATGCCATCAATGCCATGGCCCCGACGGGCAACACCAACGTGCCGGAAGGGCTGGCCTGGGGCTGGCGGACGGTGTCGAGCAACGAGCCTTTTACGCAAGGCCGGCCGAACACCGAAAGAGGCAACGACAAAGTGGTCATCGTCCTGACCGACGGCGCAAACACCTATAGCATCGGCCCCAGCAACGACATGACCAGCAACTACGCCAAGAATGGATCGACCTACGCCGCCTATGGCTACACCGGCCCTAATTTTCCGAAGCCAGTGGAGCCTGCGACCCGCCTGTTCGTCAACACGACCGTCGCCAAGACAACCTATACGGCGACCAACTACACGGCCGCGCTTGACGAGCAGATGCAAACCCTTTGCGCCAATGCGAAGAATTCGAACATTCTCTTGATGACCGTCTCGCTCGACCTTGTTAGTTCCAAGCCGGCGGAAAAGACTGCCATAGATGCGCTCAAGAAATGCTCCTCGGATTCGCGCTTCCGCAAGGATCCGACCGACCCGAGCAAACCGGCGAAGCTGTACTGGAACGCGACCGGCGCCACCTTGTCGCAAAGTTTCAAGGAAATCGCCGACGAACTGTCGAACCTGCGCATCGTCAGCTGATCGGCGCGATCTTTCGAACAAGGCGCTCCGCCTCGGCGGGGCGTTTTGCGTTCGGCAGCTGGCGCATTTGGTTAGCGCCTGGTGAAGCGCTATCCGCGCAATCGAGCAGTTTCCCAAACCCGTCCTTCAACGTTTTGTGAAACTGTGGCGGCATTGAAGAATCCGCAGGCGGGGCCGCTTACATCACATGCGTGAACTCTGGCGCACATTCCGGCGTGACTTCTGGCGTGACCGCCGCGGCAATTACGCTCTGATGACCGTTGTGGCGATGGTGCCACTGATGGGCGGCGTGGCCATGGCCGTCGACTACACCGGCGTGGTCAGCGAGAAGCAGAGGGTGGTCAACGCGCTCGACGCCGCCAACTTCGCCACCGCGCGCCGGCTGGTGGAAGGCGCCACCGACGACCAGTTGCGGGCCTATGCGCTCGACTTCTTCAAGGCAAACCTCAACGACGTCGATCCCGCCGACACGACGCTCAGCGTTACGCTGCCCAGCAGCACGACCGGCGGCGGCATCGTCAAGCTGTGCGCCAGCCTGGTCTACAAGCCCTATTTCCTGCCGGCAGCGGCGATGCTGATCGGCAGGACGTCGGAAAACGTCACCTACTCCGTGTGTTCGCAAGTCCGGCTGAAGAACACGCTGGAAGTGGCCATGGTGCTCGACAATTCGGGGTCGATGTCGAACACGGGCACGGGTGCCGGACAAAAGCGCATCGACCTTCTCAAGCAAGCCGCCAAGCAGCTCGTCGACACGCTTGCCTTGCAGGCCGCGATGATCAAGCAGATCGACAAGCCGGTCCAGTTCAGCCTTGTGCCGTTCGCCGCCTCGGTCAATGTCGGCGCCAGCAACGACAACGCGTCGTGGATCGACGCCTACGGGCTGTCGCCCATCCACAATGAGAATTTCGCCTGGTCCACGCTTAACGCAGCCGACAAATATGCCCAGAAGATCGGCGGCATCTGGTACAAGAAAGGCACTGGCTGGGGTGAGCAGGAGGGGCAGATGCTGACCCGCTTCTCGCTCTACCGCGACATGAAGGTGGTCACCAGCCACGAGCGCATCGTCGGCAGCAAACGCGTGGTCTGCGACAAATATCGCGCCAATCATACATGCTCGGACAGCCACAACGAATACGACTACAACGACACATACGGACCGTTCGCCAGCTGGCAGGGCTGCGTCGAAGTGCGGCCCTATCCCTATAATGTCAACGACGCGCCGGCCTCCGGCGGACCGAACAACACCGGCACCGGCGTCGGCGATCCCGCGACCATGTTCGTGCCGATGTTTGCGCCGGATGAGCCGGGCAATCATTGGTACATAACGCAGGACCCCGACGAGGTGGCCCCCAAGACCTATGGCGCGGCCAACAGCTGGTGGAACGACGATCCGGCGAGCACCACCGGCAAGACCAGGCAATCCAACATGGCCAAATATTTCCAGCCACGGCCGATGAACGCGCCGGTGCTGGGGACGGGTGCCGGTCCGAATTACAGCTGCACCACCACGCCGATCACACCCCTGACCGACGTCGCCAACGCCGCCGGGCTGACAAAGATCAAGGCTGCGATCGACCTTATGGCGCCCAACGGCAACACCAATGTGCCGGAAGGCATGGCCTGGGGCTGGCGCACCGTCTCCAGCACGGAGCCTTTCACAGGAGGACGTCCTGAGACGGAGCGCGGCAACGACAAGGTGGTCATCGTGCTCACCGACGGCGAGAACACCTATTCGACGGTGAGTTCCGACCCCGCCGGCAACAAGTCGACCTATGCCGGCTATGGCTATGCCGGCGTCGGCTACAACGGCACTGCGGTCACCCGCCTGTTCGGCGGCACGTCGAGCGCCATCGGCCAGCTCAACTATTCGTCGAGCAACTACACCGCCGCGCTCAACGAGCAGATGGCGACGCTGTGCAACAACGCCAAGGCGGCCAACATCATGGTGATGACGGTGGCGCTCGATATGTCGACGACCGACGCCGGCGACAAGAGCGCGATGGAGGCACTGAAGACGTGCTCGTCGGACTCGCGCTTCCGCAAGGATCCGACCGACCCGAGCAAGCCTGCAAAACTGTTCTGGAACGCGACCGGCGCCACGCTGTCCGACAATTTCAAGGAAATCGCCAACGAGCTCTCGAACCTGCGCGTGGTGAGCTGAGGGTTGAAGCTGCTGATCTTCCCCCACCTTGCGGGGGAAATTGGCGGCTTCGCCGCTTTCGCCAATTTTCGACGCTGGCGCAAAGGCTCCGGCCATCATGCTCTTGCGGTGAGGTCAAAACGCGTGGTGGGTATCGTCACCGCTTCCCGGAGATTGCCAGTGCCCGAAACCGCCAACCATCTCGCCTTCGCGCTGGTCTGCCTGGGCATGGTGCTGACGCCCGGGCCGAACATGATCTACCTGATCTCGCGCTCGCTGTCGCAAGGCCCGAAGGCCGGGCTGATCTCGCTCGGCGGCGTGGCGGCCGGCTTTCTGTTCTATGTCGTATCGGCTGCGCTGGGCATCACCGCGCTGCTGCTTGCCGTGCCGTTTGCCTATGACGCACTGCGCATTGCCGGCGCGCTCTATCTGCTATGGCTCGCCTGGCAAGCGGTGCGACCCGGCGGGCGCTCACCATTCCAGGTGCGCGAACTGCCGAAGGACAGGCCGCGCAAGCTGTTCGCGATGGGCCTGATGACCAATCTCCTCAACCCCAAGGTGGCGGTGCTTTATCTGTCGCTGCTGCCGCAGTTCATCTCGCTGGGCAAGGGCCATGTGCTGTCGCAGCTTCTGGTGCTCGGCGCCACGCAGATCTCGATCAGCCTGACCGTCAATGCCATCATCGCGGTAACGGCCGGTTCGATCGCGACCTTCCTTGCCGGACGGCCGCTATGGATGGTCATCCAGCGCTGGATGATGGGCACGGTGCTTGCCGGGCTGGCGCTTAAAATGGCGACCGACGCGCAACGCTGATCGGACGCAACGCGCCGAGACTACATCGGCCGCCGACCTTCCCATTCGAATCGGCCGGCCGAACCTGCACGGAGGCCAGCGATTGAGATTTTCGCGGCCCTGCCCGGCAAAAGCCATGATCGCCGCTAAGTCAGGCAGGCATGACAATGATCTGCACCACCAATCACCCGCTCGCGCAAACCCGCTCTGGCGCAGCAAGTCCAAAACCAAACAGGCGCCTACTGCTGATCGGCCTTGCAGCCATGGCCGGCCTCGCTGCTTGCAGCACGGTCTCGGTGCCGACCGGCGAAGGCGCCGGTGTCTCGTCCTCCGCCACCGCGACGCTGGCCGGCATCCGAGCTTCGGCCGGACTGCCGGCGCTGGTGCCGGACGCCCAGCTCGAGCAGGCCGCTCGGCAGCAGGCCGGCTATATGGCCTCACGCGAACGCATGAGCCACACGACGGGCTGGGGAAAGGATTTCGCGTCGCGGATGAAGGACAATGGCGTGCGGGGCGCCGCCGCCGAGAACATCGCGGAGGGCCGCTTCGACCAGCAGAAACTGTTCGACATCTGGATGCATTCGGCCGGCCACCGCCGCAACATGCTCGATCCGGATTTCAGCCGCTTCGGCCTCGCCTATGTACGCGACGGGCGCGACAGCGCCATCCGCTACTGGAGCCTGGTGCTCGGAAAGTAAAGACCAGCGGCTACGACGCGAGCCGGCCGTCAGCCTTTCGCGATCAACTTGCCAATATCCCCGGCCGACAGCGGTTTGCTGAAATAATTGCCCTGCACCTCGTCGCAATTGTTCTTGCGCAGGAAGGCGACCTGGTCTTCCGTTTCGACACCTTCGGCCAGCACCCGAAGGTTCAACTTCTGCCCCAGGGAAATCACGGCGCCGGTGACCGCCTGATCGTTCTCGTCGGTCGCGAGATCGTTGATGAAGGACTTGTCGATCTTCAGCCGCGCCACCGGAAACGTCTTGAGGGCGCTGAGACTGGAATAGCCTGTTCCGAAATCGTCGATCGATATCTGCACGCCGAGCTTTTGCAGTCCGTTCATCGTTGCGACCGCCAGCTCGAAATCCTGCATGATCAGGCTTTCCGTCACTTCGAGCTCGAGATACCTCGCCTCCAGGCCGCTTCCCTTCAATGCGTTGACGACGCGGTCGATCAGGTTCTTCTCCCGGAACTGCCGCGCCGACACGTTGACGCAGACGGTTACGGGCGACAGACCGGCGCGCTGCCAGGCTTTGTTCTGCCGGCAGGCTTCGTGCAGGATCCAGTCGCCGAGCGGCACGATCAGCCCGGTCTCCTCGGCGGTCGGGATGAACATCGCCGGCGAAACCAGGCCTCGCGTCGGGTGGTTCCAGCGCACCAGCGCTTCGACGGCGAAAACCTGCCCCGATCGCAGATCCACCTGTGGCTGATAATGCAGAGCGAATTCCGACCGGGCGAGCGCGTTTCGCAATTCCTCCTGAAGCAGGAATTTTTCATGTGCCGTTGAGTTGAACTCCGGGGCATAGAACTGGAAATTGTCGCGGCCGAATTCCTTGGCGCGATACATGGCGGCGTCGGCATTGGCCAACAGCGTATCCGGGCTGGTCCCGTCCTTCGGGTAATTTGCGATGCCGATGCTGGCCGTCGTTCTCAGCCGATGCTCTCCGACAAGAACCGGTTCCGCGATCGCATCCCTGATCGTCTGCAGGGTTTCCGAGACCACATCGACATTGGTGGTTTGGTCGAACAGGACGATGACAAATTCGTCGCCGCCAAGCCGCACGACGGTGTCGGTGGCCTTCACGCATCCAACCAAACGGCTGGCGACGGTCTTGAGGAGTTCGTCGCCGGCATTGTGGCCAAACGTATCGTTCACCAGTTTGAAATTGTCGAGATCGATGAACACCACCGTCATCCAGCGATTGTATCGCTGCGCGTAGAGGACCGCCTGGGAAAGCCGATCCTCCAGCAAAGCGCGATTGGGCAGGCCGGTCAGCGCATCATGGTTGGCCATGAAGTGGATCTGGTCTTCCGCCAATTTGCGCTCGATCGCGATGCCGGCAATGTGTGTGGTGAATTCGATCAGGCGGGTCTCGGCATGGGTGGGTTCGCGCACGGTCATCGAATACATGGCAAAGGCGCCCAACACGACGCCCCGATGCGACAGGATCGGGGTTGACCAGCACGAACGATAGCCATGGGGTGCCGCCAGTTCGCGGTAATCGTCCCAAAGCGGATCCTGCAGAATATCGGTAACAATGACCGGTTCCCGCCGGTAGATGGCGGTTCCGCAGGATCCCACCTTGGGACCGATGGCCGCCCCATCGATGGCGCTCGTATAGGCTTTCGCCAGGCCCGGCGCCGCACCGTGACGCAAATGAATGCCGTCCTTGTCGAGCAGCAGGACGGAACCGAATATCCCCTTCAACTGAGCCTCGACGAAGCGCATGAGGCGGTCGAGCACGTCCTCCAGCGGCGCGCTCGTGGCAATCATTTCGAGGATCTGCGCCTGCCCGCTGCGAAGGACATCCGCCTGCTTGCGGGCGGTGATGTCGTGGGCAATGCCAACCAGGCCGAAGATTTCATTTTGGCGATTGCGCAACGGCACCTTCGTCGACGAAAGCCATTTGCCGTTCCCCGACGCATCGACGACAAACTCTTCCGCGTCGATCACTGGTTGTCCGCTCTTGAGCAGGCGCTGCTCGACCAGGCGAAATTTCCGCGCAACTTCCGGGGGGTGGAGATCAAAATCGGTCAAACCGATCATGTCGCTGGTCTTGTTGCGGCCGCTATCGGTCGCAAGGGCGCTGTTGACCACGACGAAACGGCTTTGCGTATCCTTGACCCAGAGATAATCGGGCACCCAGTCGATCAGCGCCTGCAGCGAAATGCGCTCGTCGACGATCTGCCGATTGGCGAGGAGTTCAGTGATGTCCTCATGCGTGGCGATCCAACTGCCATCGGGCATGGGCTGGTTACGGATCTGGATTGTGCGACCATCGACAAGTTTGGCGGTCCAGAGCCGCGAAGCCTTGCCCGAATTGATCGAGCGAGCCGTTGCGAGATAGGTGTCGGCGGCCGTCGCCGCCGTGCCGGCGGCAACGCGGCGTTCGACTATTTCGCTCAGTGTCACGCCAGGCCGCAATTCCTCGGGCGCAATGCGGTAGATTTCCGCATAGCGCCGGTTGCTCAGGATCAGGCGTTCATCGGCATCGAAAAAGCAGATGCCTTGCGAAATATTCTCGATCGCAGTCTCGAAGCGCAGGGTCTGCCCTTCGAGACCCGCAATGGTCGTGCGAAGTTCTCCCTCGAGCGTATCGTAGGAAACGTCAGCCAGTCTTGCCAATGCGGCTACGCCCACCGGCCCGCGCGCCCCGACGGATCTTCTGGATGACTTCGTGACCAAACAGACCTCCTCCGGTTTGGCACCTGAAACAAGAAAGGGCCTCTGTCGTGCCAGACGAAAGTCGACTGACAATGTTACAGATGTGCTAATTCAAGATGAACTGTAACGGAATTGGAGGCGTCAGCAACCAGATACCAAAGGTGCAAATGTCATTTCAAATCAACTTCCAACGGCTCATTATCGATATTCTTTTGCACACGCGGGTTTTGACGATCATCCGAGCAACAATCATCAGGGGCAACCAACTTGCTGCCAGCGCTACCGGCGCCCGCCTCAATCCATATGCGCGGCAGGAGCGGCCGCGCCGGCCGGAGCGGTCTTCGGCTTGCGCAGCAGGAAGACAAACGGAATGGCAACCAGCGTCATCACCATCAGCAGTTTGAAGTCGTTGACGTAGGAGATCATCATCGCCTGGATGTTGACCATGCGGTCCACCTGCGAAAGTGCCGTCGGATCGCCGCCTGCTGCCGCCGGCGAGGCCGCCCACAAATTGGGGTTGAACGGGTTGATGAAAGCCGACAGTTCGGTGTGATTGACCTGCGTGTTGCGCACCATGAGAACCGTCACCACCGACACACCGATCGACGAACCGAGATTTCGAACCAGGCTGAACAGGGCCGTGGCGTCGGTGCGGAAGCGCACGTCGAGCGTAGCGAAGGCCACCGTGGACAGCGGCACGAACACCATGCCCATGCCCAGGCCCTGGATGACGCCGGAGCTGAGGATCAGCCAATTGTCCATCTGCGGCGTGAAGGAGGACATGGTGTAGAGCGACTGCGCGGTGAGCAGAAAGCCGATGACGACGAGGATGCGGGCGTCGATCCTGCTCATGAGCCGTCCAACGACAAGCATCGAAATCATCGTGCCGACACCGCGCGGCCCCAGGACGACGCCGATGGTGACGGTCGGATAGCCGAAGATGGTCGACAGCATCGGCGGCAGCAGCGACATCGAGGCCAGGATCAGCACGCCCATGACGAAGATGAAAGCCAGACCGGTGACGAAATTGCGGTCGAGGAAGATCTTGGGGTCGATGAAAGGACGTTCCGCCGTCAGTGTATGGATGATGAAAACCCAGAAGCCGGTGATCGAAAGAGCAAGCTCGATCCAGATTTCGACCGAGGAAAACCAGTCGACCTCGCCGCCGCGGTCGAGCAGCAGCTGCAGTGCGCCGACGCCGAGCGAAATCATGGCGAAACCGAAGAAATCGAAGCTGCGTATCCGCCGGGCAATGACCGGCAAATAGGCTGCCATGCCGAGGAAGGCGATGATGCCGACCGGCAAATTGATGAAGAACACCCAGCGCCAGTTGAAATTCTCGGTCAGCCAACCGCCCAGCGTCGGACCCAGGATCGGCCCCAGCATGATGCCGGCGCCCCAGATGGCCATCGCCTGGCCGTGGCGTTCCCTGGGGTTGATGTCGAGCAGGAAGGTCTGCGACAGCGGCACGATGGCTGCGCCGAACACGCCCTGCATCAGCCGGAAGAACACAATGCTCTCCAGGCTCCAGGCAATGCCGCACAGCATCGAGAACACGGTGAAGCCGACAACCGCCGCCAGGAACAGTTCCTTGCGGCCGAAGCGGTCGGCCAGCCAGCCGGTCACCGGCGTCATGATCGCGGCGGCAACGATGTAGGAGGTCAACACCCAGTTTATGTTGTCGGGCGACGCGCCGAGGTCGCCGGTCATGGTCGGCAGCGCGACATTGGCAATCGTGGTGTCGAGCGCCTGCATGACCGTCGCCAGCATCAGCGCCACGGTGATCAGGCCGCGATGCGGCACTTCCTTGAAAGGTTCTGGTGTGGTCATGATGCGGAACTTCCGACAGGTAACAATAACGTGTACACTAGGTTTCCGGGCGGCGAGGCCTTCTCTGGTGAAGAGACCCTCATCGCGGTGGGACGCGATCTATCGATGTGGGGGTTACATCGATCGAAGGTCTCGACACATCAGGCGCTTGCCGCCCGGAAATCCAAGGTCCGAAGGATGGGCGCCGAGATGGTCCAGGTTCTGGGCAGCCCGCAATGCGGCCCGGTCCAATCCACCCCTCGTTCAACCTGCCGTCGGACCGATCCTGTCATCTCAACTTCACCTCGCCTGCGGCGGGCGTTCTGCCGGGCCGTGATCCTGCTTTTCGAGATCACGGTCCATTCACAGTCTATTGTGCTTCGCCTGCGGTGGCGTGGCCGAAGATAGCGGGGAACCCGCGTGCCACGCCGGTATCCACCGTAACCGAGGCGCTCATGCCGGTGCGCAGCGCCATTTTGGCGTCGGCATCGGTCAGCTCCAGGCGCACCGGAATGCGCTGGGTGACCTTGACCCAGTTGCCGGTGGCGTTTTGAGCCGGCAGCAGCGAAAACTCCGCGCCAGTGCCGGCGCCGATCGCCTTGACGGTGGCCTCGAAAGTTCTGCCCGGATAGGTGTCGACGACGATCTCGGCCTTCTGGCCAGGCTTCATGTGGGTAAGCTGGGTTTCCTTGAAATTGGCATCGATCCAGGTGTCGCCGGTCTCGACCAACGCAAACAGCGGCGTGCCGGAACCGACATACTGGCCGATCTTGAACGAGGAGGCCTGGCTGATGACGCCGTCGGCCGGCGCCTTGACCGTGGTCTGCGCCAGATCGTAGGCGGCCTTGTCGCGCGCGGCGAGTGCGGCCATCACCGTCGGATGCTTGTCGGTCTCGATATCGGGATTGCCGGCGAGAGCCGCCTTGGCGCTGATGATGCCTTGCTCGGCAACGGCCAGTTGCTGCCTGGCCTTGTCGAGATCGTTCTTGGCCTCGTCCAGCGACGATTTGGCGTTGATGCCCTTCTGGGCAAGGTCGGCGGCGCGGTCATACTGCGACTGCGCGTAGTCGACCTGGCTGGCATCGGACTTTTCCTGCGCCAGCGCCTGGCTGTAGGCGGCGCGCAGCTGTTCGATACCGACGCGTGCGACTGCGACCGCCGCGTCGGCCTGCGCCAACGCGATCCGGTAGGGCTCGGGGTCGATGGCAAACAGCACATCGCCCTGCTTGACCTGCTGATTGTCCGAGATGCCGACCTGAACGATGCGGCCGGCGGTGTCCGAGGCGATCGACACCTTGGCCTGCTGCAAATTGGCGTTCTCGGTTTCCTGATAGCGGCCGCCGGTCACCCAGACATAACCGCCACCAATGGCCAGCGCGGCTGGCAGGGCAACCATCAGCAGCAAGCGGCCGATGCGGCGCTTCTTGACCGGAGTCGGAGCGGGTTGAACCGGGGGAGCCACCGCGACAGGTGCTGCGGCCGGCTGTGCAGGCGCTTCGGCAGCAGGCTGTGCCGGCGCTTCGGCAGCCGGCTGTGCCGGCGTCTCGATCTTGGTAACATTCTCGTCTAGTTTGGCTGCCGCGTTCATGCTGCTGCCCCTTCCGTACTCTTCAAGGACGACGTCTCGCCGTCCGCCAGGTTTTGCACGATGGTGTCCAGCGCCCGGATCAGGACGCGGCGGTCGTCCGGCGAAACGCCGACCAGCGATTCCTCATAAACTTCGCCGGCAAGGCTTTTGACCTCGGCATAGGCCGCGTTCGCCTTGGCTGTCGGGAAGATCATGCGCACGCGCCGGTCAGTTGCATCGGAGCGCCGTTCGATCCAGCCGCCCTCCTCCATCCGGTCGACGAGGCGTGAAACGCTGATCGGCTCGATTTCGAGAAGTTCGGCGAGGCGAGCCTGGGCGACGCCGGCCTCCTTGGCGACGCGAACCAGAAGCCGCCATTGTGCCGAGGAAAGGCCAAGACCGCTGGCGCGCGCCTCGAAGCGCTTGCGCATAAGGCGCTGCACGTCGTGGATCAAAAAGCCCAATCTATCTATGCCGTCGGAAACCATGAGCGGTATATATTATAAGCGTGCTTACCATTCAAGGCGCCGCATTGCACCAGAGCCGAAAAAGAGGGATGGCAGCCATGCAGATGCGGTCATGGCACAGTCAATTACGGTTGCGGATGACCTCCCGACCGAGACGTGAATTGCCGTCGAGAACGCCGCGAGGAGAAAGGTCGTCTTGCGCGTCCTCGCCACCGGCACATCTAGGCTTTCGGCGGCATTTTCGCCGGCGGGGAAGGCATCGAGCCGGCGGTGGTTCCACAGGGCAAAGGCAAGGATGGTGCCCGCACCCAGCGCGCCCGGATATTGTCCCAGCGAGCCAGGCCGAGGCCGCCCAGCAGCGGCTTTCCACGATGGTGACCTGCCACAGTCGACCAGCGCCCTTCGATTTTACGACAGGCGCAATTTCGATCAAACTGGCCTCGCAAAAAGCCGGCAGCATGGTGTGGCCAAATGCGAGGAGACTCATGAACCCGACCGAGAAAGCGCTGTGGTTTGTCGAGAGCCATTTGCCGGAAGCGATCTCGCTTGAGGATGTCGCGCAAAGCAGCGGCGTCTCGCGCTTTCATGTGACGCGCGCCTTTGGCGCCGCCACCGGCCGTTCGGTGATGGGCTATATGCGCGCGCGCCGGCTGACCGAAGCGGCGCGCAAGCTGGCTTCCGGCGCGCCCGACATCCTCGCGGTCGCGCTCGATGCCGGCTACGCCTCGCACGAAGCCTTCACCCGCGCCTTCCGCGATCAGTTCGGCACGACGCCGGAACTGGTGCGCGCGCAGGGCAGCCTCAGCAATCTCGACCTGGTGGAGCCGATCCTGATGGACCAGTCCTTCCTCGCCTCACTGCCGCCGCCGCGCTTCGAGACCGGCCGTCCCTTCCTCATTGCCGGCCTCGGCGAGCGCTACAGCTGCGAAACCAGCGCGGCTATTCCGATGCAGTGGCAGCGCTTCGGTCCCTATATCGGCAACATTCCGGGCGAGACCGGCGACGTCGCCTATGGCGTCTGCGTCAACGGCGACGATGCCGGCAATTTCGACTATATCGCCGGCGTCGAAGTTTCGGATTTCTCGGACCTGCCGAAGGAGCTTTCGCGGGTGCGGGTGCCGGCGCAGAAATACGCCGTGTTCACCCATGCCGAGCACATCTCCACGATCCGCCGCACCGTCAACACGATCTGGAACAAATGGCTGCCGGCCTCGGGGCACGATATAGCCGACGGCCCCGAATTCGAGCGCTACGGCCCGGAGTTCGATCCGCGCAGCGGCAATGGCGGACTGGAGATATGGGTCCCGGTGGCCTGAACGCCGCTACAGCTCCAGGTTCCAGTTCTGGCCGACCAGATCCTTGCCGAAGGCGTGATGGCGCTCTTCGTCCACCAGCCTGAAGCCGGCACTCTCGTAGATGTGGCGGGCGGCGGTCAGGATGTCGTTGGTCCATAGGGTCAGCGTCGTGTAGCCCTTGGCACGAGCAAAGCCGATGCACTCCTGAACCAGCCGCTTGCCGATGCCGAGGCCGCGCGCCGATGGTTCGACATAGAGCAGGCGCAGCTTCGCCACCGCGTCGGATTTGCGCACGACGAAGACCGAGCCGACCACCTCCCCTTGCCGTTCGGCAATCCAGCTGCGTTCCCATTCTGGATCGAAGGATTTTACGAAGGCGCCGAGGATCTCAGCGACCAGCGCCTCGTAGGTTTCGTCCCAGCCATAGTCCTGTGCGTAGATCTGTCCTTGGCGGCGCACCACCCAGCCGATGTCGCCGACCTGCAAGGGGCGCAGCATATACGGCACTTTGGACTCCGGGCTGTCGCCCAGGAGTTGCTGCACCGTCTGCATGGCCTTGACCAGCCGGTCCTGTTCGGCAGCAGGAAGCCGCTCCAGCAAGGCCGCGACCTGGTCGTGCGAAGCCCGGTTCAGCGGCGCGAAGGCCTGCCGCCCCACCGGCGTCAGCGTGATCGACGACTGCCGCGCATCCGACGCCAGCGGCGCGCGCGCAATCAGCTGCAGGTGCTCGAACTTCTTCAGGAGCCGGCTGACATAACCGGCGTCGAGGCCGAGATCGCGGATGAGATCGCTGGCGGTCAGGCCATCGCGATGCGCCAGTTCGTAGAGCACCCGCGCCTCGGTCAGCGAGAAGGCGCTTTTCAGCAGGCCTTCGTCGAGCAGACCTATCTGGCGGGTGTAGAAGCGGTTGAAAGCCCGCACCGCGTCGATGCGTTCCTTGCCGGGTTGATGATGGATCGTCATGGGAAGCCTCCTGCCCCATCAACGATCGGTCATTTATTTGACTTAGTCAAGTATCGAGGAGATGCTCCCCCGGTCGTGTCTCAGGCGATGGCGCGGCGGCGCCGTGCGATCAGGACGAACAGGCCGAGCAGCACGACGCTAGCCGCAGCACTGGCGGCGGCAAATTCCGGCACCGGCCGAAAATCCTTGCCGTCGATCAGCAGCGATGCCGCGACCGGGCCGATCGCCAGACCGAAAAGCTGGGCCGCCGGCACCAGAAGCACGGCCGTGCGCGTCTCGTCGGCGGTGATCGCCAGCCGGATCTGATAGGGCACGATGAACAGAAGGATGAAGCCCATGATCAAGGCCGCGACCCAGAAAACCGTCAGGCCGGGGCTGCCGGCGAGCACCACGGAACTGGCGACGGCGACCACGCCGATCGCCACGATGGCGAAGCGGTAGTCGATACGCGCCTCGAAGACGGTAGCCGTCATTGCGCCCAGCACCTGCAATGCGAGGCTGGCCGAGACGATCAGGCCGACGCTGCGGCCATCGATGCCGTATTGTGCGCCAAGCGGCTCGAGAAACGCCCAGACCGAGCCGAAGAACATAAAGTAGCAGAAGACGCACAGCAAAGCGGCAAGCGAAGGAACGGTCAGCACATTGCTGAACTGTTCCTCCTTGGGCAGGTCGGCATAGCTATCGGGGACGATGAAGGCGACCGCCACCGAGGCGATGCAGACGACGGCAAGGACGATGAAGCCGCCTGCCGATCCGGCGGCCGGGATGACGTAAAGCGCCAGCAGCAGGGCAAGGGCGCATTGCGCCAGGGTCTGAAGGGTGACGAAGAAGCCGCCGATGCGCTCGGCCCGGCGCGAACGGGCGATCAGTTCCGTGGCGACCGCCACCAGCCCACCCTCGGCGAGGCCCGCCACCGCGCGGGCGGCAATCAGCGAGGTCGAGGTCAGCGCATAGGCGGTCGCGCAGTTAGCCAGCGCCAGCAAGAGCAGAAGGCAGGCACTTTTCGAGCGCATATTGTGGGCGGACAGCATCATGGCGATGACCGCCGATCCGATGCCGATGGCGATCATCTCCGCCGTGGCGACCAGCGCGAGTTCGTCACCGCTGACATGCCCTTCGGTGTAGAGCGCGCCAAGAAGCACCGGCTGCAGCCCGAGAATCAGCAGGCCGACCGAGCCGATCCACAATGCCGAGGCGAGCTGCGCCCCAGTCGGGTTGCCGACCAGCCAGTCGCCGTTCCCGGCATCGGCGTTACCAGCAGAAGTCACGGTCGCCTCCCAACGTCCTTGCCTGTCGGCAAAAAAACTGACAGTCTGTCAGCATTTAGAAACTGATACTCGATCATATTCGTTTGTCAATCAGTAGCGGGACTTGGCACCAACAAGGCTGGGGATGGTCTTGGCGATCGAATGGTCTGGGCGATCGAGAGGATGGCGGCATGAACGAAGCAGTGCAGATGACGACCGAACCGAGGCGCAGGCCCAAACAGGAGCGCAGCCGCGAGCGCATCGACGCCATCCTGTCGACGACCATGCGGCTGATCGGCGAGAAAGGCATCGACGCCGTCACCATGAAGGAAGTCGGCGCACAGGCCGGCGGGCCGATCGCCACCGTCTATCATTACTTCCCCAACAAGTCGGCGATCCTGGCGATGCTCTACGAGCGGTTCTCCGAAGTGAGCCGCTCTCGGCTTGCCGCGATCGTCGCCGACATTGGCGGGCTGGGCGACGTCATCGCGGCGGCCGACCGGCTGCTCGACGACTACTATGAGCGCGTCGCCGGCGACCCCGCCATTCAGGACCTGCAAAACGCCATACAGGCTGACAAGGCGCTGAAGAATCTCGACATCGCCGAAACCCGGCGCCAGGCGACGATGTTCTGCGACCATGTCGGCCCCTTTCTCGCGCCAGAGCGACGCAATGAGTTCGGCCGTATGGTTTTCCTGATCTTCCAGCTGGCCGGCGGCGTCGTGCGCATGGCGCTGACCCAGAACCAGGAGGAAAGCCGCCACACCATCGAGGACTACCGGTCGATCATCCATACGCAGTTGGGACTGTTTCTCTAGCGCCCGATTCGACCCCGTCCGGTCTGGTGGATGAGGTTTTCGAAGCCGTCGGCCAGGTTGGCTGTGCCGGCGGCAACAATCTTCGACAGGTTCCTGGCGCGACCTGGGGTCTTGTTGGCATCGAGCAGCACGGCCCTGCCCTCATGCACGACAAAGTCGAATTTGCCATAGTCGAAGCCCAGCTTCCGACGCAAGGCGCGCAGTTCGTCGGGAACCGCAACCGGCTGCCGGCGGACGGTGTCGTCGCCCTTGACCAGGCGCTGCGGCGAGACATAGCGGGTGCAGCGCTCCCGATCGCCGCAGAATATCCAGAACCGCGCCGCAAACCCGTCGGGCTCGATTTCGGGAATGAATTTTTCCACGATCAGGTCGGCACGCCTGAAAATCTCCGGCGCCACATCGGCCAGCGAGGCATGCACCTGATAACGGTCGAAGGTCTGAGCGCCCGGGAAAGGCACTGCCTTGCCGGCGCGAACGGATTTTCGGTTGAGCTGCTCCTCGGGCGTCCCCCAATGATTGAGGTTGCTCTTGACGATGACCTGGCCGCTCCAGTTGGCACCCTCCTCGAGGATCGCACCGCTGATGCGGCGCTTGGAAATGTCGGTTGCACCAAGATTGAGACAAATCGGAAATCCGCGCGCGTAGTCGACATAGTCCGATGGCGTCACTGTCGCGTCGACATGCAGGACGGCAATATCGGCGTTATGACTTGCCGAGGGTCCACGCATGATCTGCACGGAGTGACCGCGCCGTTTCAGCTCCGCCAGGACGTCGAACAGCATGTAGGGGCTGTCCTGGCGCAGCAGGAGGCCCCGCCGGCTCTGGAAGCGGTCAAATTCATGCGTTATGACGGCAATGCGGGCCATGGCCTTTCCTGCATGAGGTAACTCGCAAGGCAACCAACAGCCTGGAAGGAAATATGTCCAGCCTTTCCCCAAACCGTTCCGCATGACTGAGCATTGGGACGCAATTCGCCGTCATTGGCGGCTTCTCGGGTCGCCGCTGTGTCCGCCCCCGGAAGCTGTCGCCGCCTATGAGCGCGAACTTAGCCTGCAATCAGTCGATGTGGTGCTGCTCGGGGTCACGCCGGAGCTTGCCGGCCTCGGAAGGACCATGCTCGCGATCGACGAGTCCACTGCCATGATATCGGGCATCTGGCCGGGCGATACCGCCTCACGCAAGGCGGTGATCGGCAACTGGCTGGAGTTGCCGCTGGGCGACGAAAGCGCCGGGGCGGTGATCGGCGACGGCTGCCTGTCGGCGCTGGACTCCTCGGTTGCACGGCAGGCGCTGCTTGCCGAGATCGCGCGTGTGCTGAAGTCCGATGGGCGGGCTGCATTGCGCGCCTATGCAAGCCCTCAGGTGCCGGACGATCTGCAGGAGGTCCGGGCGCTGACGCTGTCCGGTGGTGTCGCGACCTTCCACGAACTCAAATGGCGCATTGCCATGGCTTGTGCCGGCGGCGATCCCGACCGCGCCATTCCGGTGCGGGCGATCCTCGACGCCTTCGATGCGCTGTTTGCCGACCGGGAGGCCCTTGCCGCGACGACCGGATGGGAGATGCCGGTCATCGGCACCATCGATGTCTATGCGAATTCGCAGACTGTCTACAGTTTCGCCCCGGCGGCGACGCTGGTCGAAGAGGCGAGCCGGTTTTTTGACAGTGTCCGCCTCGCGCCGACAGGGACCTATGGGCTGGCTGAACGCTGTCCGCTTCTGGTGCTTAAATCGCCGCGGCGCCGGTAGGGTCTGCCGTCGGATCGCGGCACGGCTCCAATTGGCACAATTGTGCTCACCGTTCGCCTTGACTCTCGAAAGCCACGCGCTTATTTCAGCGCACGTTAGCACTCTCCCCAGGTGAGTGCTAACGCACATCCGGCACCGCCGGATCGAGGAACAGCTCTCACCGTTCTCATTCGAGGAAGAAAAAATGGCAAAGTCGAAGTTCCGCCCGCTTCATGACCGCGTGGTCGTACGCCGGGTCGAATCCGAATCCAAGACCGCCGGCGGGATCATCATCCCGGATACGNACCGAAGTCAAGCTCAATGGCGAAGACCTTCTGATCATGAAGGAATCCGACATTATGGGCATCATCGGCTGATCATCGGCCTCACCGTCAACTAAATTCGGGCTTGATCGCAAGCCCCCTGCCAGGAGCTAAAAAATGGCTGCTAAAGACGTAAAATTCTCCCGCGACGCCCGCGAGCGCATGCTGCGCGGCGTCAACATCCTCGCCGACGCAGTGAAGGTCACGCTCGGCCCCAAAGGCCGCAACGTCGTCATCGACAAGTCGTTCGGCGCACCGCGCATCACCAAGGACGGCGTCACCGTCGCCA
>NZ_AYXC01000030.1:0-43623 GCF_000502275.1 Mesorhizobium sp. L103C131B0 | reverse complement strand
CTGGACGACCTTCGTCGGCGTGAACCTCGTCTTCTTCCCCCATCACTTCCTTGGATTGGCTGGCATGCCGCGTCGTTATGTCGACTATCCCGACGCATTCGCCGGCTGGAACATGGTGTCCTCGTATGGATCGTACCTGTCGGCCGCGAGTGTCGTGATTTTCCTCTTCGGCATCTTGGAAGCTTTCTACCGGCAAAGAGCCGCCGGCATGAACCCATGGGGGCCAGGAGCTACCACATTGGAGTGGGAGCTGACCTCTCCACCCCCTTTCCATCAATGGGACAGGCTGCCGCAAATCAGATGAGGCCGGGTTGTCGAGGTCCTTTCGGGCGGGCCTGCCCCGGTTCCGCCTTGCTCGACTGGAGACGACTGTCCTGGCGAGCTATCCGTCGGAACCCGCAGCCAGGGGAACCCCCAAGAGCGTGAGTTATGTTGCGCAGCAATGTGCAAGCCCTCGATCTCAGAGCCGCCGCGTCAGGGAATAAGCGGGCCATGCCGGAGCCGGATTTCGCACCTGGAAGCATTGGTCGAAGCGGCGGCTGTCATTCCGCTTCTGCCCGCATCGGTCATCACTGTCGAAACTTCTCGGCAAGGCGGAGCCCAAGGGCCAAGATAGTCAGCGTGGGATTGGCCTCGCTGGATGTGGCCAGAACCGAGCCACCTGCGATGTGCAGGTTCGTCAACCCATGCACTCGGCATTCAGCGTCAACAACCCCGTCACTCGGGCTGGCAGACATTCTTGTAGTGCCGAGATGATGACCATTCATGGCTCCTGATTTTCTTGCCATTTCGACCACATTGTCAGGCTCAAATCCGGAAATGGTGGCTCCGATCTTCTCCAACTTGCAACCCAGCAGCCGATGGGCGCGGGCAATGCTCTGGAGATCGTTGTCCGTGAATTTCCAATCGACGCGCAGCTTCGGCATGCCCAGCCGATCGCGTTCGGTCGTTAACGTCAACCTGCTTGCGTGGTTCGGCTCCTGCTCCGAATGGAACTCCAGGTCGACCAAATTGGAGCGCGGCTCCAACACCACAGAGGGCAGCTTTCGCCGTGCGAATGTTCTGTTCGCCATCCAGCCCGCACTGAAGCGCCCGAGGCGCAACGGCGAAGAAACGACGTTGTGAAGGTGCGCGAACGTTTGCTTCAGTGTCACTGAACGTTGCTGCTGACCTCTCAGGTATCTTGGGAGAAATGTCCTTTTAACGAGATACATCGCCGAGAGGATCGGGTCGTTGTGGCTGGGGTCGGCAGGATCTGGTAGATGGGTGCGAAAGATCTGGTTGAGCAACCCATGCTCCCGCTGCGCTCCGTGAGTGAGCGCCAGCCGCCTTCGGCAGTAGATTCCCGCCGCGTCCCGCTCGTACCCAAAAGCGACTGCCTGAAGGGCGTTGGGCAACCTTAGAGCTCCGACTGTGCCTCCAAGATGGGCCATATAGTAGCGGCCAAGCTGATCTCGGGCGTTGCCGATTCCAGCCTGCATCACATCATTCGAGGCGAGTAGCAGCCGGGTAGTCTCGAGGCCGCCGGCGGCCAATATGTAGTGGCACGCTGTGACCTCACGCTTTGTGCCCTTCAGGTCAACAACGTCGATGTGGTGAACTGAGCGCCCGTTCGGCACCAGGCGAATTCCCGTCGCCGCAGCGTTTAACCAGACGTGGATGTGCTGTGAGCGCCGCAGCAACTTGGCAAACCGCTTCCACATGTTCGTTGGTGGGCTAAACCGCTCCAACCGGGTTCTAAACAAATCGCCGTCGACACCTTGGACGAGTTCAGGTGGAGAACCCGGTAACGCACTTGTTGGATCGTAGTCGAACGGCCCAGCCTCGATCACCTCGTGCGCAAGACGATAGTAGGGCAGCAAGGTTTCGTAGGTGATTGGCCAGCCCGATTGGTTCACCCATTCGCGCTTCTGGAAGTCAATGCTATCGAACGGCACGCAGCGGCCACCCCATGCTCGGCTCGACCCTCCCAGAGCGCGTATCCGGAAACTCTTCAGCGACGAATGGGCGAGAGGATCTGCAACGATGCCGTCATAGAGCTCTTGCGAGCGCTTGGTCTGCCACTTCCCGCCAGCTTCCAGAACGCAGATTCGAAGCTTCGCATCTTCGAGAGCCGAGGCAATGGCCAGTCCGACAGTGCCACCTCCGATAATGCAGATATCGTAGGCAAGTCCATCACCCGCTGTGGTGAATTGAGCGATCAAGCTTCACTCCGTGGCGAGCCAAGGCATTCGCACGAAAGCAGAAGGGTTCCAACGCCAAGCGCGCTCAAAGCAGGCCCTCGCCCGGCTTGGCAAGGCAGGTAGGGCGCGAAGGAGCAGTTTGATGGGTGGTCGGTCTCACTAGAAAAAACCCCGGGGGAATTTACGCCAGTGGCGTCGCGTTCTCTCCGTTTGGGCTTCATTAGGCCAACTGCAAGCGCGCGTAACCAATCTCTACCCTGGGTCCGGAACGTCAGCCAGAGCCCTTGCTTGAACAGTTGAGCTTTCAGACCCCCAGCCACTCTTCCGCGTGACGCGCGGCGGCCGTGTCGATGGCGTCCGGCGCGAGGATGCCTCGGGCTCGGGCGAACTCCTCGAAGGCGACACGCGCCTGCTCCGCATGACCGCCGCCCAACAGGGCCGAACGGCAGGCCGCCAGCGTCTCCGAATGCGCGGTACCGCGGCTGCCAGACCAGTCTTCAAGCACGCGGTAGGCCTCGAGAACGGAACCGACCTCGTGCGGAAATCCCAGCCCTACAAAGACGTGTACAGGGTGGATGAAGGTGCAGGACATCATGGTGGGAACTCCTTGATCTATATCTTCGGAACGTGCGAACGGCCCGACAGTTGCATGGGCCCGAGCGACATCCTGGGCAAGCTGCTTGGCGTGGAGCGAGCACCAATCCTTGAAAGATTGCCGCTCTTGTAGGCATTCGCCATCGGCTTCACCTGGTCCTTGTCATCCGCCAGAATCCGGAGGGCGCCTAACCGGGCCACGGCGTCATTGTTCCGTCGGGGTACCCTCTGACGTGGCCTGCAAGTGGGCTGGCAGTCGTTCCTGCCGGTCTTCAGCTCAGCCATCGCAACGAGCGCTGCAGGCGCGAGGCGGCCTCGGTTTGAACCAGTTCGTCAAGGTGACGCGCTGCCAGCACGAGACTGGCGCGGTGCGGGCAAGGGCTTCGTCAGTGGCTTGCCGATGCCGCTGGACGCTCCGGTGATGACGATGACGCCTGCGCCTCTCGGCGGCGCTGGAGCCGCTCTTCCATTGCAAATCCTTTCGAATGAGGCCCGGCCGAACGGGACCGGGCGACCCGACAGCGAGTGGATCGAGCCATGGTTGCGCCCCGAACCACGCTGCGGCCCAGGCGTTCCCGCACGCCGCGACGAATCCGCGGCCGTGACCGGCCGAGAGGGCCGGGGATTGTAGAACGAACAATTTGGCGCCTTGCCAGTTAGGGCCCTTCGTAACGCCTTCCCGAGCGCGACCAGCGCATTGATCAACGAGGTAGCGTCGTGAGATTTTCATCGGCTCCCACCCTCTTGGCGGCAGCGCTTGCCGCGACATTCAGCGGCTGCTCGAACAGCGATAGCAATTCGGCTGCGCCGGTCGGCGCGGCCGCGCCCGCGGTTCCGCAAGTCGGCTTCGTGACGCTGCATGGGCAGCAGGTTCCGTTCGTCGCCACCGTGCCGGGCCGCACGGTCGCTTCGGGGGTCAGCGAGATACGCCCGCAGGTGAGCGGGATCATCCAGAAGCGGCTCTTCCGGGAGGGCGGGGAAGTCAAATCCGGCGATGTCCTCTACCAGATCGACGACCGCCTATACCGGGCGGCGCTCGATTCCGCCAAGGCCGCCGCGGAACGGGCCAAGGCGACGGTCGCCAATGCGCAGGCCGAGTTCGGGCGTCAGGGCGAACTCGCCCGCCGCAACGTCGCCTCGCAGCAGCAGCTCGATGTCGCGCGCGCGGCGCTGGCGCAGGCGCAGGCCGATCTTGCCGGCGCGAATGCGGCGATCGAGACCGCGCAGATCAACCTCGACAATACCCGGCTGACAGCACCGATTTCGGGACTGATCGGGACATCGCTGGTCACCGAGGGAGCCCTGGTCACAGCGAACCAGACCAGCGCCCTGGTCACGGTCAGGCAGACCGATCCGATGTTCGTCGACATGACCGCGTCCAGCGCCAACCTGCTGCGGGTCCGCAAGATGATCGCCGAAGGCACCTTGCATCAGGCAGGTCCGTCGCCGGAAGTCCGGCTCACACTCGAGGATGGCTCTCAATATCGGGAGGTCGGTTCGATCGAGGCTGCCGAGGCGAATGTCAGCGAGACGACCGGAACCGTGACGATACGGGCGCGCATCGGCAATCCGAAACACGTGCTGCTGCCCGGCATGTACGTGAGCGCGACGGTCGCGGTCGGGACCGGTGACAAGGGGTTTCTTTTGCCGCAGCGCGCGGTGAGCCGCAATGCGAAGGGGCAGGCGACAGCCATGTTCGTCACCGCCGACGGCAAGGCCGAGCAGCGCGTCCTGCAAACGCAACAATCGTACCATGACGCCTGGCTCGTCTACGAGAACGTGAAGGAGGGCGACAGGCTGATCGTGGACGGCTTGCAGAAGCTGCGCAACGGAGAGGCCGTGAAGACGACCGAAGTCGGGCTCGATGCCCAGGGCGTGGCGCAGGACGCGACGTCCTCAACCACGCCGAGCCAATGAGGCCGACATGTCGCTGTTCTTTATCCGCCGGCCGGTCTTCGCCTGGGTCATCGCGATCGCCATCATGCTCGGCGGCGCGCTCGGCATAACCAGGCTGCCGATCTCGCAATATCCGGAGATCGCCCCGCCGACGATCCGCATCACCGCGACCTATCCCGGCGCCAGTGCGCAGACGGTGGAAAATTCGGTAACCCGCGTCATCGAGCAGAACATGACGGGGCTGGAAAATCTCGATTACATGACGGCGTCGAGCGATTCCAGCGGCCGCGCCAGCCTGACGCTGACCTTCAACAACCAGGCGGACCCCAACATCGCGCAGGTCGACGTGCAGAACCAGCTGCAACTGGTCGAATCGCAGATGCCGGACCCCGTCCAGGCAAATGGCATCAGGGTCAACAGGTCGACGACCAGCATCCTGATGGTCGTGACGCTGACCTCGACCAATGGCAGCATGAGCTCGAACGACCTCGGCGACTACATCTCCAGCAACATCGAGGATGTCATCCGGCGGGTGCCGGGTGTCGGTGACCTCAACGTCTTCGGCTCCGGCTATGCGATGCGGATCTGGCTCGATCCGACGCGGCTCGAACGCTTCCAGCTTACCCCCGCCGATGTCACGTCAGCCGTCCGGGCTCAGAATACCCAGGTCTCCGTAGGCCAGCTCGGCGCGACGCCGGCGGTTTCCGGCCAGCAGCTCAACGCAACGATCACCGCTCAGAGCCAGCTGCAAACGCCCGACCAGTTCCGCAACATCATCCTGAAGACCGAGACCGCCGGCGCGGTCGTGCGCCTCGGCGACGTGGCGCGGGTGGAAATCGGCGCCGAGGCCTACGCGACCAGCTCGCAATATAACGGCAAGCCCGCCGCCGGTTTCGGCGTGAACCTGGCCGCCGGAGCCAACGCGATCGACACGGCCGCCGGCGTGCGGGCGGCGATGGAGCGCCTGAAGGGAACGCTCCCCGCCAATGTTCAGGTGGTGTACGCCTATGACACGACACCCTTCGTCGAGCTTTCGATCGGGGAGGTGGAGCGTACGCTGCTTGAGGCGATCGTGCTGGTATTCCTGGTGATGCTGCTGTTCCTGCAGAACTTCAGGGCGACGATCATACCGATGATCACGGTGCCGGTGGTGCTGCTCGGAACCTTCGGCGTGCTGTGGATCGCGGGCTATTCGGTCAACACGCTCACCATGTTCGCCATGGTGCTGGCGATCGGCCTTCTGGTCGACGACGCCATCGTGGTGGTCGAGAACGTCGACCGGCTCATGGGGGAGCAGGGGCTTTCGGCGCGCGAGGCGACGGAGAAGTCGATGGGGGAGATCACCGGCGCGCTGATCGGCATCGCGCTGGTGCTGACGGCGGTGTTCGTGCCGATGGCATTCTTCGGCGGATCGGTCGGCATCATCTACCGCCAGTTCTCGGTCACCATCGTGACGGCGATGCTGCTGTCCGTCCTGGTGGCGCTGATCCTCACGCCGGCGCTTGCGGCGTCCTTGCTGAAGCCGCGCCAGGGGGAGAGCCGGTTCCCCCCGTTCCGCTGGTTCAATCGAGCGTTCCAAGGCACGACCAACGGCTACGAGCGCTCGGTCGGCGGCATCATCCGGCGCCCGGCGCGCGTGGTTGTCATCTTCCTGTTGATTTCCGCCGGCGCAGTCTACCTGTTTCGCGACCTGCCAAGCTCGTTCATTCCGGCCGAGGACCAGGGCGTCCTGATGGTGCAGGTGCAACTGCCGAGCGGCGCGACCGAGCAGCGGACACGGGCTGTGCTCAGCCAGATCAGCGATCATTTCCTCAACACCGAAAAGCAGTCGGTGGAGAGCGTCTTTGCGGCGATCGGTTTCGGCTTCGCCGGAAGCGGGCAGAACGCCGCCATGGCATTTGTCCGGCTGAAGCCGTTCGAACAACGGGCAAGCCCGGACATGGCCGCCACCGCGATCGCGATGCGCGCGATGAAGCGGTTCGCCGCCATTCGCGATGCGCAGGTGTTCGCGCTCGCACCCCCCGCCATCCCCGGCTTGGGCACTTCGGCCGGCTTTGACATGTATCTGCAGGATACCGCCGGGGCAGGCCGGGATGCGCTGGTCAGCGCGCGTGACGCCCTGCTTGCGAGCGCCAACCAGGATCCGAGCCTGAGCGGGGTGCGGCAGAACGCACAGGAGGACCAGCCGCAATTCCGCATCAACGTCGACGGCGAGCGGGCCGGCGCGTTCGGCGTCGGCATCGCCGACATCAATTCGATCCTCGGCACGGCCTGGGCCGGATCCTATGTCAACGATTTCGTCGATCGCGGCCAGATCAAGCCTGTCTATGTGCAGGCCGACGCCCCGTTTCGCATGCAGCCCGAAGATGTCAGCCGCTGGTACGCCCGCAATTCGAACGGCGAGATGGTGCCGTTCTCGGCCTTCACCAGCACGCAATGGGCTTTTGGACCACCGAAGCTCGACCGGTTCGGCGGCGTCTCGGCGGTTGAAATTCAGGGGACGGCCGCAGCTGGGACCAGTTCGGGCACGGCCATGGACAGGATGGAGGAACTGGTGGCGAAGCTTGGCAACGGCTTCACGGTGGCCTGGACCGGGCTGTCTTACCAGGAGCGTCTGTCGGGAAGCCAAGCGCCGGCGCTGTACATGATCTCCCTCGTCGTCGTGTTTCTCTGCCTGGCCGCTCTCTATGAAAGCTGGTCGATCCCCTTCGCGGTGATCTTGTCGGTCCCCATCGGCATCTTCGGCGCGCTGCTCGCGGCGTGGCTGTTCGGTCAATCCAACGACGTCTACTTCAAGGTGGGGCTCCTCACCACCATCGGCCTCGCCTCGAAGAACGCGATACTGATCATCGAATTCGCCCGCGACCTCGAAGCCTGCGGCCGCAGCCGCGCCGATGCGATCATGGAAGCGGTGCGGCTGAGGTTCCGGCCGATCATCATGACCTCGCTTGCGTTTATTCTCGGCGTCACGCCGCTCGCGACCGCGACAGGAGCTTCTTCGGGTGCGCAGAACTCAATTGGGATCGGCGTCATGGGCGGCATGCTGGCGGCAACCTTGCTCGGGGTGTTCTTCGTCCCGCTGTTCTTCGTCCTCGTCTCGGCGCTGACGAGCCGACTGCGCGGCGAAAAGTCCGCGCGCGGACAGGCAGATGGCCGGCAAGAGCCTGTCTAGCGCCGTCCACCGGGCCGGCCCGTACCCTTCGGGACCCCCATAGGTGGCCGACGGCTACCGCTTCCTGGCCGGCCGCAAATGGTGGGTGGTGATCTTCAACCCCGCAGCCATCGTTTCGCTTGCCATGGCAACCGACGTGATCGCCCAAGGCATCGGCGCTTTCGAAAAACGATGGATGAATGCCAGCAGTTCTGGTCCTTCTCGGCCATCACCAGATTGCGTTGCTACCGCACATCAGCAGAACCGGATTTCGAAAAGTCGTTCCTTAGCTCATAGATTTTGTCGAATATCGTCTCCCCCGGTTCGACCCGGTCGCTGTACTGCTTGCTACGAGTTCTCGGCACGAGCGACTCAATCGCAGACATGTGTGAAAATTCTTTCGATCGGCGTGGTTCCGGGTAAGGTTCCTCTCGGAATTAGGGGCAGGCCCATACGGAATTTGCCAATTCTGTTTCAAACAGTAACTTCTGCTTTGTGTCGCTTTTGGGAGGCGTCTAGGTGGTCATTGACATTTTACTGGTTGCCCCGACCGATCTCCTTCGGGTCCGGGACCTAGCCCTGGTCATCTGGCAGGCCCACTATACACCCCTGATCGGCGCAGACCTGGCGGCGGGCATCGTAGCCGATATCTATTCCATGCCCAGTCTCTACGCGGACATGCACGAGCGACGGCAAAGCTATTGGATCATTACGACAGACGGGAAGGACGCAGGTTATGCCTCCGCGTATGTTCAAGGCGGAACCCTGTGGATCAAGAAGCTGTATCTGCTGCCTGAAACCCGAGGGATGGGATTGGGCAAACTCCTGATCGAGACAGTTCGCAACTACTTCGGCGTAGGTTATCCGCAAGCGCTCTTTGTCGCTGAAAAGAACCAATCCGCGATCGATTTCTACCGTTCCCAGGGGTTTTCGATCGAGCGTCTGGAGCCTGTAATGATGGGTCCACACCAATTCCACGACTACTTGATGACCAGAGCGGGTTTACCGGACGCAGCAGGAAAATAATGGCTTCACCCGGCTGCGGCTATCGGCTCATTAATCCAATATATCTGTGGGCAGGCTCGTGTCCTCCCCTGCCTTGTCCCAAGCCTGCGCCGCAATCTTCCAGTTGCCCTGATCCTTCACCAAAAGCATCATTTCAACCACTCGCTCCAAGTTGATCTCGTTTTCGACATTCTCACAGGCGATAACTGCCACTGCTACATTGCCAAACACCTGTATCTTGCTGCCGAGAACCCTTTCATCAAGCGACAACAGGTCGCTTCCTGCGAGAGAACTCATTCGCTTGATGAACGCGGGGACGGATTGGGGCCGGGCCGGCCGCGATGAAGGAAACATTTGCGCATCCGGAAAAAAATCGGATCGGAATTTCTCCCAGTCGGGCTCGCCCGCCGCCTTCCAACTCATGCTTGCAAACTGGCGCGAGATCAGAGCCCGTATGGCGTTACAGTCGCTCTCAACCGTTGTGTCCATTGCAGAATCCTCCTCAGATTATACTCAGGGGTTAGCAGAGGCTTCCCGGGCCGATTGGAACGCTGCACCCTTTGCGATAGCTGCTCCAAGACCTGGTCCAATAATGTGCTTTCCGCAAAATCTTTGGCATGCCATCCGAAACAGAACCGCTTCCTCCTGTTTTAGAACAAAGTTGCATTACAACTGATGCCGGTGGGGACAAACGCATCCGTGATTGGATCCCCGCAGGAGGGCAGCTTCGATCTGCCGCCAGCTAACAGTGGACGTTCAGCTCTCGGCCCCAAGGCTGCCGGACCGCAATGCGCCTCATATCGGCCGATAGGGCGTTCCTATCCGTGTCGATAAGCGGACGTGGATAAACAACCCGCCATGAACGGCTTTCGTCATCAGGGGTCGCCCGAGGCGTTTGTAGCGTTCGGATCGGGCGGGCGGGTTGATATGAGACCCGACGTCTTGCCGATTTAGAATGGAAGCTTGATTTCGCCCAACGAGAAAGGCCTACCGGCCGCTATGAGCGCCGCAACCGTCTTTCTGTCCTGTTGCCGGCACTTCACGAGGCCGTTCAGAACCCTGTCGAGAGATATCGCGCCGGCGCCGGCTATGGCCAGGACGAACATGCCGCCCGCTATTGCGAGATCCTTTTCGAAATGCAGCAATTCGTTCTGGTTGGCGAAATTGGTGTGGAACAAAGCTGCCGTTGCCAAACAGAAAAGTCCGAGCGCCACCGCGCCCAGACGCGTCAGCAGACCAAGGCCGACCGAAAGGCCAGCTCCCAGCTGCAGCGCTAAGGTGGCTATTAAAAGCGGCAGGCTGACGCCGAGCGCCGTCATTGCCTTGGCTGCACCGGCGAAATGCGTCGCCAGCTCCAGGCCTTCATGCACGAAGAGCAATGAGAGCAGCAGGCGACCCGTCAGCAGGGTCAAGTCGGTGAGATGTGGTTTCCAGGCGGTTTGTGTCGTTGTCACGATGGGCTCCATGGGAAAGGAGCAGGCGCCTTGCAGCGCCTGCCTGGTTTTACTTGGTCACCTTGGTGTCGATGGCCTTGTGGAGGTCTTCGAGTTCTTCACAGCCGGCGGGACACAGCTTCTGCAGCGACGCCAACTGCTCGTTGGCCTTGGCCATGTCGCCGGTCTCTACATAGAGTTCGCCCAGATATTCGCGGGCGGCCTTGTGGTCGGGCTTCAGCTCGAGCGCCTTGTTGTAGTAGGTCAGCGCCGTGGTGAAATCGCCGGTCTTGCGCAACGTGAAGCCGAGCAGGTTGTAGACGTCGGCCTGCTGGTTGTCCTGCGCGAGATCACGCAGATCGGCCAGCGCGCCCTTGTAGTCCTTGACGGCGATCTTGGCCTGGACGGCGGTGAGGTCGGGTGCATCGGTGCCCTCGATGTCGTCGACCGCATAGGCCGGCATGATAGTGGCCACGGGAACGATGGTCAGCACGGCAATGGCGCCAAGCAGGCCAAACAGGGCGTGCTTGCCCAGATAGGATTGTTTCATCATCTTTCTCGCTCGGGTTGGGAGCTCGCGCTCAAATCTGAACTGGGGTGAAACCATAGGCATTGCCGTCTTTCACGAAGACGCCGGTGCCGGGGAACGGGAAATGCGAACCCGAGATCCGGATGTCGTCGGCGATCACGCGATCGATCAGCTTGTGCCGCGTGGTGATCGCCATCGGCCCGTCCTGGTCGTAACTGCCCTGCCACTCCGGATGCGGCGCCAGAAGGGCGGGCACATACATGGTGTCGGCCGAGATCATCAGCTGTTCCTTGCCGGAGTTGGCGAGGTAGACCGAATGTCCCGGCGTGTGGCCGGGCGCAGCGATGATCTGGATGCCGGGTGCGACTTCGGCGTCGTCATTGACCAGCTTCCAGTTCTTCCATTTCGGAAAATTTTCGGCGATGCGCTTGCCCGCCGGCTTGCGGCCTTCCGGCAGCTTGGCCAGCCGGCTGGGGTCGGTCCACCACTTATATTCCGTGGCGTTGACGATCAGCTCGGCATTGGGGAACACCGGCGCATTGGTGCCCTTTTCCATCAGGCCCCAGACATGGTCGGGGTGGAAATGCGAGATCATGATGGTGTCGATCGTCTTATAGTCGATGCCGGCGGCGGCCATGTTGGCCGGCAGATGGGTGGCATTGGTCTGCCATTGGCCGACGCCCGATCCGGCATCCATCATAATCAGCCTGCCGTTCATCTTGAGGACGACGACGGTGAGCGGGATGGGCATGAAGTCTGTCGTCAGGCCGGCCTTGGCAAGCGCTGCCTTGGTGTCCTCGACGGAGACATCCTTGATGAAGGCCGGGTCGTGCGGCTTGCGCCAGATGCCGTCATAGATGGCGGTGACCTCGATATCGCCGACCTTGTATTTGTAGAAGCCGACGGCCGGCTCGACCGACGTTTCGGCGAAGGCGGGACGGGTGAATTCCAGCTTGCCGGCCAGACCGAAGGCGGTCGCGGCGAGCGTGGTTCCAAGCAACGTGCGACGTGTCATCATGAACATAGGTGATCTCCTGCAGCCTTATGGGGTGATGATGGAGAGCCAAAGGTTTGGCTCTCCATCGTGAGTGGTAAGAGAAGATGTTCGGAAGGGTGTCTTCAGCGGCCCCAGATGCCGTCGTTGTTGTGCCTGGTGATGATGTCCTGAGCCGACCCCTGGCGCGGCCCGGTCGTCACCATGGTGTCGACGCCGGCTTGGCGCGGGGAGGGGGAAATGGAAGCAGTGGCATTGGTGTCAACGGTAGCGACCGGCTGATTGGAGTTGTTGCCGCCATGGTCGCTGCCGGCAAAGGCAGCGGTTGAGGCAAGCAGCATGGCAGCCACGCTGAGAGCGAGCTTGGTCATTTCGGTAGATCCTTTTTTCGTTTCTTGGGTGCGTGCCGGGAAACTGGCCCCGCTAACAAGAAGACCCATCAGGACGTCCCTTTATTCCCGGGCGGCGCGAAAATTCTTTTGGAGGTCCCGACATCAGGGGCGGCGCCCGCCCGGAACTGGGGCCGACGCTGCATGCGCACGTCCAAGGTCGGCACCATGCTGCCGTAGTCTCAGCCCGTGTAAGGAGCTGAGCCAACAGTGACATCGCACTTGATATCGGCTGAAGAGGCTTCGACAGACGGTTATCAGCCCGTCACGATGGCGACGCGGAAGCGCGCCACGAAGTCGTCGATCTCCGGCCGCTCCATGTCGGAAATCGCCCAGTATGAGAAGGCGCCGTCGCTCCAATGCACAAGTGAAAAACCGCCCTCCGAGAGATCGACCGGGTCGGTAACCACCCCGGCATTTTGCGGCTCGGCCACAAGGGTGATCAGATGTTCGCGGTGGCGATAGACCAGCGCTGGCACCGCCCGGCCGCCGATGACCTCGACCCTGCCACCGATGAGTGCAAATCCGTCCTTGGCCATGTCCGGCGCCGGCGGCGAAAGGCCGAGCCTTGCATCGAGCCATGGCTTTACCGTGTGCCGGTCCGACGAGACGACATCGACGGGGCTGGTCGCCAGCAGGCTGCGTTGGTGGCCGCTGGCTACCCCTGCGGCAAAGCTGTCGGCTACGCTAGGCTGCATCGCCCATTGCGTCGCGCCGCTGGCCAGAACTGCGCTGATCATGATCGAGGCCGCCATGGCGCGCCAGTCGAATGATCCGAAGTTGCGCGCCGACCACCACGTTCGAGCGGACTTCGCCCGTATCGGCGCTCTGGGCCGCAGCACCTCGACGCTGCCGGATGCTGCCATGGCTGCAATGCGCGCGCTGAACTCGTCGCTCACCTGGGGCTTCGGAAGCCTGGCCACAGCCCCTTGCAAGACCATGATGCGGGCATGTTCGGCCGCCAGCTTGGGATCGGCCGCGATGCGCCGCTCGACAGCCATGGCCGCGGCGGCGTCAAGCTCGCCATCTATCAGCGCGTGCAGCATCAGGTTCATGCCTGCGGCGTCCTCGGGCAATCCATCGTTGTGCGCACTCATTGCGCCCTCCCAAGGTCAGAGATCAGCAGGCCACGCGCCCGCGCCAGCCGCGACATCACCGTGCCAATCGGCACGCCCAGCATGGCTGCGATATCGCGGTAGGCGAGGCCATTCACGTCGCGCAGCACGAGCGTTTCTCGAAAGGGTTGCGGCAGAGCGGCGATCGCCGCCTCCAGGGCCGCCACGTCTGTCTTGGCGATCAGGCTCGCCTCCGGGCTTTCGCTCTCACTCAGATCGACTGCGTGAGCGGCGCTCACCTCGTCGAGATCACCGAGGTCGCCCACCGAGACGATGCTGCGCGGGCGATTGCGCGCCAGCCATGTGTAACACGAGTTGCGAACGATGGTGAGCAGCCAGGCACGTGCATTGCCGCCTGCATAGCTTGCGATGTTGGCGTGTGCCTTCATGCAGGCGTCCTGCACGACATCCTCGGCGTCGGTGGCATTGCCGGTCAGCCAGCGGGCCAGCGAAAGCGCGTCGGCGAGATGGGGCATTACCACTTCGCCGAAGCGGTCGGCTCGCGCATTGCTGCTTAGCATCGGTACACCGTCACATGCGCCTCGCCTTGAGTGCTCATGGGGCGAGAATGGTTCTGCCTTGCGATCGAACCCAGAGGAAACATGCCGGGTCGCCAGTTGCGGTGAATTTGAAGGCAACTGTCTCATCGATGTCAATCACACACAGGACCGCAACGATGCATCCACCCGGACGCGCTCTTGAGCACAAGCATTGCCGAATCCACGGCCGGCATGGATCCGTGGCGTCTTAGCATTCTCGATCCCGACCGGGGCAGGACGTTTTAAGGTAGACAGGCTGGGAGCCAGCCAGCCGCAGGCGCCCAACGCGTCGCCTTCAAGAGGTCTCGGGAACGCGTCGACCGTTGCCGTCATGGTCGTCAGTATGTGGAATTGCAGGGGGGCGTTCCTTCAAGGTCAATCAGCAGCGTATGCATGGAAGACCAGGGCGGGCGGCGTTTTATTCCCGGACAGCGAAAAAAGATGACTGGAGGCCATGTGACAGGCGCCACCAGCGGCGCACAGACATTGTCCATCTGGCGTTAGCCGAGAGGATCAAGAGTTCGAGCCCTCCGACAATATCTGCTCTTTAAAGAAATCAATAAATTTCCGCGTCTTCAGGGGCAGGTAGGCGCGCGAAGGATAAGCGACCCACACGGCACTCTCCTGCGCCCCGACGCTGATCTTCCAACCCGGGAGGAGCTGGACGAGCCTTCCGCTTTTGATGTCCTCATCCACCGACCACTCCGGCAGCAGCGAGATCCCGACGCCGTCGCGTACCAACTGGCGAAGCGCCAGTGTGTTGCTGGTCCTGATCTTCGCCGGCACGGTCAATTCGATATTTTCGAGATCCCGCCTGAACAGCCACAGCGGCGTTTGAGGTGAATTCGTGGTCGGCAAACAGACATGCGCACCAATGTCTTCTGGCCGATCGACTTGAGGCACTGAAGACAGATATTCTTTCGACGCCACCAAACGACGCTCGATTGACTTTAACTTGGAGACGATGAGGTCGCCGGTCGGACGCGGCCCGAGACGCAAGGCGACGTCGACCTGCTGGGCAACGAGGTCCACCAAAGCGTCCGAGAGCAGCAGATCAATTTCAATGCGCGGGTACTGCGCGCAGAATCCGGCCAGCAGTGGCGCGACGACCGCTTCGCCGTAGGCGTTTGAGGCTGTAACGCGCAACATGCCGCTTGGCTGTTCGACGGTGGCAAGCGCTGCTTCGCGGGCCGCCGCAACCTCGTCCACAATAGGCAGGATGCGAGACAGGAAAATCGCTCCGGCCTCGGTCAACGACAGTTTCCGGGTCGTTCGCTGGAACAGTCGTGTCCCAAGCTGTGCTTCCAGTCCAGCTATCCTGCGAGACAATGTCGATGCCTCGCTGGCTTCGGCCCGCGCCGCAGCCGCAATGCTGCCAAGTTGAGCGACGCGGCAGAATGTCTTGAGGTCGTCAACGTCCATTCATGCAAAACTGGCATGAATATCATGCAAAATACAAGCATTATCTCTCAGTCATCATCGTCTATCGATACAACGACAGATAGCCGAGCCTTCCAAGGAGAGATGATCTATGAAGTGTGAAATCAAACGTGTCCTGTTCGGCTGGCGGCTGGCGGTGACGGCAGTGGCTGCGTTTTTGCTCGCCTCTGGGGCGACCGAAGCCGCGTCCAGCAAGCCCACCATTGTTCTGGTTCACGGTGCGATGGCAGACAGTTCGTCTTGGAATTCAGTGATCCCGATTCTCTCTCGCGATGGCTACACCGTCGTGGCAGTAGCGGACCCGCTTCGAAGCGTCTCTGGCGATGCCGCAGCCGTTGCCAGCGTGGTGGAGAGCATCGACGGGCCTGTGGTGCTGGTTGGCCATTCCTATGGCGGGTCCGTCATTACAAACGCCGCGCTTAACAGCAAGAATGTCAGGGCGCTGGTTTATGTCGCCGCATTCGCGCCTGACAAGGGCGAGAGCACCTTCGCTTTGATCAGCAAGTTTCCGGGTAGCGAGCTTGGCGCGGCTCTGGCCAAGCCAATTGCGCTGCCAGATGGCAGCCTTCAGTTGTGCGTCGATCCGGCAAAATTTGCCGGACCCTTTGCCGCCGACCTGCCTACGGAGCAGGTGGCACTGATGGCTATCACGCAGAGACCTGTTACCGAGACCGCGCTGAAGGAAGCTTCAGGCGCGGCCGCCTGGAAAACCCTTCCCTCCTACTTCGTCTACGGCGCGGCCGACAAAAGCATCCCTCCGGCTCTGCACGACTTCATGGCGAAGCGTGCGCACGCGCGCGAAGTGGTGGTCGTGCAGGGTGCATCGCATGTTGTCATGCTTTCTCATCCGGCAAATGTTGCTGAAGTGATCGAGGAGGCGGCGCAGGCCCATTGAGCGATCACCGTCACCTGAGAATTCAGGTCTCTACCCCATTTGCGGCGCCAAACTGCGCCCAATTGCCATCAAGGACAGACACATGACGAACTTTCCCATTCACTCCATCGAAACGGCGCCCGGAGCTTCCAGGCCGGCACTTGAGGCACTGAATTCAGCCTTCGGCTTCATTCCAAATATCGCCGGCACGATGGCAACCTCGCCTGTGCTTATCGGCAGCTTGACCGACCTCTTCGCGCGGGTACATGGCGGGAGCTTCAGCGAAGCGGAGATCCAGATCCTGCTTTTGACAAATGCAGTCACCAACAAGGCAGAGTGGGCTGTGGCCTTTCACTCCTATCTGGCGATTGCCGAGGGGGTCGGCGCTGAATCTGTCACCAGCATCAGAGATGGCGCTCTACCTGTGGACGCCAGGCATGCGGCTCTGGCGAAACTCACGCGTACGCTTATCGAGAGGCGCGGTGGGCTCAGCGAGGTGGAAAAGCGCGAATTCCTCGATGCGGGCTTTGATGAGAGCCGGTTGCTAGAGGTGGTCGCCGTTCTTGCGGCGTCTACGATCACCAACTACACGTCCAACATCACCCAACCGCCGCTGGAGACCCCATTTCAGCCGCATGTCTGGCAGACAGGTAGGGGCTGATCCGGACAGTATGCGGTCGTGCCGGGCGCGTTCGATGCATTGGGCGCGGAGGCAAAGACCATGTAACGCCAGGACCGAGTGAAATTTGCCACGCGGCCGTCATCGAGCTTTCCATGTTGCGTGATCTAATCTCAGCTATGCCCAGGTGGCGTTCATCAATCAGCTGATGGTCGGTTTCAGACGTTCGTCTGCCGACCCTTTCGTCTGCTATCATTCTTCGGCGGCCAAAAGCCGAGCTTCCGCTTCCGGCCCCTAACCTGACGTCCGAGCAGTGGGTTGGCGACGCCCTTAGTTGGCCAGGCAGTCCTAGGGAGCGGTGGGATAGTTGTAATGTTTTTGGCAGGCAAGCGAGCCGCAAACCGCCCCATCGAGGCGAGTGCTAGTGCGTTGATATTGCTGCCGTAGAAACCTGGGGATTTCTGGAGCTACTCCCCAGCTTCGGAGAATGATGGGCATTCAGAGAGCGGATAGGGGAAGAAGGTCGTGTCCTCATTCCCCAACTCTCGGCCGAAAACCCCGCGAACGCTGCGCTTCGGGCCGCGATGGAGCGACCGGGAGAATTGTTTCGATTTTGAGGGTGGTAGAGGGAGAGGAACTGAGATTCAACCTTCTCCACCTGCACTTGTTCCTTGCACGCTGGCCTCAGCAGCACCTAATCCTGCCACGCAACCTGGAGGAGCAAGCCAGTGCTACCGAGCTATGTAGACACCGATCGGCTCGTCGCTGTAGCCATAGGCCTCCGCCCGTCGGGGTTCACCGGCGTCGGGGTGGGGGCCGGCCTAGGGGGGGCCCAGCAACGCGCACGTCAGCCTGGCTATCTTTCGAGTCGCCGGGTCCGGTGACCGCCAGATCGTCAGGCTGGATTATACCCGACAAATCTTGATAGGCTGCCGTTCTGGGGGTCGCACGATGAACGAGGTTGAAAAGCTGGCCGTCGAGGTTGTCGCGACCGGCCTTGGCTGGCCCGAGGGCCCGACGGTGCTGCCCGATGGCCGAATTGTCATCGTCGAAAGCTATCGCAGCCAGCTGACGGCCATAGATCGCGACGGAAGTGCTCGCCAGTTCGCGTATGTTGCCGGAGCGCCCAACGCCTGCGTTCTCGGATCGGATGACCTGCTCTATGTCTGCCAGAACGGCGGCACGACCGGACCTTGGCGGGCCGCGGACATGACGACGCCATCGATCCAGCGGGTTGCCGAAGGCGGAAAGCCGGAAATCCTGCTGAGCGAGGTCGCGGGCATTCGGCTCAATGGGCCAAACGATCTTGTATTTGCTGCTGACGGCCGGCTCATCTTCAGCGATCCCGGCACATACAACCCGGGGAATCCGGACCCAAGCTACATCTTTGCCGTCAACCCCGACGGCAGTGCGTACCTTGCTCTCGGCTTCGACAAGCCGACCTTCCCCAATGGTGTGGCGATCGAAGCCGACGGCTCGATCATTTGGGGGGAGTCCTATACGGGGCGCGTCAAGCGGCAGCGTCCGGATGGTTGCGTCGAAGACCTGGGCCGCTTGCCTGGGCCCAATCCGATCCCGGACGGGCTGAAGGTCGGAGCCGATGGCCGCCTTTATGTCACGGATATTGCCGCCAACGGCATTCACGTTCTGAAGCCCAACGGCACAGCGGAAGGTTTCTTCGTCTGCGGCAAGGCAACGACCAACTGCGTCTTCTCGGGCGAGATGCTTTGGGTGACAAATGCCGGCGTGCTGGCGACCGGCAGCGATCCCTCCTTTGAGGGAACACTCTCCTGCGTGCGTGTTCCGGGAGGCGGTGGACCGACGCATCATGGTCGCATCGGCGGAAAGCAACCGTGAGTAGCTCCTCGTCCGCCTCAAACACAGGCGATGACCCCGGCGCCGGCGGTGCGGCATCGTCTGCTTCGATGGCGGCGTTGAAGCGCCTGTACAGCGTGGCCGCGGTCCGCATCGCCGCGCGGCGGACTTTGCCACGCCCGGTGTTCGACTTCGCCGATGGCGGTGCCGAGGATGAGCGAACGCTGCGCCGGAACGAGCAAGCTTTCAACGAGGTTGCCATTCTGCCGCGACCGCTCAACGGTGCAACGACGCGAGACCTTTCCCTTGACCTCTTCGGCGCGAAACTTGCCATCCCGCTGGGCATCGCGCCAACCGGCCTGGCTGGGCTGTTCTGGCCCGACGGCGAGCGCGCAGCCGCCCGAGCCGCAGCGGCCGCAGGGACATTCTACTGCGCCAGCCACGGATCCGTCTGCACGCTGGAGGACATAGCAGCCACCGGAAGTAGCCCACGGTGGATGCAGGTGTTCGTCTACACCGATCGCGGCTTCACCCGAGAAATGGTGCATCGGGCGCGTGCCTCAAGCTACGACGCGCTGGTGCTCACCATCGACAACCAGATGCTTGGCAACCGTGAACGCGACATCCGCAACGGTTTTGCCATCCCGCCGCGCTTCGGTGTGGCCGGAACCCTCGCGACCGCCACCAAGGCGGCGTGGCTTCTTCGTATGCGCACCCGACTCCCGAAACTGACCTTCGGCAACTACGCGCGCCCCGGAGATACGGCCACGGTCGGTGCATTGGCGGGCCGGATGGCGGCAATGCTCGATCCCGGACTCTCCTGGGCCGATGTCGACTGGCTGCGCACTGTCTGGTCCGGACCGTTGTTGCTGAAAGGCGTCCTGCATCCCAGCGAAGCCGCCGAGGCTGTAGCCCGAGGAATCGACGGCATCATCGTATCCAATCATGGGGGACGTCAGCTTGACGGCGCCGCCGCATCCCTGGACGCGTTGACGGCAGTTGTCGCGGCTGTCGCCGGCCGCGTACCAGTGCTTATTGACGGAGGCATCAGGCGAGGCTCTGACGTCGTCAAGGCCCTGGCGCTCGGCGCCTCGTGCTGTCTGATCGGGCGGCCGCAGTTGTGGGGGCTCGCGGTCGCCGGCGAGGAGGGGGTACGCCACGTGCTCGAACTCTACCGCAAGGAAATCGACCGCGTCATGGGACTGATGGGCGCGCGGAGCCTGCGCGACCTCGGGCCGGACTGTATTTCGTTCGTTCAGGGAATGGGGCCGCTACATGATTGAAGACCCACCACTGCTCACCATCAAGCGCCGTTTCGAACGGCCCGCAGCAGAAATCATCAGTGCTTTTGCGGGCGTGCCGGTTAGCCAGGTCGTAGACGCGATGGGGGGACGCGGCGCCTTGCATTATGCGATCAAGCCACTGTCGCCAGCTACTGCGACGATGGTCGGCGTCGCCGTGACCTGTCACTGCGGTCCCGCCGACAACCTCGCCCTGTTTGGAGCACTGGATGCCGCAGCAAGTGGCGATGTCATCGTCGCGGCCACCGACAGCTTTGCCGGTACGGCGGTAACTGGCGATCTCGTGCTCGGCATGGCGCGCAACAAGGGGGTCGCCGGCTTCATCACTGACGGCCTCGTGCGCGACGTTGTCGGGATCGAGGCGGTCGGGTTGCCGGTTTACTGTGCCGGGATCATTGCGAACTCGCCTGCGCGCAATGGTCCAGGCACGGTCGGATTCCCGGTGGTAGTGGGAGGAGTGACTATCTCGCCGGGAGACATACTGGTCGGCGACCGCGACGGTCTCGCCGTGGTGCCTCGCCTGGAGGCTGAGACGGTGCTGGCCCGGCTCTCCGCCATCAGGGCGGCTGAGAAAACTCTTGATGGCCTGGTGCGGCAAGGTCTCGAGATGCCCGACTTCGCCAAGGTCGTCCTCAAATCGAACAGGGCGCGCTTCGTTGACTGAGATGTGAGCTTCTCTAGCTGCGGGACATATGAAGCGCAACACGATTTCGTCCTTCCGATTTGGCACGAAACAGAGCCAAATCGGCGGCATTGACGAAATCGTTTGGCGTCTCGTTCTCTGTGGGCACCGCTGTTGCGACGCCGACGCTGATGGTCACGCGATCCGGGCCGTGGGGTATGTTCAACTCTCGCACGCTCTGGACGAGCCGCTCGGCGATCGCACTGGATTGTTCCAGTATAGTGTCGACCAGCACGATGACGAACTCTTCGCCTCCGTACCGCGCAGCGAGATCGGTGGAACGGCCGGAACCGCTCTGGATTACGCGGGCGATTTGCTTGAGCACATCGTCGCCGGCCATATGGCCATAGGTATCGTTGTATCGTTTGAAGTTGTCGGCATCGATCATCAACAGCGACAGTGGGGACTGTGCGCGAAAAGCGCGTTTCCATTCAGCCGCCAGATATTCGTCAAGATAGCGCCTGTTACCGAGACCCGTCAGGCCATCGATCCGCGTCAGACGTTCAAGCTCTAGATTTGCACTGATCAGCTGTCGCTGGCTTTCCCTCAGCGCTCGGTGTGCCGAGTCTCGCTGGACGTGATCCAGATAGGCCCGCGTGTGATATCGAATGCGTGCAATCAACTCGATACGATCCGGCAGTTTGACGAGATAGTCGTTCGCGCCCGCAGCGAAGGCTTCGCCCTTGGTGGCTGGATCTTCCTTGCTCGACAGCACAATGACTGGAACCGCGCGTGTCGACGCATGCTTCCTGTATTCTCGCACCAGATGTAGCCCGTCCACCCCGGGCATGACGAGATCCTGCAGGATAACGGTTGGCTTTACCTCATCCGCGACCGTCATCGCTCTCAACGGGTCGGTGCAGAAGTGTAAGGATATATCGGGCTCGTTGGCTAGAGCGCGCCTGACCGCCTCGCAAACCATGATCTGATCATCGATGAGCAGAACCATGGATGAATAGTTATCTGCGAGTGGCGGGACCAACTCTGGTTCTTGCGTCATCGGAACGGGCCTTTCACGTGGGGACGCTCGCAGGCTTCGATTATACGTGAGCCGATCGCACCCAAAGGAAGAATATCAACAGCCGCGCCGATGTCGGCGGCGGCCTTCGGCATGCCATAGACGGCACTGGTTGCTCTATCCTGCGCGATTGTGAGATGCCCCTTGTCACGGAGCTGTCTCAGCCCGCGCGCACCATCCCTGCCCATGCCTGTGAGCAGAACACCAATCACTGAGCCAGGCCACCATTGCGCCGCACTTTCGAAGAACACATCTACGGACGGCCGATAAACATTGTCCTTGGGGCTGGGCGTATAGCCAAGTTGCTGAGCTGACTTGAAAACCAGATGATCCGCAGAACTGGCAACGAGAACGGTGCCCGCTTGAGGACTATCCCTTTCCCCCGCCGGACGGATCGGGAGACGCGTATGCTGCCCTAGCCAATCAACAAGGCCTGGAACGAACTGAGCATCGAGATGCTGGACGAGCACAATCGCGCCGCCAAAATCAACGGGAAACGCGCTCAGGACTGCGGCAACGGCAGCCGGCCCGCCCGCAGAGGCGCCGATTGCTATCAGGCGTCGAGTTGACGGCTCAGCCGCACGTGACATCCGCCTTTTTGCCTGGGTAGGCGCATCACCGATCAACTTGCCTATCGTTCGTATCTTGTTCGTCAAAAGCCGGGCGGATTGCGAGGAGGCGTTGCCTTCGATGCCAACCGACGGAATATCGACTGCGTCAAGCGCGCCATGACCCATTGCTTCGTAGACGCCGGCGAGGTTGGCTTCGATACTGGCGGTCACCAGCAAGATTGAGCACGGGGTTTCCGCCATGATTCTGCGGGTCGCTTCCACGCCGTCCATCTCTGGCATCGCTAGATCCATGAGTATCAGATCCGGCAGATCACGTCTGCAGACCTCGACCGCCTCACGCCCATTGGTCGCGATCCACGCGACCTGATGTTCGCCGGTCGACAGGACCAGTCGACGCAGAAGTTCAACCGCCATCGGCATGTCGTTGACTACGCCGATTCTCATTCGCTGGCTTCCAATCTCGATCTCATTCAGCCGCCTCGCCAATCATGTCCACGACGGCATGGATCAGCGCCTCGTCCTGAAAACTACTCTTGGTCAGATAATAGTCCGCACCTGCGTCGAGCCCGCGCGCGCGATCTTCTTCCCGATCCTTGTATGAAACGATCATAATGGGTGTGTTCTTGAGATCAGCGTCCTTTCTGATCAAACTCACCAGCTCGATGCCATCCATGCGAGGCATGTCGATGTCGGTGACGACGAGATCGAAAGGACCAGACCGGACGGCATTCCACCCGTCCATGCCGTCTACCGCCACTTCGACCTCATAACCGTAATTGCCGAGCATCTTGCGCTGGAGTTCGCGAACCGTCAGTGAATCGTCAATCACGAGCACGCGCTTGCGCCTGCTCGCTTCGGGACCGCCCGCGGCGCGCCGAAGAGCTCGAAATCCGCTGGACGATGCAAGCTTTTCCACCGATCGGATCAGATCGTCGACATCGAAGATCAGAACAGGCGAACCGTCTTCCATCAGGGCCGCTGCGCTGATGTCCTTGATCTTGGCAAACCGTGGATCGAGAGGTCTGATCACTAACTCGCGTTCCCCGAGAAAACGGTCAACGATCAGGCCGTACGCATCGCCCCGACCCGCATCCACGACGACGACCGATAGTTCGTTCGGTTCCGATCCGGGCTCACCTCGATCGAGCACCTCGCGAGCGGTGACCAGCCCGATCTGTCGATCGTTCAATCGAAAATGCGGCCGGCCCTGCAGGACGTTGATCTCCGTCCGCTGCAGTTTCAAAGTCTTGGAAATGGCAGCGAGTGGAAAAGCATAGGGCTCTCCATCGACATCGACGAGCAGCGTGCGCAGGACCGACAGTGTCAGCGGCAATTGCAGTTGAAATCGGGTTCCGTGGCCAAATTCTGAGGAGACGCTTGCGACTCCCCGGACTTCCTTCGTCATGGCTTGCACTGCATCGAGCCCCACACCGCGACCTGAGACGTCGGTAAGGCCCGCTTTCATGGAAAAGCCTGGCAGAAACAGAAACGCGAGCAATTCGCTTTCGCTGAGTGTTTCAGCACTTTCCCTGGTTGCAAGTTGCCGGGCGACGACGGTCTCGCGCAGCTTCGAGAGCTCTATCCCCCTGCCGTCGTCCACCACGGCTATCTGCAGCAGCCCGGCATTGTGCCTCGCTTCGAGCCTGATGAGCCCCTCTTCGGGTTTGCCCATCGCGAGGCGCTCCTCAGGCGGTTCAAGCCCATGGTCTACAGCGTTGCGCAGAAGGTGCCCCAAAGGGGCATCGAGCTGCTCGAGGATATCGCGGTCGATGCCGGTCGAGCCGCCTACGATCTCCAGTCGCACCCGCTTGCCAAGGGTATGACCGAGGTCGCGGATCATTCTCGCATAGTGTCGCACGCCGTCCTCAAAAGGCCGCATCCGGCTCGCCAACGTTTCGTCGTACAATCTGTTGGCAAGATCGGTCGCTTTCCGATCCACTGAATCCAACTCATCGAAACGCTCCGCCAGGAACGCTTGGCTCAACCGAAGCTTTCGCTGCGCTTCAGCCAGCGCCTCCACCACCGCCGCATCGTTTGAAACCGGCGGCAGCACTGCATGAAGATTGTCGAACGCACTTGCGAGGTCCGATTGAAGTCGCTTCAGCCGTAGCAGCCCGTCAGCGAATGGCCTGAGCCGCCGAGCTTCCATCAGCGACTCGCCAGCCAGCCCGAGCAATCGGTTCAGGCTGTCTGCCGTCACCCGAACCATTCTATCAGAGCCGATGCTGCCGTGGGCTTGCGGTACCGCCCCAACGAGGAGGTTCGCTGAAGAGGTCGTCGCCAGTTGCTCCTGGGCATGATCTGGAGTTGCGACATCAGCTGCAGAATCTTGGGGACCGGGCTTTGCCTGGGGGAGGGACAACCCCTCGAACTTCGCGAGAAAGGTTTCGACTTCTGAGTTGGCGCTCTCGCTCGATGATCCCGATGCGATCAATTTCAAAAGGTCAGAACCTTGCAGAAGCGCATCTATATGCTCCCGTCGCACCCTCAGATGCCCGCGTTGCGCTGCGACCAGGCAGTCTTCCATCGCATTTGCAACTTTGACTGCGGGCATCAGGTCGATGATGCGGGCAGCTCCTTTCAGAGAATGCGCGGCACGCATGCATGCTTCCAGGGCGTCGGCGGCGATAGGATCGCGTTCGAGTGCCAGAAGTCCAGAGGTTAGAGCCCGTGACTGCGTCTCCAGTTCGGCCTGGAAGAGGCTGAGCATCGAAACCTGGCTGAAGTCTTCATCTGTCATGCGATGCTCCGATACAGCATCGTGAGCAGTTGTCGTGGATCGAGACAGCCAACGGCTCGTCCTTGCCATGGCAGCACGGCAACCGTAGCGGCCGACAGTGCCTTGCCAATCATGGCCGGAACAGCGAGAGTGTCGCGTTCCTGGTACCGATGTAAGCCGTGGATCTCATCAACCATAAAAGCAACCCGCTTGTCGCGCTCGCCTACCACGACAAGGCGGCGAAATACCTTGGTTCGTGTGCCTTGTTCCCCTTCCTTGCGCTCGTCTATCCCGAGCAATTCGGCCAGGGAAAGGCAAATGAGCAATTCACCACGGACATTCGCAATGCCGAGCAGTGCACTGTTCCTGCGATGTGGAAGTGAATGAACGCGACGAGATTCAGCCACTTCATGAAAAATACCGACCGGAAGTGCCAGCCATTCCTCCCCCAAACGGAAGAGAACGGCCGTCTGCAGCGCGTCGCTGTCTGCCGAATCGATCCCTGCACGACCAGCGTTGTCAGGCCATTCGTCGCGAGATGCCGAGGGAGCTGCACGGTCGAGGAGGCGTCGTGCGATCTTCTTGTAGGTCGGGCAATTGCGGCAGTGGAGATGCTGCTCTAGTAGCGGACATGACTTGTCACCCCGTACGCCTATTTGCCGCCAGCAGTCGTTGATTTCGATCTCCTCCACCGGCTGAGCGATCCTTGTCGAAGCCGCCATCAACTGCCGCTCCTTTTCTGGACCCGACCCAGCCGGCCGGCCAGCGCCTCGGCGCCGTTATGGTCGCCTTGCTTGATAAGCAGCAAGGCCAGATGGACAAGAGCTTCTCGATGATTTGGCGCGAGATAGAGCGCCTTGCGATAACTTTGCGCGGCTTCGGGTGCAGAACCATCCGCATCCTGGACGAGGCCCAGCAGGTAGAAGATTTCTGCGGAAGGACCGAACTCCTTGAGATGCGCCAGGGCGACCTCCTGTGCCTCCTTTACGCGTCCTGCATTGGCGATCCGTTCAACCGCGATGAGGCTTTCCGAGGCGTGTGCAAGCGGCTTGGCCGGAGCCTGCCCGCGGCCTTCATTGCCAATTGTCGGTCGGAACGGACGAAGAGGCTCGCTCTTGTTGACCTTAGGGCTTGGCGTCCGCACCGGGAGGGCGGCCGAAACTTTCGGCGCCGTGGTCTTGACGGGCTCCGATTTCAGAAAGGCGAAGGCCAATGGCCATTCAGCGGAAATAAAGCCATGCACCCTTGGAAGGGCTGCTTCCGCCGGACCGACCAGAAGAAGTCCGTCTTTGGCCAGCAGGTCCTTCAGGCAGATCAATGCGCGATCCTGCAGCTCTCGATTGAAATAGATCAGCAAATTGCGGCAAAGCAGGATGTCATAGACCTCTTGCCCGAAAGGCGCGTGAGAACCGAACAGGTTTCCTACCATGAACCGAACCTGTTTCAGCACCCCAGCAACAGGCCGCAACCCGCCCTCGGTCGCTTCGAAATAGCGATCCTTGAATTCGAGATGGCTGCCGCGAAACGAATTGCGGCCATAGATGGCGCGTTCAGCCGTCGCGATATTGCGGCTGCTGACGTCCACGCCATCGATCTTGAACTCATGCGCCTCAAAGCCGGCATCGAACATGGCCATGGCGACCGAGTAAGCCTCTTCGCCGGTTGAACATGGCAGGCTCAGGATTCTTATCGGCTGAGCAGGCTTGTGCGCGCGCGCATGCCGCGCCAGCATCGTGAACGCTTCTCGGTCGCGAAAGAACCAGGTCTCTGGGATCACCACCGCATTGATCAGCTCCTGCAGCTCCTGCGAGGAACCGGCCAAGTGTTGCCTATAGGCCTGAGGGTTGGTTATCCGGCATGCTTCCATCCGTTCTCTGACCGCCTGACGAACCACTGTCGGACCAACGCTGGCACTGTCTAGTCCAATGGTTTCCGTCAGGAGCTTTTCTATTGCTCCGGTCATTGATCACCTATTGCCGCCTGGCGGAGCAAAGCGGTACGAATCTCTTCCGAAAGCAGCGCTTCCACTTTGACCCACTGAATGATCTCCAAACCATCGGAAGCCACCGGCCCAAGATAGGGCGGGGTTCCTGGTTCCAGTCCGAACGGCGCGAAATCGCTCGGGTCTCGCTCGATCGTATCCGTCACCCGTTCCGCGATCAGCCCCAGCAGGCGTCGCTCGCCATCATCCGCCGGATAGCGCGTCACAACGATCCGGGTGCTCAACAGGCGCTCCGATGGTCGGCCAAGCGCAAGAAGGGTGACATCGATCAGGGGGATGGGTATTCCGTTATAGCTGACCAAACCCACCACACCATTTGGCGCACCCGGAAGAACTTTCACGTCGATATAGGGCAGCACCTCTTCAATTTTGTGGACATCGATCAAGTAGCGATCCGGACCCATGTTGAAGGCGAGGAATAGCATTGTCACCTCCTACTGCCGGCTCGCTATGCTCGTAGCTTGAACCTCGATATGCTACTTCGCATGCCGCCTGAGACTTGATTGAGCTCGTCGATCGCGAGCGTCGATTGCTGAAGGGACTCGACTGTTTGCTGAGCTGCCTCGCTTAGCTGGGTTAGCGTGTCGCTGATCTGCCCCGCGCCGGTCGCCTGTGCTTGCATGCCTTCATTGGCGACTTCGAAACGTGGCACCAGCCCCTGAACCTGCTGAATGATCTCGAAGAGTTGCCCGCCGACCTGCTGGATGTCCTGCATACCCCGACGGACCTGCTCGGAAAACTTGTCCATGCCCATCACCCCGGCCGCGACTGCCGACTGGATGTCCTTGACCATTTGCTCGATATCGTAGGTGGAGACAGCTGTCTGGTCCGCGAGCCTTCGGATTTCCGTCGCCACCACTGCAAAACCCCGGCCATATTGGCCTGCCTTCTCCGCCTCAATGGAAGCGTTGAGCGACAACAGGTTCGTCTGATCGGCCACTTTGGTGATGGTCGTCACCACCTGATTGATGCTGCCGGCTTTCTCGCTCAGGATCGCCAGTTTGGAATTGATCGCGCCAGCCGCTTCCATGACCTGCTGCATGGTTTCTTCCATACGGGTCAGCCCCGCTTGCCCCCCGCCAGCCACGGCAGCGGTTTGTTCGGCAACTGTGGAGACCTCGTTCATCGTGCGGACCAGTTCGTTTGATGTGGCGGAGATTTCCTTGGCTGTCGCTCGGATTTCTGTTGTGGTCGCTGCGATTTCAGTCGCAGTTGCCTGCTGTTGCTTGGAGGTGGCGGCGATCTCAGTTATCGACGTGCCGACCTGTATGCTGGACCTTTGAACCTGACCAATGAGGGTTGTGAGATCGTCCGCCATTGCGTTGAAGCCGTCGGCAAGCACGCTGAATTCGTCTCGGCGCCTCAGATCGAGCCGTTCGCTGAAGTCGCCTTGCCGCATCAATTGAACCGCGTCGACCAAACGGGTGAGCGGACCTGTAATGGCGCGAAACAGCTGGTAACCCAAAAGAAGGGCTAGCCCGAGGGCTATCAACAAGCCAACGCTCAAACCGACTTCGGCCGTTCTGACGATCGAGCTGATCCGCTGCGTCGCGCTGTTTGCCTCGCCTCTGTGATCCTCAACCATGGCCTGCAGAGCGGACTGCAATTTTACAAAGATCGGCTCTACTTCGTTCTTGATAGCTGGGCTTTCATTGGGAGTTTCACCTTTCGACAAGGCAGCCCGGCTTGTTTCCAGCACAGCAGTTTCAGCCAGACGGAATTGGTTGGCGAGTTGTTTGACGGCTGCATAATTCTGCTTGTCGATATCGGAGACGATCGTTGCCTCATAGTCGTCCATCGACCGCTGCACCTGGTTGCGATTGGTCGTGATCGCGTTTGCAACCGTGCTTCTGTCTGACGGGTTGTCCTGAAGGGCATATTCCTGAAGCAGACTATGGGCCGCCATCTGGCCCGTCATGATCTCGGTACTGTGATAAAGGTCCGGAAGGATGCCCTTCTCGACCTCAGTCGCCTCCTCCCCCGCCTGAAGAAACCAGGCGTACGCGATGAGGGCTATCACGGACATGACCACCAGAACGGCTGCGAAACTGACGAGGATGCGGTGGCGTATTGTCAGACTCTTCATGGAACCGGTTCACCAATGGGGGGCATCGTGGGCTGCGCGACAAGCGCTCGTTCCGACATATTCGAAAAGGTGCGTCGAAAAGCGGTAGTCTGATGCTGAATGGTTTCTTTTCCGTTCCATAGCTAATGATGGCGAGGCGGCTCGCCAATCGGCGCCGCCAGAAGCGGTGGTCAAAGGACGACTGCCGTCCACGCACATCAGCCCGAGATCGGCTGGATGGCACGCCGCGTCAGGAGGAGCGTGGACGAGCTGCTTGAGGCCACGAATTGAATGACTGCTTAGGCCAGGTCGAGGCAAGAAAGCCGACGTCCTGCTTGCTGCCCCTAAGCTGCCAGGCGGGAACGCGCCTCATATCAGCCGTCCAGCATGATCGTCGCACTGAAAGCGGATCGCCGAAACCACATGTCGCAAACTGGCCAGCGCGTAGATTGGCGCCGAGTACGGGTTCGACATGCGCAGGTGACGATAACTAAATGGCAAGCGCCCCCGCCTGAGGCCCCTCAGGACTAAAATGATCTTGAGACAGTTTCAAATGCGCATCCTCAAGCGGCGGCCGCCAACCGCACAAGGATGAGCACAACGTGACGAGCGCTCTGGAGCGTAGAGGGGACTAACCCGACAATCCCTTCCTTTGCGACATTGCGGCGGGGAAAAAGATTACGAGATGGAGCAGGCGTATTGCCAAAGGGGTCCAGCAGCGAGAGTTCGCGTTTTCCGCCTCGGCTGTGAACCCGCTTCCATTCGCTGATCTTGCTCAGGTCGAGGTCTACTTGCCATCGAGGGCTCATGTCCCAGCTCATAAGCAGGCGGTTGGGTAGGTCTCGGCCAGCACACGGCCCGGTGGCACTCTGGGGTCCACACCGCAGGTTCAGACTGACCACCGACCCAGGGTTCGAAGACCGTTCCCGATCGGAACACCGAGCAGATTGTGCTCGCTCTCCCTCAAGTTACTGAAATCTTCGTGAAGACATTGAAGGCGTCGCAAAGGACGCCTGGACAACGACGGAGTCGCTTTAAGGGCTGCCACCGGATGCTTAGATCTCGTTGACAAGGGGTGCTATGGGATCATAACGTACCTGATTGGTATAACAGGTATGCCACATGATCGGAGTTCTGATCAAGCAGCGGAAGCTTTCGGACGAGGTGGCAGCGCACCTCGAACGGATGATCCGAGAGGGAGAGTTGGCCGAAGCCGACCGTCTCCCATCTGAACGGGAACTCATGCGGCAGTTCGGGGTAGGGCGGCCTTCCATCCGTGAGGCGCTGCTGCATCTGAGCAAAATGGGCCTTGTCGAGGTAAAATCGGGGGAGCGTGCCCGCGTCACTCGACCCACTCCTCAATTCGTGATTGACGCCCTTTCAGGGCCGGCTCGGCACATGATTTCGGCGCCGGGAGGGGTTCACGACTTCCAGAGCGCGCGCTTGTTTTTCGAGGTCGGTCTTGCCCGCAACGCCGCTGTGCATGCTACCCCGGAAGACATTGAGAGCCTCAAGGAGGCGCTCGAACTCAACCGGCAGTCGATCGGCGATCTGGCGCGCTTCGAGCGCACGGACGTAGACTTCCATTACGTGCTGGCGGTAATCACCCGCAATCGGATCTTTACAGCTATTCACGCGGCCTTGGCTGAATGGTTGCTCGAACAGCGTCGCACCACATTGGCCAAGGGTGAAGACCGCAAGGCTTACCAGGCTCATCGCGAAATCTTCGAGGCCGTCGCCGCGCGCGATCCAGACGCGTCAGAGACGGCCATGCGCAGCCATCTCGAATATGTGGCCAAGCGGTATCTGCAACTTGCGAGGCCCAAGTGATGACCGGATTTGTCGTCTGGGTCGATTTCCGCCTGAGGCCTGGTGCCCGGGACAGATTCCGAGAACTTGTCGACGCCAATGCGACCGCCTCGATGCGCACCGAGGCCGGCTGTCGCCGCTTTGACGTGACGGAGGCGCGCGGCGAACTGGATCGGGTCCTGCTCTATGAGATTTACGATAGCGAGGCCGCATTCGAGGACCACTGCCGCACCGCTCATTTCGACGAATTCAATACGCAGAGCGCGCCGCTCGTCGTGACCAAGTTGGTGACGACCTGCGACCTCGTTCTTGAAGCCACGCATTGAAGCGAACATAGGCGGATTGGCCCATTGGGGCGAACGGGAGGAAGTGCATGTCGGAGCCAAGTCTCAGGGCGTTAGCTTCTCACAGGCGGGTCAAGCTCGGTACGCTCGTCGCCGAGTTCGCCACGCCGGGAATCGGTCACATCCTGAAGTCCGCTGGCTGCGATTTCGTCTTTTTCGACATGGAGCATTCGGGATTTAACTTGGAAACGCTGAAGAGTGCGATCCGTTATTTCGAGGCGGCCGATCTGCCGGTGATGGTTCGTGTGCCATCGCAGGACTACCATTTCCTCGCCCGCGCCATGGACATGGGCGCCGAAGGCCTGATCGCGCCGATGGTGAGCAGCGTCGAACAGGCGCAGCACATCATCAACTCCATGAAATACCACCCTGCCGGCGCCCGCGGCGTGGCGCTGCAGATCGCTCATGACCGTTACCGTCCGGGCTCGGTCGCTGACAAATTCGAGGCCGCCAACAAGCGCTCGACGTTCATCTGCCTGATCGAGACCGCCGACGGCGTCAAGAACATTGACGGCATCGCGGGACTGGACGGGGTCGATTGTCTGTGGGTCGGACATTTCGATCTGTCCGTCTCGCTCGGCATTCCTGGCGACTTCGCCCACCCCACTTTCACTGCTGCAATGGCCAAAATCGTTGCCGCCGCCAAGAAGCACAACAAATCGCTTGGACGCTTGGTGCCCAACGTCGCCCAGGGACACGAGTTCTACGCACAGGGCTTCGATTTTATTTGTTATTCAGGCGACGTTTGGGTCCTGCACGACGCGATCGCCGACGCGGTTTCCAAGATCCGGGCCGGGTGCCAATAGGAGCGGAGGAGACGATGGACAGCGTGAAATTCAGGGTGGCGCTTTCCGGTGATTTCCGCAGGCCGGACGGCTCGCCGACCTACCCAGATTTCGATCTGGAGCCGCTGCGCAATGCGACAGGTGTCGAGATGGTGTTCCTGGAGTCAAACAGTCCGCTTCGCGCCGACCAACTTGAGGATTTCGATGCGCTGATCCTCCTCGCCCATCGTTTCGATGCCACGAGTGTCCCCAGGAGCGGCCGCCTGGCCGTCGTTGCCCGCTTCGGGGTCGGCTACGACACTGTCGACGTTGAGGCATGCACCGCAGCCGGTATTGCCTTGGTCATCACGCCCGATGGCGTGCGACGGCCCGTCGCCGTATCCGTCGTCACCTTCATGCTGGCGCTGACCGGCAAGCTGCTGACAAAGGACGCGCTCACCCGCAAAGGGTCTGTTGGTTTTGAGAAGCGCTCCGAACATATGGGGGTCGGCCTCGTCGGGCGTACGCTTGGGTCGCTGGGCATCGGCAACATCGGTGCCGAGGTCTTCCGCTTGGCGAAGCCCTTTGACATGCAATTCATCGCCCATGACCCGTTTGCCGACAAGGGGGTCGCTGCCGACCTGGGCGTCGAGCTGGTAGGGCTGGAGGATCTGTTTCGCCGCGCCGACGTGCTGTCGGTGAGTTGCCCCCTGTCGCCCCAGACCCACCACATCGTCAATGCCGAGCGGATCGCCCTGATGAAGCCGACAGCTTACCTGATCAACACCGCGCGCGGCCTGATCGTCGACCAGAAAGCGCTGACGCAAGCACTGCAGGAGCGCCGCATCGCCGGCGCCGGTCTCGACGTGCTGGAACAAGAGCCTCCCGCCGCAGACGATGCGATCCTCAAACTCGACAATGTCATCCTGGCGCCGCACGCGCTTTGCTGGACCGACCAGTGCTTTGCCGGCAACGGTGCCGCGGACGTCAAAGCGGTAATGGAGGTGCAGCGCGGTCGCGAGCCGCGCGGCGTGGTCAATCGCGAGGTGCTTTCGAGCGAGCTGTGGAAGACCAGGCTGTCTGGGCTCGCCGCCCGCTTTGGAACCTAGGAGGACACTGATTTTCGGCGCGCCGCCGCGGCCTGTTTGCGGCGACCTTACGGGAGGAAATGCTTGACCGCTGCGCCGGCGGACGAGTGAAGCAAAAGGAAAATGGGAGGACCAAGCACTATGAACGATCGTGAAAAACATGACTTTCAGGCAGGCCTCGAAGCAGAGGTCGACGCCTTCATGCGCGGCGAAACCACCCGCCGAACTTTCATCACCCGCTTCGGTCAGATGACCGGCATGTTGGCCGTGTCCGGCCCGCTGCTGGGGATGATGACCGATTGGGCGCTGGCGCAGCAAACATTGGAATTGGCGGACGCCACGTCGCCGCTCGGCCAGGCGCAGGCCGCAGCCCTGAAAGCATCGAAGGAAGGGCCTGCGGACGGTTCCGCCTTTCGCGCGGCGGAGGCGGCCAAGGCGCATTCGGGCGTCACCCTCAACATGACCTACGAGGCTGGCCTGCAGGCACTCGACCCGCGCAATTTCAGTGGGCCGATGTGGGAGCAGCTTACCGGGATGAAGTCGAATGTCGTCGAGCTGTCGAACCCGGACCAGTACTCCAAGGCGGTCGCCGAGCACATCGCCGGCTCGGGTGCCTATGACGTCCTCGACATCTCGCCGGCCTGGACGCCGTCGCTAGCCGATGGCGGCGTCATCGCCCCTCTAGACGACTACATCGCCAAATACATGAACCCGGCGGACCTCGAGGACTATCATCCCCTGTACAAGGCGCTGCCGACCTACAAGGGCAAGATCTGGGGGTTCTTCGACGACGGCGACATGTTCGCTCTCTACTACCGCAAGGACATTTTCGAGGATCCGAAAATGATGGAGGCTTACCAGGCGAAGTTCAACGCCAAGCTTGGGCCGCCCAAGACATGGGAAGAATATGCCCAGATCGCCCAGTTCATCACCGACCAGATGGCGCCAAAGGTCTATGGCGCGGGACATTTCCGCAAGGCGGGCAGCCCCGGCAATCAGTTCGACTTTCTGCAGCAGTACCGGGCCAACGGCGGAAAACTCTTCGGCGACGACATGAAGGCAGGTTTGGTTTCGGATGCCGGCGTCAAGACGCTGACAAACATGCTCGCCGCAAACAAGGCCTCGATCCCCGGCAACAACGAGCTCGACGCCGTCTCCTTGTGGGCGGCTTTCCTGACCGGCAAAGTCGCGATGATCTATTCCTGGCCTCCTAGCGGCCGTATGGCGGCGAACTATTCGCAGTCGGCCACGGCAATCAACTTCATTCCGCAGTCCCAAATCGCCGGCAAGGTCGGCTATGCCGTGGTTCCGGGAAATCCGGAACATGCCACCGGCTACAACAAGGCACTGTCGGCCGACTCGCCCAACCCTGAGGCGGCGTATCTGTTCATGCAGTGGGTATGCTCGCCACCCGTCTCGCTGGCACGTTGCATGCTGCCCTACGCGCTACGCGACCCGTACCGCATCTCGCACTTCAAGTCCGAGCTCTACGGAGCGCTCTTCCCGAGTGCCAAGGAGTACCTTGCCAACCTCAACAACTCGGCAAACGTCGGTCTGCTCGACCCGATCATGCCAGGCGCGCAGGACTACTTCTTGAGCATCGATCGCATGTGCACGGCGGTGTGGGCTGGTGCGGATCCGAAGGCGTCGCTTGAAACGGCGGCCGCCGAGTGGAACGAGACGACCGACCGACTGGGTGTGGATTCGCAGAAGGGCTTCTACACCGAGTTCTTGAAACTGCCTGGCGCCACCGCCGACAACACGGTGGAAAAACTTGGCATGGCGGTCACCCTCTGAAGGGAGGCGGACTCTCTGGAGCAATTGGTGTTGCGGGCGCTTGGCTCGCAACACCTCCCCGCTAAGCGGCGATTGGATACGCCTATGCAGCCCACAGCCACGATCCGCCATTTGAAGGCCGCCGGCGCACCGCCCCGGCTGTCTGCCTTTGCCCAATGGGCTGACCGTCATTTCAAGTGGCTGCTGGTCGCCCCCGCTGTGCTGCTGATATTGGCACTGTCGATCTATCCGCTTCTGTTCTCGCTGGTGGTATCCTTCATCAACTACGACTTCCAGGTGCCGGGCCACGCCTTTGTCGGATTGAAGAACTTCGAGCGGGTCGTGTTCGATCCCGTAGCACGTTGGTCGCTGTTGCTGACAGCATCGCTGTCGGGCATCAGCGTCGCTATAGAGTTCGTTCTCGGCCTCCTGGTGGCGCTGACAATGGTGCGCAGCTTTCCGGGCCGCGGTGTGATCATGTCGATCCTGATCGTGCCGCTGTTCATCAGCCCGGTCATCGTTGGCCAAGCCTGGACGCTGCTCTTACAGCGGCCTTTTGGACCGACCAACTATGTCCTGACGCAACTATTGGGGCAGGAGGTTACGATCGGCTGGATGACGGAGCGCCCGTGGCTCTACGTCTCGCTGATCATCGCCGATGTCTGGCAGTGGACGCCGTTCATGTTCGTCATCCTGCTCGCCGGGCTGACCGCAATCCCACCCAATCTCTATGAGGCGGCAGAACTCGACGGCGTCAACGCCTGGCAGGTTTTTTGGGCGATCACGCTCCCGCATCTCGGGTCGATGATGCTGCTGGCGCTGACCTTCCGTCTGCTCGACGCAATCCGTATGTTCGATACCATTTTCATCATGACAGGGGGTGGCCCGGGAACACAAACCTACACGGCCTCCTATTATCTTTATACCATAGGCTTCACGCAGTTTCATCTGTCGCAGGCAACAGCAGGAAGTTGGCTGTTCCTGATCTTTACGGCGCTCATCGTGACGTTGCTGGTGCGTCGGCTCTTGAAGGTGGAACCGGTCTGATGGCCGCCGTCGCGCCCGCCCGCCGCAGGAAACGCCGGTCGTTGCCGATCGGCCGAATTCTGCTGCTGGGGTTCTTCCTGGTGTTCGTGCTGTGGCCGCTCTACTGGATGTTCAACACCTCCATCAAGCCCAGCGACGACTACCTCACCGTACCGCCTGTCTGGTTCCCCGCCGCTCCGACGCTTGTCCACTACAAAGCTGCGCTGTTCGCCTATCGTGGTCTCGACGGGCTCATCAACAGCCTGATTATTTCGCTTTCGGCCACGGTGCTTTCGGCGCTGCTCGGCACGCTGATGGCCTATAGCCTGGCGCGCTACGACACCGGCGGCAAGCATCTGTCTTTCTGGGTGCTGTCGCAGCGCTTTTTGCCGCCGATCGGGATCGTGCTGCCGGTGTTCCTGATCTATCGCCAGGTCGGGCTCTACGACACTCATGTCGGCCTGATCATCGCCTATACGGTCTTCACGCTGCCGGTGTCCGTTTGGATGATGTTTGCTTATTTCCGCGGCATGCCCAAGTCGATGGAGGAGGCGGCCCTCGTCGATGGCTGCACGAGATGGGAGGCGTTCTGGCGCGTTGCCGTGCCGCTCGCAGCACCGGGCATCGTCGCGGCGGCTGTCTTCGCCTTCATTGCATGCTGGACGGAGTTCTTCTTCGCTCTGATCTTGACCAGCCGAACTGCCTTTACACTGCCAACGGTCTTCCGCGCCTTCATCGGCTTCCAGGGCGCGCAATATGGCGAAGCCGCGGCCCTTGCCATCGTCTCCCTTGTGCCATCGATCGCCCTTGGGGTCCTTGCTCAACGTCATCTGGTGCGCGGGCTGACGCTCGGCGCCGTTCGCGGTTAGGAAAGCTCCCGCATGGCCGAAGTCAAAATTACCGGCTTGCACAAGCGCTACGGCGCGTTCCATGCCGTGCGCGGCATTGACCTGGACATTCGCGACGGCCAGTTCACCGTTCTGGTTGGACCGTCCGGCTGCGGCAAGTCCACGCTGCTCCGGACCATCGCCGGCCTGGAGGAGATATCGGAAGGCACGATCGAGATCGGCGGCGAGGTGGTCAATGATTTCCGGCCGCGCGATCGCGACGTGGCAATGGTGTTTCAAGATTATGCGCTCTATCCGCATATGAGCGTGGCCAAGAACATTGGCTTCGGCCTCAAGGCTCGCAAGATGCCGAAGCCAGAGGTCGAGGTGCGCGTGGCCGAGGCGGCACGCATGCTTGGCATCACTCCCTTGCTGGGGCGTTTTCCGCGCCAATTATCCGGCGGCCAGCGCCAGCGCGTCGCCATCGGCCGCGCCATAGTCCGCAACCCCCGCATCTTTTTGTTCGACGAGCCGCTGTCCAACCTCGACGCACAGCTTCGCGACGAAATGCGCGGCGAAATCAAACGCCTTCACCAGGACATTGCGACAACGATGATCTACGTCACCCATGACCAGATCGAAGCGATGACGTTGGCTGACCGCATCGTGCTGATGCGCGACGGGTTGATAGAGCAGCAGGGCGCGCCACTCGAGTTGTTCGAGCACCCGGCCTCAACGTTCGTCGCTGGGTTCCTGGGTTCGCCGCGGATGAGCTTCCTGCCAGGTACCCTTGCCTTGGACGCAGGCGCCGCTGCCATCCGGCTCGCGGATGCACTGCTGCCTTTAGCGCGCGGCAGGGGGCTGAAGGGCGTCGTGGACGGACAGCAGGTGCTGCTCGGGTTGAGGCCAGAACACCTCACCCGTGCGCACACTGCCATGCCGGAGCAGGGCACGTTTCGCTATGAGGCAACGATCGACCTGCTGCAGCCGACCGGCTCGCGCAGTTACGCGACATTCCGACTGGCCGGCGCGCCGGTGATGGCTGAGCTGCAGGCGCACGATGTCAGCCGTCCGGGCGAGAAGCTTGCGATCGACATCAACATGAACCGGGCCTCGATCTTCGACGCCACGACGGAGCGCGCAATTTGACCTCGACAGCTTCCCTGGCAGTCCGCTTGTGTGGCACCGAACAGCTCGAGGCACCGCTGCGCACACTGCGCGCCGGATCCTTGTCGGTCGCGTTCGACAATGGCGCCTTGCGTTACATCCGCATCGGGACGATCGAGGTCTTGCGCGGAATCTCGTTTCTTGTACGGGACGAAAACTGGGGAACATGTACCACCGTTCTCGATGATCTGCGGATCGACGAGAGGCCGGATGCGTTCGCCATTGAATACCGTGCAACATTTGCCGCAACATCCGGCCGCCTGATTTACCGGGCGCGCGTCTCAGGCAGTGGCGATGGTGCGCTGTCGTTTGTGGCGGAGGCAGAGCCCGAGACTGACCTTTTGACGAATCGGACCGGCTTCGTCGTCCTTCATCCGATCGAGGGCTTAGCCGGCAAGCCGATAAAGGTGCTGCATGAGGATGGTCACGACGAGCTATCGTTCTTTCCGGACCACATCGATCCAAAATGTCCGTTCACCGACATCCGGGCGTTGTCGCACGAGATCGCGCCTGGGATCTGGGCGACATGCACCATGGAGGGTGATGCCTTTGAGATGGAGGACCAACGCAATTGGTCTGACGCCTCCTATAAAACATATGTCCGCCCTCTGCGTCGCCCGTGGCCTTACAGACTGCCCAAGGGCCAGAAATTCACGCAGGCCGTCCGGCTTCACGTGTCAGGAACGCTCCCTGCCGGGACGTCTGAAAATCGCAATCCACTCATCAACCTGACGATCGGCGGACCGGTCGGCCGAGTGCCCCGCACTGGCGTCGGCGTCGCCGCCGACGAGGCAAAGCACGCGCTCGAAACCCCCGAGCTCCTACCACGAATGGCTCCGCAGTGGATGGTCTGCCAGGTCGATCTCCGGATCGCACACGGCCAGGACGAACTAGAAAGCTACGCCGCGCTCGCACGGCTGACCGGCGCTGGCGTGGTCCTCGAGATTATCACCAAGGGCACGCGCGATCCATTCGGCGAATTGGCGCCGGTCGCGGATGCTGTCCACTCACTCGGCCTCAAACTAGAAGCTGTCTCCGTCTTTCCGGCGCAGGACATGATATCCGTACAGCCGGGAGCACCGTGGCCGACTATGCCCAGCTTCCACGAAAGCTACTCCGCCGCTCGCCGGGCTTTCCCGGGCATCGCGCTGGGCGGCGGCATGGCCGCTTACTTCACCGAACTCAACCGCAAGCGTCCGCCAGCCGAAGCGCTCGACTACGTGACCTTCACCACCTGTCCAAGCGTGCACGCCGCAGATGATGTCTCGGTGATGGAGACACTTCAGGCAATCCCCCATCTAATCCGCTCCGCGCATGCTTTCATGGGGGAACGCTTGCCACTGCGTATCGGTCCCATCCAGCTCGGCTGCCGTGAGAACCCATACGGAAAATCCACTGCGCCGAATGAAGCGAACGCTCGCGTCTGTCTATCGCGCATTGATCCTCGTCAGCGCGGGCTGTTCAATGCGGCTTGGACTGTCGGATATTTCGCGGCCTGCGCTCGCGAAGGAATCGAGGCCGTCGCGTTCGGTGACTTCGCCGGCCCCTTTGGCCAAATCCATAGGAAGGCTGATTTCATGCAGCCATGGTATGACCAGCAGGATGGCCCAACGGTCTATCCCGCTTTCCATGTCTTGGCTGGTCTCTCAAAGATCGGCGGAGCCACCTTGCTGTCCGTAGGAACTTCCGGCTGTGACGGCGTCGTGACGATCGCGGCTGAAAAAGATCGCCGCGTGACCCTGTGGGTCGCTAACCTTACCGCCAAGACGCAATCTGTGCGGCTTTCGGATTCGCCGAGCAGCGCCCGCATTGCTCTTCTCGGCGCCGAGCAGTTCGAGCGGGCGGCAACCGATCCCGACTTCATGGAAAGTTCCGCAAGACCGCTGGATGATCAAAGCATCTCGCTTGGCGCCTACGCCGTCGCGCGAGTCGACCTCGATCGATCGTCTTAGGCCTAGCCGATGTTCGCTGTTTGGCCAAACCCCCGTCAAGGATGAGGGTGGTAGTTCCATACTCTAAGGCAGCGCGTGGGATCCATCTCGCTTATACGTTCTACTATCGCGACGGCGACCAGGCTCGCCAGGTTCCGCCTGCCGAGACGCCAAGTTTTGAGGCCGCTCGCGCCGAAGCGATCCGTTGCGTAATTGGCCTGTTGGCTGATCTGGGCGATGACGATATGGCCGGATGGTTAGTGCGCATGCGCGATCAGGCAGGCAACGAGCTTTGCACGATCAACGTTCTGCGAGGCCGAAGCCGCACCGCAAACGGAAACAAGCCGGTTAGGAGCACCGCTCACCTCTGTGTCGATACGCCAGCCCTTATTCAATTAGATCGTCGCCGGTCGGAACTTTTGTGATGTTGAGCCCTTGTCCATTGAACAGTGGAGGTACCAATGGCTAACCTGGGAAAATTGGCGATCGCGATGCTCGGCGTCTTGGCATACCAAAATCGCGACAAGCTCGGCGACATGATCCGTGGAGCGGGTGATCGCAACCCAAATGATCCGCAAGGCGGGATTCTGGATCAGCTTTCAAAAGGCGTTTCGGGGACCGCGCTTGGCGATATTCTCGACCGGTTCAGAGGGGCGGGCGCCGGATCGAAGGTCGATTCGTGGGTAGGCACCGGGCCGAACGAGCCGATCCAGCCAAGCGAGGTGGAAGCAGCCATAGACGAAGACACCCTGACTTCCCTCTCGATGCAGACCGGCCTTTCGCGCGAGGAGCTCATAAGCCGGATCACGCGAGATTTGCCTGAGGCCGTCAGCAAGATGACGCCTACTGGTGAGTTGCCCGTTGAGGCGCCGAAAAGCTCCGGTGAGACGACCTTGCTCGACGACGTGCCATCGCACAGGACGCAAGCGAATTCAGGCGGTCAAAGCGATATCTAAGGTGACGGCTATCCATCAGGGAGAGATACTAAATCGTACTGGCGCGCGAGTTGGCATGATCGGGCAGGGCGGTCACGGTGGTCATACAGCAAACGTACTTGCCGAGTTGGATCTATTGGCCGCGCTACTCGATTCCCGCTGGCGCATTCCAGGCACATCAATTCGTTTTGGACTGGATGCGCTCGTAGGTCTGGTCCCCGTACTCGGAGATGCGGCGACGGGCATTGTCTCGGCCTACATCGTCTTGCGAGCTCGAAACGTCGGTGCCGGAAATGGGTTGGTCGCTCGCATGCTAGGCAACGTGCTGCTGGATACGCTCGTAGGAAGTGTCCCAATTCTCGGCTCGATCTTCGACGTCTATTTTAAGGCGAACAATCGCAACGTCACTCTGCTGCGCCGTCACATCAACAAGTGAGGCGGATAACCAATCGTCGCGATGCAATTCTTCTAAAAGGCTCGGAACCGACAGGGGCGCTGGGGCTTGAGTCGCGATTCCTGGAGTCGCGAGCATATGACCAGTGCCATTGACCGGCTTTCGTTCATCGAGTTCCAATCGCCCACACTGGTCGAGAAAGCTCCCGAAGGCGGAGATTGGCTTCACGAGATCAAATATGACGGCTACAGGACGCAGCTGGTCGTTGAAGGCGGAAAGGCGCGAGCATTCACGCGTCGCGGCTACGATTGGTCCCACCGTTACAAGAGGATTGTTCAGGCCGCGGCAAGCCTGCCGGTCAAATCCGCTATCATCGATGGTGAAGCTGTCGTCCTGGGCGACACCGGCCTGCCGGACTATCAAGCCCTGGAACGGGAGCTGGGCAACCCAAGTTCGCTGCGGATGACTCTCTACGCTTTCGACCTCCTGTACCTCGATGGCCGTGATCTACGGGAACAACCGTTGGTGAAGCGCAAGGCTGCGCTGAAGAAGCTGCTGACCGAAACCGAGCCAACCCTGACTTATGCCGAGCATCTGGAGGTGAACGGCAAGGATATGTTCGACCATGCCTGCCGGATGGGCATAGAGGGAATCGTATCGAAGCGAGCGGATGCTCACTACCGCTCGGGCGTCCAGACCAGTTGGGTCAAGGTCAAATGTGTCAAGAGCGACACTTTTCGAATCGTGGCTTTCGTCGAGAAACTTGGCGCGCAGCCGCGCCGCATCGCATCGTTGTACATCGGCAGGCGAGAGGGCGACCGGCTGCTTTATGCCGGGAAGGCCCAGACCGGCTATACGCTGGACGCAGCCCGGCGCGTTAGGGAGCGGCTTGATCCGCTTGTAATCGCCAAGTCACCGCTGTCGGAGCCGATCAAGAAGCCCAAGGCGACATGGGTCGAACCAGACGTTCTTGCCGAGGTGCAATTCAGTGGCGTGTCGGACCGGGGCATCTTGCGTGAGGCGGTCTTCAAGGGACTCCGCGAGGACCTTCAGGCAATCCCGCCCAAGCCTCCATCGCCGTCCAAGCCTCCATCGCCGTCCAAGCGGAGGTCGGAAGGCCAACACGGCGTCCCGCGCGAGAACATTCTCCAGCTGCTACCCGATGCGGTTGCACCTTCCAAGGAAGAGCTGGCAGACTATTGGCGGCGGGTCGCTGATCAAGCTCCAGTTCATCTCGTTCGGCGACCGCTGAAGCTGGTCCGCCACGCCTCCGGCGCAACCTTCTATCACAAGGGACCGCTACCTCGGATACCGGCGTCCGTACATCAGCTCCGGGTTCAAAAGCGCGAAGGCGGCGAAGGCATTCGGGTATGGATAGATGACATGGATGGTCTGCTTGGCTTGGTCGAGATGGATGCCGTTGAGCTTCATCCGTGGAACGCGACGATTGATGACATCGAACATGCGGACCGGCTCGTCCTCGACCTCGATCCCGGAGAAGGCGTTCCATGGGACGATGTGATCGAGGCCACGCTGGCGCTACGGGGCATCTTGGAAGCGGCAGGCTTGGAGAGCTGGCCAAAGGTCACTGGCGGCAAAGGCATCCACTTGATGGCCCCGCTCGTTGCGAAGATGACCCATGACAGCGCCCGGAAACTGGCCAAGTCGCTCGCCCACCGTCTGGTTGATACCGATCCTGACCGATACCTGTTGTCAGCTGACCCCGCAGCCCGAGGAGGCCGGATCTTTCTCGACTATCTCCGCAACGGACGGGGCAATACCGCAATAGGCGCTTTTTCCCCGCGAGCGCGGCCCGGCTTCCCAATTGCCCACCCGGTCACATGGAAGCAAGTCGAGGCGGGCATCCGGCCAGACGTTTTCACGTTCGCGCAGCCTTTCAAACCCGCTCGTCGAAAGGCCGCGTGATGCGTCGCGACCATCAGCCGGTATCAGCCCGTTTTCTTGCCTCGCGTTCGAGCCTCTTCCGGTCGTTGCCGTGTTCTCTGATTAGCTCGCGGACCTGTTCTGGCGCGATACGATGCTGTTTGGCGAAATAGCGAACCTCATAATCTTCATCGACTGATACAGGTTGCGATCTCGAAAATCACGCTTGCTCTTATCGTCTGCCATTATCTTTCCTCCTGATCAGAGAAACAACGACCGACGTTGTATGTTCCCGGCGCCTCACTTCGGCCGCCAGAGGCGCGGGCTGTCCGACCGTACTGGGGCCGCAGGCATTGCGAAGGTGATCTGGCGAAAGTTGGTTGGCCAAAGGCGAGGGTGATTTCGTTTGCTGTTCGGGATAGCTGACCGCCGATCGAGCCTGCCTGCGGGCCTCTTGGTTTTTTACGACGCCAGTCGGAACCCCGACGGGTCGCAGATGATTCAGATGCGCATCCGGGCTATTAACGAGGATCGTGAGCAAAATGGCGGGGGGTGACCACGAAGGCGACAAAGCTGCGCTCCGGGAGCCCAAAGTTGGTAGTGTGCTGAGAGTTCTGCAAATTCGCTGAGAGGGGGCGGTCATGGCAGGCTGGTGATTGTTCACGTCACTGATTCCCGCGAAGGAACGCCGCCATGACCAAGACTGAAGTTAAGACCGCCAGCGCTGCCGTCAAAGACATTTT
>NZ_AYXC01000029.1:0-43748 GCF_000502275.1 Mesorhizobium sp. L103C131B0 | reverse complement strand
AAGCTCAATCGTCTCGGCCCAGCCGTCATCAACAAGCGATTCGTGTGTCATCGCAGTGTAGAATCACACCCGATTCCGCAGGGCAATACCTATCTTAGCGCCTATGCCCTATACGGGGAGAGGATGCCGGCAGGCAGGTGAGGGGCAGCGCTAACCCTTGAAGAGTGATGGGCAAGCCGCGTTCTGGTCCCTTTTGCTGTGTTCGGCCGGCGGCCAGTCGGTTATGATGGCGGTAACCCCGAATCGAGGCGAAGCCGATGCGCCAGTATCTCGACCTTTTGCAGCATGTGCTGGACAATGGCGCCGACCGTGGCGACCGCACGGGCACCGGCACGCGTGGGGTGTTCGGGTACCAGATGCGCTTCGACCTGTCGTGCGGCTTTCCCGTCACCACCACCAAGAAGCTGCATCTGAAGTCGATCATCCATGAACTCCTGTGGTTCCTGGCCGGCGACACCAACATCAAATACCTTAGAGATCATGGCGTTTCGATCTGGGACGAATGGGCCGACGAGAATGGCGATCTCGGCCCGGTCTATGGCAAGCAGTGGCGCTCCTGGCCGGATGGCCGTGGCGGGTCGATCGACCAGATTGCCAATGTTCTGAAGGAGATACGCAGGAATCCGAATTCACGCCGGCTGATCGTTTCGGCGTGGAACCCGGCCGAAGTGGAGGCGATGGCGCTGCCGCCCTGCCACTGCCTGTTCCAGTTCTACGTCTCGGACGGCAAGCTGTCCTGCCAGCTCTACCAGCGCTCGGCCGACATTTTTCTCGGCGTACCCTTCAACATCGCTTCCTACGCGCTGCTGACCCTGATGGTGGCGCAGGTGACCGGGCTGAAGCCCGGCGAGTTCGTCCATACGCTGGGCGATGCGCATCTCTATTCCAACCATTTCGAGCAGGCGCGCGAGCAATTGCGGCGCACACCCAAGGCGCTGCCGACGCTGTGGATCAATCCGGAGGTGAAGGACCTGTTCGCCTTCCGCTTCGAGGATTTCCGGCTGGAAAACTATTTTGCCGACGCGTCGATCAAGGCGCCGATCGCGGTCTGATCCGTCCACCGTCAATCAATTCCGACCCTCAATCGATGTCGACCATGACGTCGGTTGCCTTGATCATGGCATAGGCTGCTTGCCTTTTTCGAGCTTGAGATCGGCAACGGCCTCGTTGGTGATCGAAGCGTGACGACGGAGCCGCCGACATCACCGCGGACAGGCGAGGTGCTTTGACGATCTCGACGATCGTTCCCTTGAGGATGTTGCGGGCGCTGATCTTCATCGGAGTTCCTTTCCGGGTTTCGGTGCACGTCCAAACCAGAACAATCGATGCCGAACATACGCTTTCGCAGGAGGCGGCCTTCCCTTGTTATATTCATCCAGATATATCGGTCGGCAGGAGTCGAGCCAGCAGATTTCAAGCCCAGGGAGAGTTTTCATGTTGGGGCACAAAGGTTTTGGTATGAGGGCAATCGCGATTGGCGGCTTTGCCGTAGCTCTGATGGCCGTGATGCCGGCGGCTCACGCGGGAGACAAGGTGATCGTGTTTGCCGCAGCCAGCCTCAAGGACGGGCTCGACGCCGTCACCAAGGCCTGCGAAGCCGATGTCGGTGAAGCGGCGACCGTCTCCTACGCCGCGAGCTCGGCGCTGGCCAAGCAGATCGAACTCGGGGCGCCCGCCGATGTGTTCATTTCGGCCGATCTCGACTGGATGAAGTACCTCTCCGACAAGAGACTGACCAAGCCGGAAACCGAGGTGAAACTGCTCGGCAACCAGATCGTGCTGGTGGCGCCACAGGATTCCAAGGTTGAGACCAGGATCGAGAAAGGCTTCGACCTGGCCAAGCTGGTTGGCGACGGCAGGCTTGCCATGGGCGACGTCAAGGCGGTGCCGGCCGGCAAATACGGCAAGGCGGCACTTGAATCGCTCGGCGTCTGGTCGTCGGTCGAAGGCAAGGTGGCGCAGGCCGAGAATGTGCGCGCCGCGCTCAAGCTGGTTTCAACGGGCGAGGCCGCGCTCGGCATCGTCTATGCCACCGACGCGCATGCCGACAAGGGAGTCAAGGTGGTCGGCACCTTCCCGGAGGATTCGCACCCGCCGATCATCTATCCGGTTGCCCAGACCACCGATTCGAAGGACAAGGATACCCCGGCTTTCCTGAAGTGCCTGCAGTCCGCCAAGGCGGTGGAGCTGTTTAGGGATCAGGGTTTCACCGTGCTCACGCCGAGCAATTAAGGTAGCGGCTGACGCATGAACTGGCTGCTGGACCTCACTCCCGACGAATGGAATGCGGTCCGGCTGTCGATCAAGGTGGCGACGGTGGCGATGCTGTTCAGCCTGCCGCCGGGCATCTTGATGGCGCTTTTGCTGGCCCGCGGAAAATTCTGGGGCAAGACGCTGCTCAACGGCGTGGTTCACCTGCCGTTGATCCTGCCGCCGGTGGTGACAGGTTATCTCTTGCTGCTTACCTTCGGCCGGCGCGGGCCGGCGGGAGCGTTCCTGGCCGAGCATTTCGGCATCGTCTTCTCGTTTCGCTGGACCGGCGCCGCACTGGCCTGCGGTATCATGGGCTTTCCCCTGATGGTGCGGGCGATCCGGCTGTCGATCGAGGCGGTCGACCGCAAAATGGAGGCAGCGGCGGGAACGCTCGGCGCCAACCCGATTTGGGTCTTCGCCACCATCACGCTGCCGCTGATCCTGCCCGGGCTGATCGCCGGCTCGATCCTGTCCTTCGCCAAGGCGATGGGCGAGTTCGGCGCCACCATCACCTTCGTCTCCAACATTCCCAACGAGACGCAGACGCTGCCTTCGGCGATCTACACCTTCACGCAGGTGCCTGGCGGCGATGACGGGGCGCTCAGGCTGACGCTGATCTCCATCGTCATCTCGATGGCCGCATTGGTCGCCTCGGAAGTGCTGGCGCGGCGCGTCGGCCGGCGGATGGACATCGAATGAGCGTGCTGGTGGACATCAGCCATCGGCTCGGCGGTTTCGCCGTCGACGCGCGTTTCGAAAGCGCCGGGCGGCTGACGGCGCTGTTCGGGCCATCGGGCTCCGGCAAGACGACGCTGATCAACGTGATCGCCGGCCTGATCCGGCCGACCAAGGGCCGTATCGCGGTCGACGGCTGTGTGCTGGTCGACACCGATGCCGGCATTTTCGTGCCGAAGCACAAGCGCCGGATCGGCATGGTGTTCCAGGACGCGCGGCTGTTTCCGCATATGAGCGTGGCCGGCAATCTGCGCTATGGCCGCTGGTTCACGCCACCGGCGGAGCGCTATGCGGATATCGACGCGGTCGTCGAACTGCTCGGCATCGGTCCTCTGCTCGACCGGCGACCGGCAAAGCTCTCGGGCGGCGAGAAGCAGCGCGTGGCGATCGGCCGGGCGCTGCTTGCCAGCCCGAAACTGCTGTTGATGGACGAGCCGCTGGCCTCGCTCGACGATGCGCGCAAAGCCGAGATCCTGCCCTATATCGAGCGGCTGCGCGACGAGACCAAGCTGCCCATCGTATATGTCAGCCACTCCGTCGCCGAGGTGGCGCGGCTGGCCAGCGACGTGGTGGTGATGGCGCAAGGCAAGGTCGCTGCCTCAGGCCCGACCGGCGCGATCATGCAACGGCTCGAATTGCTGCCGGCGGAGGAACGCGGCGAGGGCGGCGCGGTTCTCGACACCAAGGTGCTGCGCCATGATGAGATCTTCGGGATGACCGTGCTCGGCTCGGCGGCGGGCGAAATCCGGGTGCCGCAATTGGCGGTCTCGGTCGGCGCGCCTGTGCGCATCCGAATCCGCGCCCGCGACGTGATGATCGCCACCGAACAGCCGAAAGGTCTCAGTGCGCTCAACATCCTGCCGGGCGCCATCGTCGCAATCGGCTCGGGCGAGGGGCCGACGGTCGAAATCGGCATCGACTGCAATGGCGCAACCGTGCTTGCGCGCATTACCGAACAATCCAGGCAGGTACTGAACCTTCAACTCGGCGGCAAGGTGTTCGCGGTGATCAAGACGGTCAGTTTCGACCGCGCCAACACCGGCGCCGGGCTGCCGGCCGAAGCGGATGGCTGATAGCCGCTATATCGTTTTGGAATAGCGCTATGGGTCGAGAGGGGCTAGTGTGACCGTGGAGGACAAGAGATGCCGTCGCTGAGCCTGCGGATAAATCTCGATCCGGACGGGCGCATAGGTCCGGGCAAGATCAAATTGCTGGAGCAGATCGCCACTTTCGGCTCGATCTCGGCTGCGGCACGCGGCATGGAGATGTCCTACAAGCACGCTTGGGATCTGGTGGAAGATATGAACCGTGTGTTCGGCAAGCCGCTGGTCGCGGCGCAGACCGGCGGCAAAAAGGGCGGCGGCGCGCAGCTGACATCAGTTGGCCTTGCAGTCGTCAGCCGTTTTCGCGCTATCGAGCGCGCTGCGGCGGCAGCGGCGGCCACGCATATGGACGCCTTGCAGGCCGAGATTGATGCTGGGTGAGGGGAGGAAATGAAGAACTGAAGAACTGAAGAACTGAAGAACCTTACTGCCTACTCCCGCTTTCGCAGCAGATACGTATCCATGATCCAGCCCTTTCTTTTCCGGGCTTCTTCTCTCGTCCTCTCAATCTCTTCGCCAACATCACCCAGGCGACCGGAAACGAGGATCTCATCGGGTGTGCCGAGATAGGCGCCCCAGTGGATGATCAGATCCTTGTCTGCCAGCGTGTTGAAGGCGCATTTGCCGTCGAGCATGACCACGGCGCTGCCGGCATTGTGCGGCATGCCTTGTTCGGCGAGGCGGCGGCCGGTGGTGATCAGCACGGGGTCGCCGATGCGGTTCAGCGCCATCTTGTGGCCGGCGGCTAGCGCCTGGACGGCGGTGATGCCGGGAATGACCTCCAGTTCGAATGCGACATTGCCCCTCAGTCGTACGCGCGCGAGGATGCGCAGCGCGCTGTCATAGAGCGAGGGGTCGCCCCAGATCAGGAAGGCGCCGCAGCCGTCCTCGGCAAGTTCGTCGCGGACCAGGCTCTCATAGATCTGGGCGATGGCCTCGTGCCAGTCATCGACGGTCGAGCGATAGGAAGGCGCCGGCTCGGCGCGCACCGGCACGTCGAACTCGACGCGGCGCGATTTCGGATTGCTGACGAAACGGTCGCAGATCTGGCGGCGCAATTCGGCAAGGTCGTTCTTCTTCGCCCCTTTGTCGGGAATAAACAGGACGTCCGCCCGGTTCAGGCCATCAATCGCCTGCACGGTCATATGATCGGGATTGCCGGCGCCGATGCCGATGACGAGAAGCTTGCGCATGACGCGAACTCCTGCCCGATCGAAACCTGTTAGTCCAGACCGCCGATTGGCGTGTCCAGACACTGTGGCGTCCTGTTGGGAGACGGAAGGCTTTGAAACGCCACACTGAAACGGCTAGGGTCGCGGCATTCTTGGCGAGGGGCTTCGATGTTGCAATATGTTCTGACCGTAGCGCTGGCGCTTTCAGCAGCGCCCGCGCTGGCCAATGATACGACCGCCGAACTCGGCACAGGTGGCCTGATCCTGTCGCGTAGCGACGCGGTGTCGATGCAAAGCGAGGACCTCTATATCTCGCCGGAAAAGATCACGGTCGACTACGTCTTCCACAACAACACCGACAAGGATGTAAATGCCATCGTCGCTTTTCCGCTGCCGGACATCGAAGGCAATCCGGAGGAAATGCCGGCCATCCCGGAAAACCAGAGCGACAATTTCCTTGGCTTCGAGGTGACGATCGACGGAGCGCCGGCAAAGCCGCAGCTCGAGCAGAAAGTGTTCGCTGTCGGCATCGATATCGGCGCCGATCTGAAGGCGCAGAACGTGCCGTTCAATCCGTTCGGCGATGCGGCCAAGGCGGCCCTGGCGAAGCTGCCGAAAACGGTCGCCGAGGATTGGGAAAACCGCGGCATCATCATCGAGGATACGGGCAGCGACGGTACCGAGGCGAACAAGGTCTATACGCCGTGGTGGCAGTTGCGCTCGACCTATTGGTGGCGCGCGATATTTCCGGCCAACAAGGATGTCCACGTCTCGCACCGCTACAAACCGAGCGTCGGCGGCACGTCATCGGTGAGTTTCTTCTATGACGGCAAGTTCACCGAGGGCAGCCAGTACACGAACTACAAGACCCGCTACTGCATGGACGACAGCTTCGAGAATGCGGTGCGGCAGGCCGCCAAGGCCGACGGTTATCCGCATTTTTACGAGAACCGCATTGCCTATATCCTGACCACCGGCGGCAACTGGGCCAATGGCAGCATCGGCAAGTTCAAGCTGACCGTCGACAAGGGCAACCCGAAAGCGCTGATCTCGTTTTGCGGCGGCAATGTCAAGAAGGTTGGGCCGACGACCTTCGAGACGAAGGCGCAGGATTTCTATCCCGAGCACAACATCGACATATTGCTTTTGGAGCCGTCGGATGACGGCGCCGGGGAAGCCAACTGATGGACGTCGCAATCTATGTCGCCATTGCTCAGAACGGCGTCATCGGGCGCGACGGCGGCTTGCCGTGGCGGCTGTCCACCGATCTCAAGCGCTTCAAGGCCGATACGATGGGCAAGCCCGTCATCATGGGCCGCAAGACTTATGAAGGCATCGGCCGGCCGCTGCCGGGCCGATTGAACATCGTGGTGACCCGCGACAAGGCCTGGCGCGCCGAGGGCATAGAGGTAGCGCACTCCCTGGAGGCCGCGATCCAGCTGGCCACGGTGCGCGGGCGTTGCATGAACGGCGTCGACGAAATCTGCGTCATCGGTGGCGGCGAGATCTATGCGCAGGCGCTGCCGCTGGCAGACCGGCTGCACGTCACCCATGTGCTGGCGACGGTCGATGGCGACGCGCATTTTCCCGACATCGATCCGGATTTGTGGCGCCTTGTCAGCGCTCAGGACGTTCCGGCCGGTGAAAAGGACAGCCATGCGACGCGCTATTCGGTTTACGAGCGACGCCGCGGCGTGCATTGAGACGATAAAAGGGTCGCGAACGTCCAAAACGGACATGCTCGGCAGCGGATCGCGTTGAAAGCGCATCGCTGCGTCCCTATAGAAGAACAACTGGATTTTGCGCCGCAACGTCGGCGCTGAGGGAATCCCAAGCGAAAGGACATTCATGCCCTGGAACGACAAGAGCGGCGGCGGCGGCCCATGGGGCGGCGGCGGCAACAATCAGGGACCCTGGGGGCAGGGACCGAAGGGGCCTAGCGGCCCGCCGGGGTCACCTCCCGATCTCGAAGACATCATCCGCCGCGGCCAGGACCGGCTGCGGCGCGCGCTGCCCGGCGGCGGCGGCGCCAGCCCGGCCGTCTTTGCGCTGATCGCAGCGGCTCTGATCGTGCTGTGGGCGTTCAAGGCGGTCTACACCGTGCAGCCGGACGAGGTTGCGGTCGAGCTGCGCTTCGGCAAGCCGAAGGCGGAGCTGTCGCAGCCGGGTCTGCATTTCCATTGGTGGCCGGTCGAAACCGTCGAGACGGCCAACATCGCCGAACAACTCGTCGATATCGGTGGTGGCGGCGCGACGAGCGGCAACTCGTCGGGGCTGATGCTTACCGGCGATCAGAACATCGTCAACGTCCAGTTTTCGGTGGCCTATCAGGTCTCCGATCCCCGGGCCTATCTGTTCGACGTCTCCGATCCCGAAGGCATGCTGCAGCAGGTCGCAGAGAGCGCCATGCGCGAAGCGGTTGGCCGGCGACCGGCGCAGGACATCTTCCGCGACGACCGTCAGGGCATCGCCGCCTCGGTGCGTGAAATCATCCAGACGACGCTGGACGGCTACAAGGCCGGCCTGAATGTCAACGCGGTTTCGATCGAGGACGCGGCGCCGCCGCGTGAAGTGGCCGACGCGTTCGACGAAGTGCAGCGCGCCGAGCAGGACGAAGACAAGTTCGTCGAGCAGGCCAACCAGTATTCCAACCAGAAGCTTGGCCAGGCGCGTGGCGCCGCGGCGCAGATCCGCGAGGACGCGGCAGCCTACAAGAACCGTGTCGTACAGGAAGCCGAAGGTGAGGCGCAGCGCTTCATCTCGGTCTATGACGAATACGCCAAGGCGCCCGACGTGACGCGCCGGCGGCTTTATCTGGAAACGATGGAGAAGGTGCTGAAGGATTCCAACAAGGTCATCGTCGAACAGGGCAATGGGCAAGGGGTCGTTCCCTATCTGCCGCTGCCGGCACTGCAGCCGAAGGCGCCGCCGCCTGCGACCACGGGAGGAGCCCAGTGATGGCCAATCGTCTTCCCATCATCGCGGTCATCGCGGCCGTGCTTCTGTTCCTGCTCTACTCCTCGGTCTTCGTGGTCAACGCGCGCCAGCAGGCGCTCGTGCTGCGGTTCGGCGAGATCGTCGACGTGAAGAATGAACCCGGCATCTATTTCAAGGCGCCTTTCGCCTTCTTCGACGCCGACAGCGTGCAATTGATCGAAAACAGGGTGCTGCGCTTCGATCTCGACAACATCCGCGTCCAGGTTTCGGGCGGCAAGTTCTACGAGGTCGACGCTTTCATCGCGTACCGCATCTCGGATCCGCGGGTGTTCCGCTCAGCCGTGTCCGGTCAGATCACACTGGCCGAAGCACGACTGAGGACGCGTCTCGATGCGGCGCTGCGCCGTGTCTACGGTCTGCGCGACTTCGAGGCGGCGCTTTCGGAAGAGCGGGCCGTGATGATGCGCGAAGTGCGCGATCAGCTTCGGCCCGACGCCACTTCGCTCGGCCTGCAGATCGAGGATGTGCGCATCCGCCGAACCGATCTGACGGCCGAGGTTTCGCAGCAGACCTTCGACCGCATGAAGGCCGAACGTTTGGCCGAGGCCGAACGGCTGAGGGCACGCGGCAAAGAGGCCGCGCAGCGCATCACCGCCCGCGCCGACCGCGAAGTGGTGGAAATCGTCGCCGAGGCGCGCAAGGAATCGGAAATCCTGCGTGGTGAAGGTGAAGCCCAGCGCAGTGCGACCTTTGCCGACGCCTACAAACGCGATCCGGCGTTCTTCGACTTCTACCGGTCGATGAATGCCTATGGCACGGCGCTGGACAACTCCGGGACGACGATGGTGCTGTCGCCGAACTCGGAGTTCTTCCGCTTCTTCCGCAATCCGGACGGGACGGACGCGAAGCCGGCGGCGCCTGCGGCTCCGGCGACGGCGCCTGCGGCTCCGGCGACGGCACCTGCCGCGCCGGCTGCACAACCTGCACCCGCCCAGTAGGGCGGTGCAGGATTTCCTTGCGGCCATAGGCCTGGTCCTCGTTGTCGAGGGCCTGGTCTATGGCGGCTTTCCCGGCCTTGCCAAACGTCTTGCCGGCGAAGTGCTGTCGACGCCGGAAATTGCGCTGCGCATCGTCGGGCTGGTGGCGATCGCCATCGGCGTCGGCATCGTCTGGTTGGTGCGTGGCTGAGGACCGCTGATCTGCAATTCCAGGAAAGTGTGAGCGGTTTTCCGTCCGGAATTGCGTAAAAGCAAAGGGATTGAACGGTTCGCCGTTTCCGCGAAACGGCGAACCGCTCTAAGGTGTAATGGAGGATTTATCCTCCTGATGTGGCCATAGCCGCAAACGTGCCGTATTTCTTGCCAACATGACGCGACGCGGCGTTTTGCCGAAGCGCTTTTTCTTTTCAGATTCCGGGAGGCTTTCGATGACATCCAACACCCTTCTGCGCGCGGCGCGGCGGACGTTCATCGCAGGTGCTGCGGCACTTATGGTCGGCGCGCTTGCCGTTCCGGCTTTCGTGACGCCGACGGTGGCCGCGGACGGACCGGCTTCGGTTGCCGACCTCGCCGAAGGCCTGCTCGGTGCGGTGGTCAACATCTCGACCTCGCAGACCGTGAAGGGCACGGAAGGTCCGGGCGCGGTGCCGATGCCGCAGCTGCCGGAGGGTTCGCCGTTCCAGGATTTCTTCGACGACTTCTTCAAGAACCGTGGCGGCGACAAGGATGGCGGCGCGCAAAAGGTGCAGTCGCTGGGCTCCGGCTTCGTAGTCGACGCCGAGCAAGGCATTGTCGTCACCAACAACCACGTCATCGCCGATGCAGACGATATCGAGGTGAATTTCTCCGACGGCGTGACGCTGAAGGCGACGCTGGTCGGCACCGACACCAAGACCGACGTGGCGGTGCTCAAGGTCGACCCGAAGGGCCACAAGCTGACGGCGGTGAAATTCGGCGATTCCAACAAGATGCGCGTCGGCGACTGGGTGATGGCGATCGGCAATCCGTTCGGCCTTGGCGGTACGGTGACGGTCGGCATCGTCTCGGCCCGCAACCGCGACATCAATTCCGGCCCCTATGACGACTTCATCCAGACCGACGCCGCCATCAACCGCGGCAATTCCGGCGGGCCGCTGTTCAACAGCCTGGGCGAGGTCATCGGTATCAACACGGCGATCATCTCGCCGTCGGGCGGCTCGATCGGCATCGGTTTCTCAATCCCCTCGCAGCTTGCCTCGGGCGTCGTCGACCAGCTGCGCCAGTTCGGCGAGACCCGTCGCGGCTGGCTCGGCGTGCGCATCCAGCCGGTGACCGACGACATCGCCGAGAGCCTCGGCATGGCGACCGCCAAGGGCGCGCTGGTGGCCGGCGTCATCAAGGGCGGACCGGTCGACAACGGCACAATTCTCGCCGGCGACGTCATCATCAAGTTCGATGGCAAGGACATCCATGAAATGCGCGACCTGCCGCGCGTCGTGGCGGAAAGCCCGGTCGGCAAGGCGGTCGACGTGATCATCGTGCGCAAGGGCGTCGAGCAGACGGTGAAGGTGACGCTCGGCCGGCTTGAGGACGGCGAGAAGGTCGCTGCCGGTGAGGACGGCACTACCGATGAGGACAAGGGCGGCGACAAGGCGCCCGCGGTCTCCACGGCCTCGGTGCTCGGCATGACCGTCGGCGAGCTCAATGACGACACACGGAAAAAATTCGGCATCGCGGCCGACGTCTCCGGCGTCGTCATCACCGACGTCACCAAGGATTCGGCCGCCGCCGAGCGCGGCATCCAGGCCGGCGAGGTGATCACCGAAATCGCCCAGGAATCGGTCGCGACCCCGAAGGACGTCATGGACCGGATCGGCGCGCTGAAGGAGCAGGGCCGCAAGAACGCGCTCTTGATGCTGGCCTCGAAGACCGGCGAGTTGCGCTTCGTGACGATCCGGATGGATTGAGTCCGGAAAGCCCCATAACCGGTTGTTTTCAGGGAAAGGGCTAGCGAGCCGCCCTTTTTCGTGCCTGCCAGTCCGTCCGCGACAGTTTGTAGAGGACATGCCGCTTGAGGTGCGGGTGGCTGTCAGGGATGGATGGGTGGTCGAAATCGCGAGCCGGGTCAGGGCTCATGCCAAGACGCTCCATGACGGCCGTCGAGCGGCGGTTGGCCGCGACGGCGAAGGAGACGATCTCGTCCCGGTCAAGCGTTTCGAAGCCAAAGGCGAGCCAGGCTTCGGAGGCCTCCGTGACATAGCCCTTGCGCCAGAATTCCGGCGCCAACCGCCAGCCGATCTCGATCGTATCGGAAGGCAGGGACGGCACGTGATCGGTCTTTAAGAGACCGACGAAGCCGATGCATTCCCCAGTCGCGGCGATCTCGGCGGCGGCAAAACCAAAGCCGTCCTCGGCGATCCAGCCCCGAAACTCGTCCATCTTGGCATCCGTCTCGGCGCGGTCGCGGCGGAACGGAAAGAATTCCATCACCCGCTCGTCCGAATTGATGCGGTGGAAGAGTTCGCGATCGCGGTCTTCCCAGTTGCGCAGGAGGAGGCGCTCGGTGCGCATCGGTTTCATTGGGCGAACTCTTCCTGGCGGTAGCCCTGGAGATAAAGCAGCGCGGTGAGATCGCCATGGTCGATGCGGACCTTGGCTTCGGCAGCAACGGCCGGCTTGGCGTGGAGCGCGACACCGGTGCCGGCCAGACGGATCATGTCGAGGTCGTTGGCGCCGTCGCCGACCGCAATCGCATCGAATGGCGTCAGGCCGAGGCGGGCCGAGATATCGTTCAGCGCATCGGCCTTGGCGGCGCGGCCGAGGATCGGCTCGGCGACCAGGCCGGCAAAGCGCCCGTTCTCCTCGATCAGGCGGTTGGCACGGTTTTCCTCGAAGCCGAGCATGGCGGCGACACGGCTGGTGAAGACGTCGAAGCCGCCGGAGACAAGCGCCGTCCAGGCGCCATTGGCGCGCATCGTCTGCACCAGAGCGCGGCCGCCCGACGCCAGCGTCAGGCGGTTCGCGATGATGCGGTCGACGACGGCGGCATCGAGGCCTTTCAGCAGCGCCACGCGTTCACGCAGCGCCGGCTCGAAAGCGATCTCGCCGTTCATCGAGCGTGCCGTGATGGCGGCAACGCGGTCCTTGACGCCGATCTCGTCGGCGAGTTCGTCGATGCATTCCTGGTCGATCATGGTTGAATCCATATCGGCAAGCAGGATTGTCTTGCGGCGGCTTTTGGCCTGCTGAACGATCACGTCGACCGGCTCTGAACCAAGTGCTGTGCGCAAGGCCGCACTTGCCTCAGCGGCTTCTGCCCCCTCGGGCAACACCAGATCGCAGGCGACGCCTTCGCCCAGCCAGCGAACAGCGCTTGCGCCGACCGACCGTGAGGCCATATTCGCAAGCGAGGCCGACATCGCGCGGCGGACGGGGTGAGACACAAGCGTGGCAATGAGCGGCATCGAGACTTCCAAGCAGCTAGGCGAGGGCGGGCAGGCGGGCGAGGGCCGCGTGAAGAACGCGATCCTGATAGCCGGGCCGACCGCCAGCGGCAAGTCGGCGCTGGCGCTCGATCTCGCCGAACGCAAGGGCGGTGTCATCGTCAACACCGATTCCATGCAAGGCTACTCGGTGCTCGACGTGCTGACGGCGCGGCCGAATGCCGCCGACCTCGCCCGCGCGCCGCACTTTCTCTATGGCCACGTGCATCCCTCGACCGCCTATTCCACCGGCGCCTGGCTGCGCGACGTGATGAAGCTGATCGATGACGGCACGCTTGCCCGGCGACCCGATGGCGCCGGCTTCGAACGTCCGGTGATTTTCGTCGGCGGCACCGGGCTCTATTTTCGCGCACTTGCCGAGGGCATTTCGGAAATGCCCGACATTCCGCAGCAGGTACGCGACCGCTGGCGCTACGGGTTAAAGGAGCAAGGCGCAGCCAAGCTGCACCGCATCCTGATGCATGAGGATTCGGCAGTCGCCATGCAGCTGAAGCCGACCGACGGCCAGCGCATCGTGCGGGCGCTGGAGGTGCTCGACGCATCCGGCCGCTCCATCCTAGAATGGCAGGCAGCGCGCGGCCGGCCGCTGATCGACCGCGACAGCGCTCGGTTCTTCGTTATCGAGCCGGACCGCGCCGCCCTTGTCGAGCGGATCGAAACAAGGTTCGACCGCATGCTCGATCTCGGCGCGCTCGATGAGGTCAAACGGCTTGCGGCGCTTGGCCTCGATCCCGACCTGCCGGCGATGAAGGCGATCGGCGTTCGCGAACTTTCGGCCGCCATGGCTGGTGACACCAGCTTTTCCCAGGCCATCGCGCGCTGCAAGGCAGCGACGCGGCAATATGCCAAACGGCAAACGACGTGGTTTCGCCATCAGCTGGGACCGGAATGGCTGAGATTGCAGCCTGGCGACGGCCTGCAAGCCGTGATTTGATTTTCGTGCTGCTAATACAATTAAAGAAACAGAAGTAGGAATGAACATTCCCGCTCCGGTTGTCTGGATTAACCGTCCGTAAGGCGCCGGCATGCCATAGATCCGGGGGGTACTTTTCCAACGGGGAGCAGATGCGTTTCCACAAGGCGGAATCCGCATTTTTCGTCTTTATTTTCGTGATCCTGGCCGCAGGCCTGGTGACGCTTTATGCCTATGGTCAATTGCAGTCCATCGCGGTCGGTCACGATACGACTTCCCGGGTCGAGAGGATCGCCTATCTCAGCACGCTGCTGTTTGTCACCGGGGTGCTGCTGGCGACAGCGCTGTTCTTCGGCGTGTTCTTCATCTACCCGCTGATTCGTAGGCAGGCCACGGAAGAGGGCAAGCTGCGCGCCATGACGGTTTCGCTCAGCGCCCGCTCGGAAACGCTGCAACATGCGGCATTGACCGACGGCCTTACCGGCATGCAGAACCGGCGCTATTTCGATGATGCGCTGAAGGAATATCTCGAGGAATTCCGCCGCATCGAAAAGCCCGTCGGGCTCATGATCCTCGACCTCGATCATTTCAAGCAGGTCAACGACACGCATGGCCACGATGTGGGCGACGAGGTGCTTAGGGCAGTCGCCAATTGCCTCAAAGGCATGACGCGCTACCACGATGTGGTGGCGCGGCTTGGGGGCGAGGAGTTCGCCGTCGTTACGCCCAACATGGATGCGGAGCTGTTGGGCAAGTTCGCCGAACGCATCCGCAAGGCGATTGCCAACATGTCGGTGCTGTCGGGCAATGTCCGCCTCAAGATCACCACCAGCGTCGGACTAGCCGTCTGGGATCGGAAGGAAACCGCCGAGGAATTCTACCGCCGCGCCGACCGCCAGCTCTACGAGGCGAAGAGGCAAGGCCGCAACCGCGTCTGCGCCTGAAATCCCGGCATTAAATTCGTGAGGCTGGCCGTTTGATGCCGTCTTCTGCGCTTCCGGCCTTCGCCGGCCGAAGCACTCATGAGGTGGTGACGGCAGCTATGGCTACGGCCGGCGTAGGCCGGTGCTCACGGACTCAATGTCCGCTCCGCTCCGGTTCTCGAAGTCGACACCGACCGACTCAGCCTGACGAATTTTCTGGCGTGATTTACCCAAGCGGCCAACGAAGCCGAGCCCTGGCGCTCCGGCGGCTTCTCAATTGGCCGGCAAAAAAGTCGCTACGCTGAAGGTCAATCGTTCTGCGGGCGCATGCCGAAGGTTGTGGGCTTGAGGCCGTAGCGCAGGTCGAAATCGTCGTCGGGCTGGACGCGCTGGGCGGTGGCCGGCTTGCGGTAATCGGGATCGCCGGCCTGGCGGCCGGAGTCCACGACCTCGGCGAAGGCCATCTGCTGCTGCGGTTTCGGGACGTTGCGCAGCCGCTCGACGATGGCGGCGAGATCGACGTCGTTGCCGTCCTGCGACAACTCGTCCTGCTCTCGCTTGGCGGTGCCGGGGATCAGGTTCTCCGCCAGTTTTTCGAACTTCAGCCGCATGGTCGTCGCCACGCCTTCACCGAAGGCGATGGCTTCGCGCTGGCCCATGGAGGACAGAAAGGCCAGCGTCGAGGCGGAGGAATCGGCGATCGCCGAGCGGATGATCGCCTGGTCCTGCTCATTGGCCAGCCGCATGGCGAAGAAGGTCGAGCATTGCGACAGGATGGTCGGATCGAGTTCACCCGGGCGCTGGGTGACGACGCCGAGATAGCAGCCATATTTGCGGCCTTCCTTGGCGATGCGCGACAGTGCATGCCTTGTCGGGGCGAAGCCTAGGCGCGGATCGGCCGGCATATAGCGGTGCGCTTCCTCGCACAGCAACAGCAGCTTCAGCCGGCCCTCGCTCCACAGCGCAAGGTCGAAGGCCAGGCGCGCCAGCACCGAACAGACGGAATTGACCACTTCGGACGGCATGCCGGCCATCTCGAAACAGGTCACCGGGCGGCCATGATGCGGCACACGGAAAATATTGCCGATCGTCTCGTGGATCGTGTCCTCGATCAGCCGCGAATTGAACATGAAGCGATAGCGCGGGTCGGACGCGGCGGACTCGATGCGCGTCTTCAGCGATTTCAGCGTCGGGCGGTCGTTCTTGCTTTCCAGGAGGCCCATGCGCTCGTCGATCTGCTTGATGAGATCGACCATGCGGTAGGGCACCGGCGTGTCGGCGGTCAGCGCATCGCTGCCGCGGCGCACGTAAGAGCCTGAATTGGGATTGCGATAGAGGTTCTTGGCGGCGGGGATCAGGTCGCGCAGGACATCGACTTCTTCCGGCACGACCTCTCGGCCGCGAAACAGCACTTCGGCGAATTCTTCGAGCCTGAACATCCAGAACGGCAGATCAAGCGTCTTGGAATCGACCCGGACGCAGAACTCAGGCAGGGATGCCGCGAATTCATTGTGCGGATCGAGAATGAGGATGCGCAGATCGGGCCGGGCGGCGATCGATTTGCGCAGCAGCAGCGAGATGGCGGTGGATTTGCCGACGCCGGTTGTGCCGACAACGGCAAAATGGCGCGCTAGCGTGTCGTCGATGGCGATGTTGGCGTCGATCGACTCATCCTGCGACAGCGTACCGATGGTGATCGAATGACGCCCGGCGAGATCGTAGACCGCCTGCAGATCACGGGTACGGATGCGGTGCGCTATGGCGCCGATATGAGGATAGGTGGTGATGCCGCGGTCGAACACCGGTTTGGCCCCCGGTTCGGCGCCGTCGCGCACTTCGCCGATCAGCTCGACGCTGACCTCGATGGGGTTTTGTCCCTCATTGCTCCAGGCGCGATCCGACTTGCCGATTTCGTAGACCAGACCAACGGTGCGCGATGTCCCGAGATTGATGGAGATCATCTTGCCGACGGTCCACAGGCCGGTGACCGCGCCTTCGATGTCGTCGGCATAGGCGCTGATGGTGGCGCGCGCACCGTCGCACTGCACGACGTTGCCGAGAATGCGCTTGTCGCTCTGCTCTGCGCGGCGGCGCTCCTGCGAGGTCGGTTCGCCGACGGAGGCTTCGCGCTCGACAAACATACGATCCGATCCCCATTCTCGTGGAGCCTCGATCCTACACAGACGGGGTTAAGGTGGCGTGATGCGGGATGGTGTAGCAGGGGTTAACCCGTCAGCGAAAATTCAACCGGCCGGCCTCTTTTCCTAATCCAAATATTCGATATATTGGACGAATGACTGATATAGCGAATGACATGTCGGCCACGATAGGCAGACGAATCCACGCCGAAAGAGCCTTGCGGGACTGGTCGTTGGCCGACCTGGCGAACCGCTCCGGCGTCTCCAAAGCCATGCTCAGCACTATCGAGCGCGGCATGACCAGCCCGACGGCCGCGCTGCTGGTGCGCATCGCCGCTGCTTTCGGCATGACGCTGTCGACGCTGATTGCACGCGCCGAGCAGCAAGGTGGCGGCCTGCTGCGCGAGAGTGAGCAGCCGGTTTGGCGCGACCCCGGTACGGGCTATGTCCGTCGGCATCTGTCGCCGGTTTCCGACACGCCGCTCGAATTGATCCGGGTGCAACTGCCGGCTGGCGCCAGTGTGAGTTTCCCGGCGGCGTCCTATGCCTTCATCAAGCAGCAGATGTGGCTGATCTCCGGGCGACTTGAGTTCACCGAGGGTGATATGGTGCATAGTCTCGAGCCCGGCGACTGCCTGGCGCTCGGCGCGCCGTCGGACTGCACGTTCCATGCCGTCGGGCAGCTGCCCGCCGACTATCTGGTCGCGCTGGTCAGGGGCTGAAATCGTGGCAAGACGTCCCAAGCGCTCCGACAATGGCGGACCGCCGCTCGATGATTACAAGGGCCCGCCATGGGGCAAGGGCGATCCCTACATCTTCCTGGCCTGGCAGGCAGCGCATGCCAAGGCGTGGAAGGCGCCAAGCCGTGACGTGATGCTGATGCGCATGGAAAAGGCCGAGCGGCTTGGCCTGACCTATGAGGAATACACGCTCGAAATCCTCGAACGCGGGCTGCATCTGCAGCCGAAAGACACAGATCGCATCGCCGCGATCAAGGCGAGACGAAAGCGGCGCCGCGTCGCGCGTCTGGATTAGCAAGGGAAAGTGCAGGTGAGTCCCATCGAAATCAGGTCGCTGACTGCGGAAACACGCGACAGGCTGGCCGACCTCCTGATCGAGACGGTCGCGGACGGCGGCTCCGTCAGCTTCATGCATCCCTTATCCAGGCAAGCGGCGGAAACTTTCTGGAGCAACTCGTTGGTGGCAGCAGAGAGAGGTGAAAGAGCGGTGCTGGGTGCATGGAAGGGCGAGGTTCTGGTCGGCACCGTGACCGTGCTGCTCGACTTTCCTGATAATCAGCCGCACCGGGCCGAGATCGCCAAGCTGATGACCCGCGTCGAACACCGCGGCAAAGGCATAGCGAGCCGGCTGATGCGGGCGGCAGAAACGCTCGCCGTCGAGAAAGGCCGCACGCTTCTGGTGCTGGACACCGCAACCGAGGAGGGCGCTTCCGGCCTTTACGAAAAACTCGGCTTCACGCTCACTGGCGAAATACCGGACTTTGCCTTGAAGCCCCATGGCGGGCTGACCGGCACGCTCATCTACTGGAAGCGCATCGGCGGCGCTGCCTAAGCCTTGTGATGAACCTCTTGCAGCGCGTAGACCGGCGTGGCGATGCCTTCCATGCGCGCCTTCAGCTGCAGCGCCAGGAACTGGGAGTAATGGCGCGACTGGTGCAAATTGCCGCCATGGAACCACAGCGCCTCCTGCTGCGTCGGCTTCCACATGTTGCGCAGCTCGCCTTCCCAGGGGCCTGGGTCCTTGGTGGTGTTGGAGCCGAGGCCCCAGCATTTGCCGACCTTGTCCGCGACCTCCCGTGAGATCAAATCGGCCGCCCAGCCATTCATCGAACCGTAGCCGGTGGCGTAGACGATGAGATCGGCCGGCAGTTCCGATCCGTCGGAGAGCAGAACGGAGTGCTCCTTGATCTCCTTCACGTCGACACCGCTTTTCAACTTGATCGACCCGTCGATGATCAGGTCGGAGGCGCCGACATCGATGTAATAGCCCGAGCCGCGCCGCAGATATTTCATGAACAGGCCGGAGCCGTCATCGCCCCAGTCAAGCATGAAGCCGGCCTTTTCCAGGCCCTTGTAGAATTTGTCGTCCCGCTTCTTCATCTCGGCATAGGCCGGGATCTGGAATTCGTGCAGGATCTTGTAGGGCAGGGAGGCGAAGACGAGGTCGGCCTTGGCGGTGGTCATGCCGCTCGCGACCGCCTTTTCCGAATAGAGCGAGCCCAGGCCGATCTCCATCAGCGTGTCCGACTTGACGATATGCGTGGTCGAGCGCTGCACCATGGTGACGTCGGCGCCGGCCTCCCAAAGGGCTGCTGCAATGTCGTGGGCGGAGTTGTTCGAGCCGATGACGACAGCTTGTCTGCCGACATAGGCATCGGGTCCCGGATGCTTCGAGGAGTGATGCTGGTCGCCCTTGAATGTGTCCATGCCCTTGAAGTTCGGCATGTTGGCCTTGCCGGATTGCCCCGTGGCCAGCACCAATTGTTTCGGCTTCAGCGTGATGTCCTTGCCGTCGCGGCGCACGACAACGGTCCATTCCTTTTTCTTGTCGTCATAAACGGCGCTCTTGGCCTCGGTCGATGACCAGTAATTCAGCTCCATCACCTTGGCGTACATTTCCAGCCAGTCGCCGATCTTGTCCTTGGGCGCGAAGACCGGCCAGTTCTTGGGGAAGTCGATATAGGGCAGATGGTCGTACCAGACCGGGTCGTGCAGGCACAGCGACTTGTAGCGCTTGCGCCAGCTGTCGCCGGCACGCTCGTTCTTCTCGACGATGATGGTGGGCACGCCGAGTTGCCGCAGCCGGGCGCCGAGCGCGATGCCGCCCTGGCCGCCGCCAATGATGAGCGTATAGGGCTGCGTCTTGAAGCCGAGTTCGGCGGCTTCCTTCTCGCGCTCCTCCTTCCAGGTCGGGCGGTTCTTGCCATGGCCGTGCTTGGCGCCGAGCGGGCGGTCGAAACCGGCCGGCTCCTCATGGCCCTTGAGCTCGACCATAGTGGTGAGCAGCGTCCAGATCTTGCCGTCCTTCAGCCGGATGTGGCCGAAGCCGCGCGCGACAGACGTTTCGAAACTGATCCAGCCGTCGAGCACGCCGTCGCTTTCCGTGGCATCCTCGCCCTTGGCGATCGCCCAGTTCGACGGTTTGGTCCTGGCCAACTGGCTGACCAGCATGTCGCGCACCTGATCGCGGCCTTCCATCGTCTTGATGTTCCAGGTGAAGGTGACGAGATCGCGCCAGTAACAATCCTCCTGGAAGCAGGCGACCGCCTTGTCGATGTCGCCGGCGGTGAGTGCCGCGCCGAAGCGATCGAGCAGGTCGGAAAGCTTCTTGTTGGGGGCCTTGTCGAGCATTGAATTTCCTCCGCGATTTTTCCTGGCCGCCTGTAGCGAGCGGAACCCTGCCGAAGCTTGACGTCCGGCCTGGCGCAGTATCGCGACAAATTATGCGCCGCGTCACGTCGTCCAATAGTTTGCCGCGTATTCAGGGGCTTATCGGGAAATCGGGACGCCGAAGACCGTCACGAACCAGCGGCGGACCGCTTCTTCGGCAGGGCTCAGATGCGCGCCCGAGGGTGCGGTTAGATAGTGGCCGGCACCGCTCGACAGAGCGAAGCCGGAAAGGGTGACAAGCGATCCGTCGCGCAGTGCCGCGTCGGCCAACGGTCGCGATCCCAGCACCATGCCGGCGCCGTGCTTCGCCGCCTCCAACGCGGTAACGAAACTGTCGAATTTGTGCGTCGGCCCCAGCGCCGGCTTCATCCGGGCGACGGCGAACCACTCGCCCCACATTTCCCGCGCGCCGACCACTGTAAGTCTCGGCAATCCTGTCCAATCCTTGGCCTTGGCGAGATGCGGCGACGCCATCGGCGTCAAGGTTTCGCGGGTCAGGCGGTCGGCCTGCCGTCCGGCAAAAGAGCCGGGGCCAATGCCGAATCGGATGTCGAGACCCACAAAGCGCTCGCCATAATCGGCCGGTGTGTGGATGGTCTCGATCTGCAGCTGGACGAAGGGCAGGTCCTTGGCTATTTGCGGCAGCTTCGGCGCGATCATCAGCACGGCAAACGAGATCGGCGAGCGTATCGTCACGCTCTGGACGGTCTTGGGTTCAAACAGCTCGCGCGTGCTGTTGGCGATCACGGCGAAGGCCGATTGCAGATGCGGCAGGTAGGCGGCACCCTCCGGCGTCAATTCGACGCCGCGCGCCAGGCGGATGAACAGCGGCTGCTTCAACCGCTCTTCGAGAGAACGGATGTGCTGGCTGACCGCAGCCTGGGTCAGGCCAAGCTCGGCCGCGGCGGCGGTGAAATTCGACAGCCGCGCGGCGGCCTCGAAACTCCGCAGCCAGTCAAGCGGGGGCAAGGGCAGGGTTGTTTCAGTCATAAACCGTTTAGGGCCTTTGGCTGCAAAATGATAATTTGAGTTATGCCTTCGACATCATCACGATGCAACCGGAAACCCTGCGGAGTTGGCTGCGGGGCGCAGCGGACAGGAACGGATCCCCATGCTTAGTCAGGCGCTGATCGGCGACGAAGGAAGAACGATCGACCTCGGGTGGAAGGACGGCGCGCGCACTCGCTTTCACGCAGTGTGGTTGCGCGACAATGCGCTCGACGACAAGACGCGCAGCGCCGGCAACGGCCAGCGGCTGATCACCATTCTCGACATTCCCGCGCAGACATGGATCGGCGCAGCCGCGATCAAGGGCGATGCGCTTGAAGTCAGTTTCGAACCGGAGGGAAAGACGGTGCGCTTTCCTGCGGCATGGCTGAGCGCCAATGCCTATGACCGCGATGCCGCCCGACAGCCCGGCTGGACAGGCGAGGGCACCGTGCGATGGACCAGGGCCTCTATGCAGAATTCGGTGCCGCGCGCCGGCTATCTCGCTGCCAGCCGCGACCGCGCCGTCTTGCGGCAATGGCTGTCGGCGGTGAAGACCTACGGCTTCGCGGTGATGGACGATTTGCCGCCCGAATCCGGGGCGCTGTGCAAAGTGTCCGATCTGTTCGGCTATATCAGGGAGACCAATTACGGCCGATGGTTCGAGGTGCGCGCCGAGGTCAATCCAACCAATCTGGCCTACACCAATCTTGGCCTGCAGGCGCATACCGACAATCCCTATCGCGATCCGGTGCCGACCTTGCAGATCCTGTCCTGCATCGAAAACACCGTGGAGGGCGGCGAATCCAGCGTCGTCGATGGTTTTGCCGTGGCGGCCGCGCTGCAGGCAGAAAACCCCGAAGGCTTCCGGCTGTTGAGTTCATACCCGGCGCGTTTCGAATATGCGGGGTCGTCGGGCGTGCGATTGCAGGCCAAACGGCCGATGATCGAGCTCGGGCCGGATGGCGAACTCATCGCCATCCGCTTCAACAACCGCTCGCTGGCGCCGACCGTCGATGTGCCGTTCGCGGAGATGGCGGCCTACTACGCCGCCTATCGCCGGTTTGCCGAACTGATCGAGGATCCTTCCTTCGAAGTCACCTTCAGGCTCGAGGCGGGCGAGGCCTTCATCGTCGACAACACCCGCGTCATGCATGCCCGCAAGCAATTCTCCGGCGCCGGCAAGCGCTGGCTGCAGGGTTGCTACGCCGACAAGGATGGCCTTTTGTCGACGCTGTCGGCGATCGAACACAGCTTCAAGGAGGCTGCGGAATGAGCGGCCAGGATTTGAACGCGGGCAACATCGTCGAATTCATCGCCGATATTTTCGAACGCCGAGGGGCGGAATCCTATCTCGGCGAACCCGTCACCATGTCGGAGCACATGTTGCAGGGCGCCTGGTTCGCCGAAAAGGACGGCGCGCCCGATGTGCTGGTGGCGGCAGCACTGCTGCACGATATCGGCCACTACACCAGCGAGTTCGGCACCTATTCGCCCGACGATGTCGAGGACAAGCATCATGACGAAGCCGGCGGCGAGGTGCTGGCGCCGTTCTTTCCACCGGTGATCGTCGAATGCGTCAGGCTGCATGTCGCGGCCAAGCGCTACCTTTGCGCCACCGACCCGAGCTATTTCGGCAGGCTGTCGCAGGCCTCGGTCCACACGCTGTCGCTGCAAGGCGGGCCGATGAATGCCGAAGAGGTGGCAGAGTTCCGCAAGAACCCGTTCCACGAGGAAGCGGTGCGGGTTCGCGTCTGGGACGAGGCCGGCAAGATCGCCAACATGAAGACCCGGGCATTTCGCGACTACATGCCGCTGCTGCAACGGGTTGTCCGCGAATTCGCCAATCGCGCCTGATCATAATCCGGGGAAGGAACGGCATGTGCTACCGCTTCGACGGCGAGCATGCGCAAACTGTATGCCGGAGATCTGCCGCAAGCGTCTGCGTGCCGCAGGCGCTCGCGCCTCGCTGCCGATCCCTACCGGTGACGAGCCTTGTCACCGCGGATTTTATTGCGACATCCGTCGGCGCGGCCCAAGATCAGTAGGTCAGACTTCGGTGTATATTTGACTCAGACGAAGGTCTGAGAATCGAGCTGCAAGCACGAAAGGAGAGTTTCCTCAGCGTTTGTGAGCCGCAATTTTGGGCTGTTCATTCTTGAATACCGTGACACATCATGATGTGATGGTGGCATGAATGGAGAAAGGCAGCCCCTGTTTTCATCCGTGCGTCGCCGGGCGTACTTTAGCTTGCGCGTATTCGCGGCGGTTGCGGTGGCGATGCCGGTGCTTGGTCTGCGGTTGAGCCATGTCGACGGCTACAAGATCGAATTCGCCGCTGCCAGCGCCAAGAGCGGAAACAATGGCAATGGTAACGGTGGTGGTAACGGTAGTGGTAATGGTAATGGCTCAGGCGGCAACGCCGGGAATGGCAACGCCAACGGAAAGGGAAAAAATGGTGCCGGCGACAACGCCCCCGGTAGCCAAGCTCCGAGTAGCCAAGTCAATGCCGCTGGCGACACGGTGACGGTACAGGGCGCCAAAATCCAGGTCGTGCATCGCGATGGATTCAGCGAAAGCATCGAGGCCGGCCGCTTCACTATGAAGGATCCGCTTGGAAGGACAATTGTCGAACGCGCCGTAAGGGCCTCCGACATTGCTCGTCTGAAAGGGCTGTAACTGTTGGTTCGCCAACCAGCATCCGACCTTCAGACAAGCCCCGATCTCCCTATACAAGACCCGTTTTGGGCGCGTGCATAAGAATGGCTGCTTCGGTGCGGTTTCGCACCTTTAGCTTTTGAAATATCCGAGTCATGTGGTGTTTTACCGTTTTCTCCTGCAGGTTGAGACGTTTGGCGACTTCTTTATTGCTCAGTCCTTCGCCTACCAAGGAGATTATCCCAAGCTCGCGTCCCGAGAGATTGGCAACGAGATCGGTTGTGCGCTTTTCCGGCCGGATCAGTTCATTCAAAAGCTGCGCTGACAGGGTCGGCGAAACATATTTTTTTCCTGCGGCTATATAAGTCAGCACCTCGGCCAGCGATGCCGCCCCAATCCCTTTCAGCACATATCCGCGTACGCCCAGCCTGAGCGCCGTTGCCAAATCGGCGTTCGCCTCCGAGACGGTGAGCATGACGATCTTGCAGTCAGGCTGAGTTGCAAGAATATTTTCCGCTGCCGCCAGACCCCCTCCCGGCAAACTGATGTCGAGCAGCAATATGTCGGGATTTGCCAAGGCCGCAAGCTGTTCGGCATCCGCCGCGGTTTCGCCCGCACCAACGACTTCGAAGCCGCCGATTTCGGCGAGGCTGCGAGCCACACCCTCGCGAAACAGCGGATGATCATCAACAATGGCAATCCTTATGGGAGCGGTCATTTCTGGTCCTCGATGTTGAGCGTTATGGTCAGCCGGGTCCCCCTGGGGCTCGAAAAGGTCTCGAAGTGACCTCCGATACTTTCGATACGTTCCCTCATACCGGCGAGTCCAAGTCCTTCACACGATCCCGACTGGAATCCAGGGCCGTGATCAAGCACTTGAATGAGGAGCTTGCCCTGCGTCACTCTCGCCTTGACAGCCTGCCCCTTGCCCAGACCGTGTCGCCAGGCATTGTTCAGCCCCTCCTGCGCGAAGCGAAAGATGCTTATTTTCTCGGACGTCCCCAGGTCGGGCAGGCGAGATGGCAGTGAAAGCGATACGGAAGAGGCTGTACGGCGTTCATGTTCGGCAACCGCAAGCCGCAATATCTCCGCGACTGTCGAAGCTTCGATCTGTGGCAGCACGAGGCCGGTGCAGATGGCGCGGATCTCCCGCATCGCCTCATCCAACGTATGATGGATATCGGCGATCTCGGTCTTGCGGTGGCTTGGGGATGCGGCGGGATCGAGCAGCAGAGGGCTGTCCATGCGCAGCGCAGCCAGTGCGACGAGCTGAGCTGGACCGTCATGCAAATCAGACCCGATGCGACGCAAGTAACGTTCGTTGATTGCCGTTGCGCGGCGCGACGCCTGCTGGACGCGCTCCCGCAAAGCGGAATTCTGCTCCAAAAGCAACTGAAGCTCCGCCACTTGCGTCTCAAGCGCTGAACGCTGCGTTTCGATAGTGCTGCTGCCGCGAAGCACGATTCCCGAGAGCATCGCCAAGGCGACCGCGGTCGCGCCAGCCACGAGCAGCCAGCTCGACCATAGTGCCGAGTTTAAAGTGCCCTGAAGATCGTCGGCTATCTCGTAGAACTCGGAAACGGCCACAACATCGCCCGACCACGGCTCTCGAACCGGATTGTAGATCTCGAGCAGCGAGGCGGTGGGGCTCTTGCGTTCCTTCCTTTCATTTTCGTCCAGATCATTGAATTGCGCCACCACGTTTCCGCCGAACGCATGCAGCAAGTTCGCATTTGGCTCGAAGGTCTGGCCAATAAGAGCCGCGTCTTTGGCGTACAGCACCTTGCCATCACGCCGCCAAAGCACGAACGACGCCAGTTTTTTTCCGAGAGCACCCTGGTCCAGGGTTTCATCGAGTGCCCGTTTAACGGTGTCGCTGAGCTGCTGGCTTTTGCGCATATCCGGCAGGATTGGCGCGATGACACTGTCGACGTAAAGCGCGGTCGTGCTTGCAGAGTTGCGGATCACTCCATCTCGTATTTGCGAGGTGACCCATAGGCCGACGACCAGCATCAGCGACAGCAGCCCAATGCTTCCGACTATGATGAACTGCCAAGCCAACGATAGCCTGTTCCAGTTTTGATAGAGACTATCAATGTAGCGCACGTCTCAACCGACCCCGCGACTTTGGCCGTGCCAAAATGCCTAAGCCATCCTACATCTAGAACGGTCGATGGTGCGAGCAAGCGCCAGGTTGAATTGCCGGGGAAACCGCAATTTCAGGGCATGATCCCACCGCCACCCGCGGGGAACGGCGGTGGGATCAGCGTTACTGTATGATCTTGACGATCTTCCGCGTGCCGGGGTCGACCAGCACGGTTCGCCCGTCGACCACAACGTAGCGATACTTGACGCTCGGCACTTCATGCAGTTCCACCGTGTCGGGAATGGCGGTCCCCACGTTCAATTCGACACCTGGAATCTTCACCGACGCAAGGGGCTGCTTTTTCACGTATTCGCGCACAACCGTTTCCTGCTCCGGCGCGATGATGACGTCTTGAGCGGCAACTACGCCCGCGCTCGCGAGCAGCAAGAATCCGGCAATTGCGGTCGACTGGTACATGGTCGTCATGATTCTCTCCTTCATGCGAGCAACGCTCATGCATCTTGCGCGAGCTCGATTCCGATACGGGTGGTGTTGATGAGGTTGATGCACACCGGGAGCCGAACGGGCTTTTCGCGGCTGCGTTCCCGCGTGGGGCTTCGGTCCGGGCGTCATCGGGCCAATGGACGATAGGGGGAGGGACCAAAGTCTGGTGCCAGGCTGTAGAGGTCCTAGAGCCTCCTCAGGGCGGAACACAGGGTTCTCGGCATCGTTGAGATCAGCACTTGTGGGAGGCGTNGGAGGCGTTAATGGACAACAGCGTCCATCAGGCACGATGGTTGCTCTTGCCTGTTTTCGGGGTAGCCATCCTGGTCATGACGACGGGAGTACTTCTAAGCTTGTGATGCTGGTGTCATCGCTATGGGATCGCAAGCTCAGGAGAAAATAAAATGTTGCGTTGCATTAATTGTTTGATGCAATTTGTAGGTGATTGTTGCAAAATTACTGCCAACATTCATTGGTCTTCTTAGAAGCCCGATTTTATTCACAAAATGTGGAACAAAGTATTTTTGGCAGAGTTGGCTAGGCTGAGGGACCGACTCTTTAAGGAGAAAGCAGATGAAACATGTGTTGATCACGAGCATGATTGCGCTTGGCGTCGGGTGCGGCGCCGCGATCGCCCAGACCCAGGCCGTGCAGCCGAGCGGTGGCGACAACTGCGCCGCCGGCGCGGCCGATTGCCAGAAGGGCGGCAAGGCCGGAGAACAGGCGCAAGGCAAGATGAAGTCACAGACCGATCAGAATGCACAGGGCCAGGCTGGCGCCACGACCGATCAGCAGGCTCAGGGCAAAGCCAAGCTCAAGACGGATGAACAGGCACAGGGCAAGGCCGGGACCAGTACCGAGCAGAATGCTCAGGGTCAGGCCGGTGCCACGACCGATCAGCAGGCTCAGGGCAAGGCCAAGCTCAAGACGGATGAACAGGCCCAGGGCAAGGCCGGGACCAGCACCGAGCAGAATGCTCAGGGCCAGACCGGCACCAGCACCGAGAAGCAGGCTCAGGGTAAGGCCAAGCTCAAGACGGATGAACAGGCCCAAGGCAAGGCCGGGACCAGCACCGAGCAGAACGCTCAGGGCCAGACCGGCACCAGCACCGAGAAGCAGGCTCAGGGCAAAGCCGGGACCAGCACCGAGCAGAACGCTCAGGGCCAGACCGGCACCAGCACGGACCAGCAGGCCCAGGGCAAGGCCGGGACCACCACCGAGCAGAACGCTCAGGGCAACACAAACGTTCAGACCGACCAGGGCAATACGGCCTCGATCAACAACGTGACCGTCGAGCAGAAGACGCAGGTCACGCAGATCATCCACGAGACCAGGGTTGAGCCGGTGAAGAACGTCGACTTCGACATTTCGGTCGGCATCGAGGTGCCGCGGCACAAAGTGCGCCTGCACCGTCTGCCGGCGCGCATTGTCAAGATCGTCCCGGCCTACGAATCCTATGAGTACTTCGTGCTGGCCGACGGGCGCATCGTCATCGTCGACCCGGATACGTACAAGATCGTGCTGATCCTGACGTGACACGGCAGTGACTCTTGTTCCCGGCGCGGTGCGATTGAGGGGTATCGTATGCGCCGCGGTGGCCCGCCGACCAGAGGCGGCGGGCCACTTGCTTTGTCTTTCGCATCGCGCGTTTTTCCCGTTGACACCTTGCCTTTCACCCTCGTAGTGTCCGCCACGATGAAAAAGGCACTCATTCTCGTAGGAAAGCGCGTGGGCAAGGCGGTGTAACCGCCGGGCGAAAACCTCCCATGCGCAACACACAGGCTCCCATCGGGGGCCTTTTTTATTGCCCGAAACACGACTAAACGACCAGCAATCGCCTCATGGCTAGAAGTACGGGACCAGACCGATGAGCAACGGACAGAACGAACGGCGCGAAATGCCAAACAGGGAAATGACTGGCGCCGAAATGGTGGTGCAGGCGCTGAAGGACAATGGCGTCAAGCATGTCTTCGGTTATCCCGGCGGCGCGGTGCTTCCGATCTATGACGAAATCTTCCAGCAGGACGAGGTCGAGCATATCCTCGTCCGCCACGAGCAAGGCGCAGGGCATGCGGCCGAAGGCTATGCCCGCTCGACCGGCAAGGCCGGCGTCATGCTGGTGACCTCCGGCCCGGGCGCCACCAATGCGGTGACGCCGCTGCAGGATGCGCTGATGGATTCGATCCCGCTGGTCTGCCTGACCGGGCAGGTGCCGACTTCGCTGATCGGCTCCGACGCGTTCCAGGAGTGCGACACGGTCGGCATCACGCGCCCCTGCACCAAGCACAACTGGCTGGTGAAGGACGTCAACGAATTGGCCGCCACCATCCATGAGGCCTTCCATGTCGCGACGACCGGCCGCCCCGGCCCGGTGGTGGTCGACATTCCGAAGGATGTGCAGTTCGCCAAAGGCATCTATGTGCCGCCGCAGGCGGCGCCGCGCACCAGCTACCAGCCGAAGGTCCAGGGCGACCTGGAAAAGATCAAGGCCGCCGTCGAACTGATGGCCGGCGCCAAGAAGCCGATCATCTATTCGGGCGGCGGCGTCATCAACTCCGGTCCGGAGGCCAGCCATCTGCTGCGCGAACTGGTCGACCTCACCGGCTTCCCGATCACCTCGACGCTGATGGGCCTCGGGGCCTACCCGGCATCGGGCAAGAACTGGATGGGCATGCTGGGCATGCACGGCACTTATGAAGCCAACATGGCCATGCATGATTGCGACGTGATGGTCTGCATCGGCGCGCGCTTCGACGACCGCATCACCGGACGGCTGACCGCCTTCTCGCCCAACTCGAAGAAGATCCACATCGACATCGATCCATCGTCGATCAACAAGAACGTGCACACGGAAGTGCCCATCATCGGCGATGTCGGCCGGGTGCTGGAGGACATGGTGCGGCTGTGGCGGGCGAGCGCCAAGGCCGACAAGAAGGCGCTCCATCCCTGGTGGGAGCAGATCGCCAAATGGCGCGCGCGTGACTCGCTCGCGTTCAAGATGAACCACGATGTGATCATGCCGCAATATGCCATCCAGCGGCTCTACGAACTGACCAAGGACATGGACACCTACATCACCACCGAGGTCGGCCAGCACCAGATGTGGGCGGCGCAGCACTATCATTTCGAGAAGCCGAACCGCTGGATGACGTCGGGCGGGTTGGGCACGATGGGATACGGCCTGCCGGCGGCGCTCGGCGTGCAGATCGCGCACCCGGATGCGCTGGTCATCGACATCGCAGGCGATGCCTCGGTGCAGATGACGATGCAGGAGATGAGCGCGGCGGTGCAGCACAATGCGCCGATCAAGATCTTCATCCTCAACAACCAGTATATGGGCATGGTGCGCCAGTGGCAGCAATTGCTGCACGGCAACCGTCTGTCGCATTCCTACACCGAAGCGATGCCCGACTTCGTCAAGCTGGCCGACGCATATGGCGGTCATGGCATTCGCTGCGAGAAACCGGACGAGCTGGACGATGCGATCAAGGAGATGATCGCGGTGAAGAAGCCGGTGCTGTTCGATTGCCGGGTGGCGACGCTCGCCAACTGCTTCCCGATGATCCCGTCGGGCAAGGCGCATAATGAAATGCTCCTGCCCGACGAGGCGACCGACGAAGCCGTGGCCAACGCCATCGACGCCAAGGGCAGGGAACTGGTCTAGGTCCAAGCCGGGGCAGGGCTGTCGCGAGAAGCCGTGCGCAAACAGAGAATTAGCTCAAAGTCTGAAATCGAGACATGTCATGAACGCACAGCTTCAACCGACCGGCTCCGCCTATTTCATCGCCAAGGAAACGGAAAAGCCGGAGAACCACACGCTCTCCGTTCTGGTCGACAATGAGCCCGGCGTGCTTGCCCGGGTCATCGGCCTGTTTTCCGGCCGCGGTTATAACATCGAGAGCCTCACCGTCTCCGAGACCGAACACGAGAAGCACCTGTCGCGCATCACCATCGTGACGCGCGGCACGCCGCATGTGCTGGAGCAGATCAAGCACCAGCTCGAACGCATCGTGCCGGTGCATCGCGTCGTCGATCTCACCGTGCGCTCGCACGAGTTCGGCCAGGAGCGGCCGCTGGAACGCGAGTTGGCGCTGGTCAAGGTCGCCGGCACCGGCGAAGCCCGCGTCGAGGCGCTGCGTCTGGCGGACGCTTTTCGCGCTTCGGTCATCGACGCCAACACCGAGCACTTCATCTTCGAGATTACCGGCAAGGGCTCGAAACTCGACCAGTTCATCGCCATCATGAAGCCGCTCGGCCTGGTCGAGATCTGCCGCACCGGCGTGGCGGCGATGAACCGGGGCCCGCAGGGGATGTAGTCTCAGTCCAACTATTTTACCGGCTTGGGATCGACCTTGCCGCTCGCCAGATTCTTACTCTCCCTTTTGATCGGGCGCGATACCGGACAGACGTCCTGGACGAAGCCGTTCAGCGTGTTAACCAGATTGTTCTGGACCAGCGAGTAGCGGATGAATTGTCCCTGCCGCTCCCTGGCGATGAGGCCGGCCGTCTCCAGGATGCTCAGATGCTGCGAGATCGACGGCTTCGACATGTCGAAGCGCGCCGCGATCTCGCCCGCGGTCAGCGAGGAGTGGGCGAGATAGGCGAGGATCTTGCGCCTCGGCTGCGATGACAGCGCCTCGAACACGCGCTGTATGGCGCTGCTTGCCCCGATAGCCGTGTCGCCATCCGCTGCATTGTCTTCGATCACCGCCTGCCTCTGTCGTTTCGCTTCCGGTATTTAGTCTATTGCCTAAATACCTAAATCGGAATAGTAGATAGTTAGCTTATTGCCTAAATAAGCGCCGGCGCGCCGGAAGGCAAGGCTCTTTGGTCCGGAAATGTTTCCTGCAGAGGAGGGGTAGCGATGAAGACCATATCCACAGGCAGAATGATCTCGCAGCCCTTGAGCGATGCCGAAGATGGCGAGGTCGTCTGGATGCCGGCCAAGTCGATCTGGGTCGGTGCGATGACGCTGATTGCGTTGGTGTTCGGGCCGCTGACCTTCAGCTGGAGCGCTTTCGCCCTGTTCGTAGCGACGACGGCGGTGACGATCTGCGCCGGACACTCGGTCGGCATGCATCGCCTGCTCATCCATCGCTCGTTCAAGGTTCACATCTGGCTCGAACACGCGCTGGTCTATCTCGGGACGCTCGTCGGCATGGCCGGTCCGTTCGGCATGATCTATGCGCATGACATACGAGACTGGGCGCAGCGCCAGACGGCTTGTCACGACCTGCACGCCCACCGCCGGCCTTTCTTCACCGACGCTTTCTGGCAAATGCATTGCGCCGTAGCGTTGCGCAATCCGCCTGACTTCGTCATCGAGCCGTCGATCAGAAACGACCGCTTCTACAAATTCGTCGAGCGGACCTGGATGCTGCAGCAACTGCCGTGGGCGATCCTTTTCTTGCTCCTCGGCGGGTGGAGCTGGGTGGTCTGGGGCATTGCGGTGCGTATCTCCGTGTCGCTGACCGGGCATTGGCTGGTCGGGCATTTCGCACATCGCAGCCGGCAGCAGGGCTGGCGCGTCGATGGCGTTGCCGTGCAGGGCTACAACCTGCCGCGTTTCGGCCTGGTGACCTTTGGCGAGAGTTTCCACGGCAATCACCATGCGTTTCCCGAATCCGCAAAGCTCGGCCTGGAACTCGGGCAGATCGATCTCGGCTGGCTCTTCATCCGCATCCTGGCTGCCCTCGGCCTCGCGCATGGCGTGAAGCTTCCCGGGAACACGCCGAGGCGCAAAGGCCTGCGGCGTGTGGCTGGCCGTCAGGAGGCGGCCGCCGCTCCCAGCCTGTTGTCGGCGCGGGCCCACGGCAGGTAGACTGTGCCGGCCTGGCTGGCTCGGGATAGACGGATCACGGCGGAGCGCTTTGGACCAATGGAATGAGGTTGCGTCCAGCGCTCTGTCGATTTAAGTCAGCATTGCTGACCTTTGTGAGCCGTCATGACCCTCGACGCTTTCCTTGCCCTTTTGGTCTACGCCTTCGTGACCTCGATCACGCCGGGGCCGAACAACCTCATGCTCTTGGCGTCGGGCGTGAATTTCGGCCTGGTCAGAACCATTCCGCATATGCTGGGCATCAGCATGGGTTTCCTGGTGCTGTTGCTTGCTGTCGGCTTTGGCCTGGGCGCGGTGCTTACGGCGTTTCCGGCCTTGCACACCGGATTGAAGATCGCCGGCGCTGCCTATCTGCTCTATCTCGCCTGGAAGATCGCCATGTCGCGCTCGCTGTCCAGCAAGGGTGAGACGGAGGCACGGCCGATGCGCTTCATCGAGGCAGCCGCATTCCAGTGGGTCAATGCGAAAGCCTGGGTGATGGCGATCACCGCCATGGCCGTCTACTCCAATCCGGACCACCCGTTCCTGTCGGTGGCGCTGATCGCGATCGCCTTCACCGTCGTCAACCTGCCGAGCGTCTCGGTGTGGGCCGGCTTCGGCACGGCGCTGCGCGGATTCCTGTCGGATCCGGTGCGGCTGAAATGGTTCAACATCGCCATGGGCGTGCTCTTGGCGGCGACGCTCTGGCCGATGCTGAAATAGACGCATCCGGCCTGAAATCTCAACCGCATCCTGGCTGGTTTTCCGACTGCTGAGCCGGCTGCATAGTCATTGTGCAGTGCACATTAAATCTTCGTAATGCCGTGTTTTGGCCCTTTTCCGACAAATGTGCGTCCTATCTACTTCGGCGAGATCGCGGCAAGGCGCCGTGATTGGGTAGAATGAGACCACCGGGTTCGGCGTGTCGGATCATAGGGCTTTTAGTCGATGCGCGGAAAAGTCGTTCTGGCGGTGGTGGTGGCAGCGGCCTGTGTCGCCGCGGCATGGGTCTATTTTTCGCCGGCGGCAATGAGCAGTCTGCAGCAGATGCTGCCGGGCGCCAGGCAGGCGGCAGCAACGGACAAGCCGGCTGGATCGGACAAGGCTTCGGCCGACAAGGCTGGGGGCAAATCCGGCGCCGGCGGCAATGCCGCCCGTTCGGCCTCGATCGTCTCGGCCACCGCGACAATGGCCGATTTTCCGATCCGCCGTTACGCCATCGGCTTCGTGTCTTCGCCGGCCGTGGTCAACATCAACGCCCGCGTGTCCAGCCAGATCGTATCTATCGACGTCAAGGACGGCCAGATGGTGAAGGCCGGCGACCTGCTGTTCTCGCTCGACGACAGGGCGCTCAAGGCGCAGCTTGCCAAGGATCAGGCGACGCTCGCCAAGGACCAGGCGCTGCTAACCAGTTCGGGCTCCGACCTTCAGCGCGCCAAGGATCTCGTCGCCAAGCAGGCCGGCACGCAGCAGACTTACGATCAGGCGGTGGCGGCGCAAAAGGCTGCGGCGGCGACGGTCGATGCCGACAAGGCGACGATCGACGCCGACAATGTCCAGCTCGGCTTTGCCAGCATCAAGGCGCCGATTGCCGGCCGGCTGGGGGCGGTCAACGTTTCGGTCGGTGACCTGGTCACCTTGAGCAACGGCAACTCGAGCACGGCCACGCCGCTGGTGACGATCACCGAGATGGATCCGCTGCAAGTCAACTTCAACCTGCCGGAGAGCAACCTGGCGCTGCTGCACAAGGCGCTGGCCAACCCGCAGCAAGGCGCGGTGACGCTGACCAAGGATGGCGATCCGACGCCGATCGGCAACGGCACGCTCGACTTCGTCGATTCCAGCGTCGACACCGCGTCCGGCACCATCGCGACACGGGCGAGCATTCCCAATGCCGATCTTTCACTGTGGCCCGGCCAATATGTGAATGTCGTGCTCGACGCCGGCATCATGCCGCAGATGACATCCATCCCGACTGTTGCCGTGCAGCCCAGCCAGAAGGGTCCGTTCGTCTATGTCGTGAAGCCCGACAATACGGTCGAGATGCGGCCTGTGCAGGTGGCGCTGACCGAAGGCGAAAACAGCGCCATCAGCGAGGGCGTCAAGTCAGGCGAGAAGGTTGTCGTCGAGGGCCAAACCAGGCTGAAGGACGGCGCCAGCGTGCATGAAGGCAAGGCGGCCGGCGGTGACCAGGCCGCGCCCAAGGTCGCCGAAGCGGCTAAGGCCGGTGGGGCCGCCCAATGATTTCCGAATTCTGCATAAGAAGGCCTGTCGCCACGCTGCTGATGTCACTCGCCCTCGTGCTGGGCGGGCTGTTTGCCTACAAGTTCCTGCCGGTTGCGGCGCTGCCGAGCGCCGAATTCCCGGTCGTCAACGTCTCGGCCAACCTGGCCGGCGCGTCACCCGAAACCATGGCCACTTCGGTGGCGACGCCGCTGATCAAGCAGTTCGCCACCATTGCCGGCATCGATTCGATCTCAACCAGCAATTCGCTGGGACGCACGTCGATCGCCATCCAGTTCGTGCTCAACCGGGATATCGACGCGGCGGCCGCCGACGTGCAGGCGGCGATCGCGCGCACGCAGCGGCAACTGCCGCCCGAGATGACAGCGCCGCCGAGTTATCGCAAGGTCAATCCGGCCGACGCGCCGATCCTGCTGATGTCGCTGGTCAGCGACACCGTTCCGCTCACCGATCTCGACGCCTTCGCCGAAAACGTCATCTCGCCCTCGCTGTCGACCATCGACGGCGTGGCGCAGGTGTCGATCTTCGGCCAGCAGAAATATGCGGTGCGCGTGCAGATCGACCCGACGGCGCTGGCGGCGCGCGGCATTTCGATCGACCAGCTGCAGACGGCGATCGCGTCGGCCAACTCCAACACGCCGCTCGGCGTCTTGCAGAACGACAAGCAGCAGCTGACCATCACGGCCAATACGCAGCTCACCGATGCCGCCGGGTTCTCCAACCTCATCATCGCCACCAAGAACGGCCATCCGGTGCGGCTGGGCGAGGTGACGCGCGTCATCGACTCGGTCGAGACCACGACGACTGCAAGCTGGTATGACGGCACGCGCGCCATCATCCTGGCGGTGCAGCGCCAGCCCGACGCCAACACGGTCGACGTCGTCGACAAGGTCAAGGCGATGCTGCCGTCGTTCAAGGACCAAATGCCGGCCGCCGCCGACATCAAGCTGCTCAACGACCGTTCGACCTCGATCCGCCAGGCCGTCGACGACGTCCAGTTCACGCTGCTTCTGACCATCGCTTTGGTGGTGATGGTGATCTTCGTCTTCCTGCGCCGGGTGACTGCAACCATCATTCCGGCCGTGGCGGTGCCGATCTCGTTGATCGCGACGCTCGGCGCCATGTTCCTGTTCGGCTTCTCCGTCGACAACATCTCGCTGATGGGACTGACGCTCGCAGTCGGCCTCGTCGTCGACGACGCCATCGTCATGCTGGAAAACATCTTTCGCCACATGGAGGAGGACGGTCTCTCGGCCTTCGATGCCTCGCTGAAGGGCGCGCGCGAAATCGGCTTCACCATCATCTCGATCTCGATCTCGCTGGTGGCGGTGTTCATCCCCGTGCTTCTAATGGGCGGCGTCATCGGCCGCATCTTCAACGAATTCGCCGTCGTGGTGACGGTCGCCATCCTGGCTTCGATGTTCGTGTCGCTGACACTGACGCCAATGCTGTGTTCGCGCCTGCTGTCGGTGACCAAGGCCGATCGCGACAAGCATGCCCCCGGCCACAAGCAGGATATCGTCACCCGCGGCTATGACCGGCTTTTGACCTTCTGCCTGCGCCACACTTTTCTGGTGTTCCTCGTCTTCGCCGGCACGGCGGCAGGGTCGGTCAGGCTGATCGAGGTCTCGCCGAAAGGCTTTTTCCCGCAAGAGGATATCGGCCAGATCTCGGTTACGACGATCGCCAGGCAGGACATCTCCTACGACGCCATGGTCAAGCTGCAGAACCAGGCGGCAAGTGTCTTCTCGCATTCGCCCTATGTCTCGCATGTCGCCTGGTCAGCCGGCGGCGGCAACAATGCGCTGAACCAGGGCCAGCTCTATGTGCAGCTGAAGGACAAGAGCCAGCGCCCCGACATCGACAAGGTGCTGTCGGATCTGCGGCGGCAACTGGCCACTGTGCCGGGGATCGATGCCTATATGCAGCCGGTGCAGAACCTGCGGCTTGGCGCGCGTTCTTCCGCCAGCGCCTACCAGCTCGTCGTTCAGGGCCTCGATACCGGCCTGACCGACACATGGGCGCAAAAGCTCAACGATGCGATGGCGGCCGATCATGCGAATTTCACCGACGTCACCAGCGATCTGCAGAACAATTCATTGCAGGCGACGCTGGTGGTCGATCGCGACAAGGCGGCGTCGCTCGGCATCGACACCGACACGCTGCGTTCCAGTCTCTATGGCGGCTTCGGCACGGAGCAGGTCTCGACGATCTTTGGCTCGGCCGACAGCTACGAAGTCATCATGGAGCTCGATCCCAACATCGAATGGTCGCCCGAGCGCATGCTGGCCATCCAGGTCAGGACGGCAAGCGGCAGCCTGGTGCCGCTCGGCGCCTTTGCCCGCGTCGACCGCACGGCCGGCGCTCTGACCGTCAACCAGCTCGGCCAGCTGCCCGCGGTGACCATCTCCTACAACCTGCCGCAAGGCGTGGCGCTGGGCGACAGCACGGCGCGCATCGCCGCGCTGAAGGAGCAGATCGGCATGCCGCCGGCGATTTCGACCAGCTTTGCCGGCACCGCCAAGACCTTCCAGGATTCGCTCGCCAATCAGGGCCTGCTGATCGGCGGCGCCATCCTGACCATCTATATCGTGCTCGGCATTCTCTATGAGAGCTTCATCCATCCGCTCACCATCCTGACCGGCCTGCCTTCGGCTGTGCTGGGCGCCGTGGTGGCGCTGCGCTTTGCCGGCATGGACCTGTCGGTGATCGCGGTGATCGGCATCCTGATGTTGATCGGCATCGTCAAGAAGAACGGCATCATGATGGTCGACGTCGCGCTGGAGCTGCGACGAGAAGGCATGTCGGCCAAGGAGTCCATACACAAGGCGTGCCTGATGCGTTTCAGGCCGATCATGATGACGACGTTGGCGGCGCTGATGGGCACGTTCCCGATCGCGCTCGGCACCGGCGCCAGTGCTGAGCTGCGCCAGCCGCTCGGTGTCGCGGTCGTCGGCGGGCTGCTCGCTTCCCAGGCGCTGACGCTGTTCGTCACCCCGGTGATCTATGTCTATTTCGAGAATTTCTCCGGCTGGCTGATGGGCTTTTTCTCCTCGAAGAAGAACAAGCCGGCGCTGCATGCCGTCGCGACCGGCGAGCAGGCGTCGCTGTTCGGCCCCGAGGACCGGCTCATCGAACCCCAGAAGGCCGCCGCCGAATAGGCGATAGCCCGTGGCCCAAGCCGTCATGCTTGCGGCCATGGGCTGGCGATCCTAATCTGCGGTCATGTCCCATGATCATGACCACGACAACGAACTTGACCCGTTTGCGGCGCGCGTGCGCGCGCTGGAGACCATCCTCACCGAAAAAGGCCTGATCGATCCGGCGGCGATCGACGTCATCGTCGACACCTACGAGACCAAGATCGGGCCGCGCAACGGCGCCAGGGCGGTGGCGAAAGCCTGGAGCGATCCGGCCTTTGCCGAGTGGCTGAAGCGCGACGCGACTGCGGCGATCACCTCGCTGGGCTACACCGGCCGCCAGGGCGAGCACATGCAGGCGGTGTTCAACACGGACGAGACGCACAACCTCGTCGTCTGCACGCTGTGCTCCTGCTATCCGTGGTCGGTGCTCGGCCTGCCGCCGGTCTGGTACAAGGCGCCGCCCTATCGCTCGCGCGCCGTGATCGATCCCCGCGGCGTGCTCGAAGAGTTCGGGCTGACCTTGCCGGCGGAGAAAAACATCCGCGTCTGGGATTCGACTGCCGAACTGCGCTATCTCGTGGTGCCGATGCGGCCTGGCGGTACCGAAGGCTGGAGTGAGGACCAGCTCGCCGAACTGGTGAGCCGCGATGCGATGATCGGCACGGCGGTGGCGAGAGAACCGGCATGAACGGGCCGCAGGATCTCGGTGGGCAGATGAGTTTCGGGCCGGTCGCGCCCGAAAAGGACGAACCGTATTTTCATGCGGATTGGGAGAGGCGGGCGCTCGGCGTGACGCTGACTGCCGGCGCCATGGGCGCGTGGAACATCGACGAGAGCCGGCACGCCAGGGAATCGCTGCATCCGGCCGTCTATTATTCCTCAAGCTACTACCAGATATGGATCAAAGCGCTCGAGGTGCTGCTGAAGCGCCATGGCTTCGTCAGCGAGCGCGATCTGACGGAAGGTCGGGCGGTCGATCCGGCGGCGACGCCCAAAAGGGTGTTGAAGGCCGAAAACGTTCCGGCGGTGCTGGCCAAGGGCAGTCCCTGCGACCGGCCGGTCGAGACGGCGCCGCGCTTCAAGGCCGGCGACCCGGTGCGGACAAGGAATTTCAATCCCACCGCCCACACGAGGCTGCCGCGTTATGCGCGCGGCAAGCACGGAGTTATCGAGGCCGTGCGTGACGGTTTTGTGTTCCCCGACAGCAACGCGCATGGCAACGGTGAAAACCCGCAATGGGTCTATACCGTGGTCTTCGATGGCTCGGAAATCTGGGGCGAGGGCGCCGACCGGACGCTGACCGTCTCCATCGACGCCTGGGAGAGCTATCTTGAGCCGGCCTGAAGGTGCACTGCCGGCGGGTCTGGACGAACCGGTATTCGCCGAACCCTGGCAGGCCGAAGCCTTCGCCATGACGGTGGCGCTGCATGACAAGGGCCTGTTTTCGTGGAGCGAATGGGCCGATGCGCTGTCGGCGCAAGTGAAGAAGCCGGGCGCCGCAAGCGACGGCCACGACTACTACGAGCATTGGCTGGCTGCGCTGGAGACGCTGCTGGCGGCCAAGGGCGTCGCGGGAAAAAGTGACGTCGACACGCTCGCCGCCGCCTGGGAACGCGCCGCGCATGCAACCCCGCACGGCAAGCCGATTTTGTTGGAGAACGATCCCGGGCCGACCAGAGGTAGCGGCGGCGGCGCGAACATATAGTCCGCCTGTGGTTGGTGTTTGAAATCTGGCGGCCGATGCAACTAATTTTCGACGACCATGCCTTCGTCGTCCCCATAGACAAACGCCTCAACGACGGCGAAGCGGCCACGGTTTTTGGAAATGGCGACGAAGTCGTTGTCACCCAAGTGGAGGATCACTTGCTCGTCGCTGATGGTAACACGTTCTATGGTTCTGGCATTTTCGTCACTCAGACAGGCCGTGACCTCGGTATATATCGCGAACCCTGCGTCATCCGACAAGGAGACAACGATGCCATAACCAGGTTCGCCGTTTCGATCTTCTTTATCGACTTTCCGATCAGCCTGTCTGCGAACGACCTCATCAATATCCTCGCTTATAGGTGTCTGCGCCGATCTGCATCTCGATCATGTCCGTGATAGTGGCATTGCCCGATCTAGGTTCAAATGCCTGAATTCAAATCGTTCGTTATCCGCTTGCATGTTCACTTTACGTTCGCATTTGCGCCTGCTAGTTTGTCCCGTTGAAGGTGAGGCAATCCCATCGTTTTAAGCGGTGGTTGGCACCAAGCTTGTCTTTCTCTCGCGAATCCGGTCTGTCGAATCGATGGAATTCTCTCCCCAACAGGATGAGGCGTTGAAGGCGGTGGCGCGCTGGCTGAAAGAGGGCCGGCCACAGGTCTTCCGGCTGTTCGGCTATGCCGGCACCGGCAAGACCACGCTGGCGCGCTATTTTGCCGAGCATGTCGACGGGCAGGTGCAGTTCGCCGCCTTCACCGGCAAGGCGGCGCAGGTGCTGCGTTCCAAGGGCGCGGTCAATGCCCGCACCATCCATTCGTTGATCTACCGGCCGAAGGGCGAGGAATCGGTGTCGGACGAGGTGACCGGCAAGACCTCGATGTCGCCGACCTTCTCGCTCAATCGCCAAAGCCCTATTTCACGGGCGAAGCTGGTGGTCATCGACGAATGCTCGATGGTCGACGAGCAGCTTGGCCGCGACCTTCTGAGTTTTGGCACGCCGATCCTGGTGCTTGGCGATCCGGCGCAGCTACCGCCGATCTCGGGCGGCGGCTTTTTCACCGAGCATGAGCCGGATGTGCTCTTGACCGAAATCCACCGCCAGGCGCGCGACAATCCGATCATCCAGCTGGCGCTCGACGTGCGCGAGGGCCGCGAGTTCATGCGTGGCGACTACGGCACCGCGCAGGTCATCGGCAAGGAGGACGTCACCCAGGAGCTGGTGCTGAAGGCGGACCAGGTGTTGGTCGGCACCAACCGCACACGCCGCCGCTACAATCAGCGCCTGCGCGAGCTGAAGGGTTTCAATGCCGATTATCCGCAGGCCGGCGACAAGCTGGTCTGCCTGCGCAACGACCCCGCCAAGGGCCTGCTCAACGGTTCGCTGTGGAAGGTGATGACCTCGTCGCGCGAGACGGTGAAGCCGGGTATCAACCTTCTGGTCTCGCCCGAGGAGGACGATCCCGACCGCGGCGTCGCCAAGATCAAGCTGCTCAAGTCGGCTTTCGAGGATCCGGACGCCGATATCCCCTGGCAGCAGAAGAAGCGCTTTGACGATTTCGACTATGGCTACGCGCTGACCGTGCACAAGGCGCAGGGTTCGCAGTGGAACGACGTCGTGCTGTTCGACGAGAGCTGGGCGTTCAAGGAAACCCGCCAGCGCTGGCTTTATACCGCCATCACGCGGGCGGCAGAGCGGCTGACGATTGTTAGATAACTGGCGTTGGATAGCTGGCGTTAGATAGCCGGCGTCAGGTAGCAGCCGGCGCAGCAGGGCTGAGTGGCGTCGCACCCAGCCATTGCCAGGCATCCGCTTCGTCCTCGGCCGCGAAGTGCCTGAACTCGATGGGTGGCGAAGCCGGAAGGAAGTTCCGCGCATCCGCTATCCAGTCCGGCTCACCGATCGTCGCGCACCGGGCGATATGCTCTAGCGCATGAACCGTACCTTGTTTCAGCGTCTCGTCGTCCATATCGATCCAGTCGACGCCCTCATGGTCGACCAGCCGCACCAAGACGTCGATCCTCGGGTGCAGCGCGTAGGCAGCCTCCAGCAATCCGAACAGATTTTCGCCGTCGGCTGCCGATACATGGCCGACGACGTCGATGGCGAAAAGGTCCTCACGGTCGGTTTCGAGGCGGCGGATCGCGGGCACGGATTGGAGAAAATTCATTGGCTGGGTTCCCCCTTGCGAGCAGATGTCATCACTGGAACACCCGAAAGCCCCTGTCTGTTCCCATCAAAGGCAGTATAGATGCGCTGCACAAACAGCCGGACCTCACGCCATGCCCGCGAAACTCTCGGTCAATCTCAACGCCATCGCCATGCTGCGCAACCGCCGCGACCTGCCGTGGCCGAGCGTCACCGGGCTCGGCCGCCTGGCGCTGGCGGCCGGCGCGCACGGGCTGACGGTTCATCCGCGGCCCGACGAGCGCCACACCAGGCATTCCGACCTGCCGGAGATCCGGGCGCTGATCGACGACGAGTTTCCCAAGGCGGAATTCAACATCGAGGGCTACCCGACCGAGGATTTTCTGGCGCTTGTGGAAAGACACCAGCCGGAGCAGGTGACGCTGGTGCCCGACGATCCGGCGCAGGCGACATCGGACCATGGCTGGAACTTTGCCGCCGAGGCGGCGTTCCTTATCCCGATCGTCAAGCGTCTGAAAAAAGGGGGCTTCCGCGTGTCGCTGTTTTCCGATCCGGATCCCACCGGCGTCAATGCCGCGCGCGACACCGGCGCCGACCGCATCGAGCTCTATACCGGGCCCTACGGCAGCTATCATTCCGATTCCGCCAAGGCGCGGAAGGAGCTGGAAAGATTGGGAAAAACCGCGGATGCCGCACTCGCCGCCGGGCTCCAGGTCAATGCCGGGCACGATCTGGTGGTGAACAACCTTCCGGCATTGGCAAAGCGCATTCCGGCATTGGCCGAAGTGTCTATCGGACACGGGTTGACAGCCGATGCGTTGGAGTATGGCATGGCCGGCACGGTGGGGCGGTTTCTGAAGGCTTGCGGTTGGTAGCGGTGGAAGGCTTGTGTCGAAGGTGATATCGCATGACAGCAAGCAAGGCGCACCGCGCGGTGATCGGGGAGTAGTCGATGGCTCTTTCCAGCATCGGTAGCGAGGCTGAACCCGTCGAACAACCGAACCACTCCCAAACTGAACAGCACAGCACCAAAGTTCTGATGCTGGGCGCGCTTGGCGTCGTCTATGGCGATATCGGCACCAGCCCGATCTATGCCTTCCGCGAGGCGCTTCACGCTTCGCCTGGTACCGACACGCGTATAGATGTCCTGGGCGTGCTGTCGCTGATCGTCTGGGCGCTGACGATTATCGTCACCATAAAATACGTCGCTTTCGTGCTTCGCGCCGACAACAAGGGCGAGGGCGGCACGCTGTCCCTGATGGCGCTGGCGCGCAGCGCCTATCCAAAAGGCGCCAAGCTTATCCTCGGCATCGGTCTTTGCGGGGCGTCGCTTTTTTTCGGAGACGCTATCATAACTCCGGCCATTTCCGTGCTGTCGGCAGTTGAGGGCCTGGAAGTGGTGACACCGACGCTGGAGGCCTATGTCGTTCCGATCACCTTGGTCATCCTGGCATTTCTGTTCTCCGTGCAGCGCTTCGGCACGGGGAAGGTGGCGGCAGTATTCGGGCCGGTGACGGCGCTATGGTTCCTGGCCATCGGCGTTTCCGGGCTCTACCACCTGACGGATGATCCTTCGGTGCTGTTGGCGATCAACCCGTATTATGCGATCGCCTACTTAGCCGGCACGCCGACCGCCGCTTTCGTGACCGTTGGTGCAGTGTTCCTGGCGGTAACGGGGGCCGAGGCGCTTTATGTCGACCTTGGACATTTCGGGCGCAAGCCGATCGTGCTCGCGTGGTTTTCCGTGGTGTTTCCTTGCCTGCTGCTCAACTACTTCGGCCAGGGCGCCTTTGTATTGGCGAATGGCGGCAGGCCGACCAATCCATTCTTCGAGATGTTGCCGGATTGGGCGCTGATGCCAATGGTCGGCTTGGCAACGGCCGCCACCGTGATCGCCAGTCAGGCGGTGATCTCGGGTGCTTTTTCGCTGGCACGTCAGGCAGTGCAACTCAACCTGCTGCCCCGCATCGAGGTGCAGCACACGTCCGAAATGCAGAGCGGCCAGATTTATATGCCGCGCGTCAACCTGCTCATAGCCGTGGGAGTGATGCTGCTGGTTGTCGGCTTCGGCAGCTCGAGTTCGCTGGCTTCCGCTTACGGAATTTCGGTAACCGGCGAGATGCTGATGACAACCATTCTGCTGTTCGTTGTCATGCGCAATTTGTGGAAATGGCAGCTTGGGCTTGCCCTGGCATTGGCCCTGTTGTTCGGCACCATCGACATGGGTTTCTTCCTGGCGAATGTCGTCAAGATCGTGGAAGGCGGATGGGTGTCAATATCCGTTGCCTGCCTCATGGGGCTGATCATGACCACCTGGATACGCGGCAGCCGCTATCTGTTCGACAAGACCCGGCGCAACGAAATCCCGCTCGATTTCCTCGCCGGCAATCTGCT
>NZ_AYXC01000028.1:0-45866 GCF_000502275.1 Mesorhizobium sp. L103C131B0 | reverse complement strand
TCCTCCGGCGGACAAGAAAACTGTCACCCATGCTATCGGTCCATTCTGTTACCTATCTATCCGGTTCGGACAGGCTCCCTTCCTCTCCCTCCGGAGGAGGGAGAGGTGGCGCCGCGAAGCGGTGACGGAGTGGGGGAAGGCGCTGGTCAAACCCGCAGTCGCAAACAGGCACAACCCGGCGAGCAAGAAAACAGCCACCCCTTATTGCCGGTCCATTCTGTTACCTATCTATCCGGTTCGGATAGAATGCCCTGCCCGCGACAGCACTACCCGAACAGCTGATCCAGAATCCTTCCCTCCAGCCTGGCAAGCTCGACCGAACCGCGCCGGCGCGGCCGCGCCACCGACACGTCGAGATCGAGCGCGATGCGGCCCTCGTCGATCACCACCACCCGGTCGGCGAGCGCAACCGCCTCGGCGACGTCATGCGTGACCAGCACGGCGGTGAATTTTTGCTCCAGCCAGATACGTTCCAGAAGCTGCTGCATTTCGATGCGGGTCAGCGCATCGAGTGCGCCGAGCGGCTCGTCGAGCGCCAGAATCTTTGGCTGTCCGATCAGGGCACGCGCCAGCGCCACGCGCTGCTTCTGGCCGCCCGAGAGCACCGAGGGCCATTCGTCGGCGCGGTCGGCGAGGCCGACTTCACCCAGGATGGCGAGCGCGCGCCGCCTGGCTTCCGCACCGGTGGCAAGCCCGGTCAGTCCGACCTCGACGTTTTTCACCACGCTGGCCCAGGGCAGCAGCCGCGGCTCCTGGAACATGAAGCGGCTCTCTTCCCCCGCGCCGGCCTTCGCCTCCGGCCCGAATGACAGGGATCCAGCGGTTGGCCGATCGAGCCCGGCCAGCAGCCGCAACAGCGTACTCTTGCCGCAGCCGCTCTTGCCGATGACGGCCACAAACTGTCCGACGGGCACATCGAGATCGATGCCGTCGAGCACGACCTTGTCGCCGAAGCGCTTTTCCACGCCCTTGAAGGCAAAGGCGCGCTGCCTGTCGACGGCCTCCTCCGGCCGTGACGGTTCCGGCGCGGCGACGAAGGAACGGATGGCGGTCAGGCTGGCGGTTGGCATCGAACCCTCAGGCGTTCTGGAAGGCGGGATGCCAGCCGAGCGACAGCCGCTCGAGCAGGCGGGCGAAGCTGTCGGCAAGCTTGCCGAGCAGCGCATAGATCAGGATCGACAGCACGACGACATCGATCAGCAGGAATTCGCGTGCCTGCATGGCCATGTAGCCGAGGCCGGAACTGGCCGAGATGGTTTCGGCAACGATCAGCGTCAGCCACATGATGCCTAAGGCATAGCGTAGGCCGACGAAGATCGCCGGCAGCGCGCCGGGCAGGATCACCTGAAAAAACAACGCGCGGCGGTCCATGCCGTAGACCCGGCCCATCTCGACCAGATGCGGGTCGACGCTCTGGATGCCGAGCAGCGTGTTGACGTAGATCGGGAAGAACACGCCGAGCGCCACCAGGAACAGTTTTGCTTCCTCGTCGATGCCGAACCACAGGATGACCAGCGGGATCAGCGCCAGATGCGGGATGTTGCGGATCATCTGTAGCGTCGTGTCGGTCAGGCCGCGGCTGAGCGCCGACAGCCCGTTGGCAAGGCCGAGTGCAAAGCCGATCGAGCCGCCGATGGCAAAGCCGGCCAGCGCGCGCAGCGTGCTGACGCCGATGTTCTGTATCAGCTCGCCCGACAGCGTCAGCCGCCAGAAGGCCTCGGCCACCGCGCTCGGCGCCGGCAGCACATTGGCCGGCATCACGCCGGCGCGGCTGGCGGCTTCCCAGCCAATTATGACCAACGCCGGCAGCAGCCAGCCGATGCCGTTCTGTTTGACCCGTTGAGCCAGGCTCATGACGACGCCTGAAGGCGGTTGGCGCCGTGGAACCCGACGGCGAATTCATTGGCGATGTGCTCATGCGCCCGTGCCCGCCTGGTGCCCAGGCCGAGACGCGGGAACAGAAGCTCGGCGACGCGGTAGGCTTCCTCGAGATGCGGGTAGCCGGAGCCGATGATGGTGTCGATGCCGATCGCCTGATACTCGCGGATGCGCTCGACGATCTGCTCGGGCGAGCCGACCAAAGCTGTGCCGGCGCCGCCGCGCACCAGGCCGACGCCGGCCCACAGATTGGGCGAAACCACCAGCCTGTCGCGGCGGCCGCCATGCAGTTCGGCCATGCGCCGCTGTCCCACAGAGTCCATCTCCCTGGTGAAGCGGGCCTGGGCATTTTCGATCTGGGCATCGGTGACGTGGCTGATCAGCCGGTCGGCGGCGCGCCAGGCCTCTTCCTCGGTCTCGCGCACGATGAAATGAAGCCTGATGCCGAAACGCAGTTTGCGGCCGCGCCGTTCAGCCTTTTTGCGCGCCGCGCTGAGTTTTTCCGCCACCTGCGCGGGCGGCTCGCCCCAGGTCAGGTACATGTCGACGAGATCGGCGGCGAGCTCCTGGCCGGCATCGGACGAGCCGCCGAAATAGAGCGGCGGCCGCTCCTGTTGCGGCAGAAGGTCAAGGCGGCCATTGTCGACGCGGTAATATTTGCCGTTGAAGTTGACGCTCTCGCCCCGACACCAGCGCGCGCCAGATGGTCAGGAACTCTTGCGCTTGCGCATAGCGCTCATCATGCGGCAGGAACACGCCATCGCCGGCAAGCTCGGTCGGGTTGCCGCCCACGACATTGAGCAGCAGGCGGCCATTGCTCAGCCGGTCGAGCGCCGCCGTCTGGCGCGCCGCGAAGGTCGGCAACGTCACGCCGGGCCGTAGCGCCACCAGGAATTTTAGCTTTTCCGTCAGCGCTGCAAGGCCGGAGGCGGTGATCCAGGAATCCTCGCAATTCTGCCCGGTCGGCAAAAGCACGCCGGGAAAGCCGAGCCGGTCGACGGCCTGTGCGATCTCCTTGAAGTAAGCGAACTCCGGCGGCCGCTGCTGCTGTTCGGAGCCGAGATAGGAGCCGTCGCCATGCGTTGGAATGAACCAGAAGAAATCGAGCGGGCTGGCTTGCGGATTGGCTGGAGCGGTCATGGCGAAATCCCTGAAGCGGAAACGGCAAAAAGGCGCCGGGCGTTTTCCGCCCGGCGCCGCACGTGAAAGTTCAATTGCCCGGTGCGGTCCACACGGCGTCGGAGATGCGCACCGCATTCGGGATCAGTTTGAGCTTGTAGAAGCGATCGGCGGTCGCCTGCTGGCCGGCGATGATCTCGTCGGTGATCGGGAAGATGCCGAATTTGGTGCGATTGGCGGCGATGGTCTGCGCGTCGAGCGGCACGCCGGTCACCTCATGCAGGGCGGCGGCGACCTTGTCGCGATTCTGGTCCGCCCATTTCGCCGCCACGCCGAGCGCCGCTATCGTCGTGGTGATCGTCTCCGGATGCGCCTTGGCGAAATCCTTGTTGGCGAGGAAATAGGTGTTCACCTTCAGCACCTCGCTGGAGCGCGCCAGCACGCGCGGCTGGTAGCGTGTCTCGGCGATGGCGTAGAACGGATCCCAGACCGCCCAGGCATCGATCTGGTCGCTGGCGAAAGCCGCCGCAGCATCGGCCGGGCTGAGATAGACCGGGGTGATCTGGTCGAAGGGGATGTTTGCTTTTTCGAGTGCCGCGACCAGCAGATTGTGCGCGCTGGTGCCTTTGCCGACGCCGATGCGCTTTCCCTTGAGGTCGGCGAGCGACTGGATCGGCGATGCCGGCTTGACGAAGATCGCTTCGCCGTCGCCATTGGCCGGCAGTGCCGCCGCATAGACGATGTTGGCGCCGGCCGACTGGCCGAAGATTGGCGGTGCGTCGCCGGTCCAGCCGACATCGATGGCGCCGACATTAAGCGCCTCGACCAGCGGCGGGCCGGCGGTGAATTCGACCCATTTCACCGCGACGCCCTTGTCGCTCAGCGCCTTCTCGATCACCTGCTGCTGCCGGGCGATGACCGGCAGGCCGGTCTTCTGATAGCCGATGTTTAGCTGCTTCAACTCCTGCGCCGAGGCACTGAGCGAGGCAGCAATGCCCGCCGCCAAAAGGCCAAGGCCGAAAACGCGTCTGGTCAGGCTGAACATGATCCCTCTTCCTTCGCTGCGAACCGGCGCCGGGAAGGGCTCCCTGCCGTGGATGAGAGACAAGGCTAGGTAGGTCTATAAATTTAGTAGAGAAACGATTTTGCGAGTTGGCTGCTTGACGTGGAAATATTTTCTTCAGAACCCAGCGCTCGTCATCCTAGGGCGAAGCAAGGAGCGAAGCGACGCGGCGCAGACCCTAGGATCCATGCCGTGACGTTTGCCGTAGAGTGGAACGGATCAGAATGTCGCTTGTGCGCGAACCGAGGCTCGATACCCTGAAACCATGACCGGCTACGTCTACATGACTGCAAGCCAAAAACGCGGCACGATCTACATCGGCGTCACCAACGATCTCGCCCGCCGCATGCCTGAACACAAATCCGGCCAGGGCGCAGGCTTCACCAGCCGCTACGGTGTTCAACGGCTGGTCTGGTATGAGGAATTCTTCGACATCACCGATGCCATTCAACGCGAGAAGTCGCTGAAGCGATGGCCGAGACAGTGGAAGATCGAACTGATAGAGAAGGCCAATCCGGAGTGGTTTGAGCTGTTTCGCGGAACCGGGTGGTAGGCGCCCGGTTTGTTGCTCCCCTGGAGCGTAGCATCAGCGTCTCGGCATGGATCCTAGGGTCTGCGCCGCGTCGCTTCGCTCCTTGCTTCGCCCTAGGATGACGAAATCGCGAAGGCTGGCGCTAATCACCATCACCTCACTGCGACCAATACTGCCAGGCCCAGTAAAATCCCTCGTCGCGTGGCGGCAGGCGGTCGCGTTCGGCGTCGAGTTGCACCGGGGCCGGCGATTTCGGTTGCGGCTGTGACGACGAGTTCTCCCGCCAGGCGAGCAGCCAGCTGCCGAGATGGGCGAACAGCACCGCGGTGGACTGGGTCATGACATCACTCCTTCTGTTCCGGGGTCGGCGGTCGCCGTGCTGCGAAGGGAAGCAGCCGGTCAAACCGGCAGAAACTTGTTGTCATTCCTTTCCCGCCCACGGAACCAGCTGACGCTCGATCCGGCGGATGATGAATTCCAGCACGAAGGCTATTGTCGCGATCACCACTATTCCCATCACCACGACATCGGTGACCAGGAACTGGGCGGCCGACTGGATCATGAAGCCGAGGCCGCGCGTTGCCGCCACCAGCTCGGCTGCAACCAGCGTCGACCAGCCGGCGCCGAGCGCGATGCGCAGGCCGGTGAGGATCGACGGCAGCGCGCTGGGCAGGATGACATGGCGCACCACTTGGCGCTGCGTCGCACCAAGCGAACGGGCCGCATCGATGCGCTCCTTTGAGACACCGCGCACGCCCGAGGCCGTCGACAGCGCCACCGGCGCCAGCATGGCAATGGCAATCACCAGGATCTTTGACGGTTCGCCGATACCGAACCAGATGATGACCAGCGGCAGATAGGCGAGCGGCGGGATCGGCCGCAAAAATTCGAGCAAGGGATCGAAGATGCCGCGCCCGACCGTCGAAATGCCGATAGCCAGCCCAACCGGAACGCCGATGACGATGGCCGCGAGCAGCGCCGCGAACACGCGGCCGAGGCTGGCGACGATATGCTGGAGCAAAGTCGCGTCGACGAAGCCGTCCTTGATCACCACGATGAACTTGGTCCACACGGCGGCGGGCGACGGCAGGAACACCGGCGACACCAGTTGCAGGCGCGCAGACAGCGCCCATGCCGCCAGCGCGGCCACGATGGTGACGGCGCTGATCGCCCGCGAGGAAACCCCGCGCCGCTTCCGCACCGGCCGCGACCACGGCACCGAAATGGCATCGGCCTCGCCGGTCCCGGCGGCCGGCCGCTCGCTGTAGGAGGCGACGCTCATGCCGCCTCTCCTTCGAAGATCGCATCGGTCAGCTCGCCGCGCGCCGCGGCAAAGGCCGGATCGGTCTTGATGGCGCGGATCGGCTCGCCTGCGGCATAGCGCCGGCTGAAACTGGTCTCGAATGTCCGCACCACGCGGCCCGGTCCGGGCGCCAAAACGACGATGCTTGTGGCCAGCACCAGCGCCTCCTCGATGCCGTGCGTGACCATCAGCACGCCGACCCGGCTTGCGGTCCACAGGTCGAGCAGCGTCGTCTGCATGCGCTCGCGCGTCAGCGCATCGAGTGCGCCGAGCGGTTCGTCGAGCAGCAGGAATTCCGGTTCGGCGGCGAGTGCACGGGCGAGTCCGACGCGCTGGCGCATGCCGCCGGACAATTCCCAGATGCGTTTGTCGCCGACGCCGTCAAGCTTGACCAGCGCCAGCAACTGGTCGGCGCGGCGCGCCCGCTCGGCTTGCGGCACGCCGCGCAGCCTGAGCGCAAAGGCGACGTTTTCACGGGCCGTCAGCCAGGGAAACAGCGCATCGTTCTGGAACACGACCGCCCGGTCGGAGCCTGGGCCGGTGATCGGCCGGCCGCCGATCGTGGCGACCCCGCGCGCGGGCTCGACCAGGCCGGCGGCGACATTGAGCAGCGAGGTCTTGCCGCAGCCGGAGCGGCCGACCAGCACGACGAAATCGCCCTTGGCGACATCGATGGAAACCCGGTCGACCGCCGGCGCTGCCTGGCCGTCATAGTGAACCGAGACCTTGTCGAGTACGAGATGCGGGTGGAGTACGAGATGCGGCATGAAAAGGGGCTCCGGAAGAAAATCAGCCTGCCCCGGCCCTCGTTGAGCGGATCCGGGACAGGCAGCACGCGGCGTCAGGGAAGAGGAAACCGCGCGTGTTCAGAGCAATTCCAGGAAAAGTGTGAAGCGGTTTTCCGTCCGGAATTGCGTAAAACTGAAGATCAGTTCGAGGCCAGAGCCTCGGTCACGTATTTCGACGACACGTATTTCGAATAGTCGGGCAGCACGGCGTCGATCTTGCCCTGCTCCTTGAGGAAGGCCGAAGCTGCCTCGATCGCCTTGACCGTGCCGCCGCCGAGCAATTTGTCGGAAGCCTGCTCTTCCAATGTCGGGAAGACGTAACCCTTGAGGAGCTGCGGCATCTCTTCCAGTTTGGCGCCGGTGATCTTGGCGATCTTGGCCGCTTCCGGCGACGAAACCGACCATGCCTCGGGCTTGGCCAGGAACTGGGCATAGGATTCGCCGGTCACCTTGACGAAATCGCGCACGGCGTCCGGGTTCTTTTCGGCGAAGTCGGTGCGCACGATCCAGGCGTCGAAGGTCGGCGCGCCCCAGGCGGCAACCTGCGAGGAATCCAGCACCACCTTGCCTGTCGTCTTGATCTGGCCGAGCGCCGGATCCCAGACATAGGCCGCGTCTATGTCGCCGCGAGCGAACGCGGCGGCTATTTCCGGTGGCCTGAGATTAAGGATTTCGACCGACTTCGGGTCGACGTTTTCGTGCTTCAGCGCGGCAAGCAGGCTGTAATGCGTGGTCGACACGAACGGCACCGCCACCTTCTTGCCGGCGAGGTCGGCGATCTTCTCGATGCCGGATCCGTTGCGGGCGACCAGCGCCTCGGACTGGCCGATCAGGCCGACGACAAAGATGGTCTGGATCGGCAGTTCGCGGCTGGCGGCCGCGGCCAGCGGACTCGAGCCGACATAGCCGATATCGACCGAACCGGATGCGACGGCGGCGATGACATCGGCGCCGGAATCGAATTTGCGCCAGTCGATCGTGGCCTTGGTCGCCTTTTCATAGGCGCCGTCGGCTTGCGCCACTTTGGAAGGTTCGACCACCGTTTGGTAGCCGATCGTGATGTTGAGGTCCTGCGCCTGGGCCGGGCCGAGGAAGGCCGCACCCGCCAAAGCTGCCGACGACAGGAGGACAATGCGTCGCGAAATGCTGGACATGAAAGGCTCCATGAAAAATGAGAAAAACCGGATGCCTGTTCATAGTCAGCTAATTCTATCATTCTTGTAGAGTTAAATCGTTCCAAGGAAAAAGCACTTGTTAGAAAAAAACCAACGGCTGATGCGGGCGCGGTGACCGGCCCGTGTCGGACCGTGCACAAACGCAAACGGCGCCCCAAAGGTGCTGAAGAGTTGGTGGTCCTGCCAACCCTCGCTACGGAAGAGGCCTGATTTGGTGCTCGGCGCGCCGCTTGCGGCCTGCCGCAGGATCGATGTCGAGCCGTTGAGCCTCACCGACTTCCGCAGCGACGGCCACCGCTGGATGCTGCGGTCAAGCGGCGTGCCGGTGGCCGCCAAGGCCGCCCGGTCTCAGAGCGGCAAGGCGGCGTCCTGATATCGGGCGCAGGGCGGCGCCCGAGTTGTCGGGAGTCATGTTTCGCCGATCCGCGGGCTGCGACCCAAAATTCCTGGCGAAGCCCCAAATGGCGCAAATCCATGCTGTAAAAGACGGTTGATTTGAAAACACGTTCCGCGTGTTCGAGGGTAAGTATAGTAATCTTATCGACATTGGGAGCAGGAGCCGCCGCTCATCGCCGCAATCTCTCGCGGCTGGCTGTGACCGTAACGGCACAAAGCCTTGCTAAAGTGGCCCCTGCGGCGTGAAAACGAAGCAAAATCAAGGTTTCTCGGCTTGTATATCATGTCAGTAGAATTTATGTGTCGAAGCAGCTTGCACGCGGCGGGGAGGCACGTCAGGCGTTTCGCAACCGATGGTTCTGGGCCATCGCCTGACAGAGAAACATTCGGTCTATGCTCACCAAAAAAGGCAAGTACGGCCTCAAGGCGCTGGTCCATCTGGCGCAACTGCCGACGGGACAGCTCGCCTTTGTCGGCGACATCGCCAGCGGCAACAACATTCCGAAGAAATTCCTCGATGCCATTCTGGGCGAATTGCGCAATGCCGGTTTCGTCCAGAGCCGCAAGGGCAAGGATGGCGGCTATCGCCTGGCCCGCCCCGCCGACGAGATCAAGGTCGGCCATGTCGTGCGCGTCCTCGACGGACCGCTGGCGCCCATCCCCTGCGCCAGCCGCACCCAGTATCAGCGCTGTGAAGACTGCAATGAGGCGACATGCCAAGTCCGACATCTGATGCTCGAGGTCCGGCAGGCGATCGCCGAGGTGCTCGACCAGCGCACGCTGGCCGAGATGCGCGACATCGTCCTCGACGACCTTCCGGTCGCGAGGGACATCGACGAGCTTGCGCCGGCGCAAAAGGTCCCCGCCTGATCCTGAGCGTGCTCGCATGAGCGTCGCGCGCGCCAATTCGATCATCCCCAGCTCGATCATCATCGTCGGCGGCGGCGCCAGCGGCGTCGTGCTTGCCGCGCATCTGCTGAAGTCGCCCAACCCGGACCTTCGCGTCACGCTGATCGAAAAGCGTCCGCATTTCGGCCAGGGCATTGCCTATTCGACGCTCTTATCGGCGCACGTGCTGAATGTCAGCGCCGCGGGGATGAGCGCCTATGCCGACGATCCCCTGAATTTCTGGCGCTGGTTGCAGGGGCGCGGCCTGATAAGCCAGGAACAGACGCCGCAGACACCCTTCTATGCGCCGCGCAGCGTCTATGCCCGCTACCTCAAGGAAGTGCTCGACGAGCTCGAAGCGCGCGAAAAGGAAACCGGCCGTCTCAGGCTGATTCGCGAGGAAAGCCTGTCGATCTCGCCGACATCGTCCGGTGTCGAAGTGGTGCTGGCCAACGGCACCAGCGTCGTCGCGCATCTGGCGGTGCTTGCCACCGGCCACGACGAGCAGCCCGGCGCCGGCCAAGGTCATGCCATCCGCATGGGCACCGAGGCCGACACAGCGCTCGATCCTGAAGCCCGCGTGCTGGTGCTGGGCACCGGGCTCAGCATGGTCGATGCCTTTCTGTCGCTCGAGCAGCGCGGCCATCGCGGCGAGATCGTCGCCGTGTCGCGGCGCGGCCTGCTGCCGTCGCCGCACCGCAAGGGCAACCCGATCAAGCTCGACGTCGCCGACATTCCGCTCGGCACGCAGCTCTCCTATTTCGTCGGCTGGTTCCGCGACCTGATCCGAGAAAACCAGAAGGCCGGCATCGACTGGCGCGACGTCGTCGATGGGCTGCGACCCTTCAACCAGAAGATCTGGCAGAACTGGCCGTCCTCGGCCAAGCGCCGCTTCGTCGAGCACACCAAGGCCTGGTGGGACATCCATCGCCATCGGCTGGCGCCCGAGGTGCATGCCCGCGTCACCGAGGCGGTGCGCACCGGCCGCATCCGCCCGGTCGCCGGCCGAGTCGTCGGCATCGAGGCCGGCGATGGATTCACCGTCGGCATCCAGTCCCGCCACACAAAGGCGCTGGAAACGCTGCAGGTCGCCCGCATCTATGATTGCACCGGCATCGCCCGCGACATCTCGACGACGTCGAACAGCGTCGTGCGCTCGCTGGTCGACCGCGGCCTGGCGCGGCCCGACCCGCTGCGGCTTGGCCTCGATGTAACGGCCAAGTGCGAAATCATCGCCGGCGACGGCACCGCATCGGCCAAGATCCTCGCCGTCGGGCCGCTGACCCGCGGCACCTTCTTCGAGATCGACGCCATCCCCGACATCCGCGTGCAATGCGCTAGGCTGAGCAAGCAGCTGCTGGGGTAAAGCTGTTGACGTCGGCGGGATAGCACGCCCCTCAGAGGGGGGTGGGAAGGATCGCTACGGAGGGTGTTGGGCTTGAGTCCAAAGCCGGCCTAAAACTGGAATTCCATTCCCCCTCTCGCCGGTTGATTGGCACGATCTACCTTCTTTCCGACTGCAAACGGCCGGAAAAGAAGCTACGCTGCCGCTCTGCCCCCGAGGCGGTCGCTTGTTCAAGGGAGCACATCGATATGAGCGAGCACGGAAAAGCTGCGCCAGGCAGTTCGGACGGCGCGTTATCCCGCCTGCGTCCGCCCTACGCCTCGGTGCTCGACCTCATCGGCCAGACGCCGGTGGTCGAACTGACCAAATTCGACACCGGCAAGTGCCGGCTGTTCATCAAGCTCGAAAGCCAGAATCCAGGCGGCTCGATCAAGGACCGCATTGCGCTGTCGATGATTGCCGCGGCCGAGAAGGAAGGCAAGCTGAAGCGCGGCGGCACCATCGTCGAGGCGACCGCCGGGAATACCGGTCTCGGCCTCGCCCAGGTCGGCATCCCCAAGGGCTACCGCATCATCCTCGTCGTGCCCGACAAGATGTCGCGGGAAAAGATCCAGCATCTGCGCGCGCTCGGCGCCGAAGTGCGCATGACGCGCTCCGATGTCGGCAAGGGCCATGCCGAATATTACCAGGACATGGCCGAGAAGATCGCATCTGAAACGCCCGGCGCCTTCTACGCCAACCAGTTCGCCAACCCGGCCAACCCCGAGGCGCATGAGACCACCACCGGACCGGAAATCCTTGCCCAGCTCGACGGCGACCTCGACGCCGTGGTCGTCGGCGTCGGCTCCGGCGGCACGCTGACCGGGCTTGGCCGCTACTTCGCCAGAACATCGCCGAAGACCGAAATGGTGCTGGCCGATCCCGTCGGATCGGTGCTGGCGCCGCTGATCAAGACCGGCAAGATGGAAGAGGCCGGCAGCTGGACCGTCGAAGGCATCGGCGAGGATTTTGTGCCGCCCAATGCCGATCTGTCGCTGGTCAGGAAAGCCTATTCCATCCCAGACAAGCAGAGCATGCTGGCCGTGCGGGACCTGCTTTCGAAGGAAGGCATTCTCGCCGGCTCGTCTTCCGGCACGCTGCTGTCGGCCGCGCTTCGCTATTGCCGCGAGCAGACGACAGCGAAACGCGTCGTCACCTTCGTCTGCGACAGCGGCAACAAATATTTGTCCAAGGTGTTCGACGATTTCTGGCTGGCCGAACAGGGGCTGGCCGAACAGGAACAGCATGGCGATCTGCGCGACCTTGTCATGCGCTCGCACCGCACCGGCGACACCGTCTATGTCGGCCCCGACGAAAGCCTGCTCAACGCCTATGGCCGCATGCGCCGCTCCGATGTCTCGCAGCTGCCGGTGCTGGACAATGGCAAGCTGGTCGGCATTATCGATGAGGGCGATATATTGGCCAAGGTCGACGGCCCCTATGACGGCCGCTGGGACCGCTTCAACGCCCCGGTGCGCACCGCCATGACCTCCAATCTGCACACGCTGCAGGCCAGCCAGACGCTGGATGCGCTGCTGCCGGTGTTCGACCGCAACGAGGTCGCCATCATCTTCGATGGCGACGAGTTCGTCGGCCTGATAACCCGTATCGACCTGATCAACCATTTGAGGCGCGCACGATGACTGCTGAAACATCCCCATCGGGCAAGAACCGCCTGGCTTTTTCCACGCGCACCATCCATGGCGGCCAGAGCCATGACCCGCTGACCGGCGCGGTGATGGTGCCGATCTACGCGACTTCGACCTATGGCCAGCAGTCGCCCGGCGTGCACAAGGGGTTTGAGTACGCCCGCAGCCAGAACCCGACCCGCTTCGCCTTCGAGCGCGGGGTGGCCGATCTCGAAAGCGGCTCGGCCGCCTTTGCATTCGCTTCCGGCCTGGCGGCGATCTCGACCGTGCTCGAGCTGCTCGACAGCGGTGCCCATATCGTTGCAACCGACGACATCTATGGCGGCTCGTTCCGGCTGATGGAGCGGGTGCGCAAGCGCTCGGCCAATCTGCAGGTGAGTTTTGTGGACTTCACCGATCTGGCGGCGGTGGAAGCAGCGATTCGCCCGGAGACAAAACTGCTCTGGGTCGAAACTCCGACCAATCCGCTGCTGCGTATCGTCGACCTCGAAGGCGTTGCGGCACTCGCCAGGCGCAAAGGGGTTTTGACGGTCGCCGACAACACGTTCTGCAGCCCCTACATCCAGCGGCCGCTTGAACTCGGCATCGACATCGTCGTCCACTCGACGACGAAATATCTCAACGGCCATTCCGACATGGTCGGCGGCGTCGCCATCGTCGGCGACAACAAGGATTTGGCGGCCCAGCTGAAATTCCTGCAGAACGCCATCGGCGCCATCTCCGGTCCCTTCGACAGTTTTCTCGCGCTGCGCGGCATCAAGACACTGGCGCTCAGGATGGAGCGGCATTCCACGAACGGCCTGAAGATTGCGCAGTGGCTGGAGGCGCGAAAAGATGTGCGCCGCGTCGTCTATCCCGGCCTGGCCAGCCATCCGCAGCACGCCATCGCCGTCCAACAGATGCATGCCTTCGGCGGCATGATCTCGGTCGACCTCGACCGCGACCTCGCCGGCACCAAACGCTTCCTCGAACGGACGCAACTGTTCACGCTGGCTGAAAGCCTCGGCGGCGTCGAAAGCCTGATCGAACACCCGGCGCTGATGACGCACGGCTCGATCCCGGCGGAAAAGCGCGCGGAAATCGGCATTTCGGATTCGCTGGTGCGGTTGTCGGCGGGGATAGAGGATGGCGATGATCTGATCGCCGACCTGGACCAGGCGCTGCGGGGGTAGGCGTACCAGATGCGTACCGATGACAATGAGGGGCGGCGCTGACCGTCGAGATTAAATCCCAATCCGCCGCGCGTTAACACATTCAGCAGCCTTTGCTTAACCCTTCGCCGCTATGTCCCGCCTGGGGAGGCATGGCGAGAGTGAGTGTGATGGACAACAACCCGGAAAAGCGCAGCGAATGGCGCGCCATTTTTTATGTGCAGGCCCGCGTGGCCATCCTGTTCGTCCCGGTCGTCGCCAGTCTTCTGATCATTGCCGCACTTGCCGGCAACGACCACAGTTCCGACGCCCTCGACCGCACGGTTACGGGCTCGGTGAAATAGCGGCACGGCCGTCGGCTTGCCTGCCCGGGAACGGCCGCCTCAGAAAAACTTCGGGATCGGGCCGTTCTGCGGCGTCACGTCGCCTTCCAGGTCGATGAACGCCTCGTCGACAAAGCACCAGGCCCAGCCTTCCGGCGGGTCGTAGCCTTCGATGACCGGATGCTTGGTGGCGTGGAAATGCTTGGTGGCGTGGCGGTTGGGCGAGTCGTCGCAGCAGCCGACATGGCCGCAGGTGCGGCAGAGCCTGAGATGCACCCACATGGAGCCGCTCTTCAGGCACTCCTCGCAGCCGAGCGCGCTCGGCGTCACCGTCTTGATGTCGCGCGTGTGTTTGCATTCATCCATTATGCTCTCCTGGCCAGTTCGGGCGCTGCTGCGTTGGGTCGCGCGAGATAGGCGTGCAAGGCAGCCACCACCTGGGCGCCTTCGCCGACGGCGGCGGCGACCCGCTTGACCGAGCCTGCGCGCACGTCGCCGATGGCGAACACGCCGCTGCGGCTGGTCTCCATCTGGCCCGCCCCTATGTCGGCGCCGGTGCGCACGAAACCCCTGGCGTCGAGCGCGATATCGCACCCAGCCAGCCAATCGGTGTTGGGGTCGGCGCCGATGAACAGGAAGAGATGCTGGATCGGCCGCATCTCGACGCCGCCGGGGTTGCGCCAACGCAACTGGGTGAGATTGCCGCCTTCGCCTTCCAGCGCCTCGATCTCGGTCTCGCCAAGCACCTCGATGTTGGGTTGCGCCTCGATACGCTCGACCAGATAGCGCGACATGGTTTCCCTGAGGCCGCCGCGGCGCGCCAGCATCGTCACCTTGCGCACCTGGCTGGCGAGATAGACCGCCGCCTGCCCCGCCGAATTGCCGGCGCCGACCAGCGCCACTTCTTGCCCTGTGCATAGCCGCGCTTCGATCGGCGAGGCCCAGTAATGCACCGACGTGCCCTCGAACTCGGCCAGCTTGGCGATGTCGAGGCGGCGGTAGCGGGCGCCGCTGGCGATCACCACCGTGCGTGCGCGCAGGCTTTCACCGTCGCCGACGGTAAGCGTGTAGCCCTCGCCTGCTGCACCGAGCAGCTTGGCCTCGTCGGGGATGACTATTTCGACGCCGAATTTCTGCGCCTGGTTGTAGGCGCGCGCCATCAGCGCCATGCCGGAAATGCCGGTGGGGAAACCCAGATAGTTCTCGATGCGCGCGGAGGCGCCGGCCTGGCCGCCGAAGGCGCGGCAATCGAGCACGATGGTCGACAGCCCTTCGGATGCCGCATAGACCGCGGCCGCCAGCCCCGCCGGCCCGGCGCCGACAATGGCGACGTCATAGACCATGTCGGGATCGATCGGCCGCAGCAGGCCGATGCAGCGGGCAAGTTCGGTTTCGCCGGGATTGTGCATCAGCTTGCCGTTGGGGCAGAGCACGATCGGCAGATGGTGCGGGTCAACATGAAAATGCTCAATCAGCGTCTTGGCGCACGGGTCGCTGCCGGAATCGAGCGCGCGGTGCGGCTGGCCGCTGCGGCGCAGAAATCCCTGCAGCCGCAGCGTGTCGCCATTGCCGGCCGGGCCGATGACGACCGGCCCGCTCGAGCCGCTTTCCAGAAGCCCGACGCGGCGCAGGATCAGCGCCCGCATGATCCGCTCGCCAAGGCTTGCCTCCTGCACCATCAGGTCGCGCAGCCGCTGCGAGGGGATGACGAAGGCCTCGACCGGCTCGGCCGCCTCCGCATTGACCAGCGACGGCCGGCTGGAAAGCTGCGCCAGCTCGCCGATGAAATTGCCGGGACCATGAGTGACGATGGTCTCGCGCCGGCCGGGCCTGACATCCTGGGTGATATCGACCGTGCCCGACAGGATGACGATCAGCCCCGGCGCCACAGTGCCGGCGGTGACGATGTGCTCGCCGGCGGCATAGGAACTCGCCTCGCCGAACCGGCGCATGCGCTCGATATCGGTGTCGCCCAGGATGGGAAACATCTGGTCGCGGCGGGTGACGGTGATCGGCTGGGTGGGTGGGGCCATAGGTGCGAACGTAGCGCCGAGACGGCCGGGTTTGAAGTGGTTTGTTAAGCGCCTGGCCGGGAGGGCAGGTTGGTTCCCGCACCAACTCGTGCGGATGCCTCACATGGCCCCGCGCTGCAAGGCAAACAGTGCGCCGACAAGTGCGACGTATATAAGGGCGAGCCCGAGCAGTACCGTCGGCAGTCCTCGCTCACCAGTATGCTGCAAGAGCAGCGCGCCGACGGACGGCGCCGCGGCTATCGCGTTACGCCAAGCGCCTGAGGTGCGGTGGTATCCTCGGGCTCCCCGAAGGCAGATCCTGGCGAAATCCCATTCGTCACATCTTTGTAGAGCGCTATCGGATGCGGGCGCCCCACTAGATATCCTTGGATTTCGGGACATCCTTCCTTCATCAGGAAGGCACGCTCGTCCTCTGTTTCGACACCCTCCGCGATGACAGGCAAGGCCAGCGCATTCCCCAGGCTGAGTATCGTGCGCACGATGGCGGCCGATTGGACATTCGAGCCGACACCCGAAACAAAACTGCGATCGATCTTGATCTTGTCGAAGGGAAACGCCTGCAACGAGGACAGCGAGGCATACCCGGTGCCAAAATCATCCATCGAGACCCTGACGCCCAACGCCTTCAACCTCCGCAAAACCGACAAGGCAGTTGCCCGGTCGCGGATGAGAACCCCTTCCGTGATTTCCAGTTCCAGCCGCCCCGGAGCAAGGCCGGTCTCGTAGAGGATAGAATGAACGAGGCCTACCAGGTCCCCGAAACGGAATTGCACGGGAGAGAGGTTGACGGCGATCTGCAGCGGTGAGGGCCAGGAGGCCGCGTCTCTGCACGCCTGCCTGAGCGTCCATTCACCTATCTCAACGATCGTGCCATCCTGTTCGGCAAGCGAGACAAACGCGTTTGGGGAGATGAGCCCATGCTTTGGATGGTGCCATCGGGCGAGTGCCTCGAAGCCGAAGATTTCGCCGTCCATCCTGGCTTGCGGCTGATAATGAAGCACAAGTTCGCCATGGGCGACCGCAGAGCGCAAATCTCGCTGTAAGGCGTAGCGCTCTCTTAGCCGCTTATCCATCTCAGGATCGAAGAATTGCACCATTCGACGACCGTCCGCCTTGGCCCGGTAGAGCGCTGCGTCGGCATTTGCCATCAGCGCCGCTGCATTCTCTCCGTCTTTCGGATAGATCGCCGCCCCGATGCTCACCCCGATCGAAATGTGCTGGCCCCGGATTTCGAATTTGCCTGCCGCCGATTCGAACAGACGGTCCGCAACGTCCTTGGCACTCGCGGACCGGTCATCCATGGCCAGGACAACCGTGAATTCGTCGCCACCCATGCGCGCGATAAAGGCCTCAGGCGCCGCGGTTTGGAGACGCCGGGAAATGGTGCAAAGCAGATCGTCGCCGGCGGCGTGCCCGAAAACGTCGTTCGCCTCTTTAAAATGGTCAAGGTCGATGCTGAAGACGGCAAAGCTGGCGTGCGTTGCTTTTGCGCGCTCGAGCGTCGTGGCCAGGTGTGCTGCAAGCGCGGCTCGGTTCGCCAGGCCGGTAAGCGGATCGTGGTGCGCGAGATGCGCGATTTCCTCGTGCCGTGCCATCAGTTCGGTGCGCGCTACGTTCATGTTCTCGCGCGCGTCGTCCAGGCCGTGGGCGGCTTCCCTCACCTTGTCCTGGAGCAGGTTGAAGCTTTCGGCCATCTCTCCAAGTTCGTCACGAGAGTTTACGGTAACCGGCATGATGTTCACGGAGGCGTGCGCCGCCGCGAGGTCTCCCCGCCCCAAGGCGACCATGGCGAGAGAGAAGTCCTTCAGCGTTCCGGATGTCAGACGCTTTGCCGCGTTGCTCACCTCGGTTGCCGAGTGGGTGATCATTCCCGGCAAAATCAGGCCAACGCTGATGGTCAGCAGCGCGACAACGACAAAAATGTCCTCCAGCGCGGCGACCAATGAAGTGTCGCCTTGGGGAACGCTGCCGATCGCCAGGAAATAGCCGGCACCGTCAAGCACGAGCACAAAAAGCATGGCTCCGGTAAGCTTCAGGTGAAGCGTATGTGGCAGCAACTGTAGACCGAGTGCGTATCGATCCTCCATCGTGCGCCAGGCGTAGAGCGCAGCACCCGAATATGCCAAAGCCAGACCGAACAGGACGGTAGGAAGGCCAAATTGCTGAAATCCCAGTATGGCGGTCAACAGCCATATTGCAGCCGCGCCTACGCCAAGGATGATGGTTCCCCTGGGAGCCCGGAAGGGTCGCTCGGCTTCGGGACTGTCACGGCGCAATAGCCAGACTGCGATGTTTGGCATGCAGATGCTGATCAGGTACGTAAAATTGGCCGCGGCGATCATCCAGAGCGGATACCCGCACAGCATGAAGCCGATTGCCGCAGCAGCTGTGAGCAGCGTTGCCGCCCAGGGACAATCTGTTGAGGTGCGCCTGGCCAGGAAGCTCGGCAGCAGGCCGTCTTCGCTCAGCTGCGCAAGGGTCCGCGCGGCGCCTGCCAATGGCTGCAACGTTCCATGGAACATGTTCAGCATGATGAGCCAGATGGCGGCCGCCTTGCCGAAACTCCCCAACAAGGGCGCAAAGGTGGGCCCGAGAGCTATGGCGAGGTCGGTGCCGAGCGGCTCCGGCCCGAGCACACCCAGCCAGACAACCGGCAGGACCAGGAAATAGACGCCGGCCATTGCGGCGCTGGCCCACATCGCCAGAGGAATGTTGCGGTTGGGATCGATGGTTTCGCCAACATGGCAGGCTGCAGCCTCAAATGCCGGTGCGGCAAACCCGATCAGGTACAGTCCCGCCATCACCGACGTGATATCGCCGAACAGGCCGGTAAACGGGCTGGTCAGGGCAAAATCCGTCGCCTGCCGCCAGTCGACCGAGCCACTGATGACCGGGACGAGGGATGAGAGAAACGCAAGCGTCGCGGAGGCAGTGGCGATCGGGATCGCCAGTTGGACCACCCACTTGATTCCACACAGGTTGACCGCCGTAAAGAATGCGATGAGCCCGCAGGCGACCGCCTCCACGGGGAGGCCCGGCAGGTACCATTGCTGGATTGCAGACGCTGAAAGAACCGCTGTCAGTCCGCAGGTCGGCACCCAACCCCACCAATAGCAGGTGCCCGTCAGAGCCGAGAGAACGGGACTGTAAGGTCGGAAGGCTTCGGCGCACGCTGCAGAGATACCGCCGACGCGGTTTGGCCACATGAGAACCAATTCGGTCCACGCAGGCGCGGCGGCCCAGCTTAGAAGCAGACCAACAACGAGCAAAGGAACCGCAGCGCTTCCTTGACCGGGAATATTCCCCTGACCGACAAAAAGGGCGGCAATCAGAAACAGGCTTTGATTGCTGCCACCCATGGCGAGCGCTGTCGTGCCCATCCATCCCAAGGTTCTCGGGTGCGGTCGTGAAGGCGTGAGGCCCGGCATTCAGAGACATCCATTCGAGTGCGGAGCGCTGTCTGACTGGGAAATGTAACCTGCGGAGATATGTCTGTCGAACGTCACGCTCCCAAGTCAAAGTTGGACCTTAGGCGAGACATATTAAGACTTCCTACCAAACCAGATCCGCCTGATGATCACTGTCAACTTGCGGTGGCTGCGGTTCAATCATGCTGATGCCGGCCCCAAGGCCTTGATCTCCTCAGATCTGGGATGTCATTTCCAATTTTATCTATCGCCCACTATGGAAGAGCGATCGAATAGTCGCGAATACAGCCTAATATCGATTATTATCGACAAATCTCGTGATTGCGGCGCTATCATCCGAAGGCGGCTGAAATCGACTGTAGATCGCTAATCACATTGACCGCTTTTGACTTCGTACCTCGCCATCGCGGGCAAAGACCGAGACTTCACGCCGTGCCTCAAGCTGGAGCTAACTTGTGCGAGCACGCCCATAGCCCTGCGTTGCAGGGCAAACAGCGCGCCGACCACGCTGGGCGCGGCGGTCGGCCTCGGCGCGCTGGTGGGTCCTTCCCAGGCCGGCGCCCGTACGGTCGATATGGCGATCGCTCGCTACCATCATCCGATCTGCACCAAACTGGCCTCGGTGACATTTCTGACCATAGGCGTGGCGACGCTCTGGACCGGCCTGCCCGGTTCTGCCGGCCGCGGTGATTTTCTATGGCGCCCGCATCGGCTAGCATGGCCGAGTATCGTCACATGCGGCGACATGGTGTTCTGGACGATGCTTGAGCACGACGCGACCTCGCCAGCGGGCACGCCTTCGACGCCGGCCCGTAGCAGGAATGTGTTCAGCACCAGAACACTTGGGATCAGCGTTGCGGGAGCCTGCACACGTGAGTACTCCGCCTCACAAGCCTTCCGGCTGGTCCTCGAGGACGAACGACGCTGCAATCAGGTCATCGCCACTGATGCGGCCACTGCCGCCAACCATGATGGATGCGACTTTCTGAAAGGTCTTCATGTCGGCCTCTGTTATGCGCGCATCGCGCATTCTCGCCCTGAGAGAACCCAAGCGGGTATCAAGGGCTGGCGATGTCTCGACGTCATCGATCATCTTCGATCATCCTGGAGCGCAATGTGAAATCCGCTGCCCGCCGCCATGGCCGGCGGCGGGCGGCAGCTATTCGATCAGTCGTAGACCTTCACAATTTTCCGGGTGCTGGGATCGACCAGGACGGTGCGGTTGTCGACCACGACGTAGCGGTATTTGACGTTGGGAACTTCGTGCAGCTCGACCGTATCAGGCAAGGCACTGCCGACGTTCAGCTCCACGCCCGGGATCTTCACCGAAGCCAGCGGCTGCTTTTTCACGTATTCGCGGACGACCGTATCCTGCTCCGGTGTGATGACGACATCCTGAGCTGCGGCGGCGCCGACCCCAGCCAAAAGCAACAAGCCTGCAGCGGCACTTGCAAAGTGGATTTTCATGGTTTTCTCCTCGCGTAATCCGGCGACGGCACCACGCCTGTTCGCCGAGGGACCGAACTTGAGATCAGCCAGATTGTTCCTGTGACTTCAGTCCGCGGCGAACCAGACCAAAGTCGGATATCAGCTAAGACCCAAGTCCCGAGGCGGAACGTTCAAGCGGGGCAGGCGTTTCCCAAATGCAACTAAATAAAACAGGAGAGGAACACATGGCAGACGGCCCAACTGTTGTTAATTCTGGGGGTGGCGGCGGCACTGCGATTGCTGTTGTTCTTGCACTTATTGCGGTCGTAGTGTTGCTTATTTTTACCGGCGTCATCAATATCCGCGGCGACGGCGGCAAGGATATCAACGTCAAGGTTGAAGCGCCAAAGGTGGAAGCTCCGGCTGCACCTGCAAAGCCTGCGGCACCTGCCCCAGCCCCTGCGAGTGGCGGCTGATCTGCTCGTATCCACGCCTTCAAACTGACCTATGAAAAGGAAATTCCCATGACCAGGTATTTCGTCAGCGCCGCCGGCGCCCTCGTCCTTATGGCGGGCATCGGCACCTCGTTTGCCGAGGATGTTATTGTTCTCAAGCCCGAACAACAGACGGTCGTTCGCGAATATATCCATAAGCAGAAGCTGGCCTCAGTCAGTTTGCTCGGCGTCGAACTCAACGTCGGCACGGCACTTCCCGACACTGTCGAGCTCCACGCAATCGACGTTCCGGATGTCCGCTACAAGTATACGGTTGTCGGAGATCACGCGGTTCTCGTCGATCCCGACACGCGCAAGGTCGTGCAGATCATCGAGTAACGCGCGAGCCCGCCGCTCCGATCAGGAGCGGCGGGCTTTGGCTGCGCTGTGAAGGCTCTATGGGCGGCCGTTTTCTGAACGGAGGATGTCTGATGTTTAGCGACAAGGAAACTTGGGTCCTGGAAGCTGCCTTACTCGCGGCAATTCCAATTTGCGTAGCCGTCACCGCACTCGTGGCATTTTTGACCGCGGCCTGGATATGAACCGCTTTCTCTTTGTGATGGGCGACTTTCTATCCCGGCCACCGGGCTTCTATGTCCTTCTTGTAGCCATGCTGCTCTGTACTGCGTTGGTGCCATTCGGCCTGACGAATGTGGTCACCTACGCATTGTCGGTAGCGGCCATCGTGATCACCGGCGTTGTGCTGATCCAGGGTTACCGCGACACGGCCGCCATTCACGCCAAGCTTGATGAGATTATCGTTTCGCTGAATGAGACCAGAAACGATGTCGTCGGCTTGGAGCATGCCGAGCCGGAGGAGATTCGGGAGAAGCTCCAGACACTCGAAGAAGAAGCAATGAAAGCGGTTCGCCCGCCGCATTGACCCTCCGCTGGACAATCTGTCATCCATCAGCAAAAAAGCCCGGGAACCGGGCTTTTTTGCTTCGCGTCTAAATCATTTCGGACTTATCCGAAACGGGAATTTGGTGCCCAGAAGAGGACTCGAACCTCCACTCCTTGCGGAACACGGACCTGAACCGTGCGCGTCTACCAATTCCGCCATCTGGGCTGGTGCGGGCTCATGTAAGCGGGCAAACGATATGTGTCAACGCGCTTTTTCGAGGGCCTCTGCCTGCCGGCTTAGTTTCCCGGGGGTCAGCGCCGCCCCTCACCTGCCTGCCGGCATCCTCTCCCCGTACAGTGACGGGGAGAGGGGCGCTCTCATCGATGATTTTCGCCGGTCACCTGCGTCACAAGAAGAGCGCCGAGGCTGCGGCCAGCCCTTTCTCCCCGTCACTATACCGGGAGAACTGCCCGGCAGGGCAATGAGGGGCAGCGCCGACTTGGCGAATGCGCTGGCCGAAAACCTCACCCCTCCAGCACGTCCTTCGACGCCACGGTGGAATCGGCGTTGAGCTTGTAGATCACCGGCACGCCGGTGCCGAGCTCGAGCTTGACGATCTCCTCGCCGCTCTTGCCGTCCAGCGCCATGATCAGCGCGCGCAGCGAATTGCCATGCGCGGCGACCAGCACGGTGCCGCCTTTCAGAACATGCGACTGCATGTCGTGCAGGTAATAGGGCCAGACGCGGGCGCCGGTGTCCTTCAGGCTTTCGCCGCCGGGCGGCGGCACGTCGTAGGAGCGGCGCCAGATGTGCACCTGCTCCTCGCCCCACTTCTGGCGCGCGTCGTCCTTGTTGAGGCCGGAGAGATCGCCATAGTCGCGCTCGTTCAGCGCCTGGTCGCGGATCGTCTTCAAATCGCTCTGGCCGACCGCGTCGAGAATGTGCTGGCAGGTCTTCTGCGCCCGGATCAGCGCCGAGGTGAAGGCAATGTCGAATTTCAAGCCGCGTGCCTTGAGCTTCTGGCCGGCTTCCTTGGCCTCCTTGTGGCCCTGCTCGGTAAGGTCGACATCGCGCCAGCCGGTGAACAGGTTCTTCAGGTTCCATTCGCTCTGGCCGTGGCGCACGAGCACGAGAGTTCCCGACATGTTTGCTCCTTCAAAATTATGGATGGTTTAGCTCAAGCCGAGCACGTCCCGCATGGAATAAAGTCCGGGCTTTTTACCGCGCGCCCAGAGCGCGGCCTTGACCGCGCCGCGGGCAAAGATGGCGCGGTCCTCGGCATGGTGCGACAGCGTGATGCGCTCGCCGGTCCCGGCCAGGATGACGCTGTGGTCGCCGACCACCGAGCCACCGCGCAAGCTGGCAAAGCCGATCGTTCCTGGCTTGCGCACGCCGGTATGGCCGTCGCGTGACCGCACATCGTTGCCGGCAAGGGAAATGCCGCGTCCCGCCGCCGCCGCTTCGCCGAGCAGCAAGGCGGTGCCCGAGGGCGCGTCGACCTTGTGCTTGTGATGCATTTCGAGGATCTCGATGTCGAAATCCTCTGGACCGAGCGCGCGCGCGGCCTGCCCGACCAGCACCGCCAGAAGATTGACGCCGAGGCTCATATTGCCGGATTTGACGATCGTCGCGTGGCGCGCCGCGGCCTCGATCCTGGCGTCGTCTTCCGCCGAGCAGCCGGTGGTGCCGATGACATGGGCAATGCGTGCCTGCGCGGCATAGCCTGCGAATTCGACGGTGGCTGCCGGCATGGTGAAATCGAGCACGCCGTCGGCCTTGGCGAACACCGGCAGCGGATCGTCGCCGATCGTCACATTGATGATGCCGATGCCGGCAAGCTCGCCCGCATCCCTGCCGAGATAGGGCGATCCGGTTCGTTCGACCGCGCCGACGACGCGGGCGCCGGGGATCGAATGGATGGCGCGGATCAGCGTCTGGCCCATGCGGCCGGCCGCCCCCACCACCACCAGGCCCATTTCGCTGGATTCGCTCATGCTGTTCTCCCCACCGCCTTCTTGGCGCGGCTGCGCCGGACCGGAGTTTGGACGGGCTTCGAGTCGTCGACAAGCCCCAGTCCGTTCTTGCCTTGAATGCGGTGGAAGCGGGCGTAGACACTGTTTGGATCGGCCATCAGTGCGGCATGGGTGCCTTCCTCGACCAGGCGCCCCTCTTCAAGCACGATAATGTGGTCGGCGTTGACGACCGTCGACAGGCGATGCGCTATCACGATGGTGGTGCGCCCTTCCATCACGTGGGTCAGGGCCTCCTGGACGCGCGCCTCGGCCTCGTTGTCGAGCGCCGAGGTCGCTTCGTCGAGCAAAAGGATCGGCGCGTTGCGCACGATCGCCCGCGCAATCGAGACGCGCTGGCGCTGGCCGCCGGAAAGGGTCGAGCCGCCCTCGCCGACGGGCGTGTCGTAGCCCTGCGGCTGCTGACGGATGAACTCGTCGGCCGCCGCCAGCACCGCCGCCCGCTCGATCTCGGCGTCGGTCGCCGAAAGTCGGCCAAAACGGATGTTGTCGCGTATGCTGCCTTCGAACAGATAGGGCGCCTGCGAGACATAGGCGATCGAGCCGCGCAGCGAGTGCTTGGTGACTTTGGAAATGTCCTGGCCATCGATCTCGATCGAACCCTTGTCGACATCGTAGAAGCGCTGCAGCAGCGCCACGAGCGTCGTCTTGCCGGCACCCGAGGCCCCGACCACCGCCGTAACCTTGCCGGCCGCGGCGGTGAAACTCAGGTTCCTGATCACCGGCATGTCGGCGCTGTAGCCGAACGTCACATTGTCGAAGCGAACCTCGCCGGTGGTGATCCTGGCTTCGACCGCGTCGGGCGCATCGCCCTGTTTAGGCTCCAGGTCGAGCAGCTCGTAAATCATCCGGGCGTTGACCAGGGCACGTTCCATACCGACCTGCGTACGAGCCAGGCGCCGTGCCGGATCGTAGGCCATGATCAGCGCGGTGATGAAGGAAAACACAGCGCCTGGTGGTTGTCCGAGCACCAGCGCCCGGTAGCCGGAATAGGCAAGGACGGAGGTAATGGCGAGACCGCCCAAAATCTCGGAAATCGGCGACAGCCGCTCCGCGACCCGGGCGATCTTGTTGTTACGCTGCTCGGCCGTATCGGCCATGATGCCGATCCGGCGCGCCAGCTCGGCTTCCAGGGTGAAGGCCTTGACGATGGCGATGCCTTGCGTGGCCTCCTGTACGGACCCGTTCAGCCGCGAGTTGATCAGCACCGATTCCCGGTTGATGCGCCGCAATCGGCGGGTGATGTAGACGACGGCCCAGATCAGCGGCGGCCCGATCAGCAGCGAGCTGAGCGACAACACCGGATCCTGGTAGATCATGACGCCGACGAGGGCGATCAGCGAGACCGCGTCGCGGCTGATGGAGGTCAGCGTCAGCGACAGCAGATCGCGAACGCCGCCGACATTCTCGTTGACCTGTGCCGCCAGCCGACCGGAACGCGTATCGTTGAAGAAGTCGACGCCGAGCTTCATCAGGTGGTCGAAGCTGCGCTTCTGGTAGCGGGCGACCAGATTGTTGCCGATCTTGGCCAACGCGACCGCCTGGCCGTAACCGGCGAAGCCGCGCAGCACGGAGGCGGCCATGAACCCGGCGCAGATCCAGACGATCATGTCGCCGCGTCGTTCGTAGAAGATCTCGTTGATCATCGGGGCCATGATCCACGCCGTGAAGGCGGTGGTGGCGGAAACAATCAGCAGGCAGCCGACGGCAACGACATAGGTCCAGCGATATTCACTGCCGTTTTCGGCCAGGATGCGGCGCAGCACCGCAGTGACCTCAGCTGGCTGGACTTTCAGTTTGAGTGGACTTTGAGCGGTCAAATCGCGGGCGCTTCGTGGTTTGCTAGAGCATGATGCCGAAAAGTGTGAAGCGGTTTTCGGACGACATCATGCTCTATCTCTTTGATTTAGAGCCGGATTCAGATTTCAGGTCGATTCGATCCGAAATCATCAGGCCCTAGGGATGCCAGGCTGGAATTCGGCCCCTCTTAGCGCCCCGGCTACGGCTTGCCTATGGCGAAACTTCGTCGCGGCCCGAGGTTGGGGTCACGAAAGCGGCAGCCATTTCCAAGAAAATACCCGTTTTCGGGACGAAATGGATCATGCCCGCCAGCGCCGCCCCGCGGTCTGGACGCCGAACAGCGAAGGGTTGCGGGCATAGGCGGCAAGGCCCAGAAGTGCCGCCAGCGGGTGGGTGATGACATAGACCGGCATCGAGGCCATCAGCGCGCTGTGCGGCGCCTTGTCCTCGAAGGCGGCGCGGAAATTGCCTTCCTTCAGCGCGGGCACGATCTTTTGCGCGATGCCGCCGGTCAAGAACACGCCGCCGCGGCTCATGAACACCAGCGCGAGGTCGCCGGCGGTGCGGCCGAGGCAGGTGACGAACAGCGCCAGCGCTTCCTCGGCGACCGCATCGGTCTTGGCCAGGGCCGCCCCGGTGATTTCGGCCGGCGTGGTGAACGGCGCCGGCTTGCCGTCGGCCTTGGCGACCGCCCGGTAGACATTGACCAGACCGCGCCCGCACAGGATCTGCTCGCCCGAAATGCGGCCGTCCAGCTTTTCGATATGCGGGAACACCTCGAAATCGCGCGGCGTCCGCGGACCGATATCCATGTGGCCGCCTTCGCCAGGCACCGGTATCCAGTGGTGGAGGGCATGAACCAACCCAGCGACGCCGAGGCCGGTGCCGGGACCGAGCACGACACGCCCGGCATTCTCCTCCGGCGTGCCGCCGCCGATCTTTTCCATGTGCTCTTCGCCGAGCGCCACGACGGCCAGCGCCTGCGCCTCGAAATCGTTGAGCACGACGATGTCGCCCAGGCCCAGATTGGCAAACATCTGCTTCGGCTTCACCACCCAGGGACAATTGGTAAGCGGGATCTCGTCGCCATCGACTGGTCCGGCGATGGCCAGCACTGCCGAATTCGGCCGGATGGACGACCGGTCGAGCACCGCCGCCTGGATCGCCTCGTCTATGGTGGCGAAATTGGCGGTTTGCACGATATGCGGCTCACCGGCTTCCGAATTTGCGTCGAGCACGATCGAAAAGCGCGCATTGGTGCCGCCGATGTCGCCGATCAGCACTGGAAACCGCAACGCGGTGTCGTCGTCGCCTGACATGCTCTTGCTCGTCCCCTTTGCGGCGCCGTTGCGACCGTTTCAATCGCCCGGTTTTCAATCGCCCGGTTTTTCAATCGCCCGGTGTTCAATCGCCCGGTGTTCAATCGATTGACTAGCGCATGGCCCCGGAAAGGGAAAGCGTCAGTTCGCCATCACTGTCCGACGTTTGCCGGCGGCCGTCGCCTTGGCAGGGGAATGCCGATCTCCGGCGTGGCGGTGAAGGCGTTGGCTGCGTTTGGCAAGCCGCCCGCATTGCCCGCAATAGGCGGAGGCGCGTCGGGTTCCGGCGCCCTGGCGGCGATCGGCACGCCGCCGCCGCGATAGGTGACGGCTTCGGCCGAGTCCGCGTCGGGCTGGTCAAGCACGAACTGGCATTGTTTCGGCAGGTTCGCCATCGTCATCAGGTCGCGCGCCTTGGGCGCATCCGGGTTCTTGTTGGGGCGCCACGGCTCCTCGGTAAACCACCAGGCCAGCGGCTTGCCGCAGCCGTCATCGTCGGGCGTCGCTTCCTGTCCCTTGCAGTTGGGCGAACCCGGCTGGCAGCCGATGCGGATGTGGAAATGATAGTCATGGCCCCAGAACGGCCGGATTTTTCTCAGCCAGGTACGGTCGCCGGTGACGGTGTCGCACAGCTTCTTCTTGATCCCAGGATTGACCAGGATGCGCTCGACTTCCGGATAGCTCGCCGCGCGCTTCAACAGCTTGGTATGCATCGGCTTCCACAGCCTGTCCTTCACCAGATGCGTCTTGTCGTCGACCATCAGCGTGGCGCTGATGTTTTCGCGCTCCTGGGTGGTGAGCTTGCGGTCGGGCATTGGCGTCAGCCAGATGTCGGCGTCGAGGCCGATCTGGTGCGAGGCGTGCCCGGTCAGCATCGGCCCGCCGCGCGGCTGCGAAATGTCGCCGATCAGAAGCCCCGGCCAGCCGTCGGCGGCGGCATCGCGCGACAGTTTCTCGATCAGCGCAATCATCGTTGGATGACCCCAGCGCCGGTTGCGCGAGGGACGCATCACCTCCCAGTTCTGGCCGTCCATCGGAATGGCGACGCCGCCAGTGAAGCAGCCCTTTGAATAGAAGCCGAAGGATTGCGCCGCAGCCACCGCCGGCAGCTTCTTGGCGCCGAACAGGTCTTTTGCCCGTGGCTCGGCCGTGATTGCGCCCGCCACCAGCCCGGCCAGCGCCACGATCGCCAGCGCCGCCGTCAGGAACGGCCGTCTGCCGGTCAAGGATCGCATCGAAATCGTCATGAACCCCACTGCAAAAGTCCGCAACACAATCGAATCATATCACCCTCGGGCTCGCGTTTCGATTATCTACCTTCATCGGGCTGCGCGGCTCGCCGTCGCGCCAGCTGCCGTCGGCCCACATCCGATCGAACGCCTGGCGGTAGTCCGGATAGCGGAACCGGTAGCCCGCTGCCTTGATCGCGGCGTTGGCGACGCGCTTGTTCTCGCCATAGAAGGACCGCGCCATGGGCGAAAGTTGGGCGGTCTCGAAAGGAATCTCCGGCGGCGGCTCGACGCCCATCAGCGAAGCGGCATAGGTGACGACATCCTGCGGCGGCGCCGGCTCGTCATCGGTGATGTTGAAAATGCCGCCTCTATTGCCACCGATGAGGTGCCAGAGCGCGCCGGCGATGTCGTCGCAATGGATGCGGTTGAACACCTGGTCGGGCTTGACCAGCCGCCTGGCCGTGCCGTTTTCCAGATTGACCAGCGCGTTGCGACCCGGCCCGTAAATGCCGGAAAGCCGCAGGATGGCCACCGGCTTGCCGGTCTCGAGTCCAAGCTGCAGCCAGCCCCGCTCGGCCGCCACTCGCATCGACGAGCGTTTCGACACCGGCCGGCATTCGGCCGTTTCATCGACCCAGGCACCGTCATAATTGCCATAGACGCCGACGGTCGAGAGATAGCCGATCCAGCGAAGCGCCGGCATCGCCTCGATCGCCTTGCGCGCGGCGAGAAGCACAGGGTCGCCGGCCTCCTCCGGGGCTACGGAGATGACAAGATGGGTGGTGGTCTCCAGCGTTTCGCCGATTTCAGGTGTCAGGGCGCCGTGAAACAGCAGCGGCGCGATGCCGGCCTGACGCAATGCCTCGAATTTCTCGGCCGAGCGCGTGGTGCCGAAGATCGTAATCGCCTCCGCATTGGCCCGTGCAAAGGCTTTGCCCGAATAGCCGGCGCCGAAGATAAAAACCTGTTTTTCGCTCATGCGTGCGCCTCAATTGGCAATACGGACAGCCATTCGCCCCGCACTGTCGTGTCGGTTTCAGTGTTCGAGTAGATCGCCGCCTGCCTGTTGAATTCGGCGGCCGGCACCAGCCGCGACAGCGCCCAGATCGCCGCGCCGCGCACCAGCGGCGAGGCATCGCCAAGCAGATCGCGCACCGGGCCGGCCAGCGAAACATCGCCGGAATTGCCGGCGGCAACCAGCACATTGCGGACAAAGCGGTCGCGGCCGATGCGCTTGATCGGCGAGCCGGAGAAAAAGGTCCGGAACGCCGTGTCGTCTAGCTGCAACAGCTCGCCCAGCGGCGGCTCGCGCAGTTCGTCGCGGGCAGCAAGCTTGGCTTCCGAAGCGGCGCGGGCAAACTTGTTCCACGGGCAGGCGGCAAGGCAATCGTCGCAGCCATAGATGCGGTTGCCGATCTTTTCGCGGAATTCTTGCGGGATCGGCCCCTTGTTCTCGATGGTCAGGTAGGAGATGCAGCGCCTGGCATCGAGCCGGTAGGGCGCCGGAAAGGCATCGGTCGGGCAGGCGTCGAGGCAGGCGCGGCAGGAACCGCAATGGTCTACCTCGGTCGCATCTGGCGTGAGCTCCGCCGTGGTGAAGATGGTGCCGAGAAACAGCCAGGAGCCGTGCTCGCGGCTGACCAGATTGGTGTGCTTGCCTTGCCAGCCGAGCCCGGCGGCCTCAGCCAGCGGCTTTTCCATAACCGGGGCCGTATCGACGAAAACCTTCACGTCGCCGCCGGCCCGCGCGACGATCTTGCCGGCGATCTCCTTCAGCCGGCCCTTCATCACTTCGTGATAGTCGCGGTTTTGCGCATAGACCGAGATCGCGCCGCGATCGCGCCTTGCCTGCAGCGCACGCGGATCGTGGTCGGGGCCGTAATTCATTGCCAGCACGATGATCGAGCGCACCTCGGGCCACAGCGTCGAAGGCTCGCTGCGGCGTTGGAGCGTCTCCGCAATCCAAGCCATCGAACCGTGAAAACCATCGGCGACGAATTCTGCCAATCTGGCCGGCGCCAGCGGGATCGCGTCAGGCGTGGTGACGGCAACCGCATTGAAGCCGGCGCGCCGCGCCTCGGCGTCGATCAGCGCGCGCAGGGTTTGGCTTCTAGAAGTCGAGGTCCGCATAATGCGAAACCGGCGACAGGCCGCGAACCCGGTCGGAGAGCAGCGGCCGGAACGACGGCCGCGATTTCACCCGCGTGTACCATTCGCGCGCCGCGGCATGCTCGCGCCAATCGATCTCGCCGAGATAATCCAGCACCGACAGCGTCGCCGCTGCCGCCAGGTCGGCATAGGTGACCTTGCTGCCGGCCAGCCAATGACGGGTGCCGGCCAGCCAGTTGGTGTACTTCATGTGCTGGCGAATGTTGGCGCGCGCCGCGCGGATCGCCGCCGAATCGGGGGAACCGCCGCCCGCCGTTTCCGGCATCACCGGCTTCAGCACGCGCTCGCGCACCAGATGCCGGGTCACTTCGCTCTCGGCCTTGTTGAGATACCAGTCGGTCAGGCGGCGGATTTCGGCGCGCTGCATCGGGTCTTCCGCAAACAGGCGCTTGTCGCGCTTCAGGACACCACGTGTTTCGTCGAGATATTCAGCGATCACCATGGCGCCGACGATCGGCACGTCGCCTTCGGCCAGCAGGATAGGCAAGGTGCCGGCGGGGTTCAGCGCCAAAAACTCCTTGCGCCGCGTCCACGGTTTTTCCTCGATCAGCGCCAGCTCCTCGCCATATTCGCCGAAGGCGAGGCGCACGAAGCGGCAGGTGGCGAACATCGGGTGATGGAAAAGCGTCAGCATGATTCCGCGATATTAAGGCGCACTGGCGAATCGCCGTCCGCACCGGTAAGTCTTGGCGGCCCGTCATGCGGCCGTCACGGTGCTGCGACCTATAGGGGGACTTCCGCGCCGTGACAAGCAAGCCCTTTTGCCCGCCGTTTCCTTCCGTCCCTTGAATGCCGAGGTTGCCATGGATAGCCACACCATCGTCGAAGCCCTGCTGCTCGGCCTGCTGGAGGGGCTGACCGAGTTCATCCCGGTCTCCTCGACCGGCCATATCCTGCTCGCCGGCCATTTCCTCGGCTTCCATTCCACCGGCAAGGCGTTCGAGATCCTGATCCAGCTCGGCGCCATCCTGGCGATCCTCAGCGTCTATTTCCGCCGTCTGTGGCAGATGCTGCTCGACCTGCCGCATGATCGGCTGACGCGGCATTTCGTCATCGGCATCCTGATTGCCTTCCTGCCGGCCGCCATCATCGGCGCGCTGGCGCATGATTTCATCAAGACGGTGCTGTTCGAATCGCCAAGGCTGATCTGCATCATGCTGATCATCGGCGGCGTCGTGCTGCTGGTCGTCGACCGCATGAAGCTGCAGCCGGTCTACCGCGACGTCGAGCGCTTCCCGACAAGGCTTTATTTGCAAATCGGCCTGTTCCAGTGCCTGTCGCTGATCCCCGGGACGTCGCGCTCCGGTTCGACCATCGTCGGCGCGCTGCTGCTGGGCGTCGACAAGCGCGCGGCGGCGGAATTCTCCTTCTTCCTCGCCATACCGACCATGGTCGGCGCCTTCGCCTTCGATCTGTTCAAGAACCGCAACGTGCTGAGCAGCGCCGATCTGCCGATCATCGCCATCGGCTTCGTCGCCGCCTTCGTTACCGCGCTGATCGTCGTGCGCTTCCTGCTCGATTACGTCTCGCGCAACGGCTACTCGCTCTTCGGCTGGTGGCGCCTGGTGGTGGGCACTGTGGGGTTGGTGGCGCTGATGATCTGGGGGTGAGCTTTACCCTCCCCCTTGTGGGGGTCCGAAGGACGGGCGAGACAGGCGGCTCGCCCCGGTCAGTCGATCCGCAAAGCGGATCGGGGTGGGGGTCGGCGCCACACCCCCGCCCCGTTTCGCCAACGACGCGTCGCTTGCTCACCGACCCTCCCCACAAGGGGGAGGGTAAAGGCCGCTAACTCCTCCCATAAAACGCGTTCTCGACATGCACAGGCCAGCGCCAGGGCAGCACCGCGATCATGTCGACGCGCATCGACAATCTGCCATAATCCGGTTGGCGCGACAGCCAGATGTCGGCCGCGCCCTCGATGCGGCGCTCCGATTCGTGGCCAATCGCCTCCATCGCTTCCATCAGCGTGCGCCGCGCCTTGACCTCGACGAACAGCACCAGGTCGCCGCGCCTGGCGATCAGGTCGATCTCGCCGAAGCGGGTGCGATGCCGGCGGGCGAGGATGCGATAACCTTTCAGCATCAGCGCCGCCGCCGCCAGCCACTCGCCGCGATGGCCGCGCCGATAGGCTTTTTGGCGGCTGGCGGCCGGGCGCTCAGCCACCTTCGCCTTCTCCAACCGCATCCCTGAGTTCCAGCAGCCGGCGGTAGAGCGACTGCTTCTGCCCGCCTGTCATCTTCGCCGCTTCCGCCGCCGCCTTGGACGCCGGCATTTCGGCGGCCAGCGACAGCAGCAGCCTGTCGATGTCGGCGGGTTGGTCGGCCTTGATCTCGGCGGGCCCGACGCAGATGACGATTTCGCCCTTCGGCGTATCGGCCGCCGCATAATAATCGGCCAGCGCCTGCAGCGTTCCCGTCCGCATCTCTTCGAAAGTCTTGGTCAGCTCGCGGCCGATGGCGGCCTTGCGCGCGCCGCCCAACGCCTCGACCATGGCGACCAGCGTTTCGGCCAGCCGGCGTGGCGACTCGAAGAAGATCAGCGTTGCCGGCACCGCCCTGAACGTTTCCAGCTTTGTCATCCGCTGCCCTGATTTCACCGGCAGAAACCCGGCAAACAGGAAGGCGTCGGACGGCAGGCCCGACGCCGTCAGCGCCGCCAGCGGCGCCGATGGGCCGGGGATCGGCACCACGCGCAGGCCGCGCTCCAGCGCTTCGCCGACCAGCCGGTAGCCTGGGTCGGAGATCAGCGGCGTGCCGGCATCCGAAATCAGCGCCACGCTCTGCCCGGCCTCGAGTGCCGCGATCAGCTTCGGCCCGGCCTCGCCGGCGTTGTGCTCGTGATAAGCGGTGGTGCGCCGCCGGATGCCGTAGCGATCGAGCAACACGCGCGAGACGCGAGTGTCCTCGCAGGCGACGATGTCGGCGGCGGCGAGCGTCTCCAGCGCGCGCAGCGTGATGTCGGAGAGGTTGCCGATCGGCGTCGCCACCAGATACAGCGCCGGCGCCAGCGACCGGACCGCGATCTCGGTCTGCCCGATCACATAGCTGCGCTTCTCGCCGGTCACCGGGGTCTCTCCATTTCGCCCTGTTTGGCACGGCGCGCGCCGGGTTGCAAAACTCCCGAACATCGAGCCAAACCTGACGCCGATGTAACCCGGCGGCCATGTCTTTGCCACAGTGGGGAACGAAAGCGTGGCTGGCGGATTGAATACCTGAGTCTCTTGAGGAGGAGGACAGGATGGACAGCCTGGAATTGCAGGACGTTTTCGAGCCCTATTATGCCGAGCGCAAGCGCTTCACTGCGCGAAAGGGCAAGCGTGCGCTCGCCGAAAGCGACACCGGCCTGGCCAGTCGGGCGGCCACCGCCTTGCCGACGAATGTCAGGCTTTCGGACAACAAACCGGACAGCACGACGGAGCACTGACCGTACGATGCCCAATCGTTTCGATATCTTCATCACCCGTCTTGAAACGAAGAGCGCCCGCGAAGGCGCGCCGCCGCATCCGATGAACGACCAGAACAGCGTCCGCCGGGACAAGAGCGACGCCAAGCCGGCCCGGACCGGAGAGGCGCATGCCGAGAAACACCGCGGCAAGCGCCGCTTCAAGCACGACGCTTAGTTTGTCGATCGGTGCAACATCGTCATCCTAGGGCGAAGCAAGGAGCGAAGTGACGCGGCGCAGACCCTATGATCCATTCCGTGACCTCTGCCGAAGGATGCAGCGGCGCAGAATTCTGAACCGCTGCAGCGCCTTAACCTCGCGGCAAATCCCGGGTGAAGCCCGAGGATGGCGAACGCGGGCGTGGAACGCCCCAACCACATCAGTCAGCCCAGGTATCGCGTCACCTCACCTCCAGCAATCGCACCAACTCCGGATCCATGAATCCGTAATCATCCGGGATGTCGAGGCAGATGACGCGGGCCTTCTTCAGGCTCTCCTTGAATTTCTTCTGCAGCTTGGTGCGGTGCGCCTTTTCCATCACGAAGACGATGTCGGCCCAGGCGACCAGCTCATGCGTCAGCGGCGTGTCTGCATCGTGATTGGTGCCGGCCGACTCGACCTCGATATCCCTACGTTTGGAGAACACCTGCTCGGCGGTCGGGCTGCGCAAGCGGTTCTGGCTGCAGACGAACAGGACGTTCTTCACCGACTACTCATCCCAGATTTTACGCAGATTTTTGCTGAGAGGGATGTACTGATCAAATGGGAGTCCATTCAGATCAAACTCGAGCAACTCATCCTTGGCGATCCCGCGAAGTTTATTTCCAATATATGTTATGAAACTGAGGACAACGCTGAATTCGCTCAAGTGGGTCAATTTTAGTTTCGATGTGACCGTTGCGTTCCTGATGAAAATCGCCTGAGCCTCAAAGAGGTCGTCTTGCTCTGGAGGTCTCAAGATTTCGGTCAATCCAAACTCGAACACATCATCCGTGTTCAATGTCATCAAGGTCTCGTGGATCAGGAACGTCATCGCAGGAGTCACCTCGGATGCGGCGCTGGCACGCCAGCGGTTCAACAAGTCGACTTTCTAGCATCCTTGCTCAAGCCGATAAATCGTCCAACAGCCCGGCCATTTGCCCTGTGGGCTCACCGCGCCAAATCCGCCACCACGGCATCGAGCACGATCATGCCGGCTGGCGTGGCGCGTAGCCTGGCATTGCCGATCGGCGCCACCAGCCCCTCATCCTGCAGCACGGTCAGCCGGGCGCTCGACAGGCCGCGCCCGGAAAACGCCTCGTAGCGGGAAAGGTCGATGCCTTCGGCCAACCTCAGCCCCATCAGCAGGAACTCGTCGGCCTCTTCGGAGCGCGTCAGGATCTCGCCGCCGGTGACGCCATGGCCCCTGGCCTCCACCAGATTGGCCCAGGTCTCCGGCATCCGCTCGGCGATCGTCACGGTGCGGTGGCCGTTCTCGATAAAGCGGCCATGCGCGCCCGGTCCGACGCCGACATATTCGCCATAGCGCCAATAGGTCAGATTGTGCCGGCTCTCGGCGCCCGGCCTGGCGTGGTTGGAAATCTCATAGGCCGGCAGGCCATGCGCTGCGGTGATCTCCTGCGTCAGCGCATAGAGATCGGCGGCCCGGTCATTATCGGGGATGATGAATTTGTTCGCCGCATGAAGGGCATGGAACGGCGTGCCTTCCTCGATGGTCAGCTGGTAGAGCGACAGATGGTCGGCGGCATGGCCGATCGCCTGTTCGAGCTCCGCCTGCCAGTCATCCAGCGTCTGGCCGGGGCGGGCGTAGATCAGGTCGAAGGAAAGTCTTGGGAATATGTCCCGTGCCAGGCCAATTGCATGCAGCGCCTCGTCGACATTGTGCAGCCGGCCGAGGAAGCGCAGATCCTTGTCGTTCAGCGCCTGCACGCCGAGCGACACACGGTTGACGCCGGCGGCGCGGTAGCCGCGAAATCGCTCGGCCTCGACCGAGGACGGATTGGCTTCCAGCGTCACCTCGATGCCGTCGGGCACCGTCCAGTTCTTCGCCACGGCGTCCAGCACCGCCGCCACCGTCTGCGGCTGCATCAGCGACGGTGTGCCGCCGCCGAGAAAGATACTGGTCACTTCGCGCGGCCCGGTCCGCTCGCTCATGGTCTTCAGCTCGTTCTCGAAGGCGCGGGCAAAGCGCTCCTGGTCGACCGGCTGGTGACGGACATGGCTGTTGAAGTCGCAATACGGGCATTTGGCGGCGCAGAACGGCCAATGGATGTAGACCCCGAAGCCCGGGCTGCGGTCCAGCGACATTAAGCTGAGCCTAACCTGGCGCGGGCGAATTTCTGGAAGGCGCGGGCGCGGTGCGACAGCGCCGTCGGCTGACCGGGCTTCCAGCCGTGTTTTTCCTCAGCGCTCATCTCGCCGAACGTCTTGTCGAAACCGTCGGGCAAAAACACCGGGTCGTAGCCGAAGCCCAGTTCGCCGCGCGGCGGCCACACCAGCGTTCCCTCAGCTTCGCCGCGATAATATTCAGCCTCGCCATTGGGGAAGGCCAGGCAGATGACGGCGACGAACCGCCCCTTGCGCTGCGCTGGCTTGGCGGCGCCGACCTCCTGCAAGGCCACTTCGGTGCGCTGCATGGCCATCCCGAAGTCGCGGCTGCCATCGGGAGCTTCGGCCCAATTGGCGGTGTAGACGCCGGGGGCGCCGTCGAGCGCGTCGACGCACAGGCCCGAATCGTCCGACAGCGCCGGCAGGCCGGTCGCCTTAGCCGCGGCGAAGGCCTTGATGTAGGCGTTTTCCTCGAAGGTGGTGCCGGTCTCCTCCGGTTCCGGCAGGCCGTAGTCCTTGGCCGACTTCGCCTCGAAGCCGAACGGACCCATCAAATCGGCGAATTCGCGCAGCTTGCCTTCATTGTGGCTGGCAACGACGATCTTCTTTCCATCGAGAGAATGCATCAAAGGCCCCAGATCCTTGGCTCGGCGAATTCGATCGAATTGCCCGAGGGGTCGCGTATGTAGATCGAGCGCCCGCCCTGCGGCCATTCGAATTCGCTTTCGATGGCGATGTTTTTCGCCTCAAGTTGCGCCTTCCACTGTGCGAGTTCATCCTCACTTGCGGCAAAGCAGAGATGGCCCTCGCCGACCGTGCCATGCGGCGGCACTTTCAGCCGCGCATCGGGCGCCGGCGGGATTTTGGTGGCTTCGGCGTTGAAGATGAGCAGCACGCCCGGGCCGCAGCGGAAGAAGAGATGGCGGCCGTCGACCTTGCCGAGGAGAGGGAGGCCGAGGACGTTGGAGTAGAAGGCTTCGGCAGCGGCGAGATCCGTGACGTAAAGCGCTGACTCAAGAATAGCGGAGGGTTGCATCAGGCACCCCCCTCTGCCCTGCCGGGCATCCCCCCCGCAAGGGGGGAGATTGGCAGTTCCGCTGGCGGCGTCTCAACGTTGATGGTTGGCGAAAACGGTAGCGACCTCTGATCTCCCCCCTTGCGGGGGAGATGGCCGGCAGGCCAGAGGGGGGTGTGAAGGATCGCCGACGTCATCACGTTAAATTCAATCAAGCCACAGCCATCTGCTGCAAGCTCACCAGCCGCTGAATGCCCTTCTTGGCAAGGCCCATCAGCTCCGCGAACTGCCCTTCCGAGAAAGGCTCGCCCTCGGCGGTGCCCTGGATCTCGACGATGCCGCCCTTGCCGGTCATGACGAAATTGGCGTCGGTGCCGGCAGATGAATCCTCGATGTAGTCGAGGTCGATGACCGGCTGGCCGTCATGGATGCCGCAGGAAATTGCCGCGACATGGTCCTTCAGCACCTTGGCAACACTGGCCATCTGCCGCGCTTCCATCCAGCGCAGGCAATCGTAGAGCGCCACCCAGCCGCCGGTGATCGAGGCCGTGCGGGTGCCGCCATCGGCCTGGATGACGTCGCAGTCGACGGTGATCTGCTGTTCGCCCAGTGCCTGCAGATCGACAACGGCGCGCAAGGAGCGGCCGATCAGCCGCTGGATTTCCAGCGTGCGGCCGCCTTGCTTGCCGGCCGAGGCTTCACGGCGCATGCGCTCGCCGGTCGAACGCGGCAGCATGCCGTATTCCGCCGTCACCCAGCCCTTGCCGGAATTGCGCATCCAGCCCGGCACCTTTTCCTCCAGGCTCGCCGTGCACAACACATGCGTGTCGCCGAATTTCACCAGGCACGAGCCCTCGGCGTGTTTGGAGACGCCGCGCTCGAAGGAGATGGCGCGCATTTCGTCGGCTTGGCGTTTGGAAGGGCGCATCGAGGCCTCTTTCTGTTCTTTTTACGGTTGCGTCGGCGGCTTGTAGACGCATGCAGCCCATGGCGCAAAGGAAAAGGCCCCATATAGACGCCGGGTTGCGCGGGAGCGATGGAAGTCTATATCCTTGGGCCGGAGGTTTTTGGCTCGAATGACCAAGGCAGTCACCGAACCCAGTCTGCTGGCGCCCGCGCTGCAATCGCTCGACATGCGTTCGCGCGACATTTTTAGGCGCATCGTCGAATCCTATTTGAAGGACGGTGAGCCTGTGGGATCGCGCAGCCTGTCGCGCATCCTGCCGTCGTCGCTGTCGCCGGCCACCATCCGCAACGTGATGAGCGACCTCGAGCATCTCGGCCTGATCTATGCCCCGCACATCTCGGCCGGGCGCCTGCCGACCCAGACCGGCCTGCGATTCTTCGTCGATGCCTTCATGGAGCTTGGCGATCTCTCCGACGAGGAACGCCGGGTCATCGAGGCGCAGGTGCGCGCCTCCGGCTCGGGCGCGACGCTGGAACACATGCTGACCGAGGCCAGCCAGATGCTGTCGGGCATGTCGCGCGGCGCCGGCCTGGTGCTCGCCACCAAGAACGAGGTGGCGCTGAAGCACATCGAGTTCATCCAGCTCGAGCCGACCAAGGCGCTGGCGGTGATGGTGTCGCAGAATGGCGATGTCGAGAACCGCGTCGTCGACCTGCCGGCCGGCATCACCGTGTCGCAGCTGCACGAGGCCTCCAACTTCCTCAACGCCAATATCAGGGGCCGCACGCTCGCCGAGGCGCGCATCGAGATCGCCCGTATCAAGGACGAGACCCGGGCAGCGCTGGACACGTTGTCGCAGGACCTGGTCGAGAAAGGCCTGGCGGTGTGGGCCGGCGCCGACAGCGGCCTGCCGGCGCGCCTTATCGTGCGCGGCCGCGCCAATTTGCTCGAAAACGTCACCGCCCAGGCCGATATCGAATTGCTGCGCCACCTGTTCGAGGATCTGGAGACGCAGGACGGGCTGATCCAGCTGCTCGACCTCGCCGAGGACGGCCCCGGCGTGCGGATCTTCATCGGCTCGGAAAACAAGCTGTTCTCGCTCTCCGGCTCGTCGCTGGTCGTGGCACCTTACCGCGACAAGGACGCCCGCGTCGTCGGCGCGCTCGGCGTCATCGGCCCGACCAGGCTGAATTATGCCCGCATCGTGCCGATGGTCGACTACACTGCGCAATTGATTACCCGGATGTTAAGATAATTCCGAAGCCGGGATCACCGTAAAGGAGGGCGCAGAATGGCGCTTGAATCGTTCAAGGCCCAGATCAGCATGCTGCTCGAAGAAATGGTCAACCAGCCGGAGGACGAGCACGAAATCCAGGAGCAGCTGCGCGAAAAACTGCGCGAAATGCGCGCCATGGGCTTGCCGCTGCCGGAAGATCTCGTCGCATTGGAAAAGCGTCTCGACGACGATCTGGACGTCGAAGAGGAAAGTTGAGCGGTTCTCTCGTCGAATCTGCGCGCGCACGCTTCTCTTTTGCGGCGGCCGCACAATATCTCCCTTGTCGTGACGCGCCGACCGGCGCGAGTTCGAGGAGAACAGCATGATCCGGATTGCCGGCTTCGCAGGCCTTGCCCTGCTTCTGGCCACCAGCGCCTTCGCCCAGCAGGCTGATCAACTGCTGCTGACCGGCAAGGACGCTTTCGGCGACTGGAAGGCCGACAAGCCAGGTGTGCGCCGGCTGATTAGGCCGGATGATCTGAAAAGACCCAACATCACCGGATCCGCCTCCAACAGCGCCGGCCTCGGCGATCGGCCCGAGGGCGCGAAGCCCGTCCTGCCGCCTGGGTTTTCGGCCGAACTGGTTGCTTCCGGCATTTCCAATCCGCGGGTCGTGCGCGTGGCGCCGAACGGCGACCTGTTCGTCGCCGACAGTGACGCCAACCAGATCCGCGTCTATCGGCTGGCCAAGGGTAGCGCGAAGCCGGCCGAAGAGGGCATTTTTGCCGACAATCTAAACCAGCCCTATGGCATCGCCTTCTACCCGCCTGGCGACAAGCCGCAATGGGTCTACGTCGCCAACAACGACAGCGTGGTCCGCTACGCCTATCGCGACGGCGACCTTAAAGCCTCCGGCGAACCGGAGACGATTGTCTCCGACATCCCTACCGGCGGCCACTGGACCCGCGATATCGCCTTCTCGCCGGACGGGAAGACGCTGTATCTCTCGGTCGGCTCCGGATCGAACGTCGCGGAGGGCATGCAGAAGGCACCGAAGGGCGGCCTTGACGCCTGGGCAAAATCACAGCCACTCGGCGCCACCTGGGGTTCCGAGGATGGCCGTGCCGACGTGCTGGCCTTCGGCCCCGACGGCAAGAATGGCCGCATCCTCGCTACCGGCCTGCGCAATTGCTCGGGCATGACCGTGCAGCCGGCCACCGGCGCGCTGTGGTGTGTCGTCAACGAGCGCGACGGTCTCGGCGACGATGTGCCGTTCGAATATGCCACCTCAGTCAAGGACGGCGCCTTCTATGGCTGGCCCTGGTATTATATCGGCGCCAACGAGGACCCGCGTCACGAGGGCGCGCGCCCAGACCTCGCCGGCTCGGTCGCCGTGCCCGACGTGCTGATGCAGGCGCATTCGGCGCCGCTCAACATCGCCTTCTATGACGGCGACAATTTTCCGGCCGAGTACAAGGGCGATGCTTTCGTCGCCCTGCACGGCTCCTGGAACCGTGGTATGAGGACCGGCTACAAGGTGGTGCGGCTGAGATTCAGCGACGGCAAGCCGACCGGCGAGTACCAGGATTTCATCACCGGCTTCGTCCTCTCCGACGACGCCGTCTGGGGCCGGCCGGTCGGCGTCGCGGTGGCCAAGGACGGCGCGCTTATCGTAACCGAGGATGGCAATGGCACCATCTGGCGCATCACCCATGTCGATGGCCCGTCCTGAGCCGGCGAACAGCGCAATCCGGCCCTAATGCACGTCCCGATGGATCACCTTGGGATAGGTATGGATCACCTCGGCCGATGAGACGCGGTCATCGAAACCGGTATCCCTGAGATTGAAGAGGCCGACCGAGCCGAAGGACTTCTTCGCCCCTTGCGCGAAGCGGCCGTCGCTGAAATCGTGTTCGTAAAGCGTCACCGTGACGTGGCCGGCATTGAGCTTCGGCACGTAAACACTGCTGATGGTGTCGTTGGCGACGCCAAGCTGGTTGACGTTGAAGCGATAGAGGTCCTGCACCATGCGCCGGGCCGCATTGCCATTGATCATCCAGTATTCGCGGCGCGATGCGCGGTTCGGGTCGATGAGTTTGAGCGGCGCCTTGCGGCCAAGCCCGAGCCAGTGCTCGAACACCATCACATTGGCGCCCCACGGATAGGGATAGTTGGACTTGTCGATGATGCGTGGCGGGCCATCCTCGGCAATCTCGGCGGTATCGACATAGTCCAGCCATTGCAGCTGGAACGACGCTTCCACGTTGAGGTCGGTACTGCGCGGATCGGCAGCGATGATGCGCCAGTCGGAGACCGGCGGATATTTGGTGTCGAGGTCGATGTAGAATTCGCCTTTGGCGGTGTCGTCGGGGTCTATCTTTTGCGGTCCGTCACGCTCCATCGCCACCAGTCGCACCTTGAACCGGTTGTTGACTACCAGCGGATAGATCATCGGACGAATGGGGTGAGCGCCAGGGTCCCGGCTGTCGGTAAAATATCCAGTCTGCGGAACGACATCGCTATCGCCCTTGTCGAACAGGCTGAAAGCCTGACGCCCCTCGAACCACAGACACCATTCCAGCTCGTGGACATGACCGCGTGCTTCGGAATAGTTGTTGGGCATCCACTTCATGAGCTGGATGTGAAGTCTTTTGGCTAACATGGGTGCTCCTGCCGTTCGGAGCCATGCGAGATAGCCGACCGCCTTCGAGGCGTAAGTGAACCATCTCTCGCTTTCAGGCGATGATGACCGGCTTTCATGTCCTGCTTGGCGCAATCGAATCCGTTTTGCCGTTGCAGGCTTTTCATGGCATCAGAGTCGTTTCACGAGGTGCGACCGTCATGACCCTCACCGGCTTCCTTGCCTATAGTGCTGCGCTGGGCATCGCCGCCGCCATTCCCGGCCCCGGCGTCACCGCGCTTGTGGCGCGGGCGCTCGGATCCGGCTTCCGCTCATCGCTGGCGATGTCGTTCGGCCTGATGCTCGGCGACCTCATTTATCTCACCGCAGTGGTGCTCGGCCTTGCCTTTGTCGCGCAAAGCTTCGGCATGGTCTTTCTCGCCATCAAATGGCTGGGCGTCTCCTATCTCGCCTTCCTCGGCTGGCGTTTCTGGACGGCCGGGATCACGCCCGAGACTGTCGAGGCCAGGAAAGGCAAGGGCGGCCTGGTATCGAGCTTCCTTGCCGGCCTCACCGTCACGCTGGGCAACCCGAAAACGATGATCTTCTACGTCGCCATCACGCCGACCATCGTCGACCTGAAGACCATCACGCTCGCCGACTACGGCATCCTGGTCGCGCTCACCGTTATCGTGCTCTTTGTGGTGCTGGTGCCCTATCTTGCGCTGGCCGCCAAGGCGCGCTGGTTCCTGAAATCGCCACGCGCGCTGAAGGCGCTGAACCGCACCGCCGCCGGCTTCATGGTGGGCGCGGCCGCAGCCATTGCCGCACGTCAGTAGATCGGTTCAGGCAATTCATTCCGCCGATCGGTCCATCCGGAAATGCGGCTTCGGAAGGCAAGCGTTTTCAGCAAGCGGCCCACTCGATATTTTCGGCCGGCAGCCTATCTTGCGCGGACGAAAGCCTTATTCTGTCCGCCGACGCCAATTGCCTGATCTGATTTGGGAGCGAAACCAATGAGCAAGCCTTCCGCGCGCGTGCCTGGCCGCGGCCGTGTCTACAACTCGATCACCGAGACGATCGGCGACACGCCGCTGGTGCGGCTCGACAAGTTCGCCAAGGAGAAGGGCGTCGTTGCCAACCTTCTTGCCAAGCTCGAATTCTTCAATCCGATCGCCTCGGTCAAGGACCGCATCGGCGTTTCGATGATCGAGGCGCTGGAAGCGTCGGGCCGGATCAAACCCGGCAAGACGACGCTGATCGAGCCGACCTCCGGGAATACCGGTATCGCGCTCGCCTTCGCCGCCGCCGCCAAGGGCTACAAGCTGATCCTGACCATGCCCGAAACCATGTCGGTGGAGCGCCGCAAGATGCTGGCGCTGCTCGGCGCCGAACTGGTGCTGACGGAAGGGCCGAAAGGCATGAAGGGCGCCATCGCCAAGGCCGACGAGCTGGCCGCCACCTTGCCCGACGCCGTCATCCCGCAGCAGTTCGAAAACCCGGCCAACCCGGAGATCCACCGCCGCACCACCGCCGAGGAGATCTGGAACGACACCGATGGCGGGGTCGACATCTTCGTCGCCGGCATCGGCACCGGCGGCACCATCACCGGTGTCGGCCAGGTGCTGAAGCAGCGCAAGCCTTCGGTGCATGTCGTCGCCGTCGAGCCCGAGGCCTCGCCGGTGCTGTCGGGCGGCCAGCCCGGCCCGCACAAGATCCAGGGCATCGGCGCCGGCTTTGCGCCCAAGATCCTCGACACTTCGATCTATGACGAGATCGTCAAGGTCTCCAACGAGGATTCGGTCGCCAACGCCCGCCTCGTCGCCCGCCTTGAAGGCGTGCCGGTCGGCATCTCGTCGGGCGCCGCCCTGCAAGCGGCGATCGTCGTCGGGTCGCGGCCGGAGAACAAGGGCAAGAACCTGGTGGTGATCATCCCGTCCTTCGCCGAGCGCTATCTGTCGACGATCCTGTTCGACGGGCTGGGAGCTTAGTTTTCGCGGAGCGGGAAGGACGGATAGGTAGCGGTCCGTCACCCCCTCTGTCCGCCGACATCTCCAGCGCTTGCTCCCGTCTGGACCGCACAAAATACCGCGTGGCACCGCACCGACCCGCTTGAGCGCGGCGCTCTGCCGGTGCAAATCTCCAACGGCCCGCGTGGGCCGGGGAGGACATTCATGTACAGACTTTACACGCGCCCAGGCAGTGGCGGTTTCGTCGTCGAGGCCGCATTGGCGCTGGCAAACGCGCAATTCGACCAGATCGACGTGCCGAAGAAGGATCCGCCGGACCCGGCTTTCCTCGACATCAGCCCGTTGAACCAGGTTCCGGTGCTGACCTTGCCCAACGGTCAATCGATAACCGAATCGGCGGCGATCTGCATCCTGCTTGCCGAGCGCCATCCGGAGGCGGGTCTGGCGCCGGCCGCCGGATCGCCGGATCGCGCCGGTTTCCTGCGCTGGATGGCGTTCATGTCATCGGTGCTCTACCCCGCCATCCTGCGCCTCTACTATGCCCATCGCTACACCACCGATGCCGACGGCAAGAAAGCCGTCAAGCAGGCAGCCATTGCCGAGATGGACCGCGGCTTCGCCATTGTCGATGCAGCCCTCGAGGGGCGCGGCTGGCTGGTCGGCGACGCGATGTCGCTGGCCGACGTCTACCTCGTCATGCTGGTGGCCTGGCACCCCGATATGGACAACGCGCGAGCCGACTGGCCGAACATCGAACGCTTATGGTCGGCGCTGCGCGCGCATCCGCTGATGAAACGGCTCAACACCACGCATGAGATGTGGCCGGCCTGAACGGACGCTTCAATTTCGCAGGATCGCCCGTTTCGCCTGCAGGAAGCGGCGCACGGCGGGGTCGCGTTCAAGGCCGATCGCCCGGTCATAGGCTTCGACCGCTTGCGCCGCATTGCCGAGCCTGGCCAGCAGGCCGGCGCGAGCGGCCCAATAGGGCTGATAGTCGTTGAGCCGCTTGTCGTCGCCCAGCACGTAGAGCGCCGCCAGTCCTGCCGCCGCCCCTTCGGCCTCGGCAATCGCCACGGCGCGGTTGATCGAAATCACCGGCGAGCCTGATATCGCCGACAGCGCATCGTAGAAGTTACGGATCGCCGCCCAATCGGTTTGGCCGGTCCGTCGCCGCGTCGCATGCACCGATTGTACCGCCGCTTCGAGCTGGTAGCGGCCGATGACGCCCATGGTGGCGGCGTGGCCCAGCAGCGCCTCGGCTTCGTCGATCAGCGCGTGATCCCAAAGACGGCAATCCTGGTCGGCGAGCGGCACATAATCTCCAGCCGCATCGCGCCGCGCCGGGCGGCGCGCCTCGGCAAACAGCATCAGCGCCAGCAGGCCGAGCGCTTCCGGTTCGTCCGGCATCAGCGATGCCACCAGCCGCCCGAGCCAGATGCCTTCGGTCGCCAGATTGCGCGCTCTCGTCTCGGTCCCTGCCGGGTCGGTCCAGCCTTCGGCGAAAGCCGCGTAGATCGCTTCCAGCACCGTTCCCAGCCGCTCGCCGAGTTCGGCGCGATCCGGCACGCGGAACGGAATGCCGATCTCGCGGATGCGGCTCTTGGCGCGCACCAGACGCTGGCCCATCGTCGCCGGCGAAACCAGGAAGGCCGAGGCGATCGTCGCCGCGTCGAAACCCAGAATGGTCTGCAGGATCAGCGGCGCCCGCACGCTGGCTTCGATCGCCGGATGCGCACAGGCAAACATCAGCCTGAGACGTTCGTCGGGAAGGTCTTCGTCTTCCATGCTCGCCTCCATCTCCTCGGCCATCAGCTTGAGATGGTCGCGGCTCGCCTCGCTGGTCAGCCGACGGCGCACCGCGTCGACGCGCCGCCGGCGCGCCACGGCCAGCAGCCATGCTTCCGGCTTGTCGGGCACGCCGGTCTGTGGCCAGCGCTCAAGC